>NZ_JBHXRY010000009.1:0-85099 GCF_042714895.1 Nocardia sp. NPDC058666
ATGGTACTGCACTCGACAGGGTGTGGGAGAGTAGGACACTGCCGGAACATCATTGCGAAAGGCCCCCAACCATTGGTTGGGGGCCTTTTTGCGTTCCCGAACCATGTCGGCGACCCGCGGCTCGCGGTCCGAACCATCGATATTTCAGAAAACCCGCGTGCCCGAAGTGCTGGTGAGCGACGATGATCCCACGTCGCTTCGGGAGGTCACCATGGATTGGCTCTTCACACGTCTCGTACTGCCGGCCGCACTGATCGGTGCCGTCGTTGCCACCGCGGCACCCAGTGTCGCCGCCCCTGATCCGCTGATCGGCGTGGCCGACTCCATCGCCGGTATCGCCGGCATCGAACTGCCCGCTACCTACGGACCCGAGACCGCGATCGTGGTGCTGGGATACGGGTTGCTGCCCGATGGCACGATGCGCGCCGAACTGGGAAATCGCTTGCACGCGGCGCTGATTCAGGCCTACATGTCACCCGAGTCGCCGGTGATCGTGACCGGCGGCAACCCGCGCAACGGCATCACCGAGGCGCAGGTGATGGCCGACTGGCTCAATATCCGCGGCGTTGCCCGGCACCGGTTGCACGCGGAGACCGAAGCCGGTTCCACGGTGCAGAATGCCGAGTTCTCGGCGCGGATGATGGAAGCGCTCGGTGTGACCAAAGCGGTCCTGATCACCTCCGCCGACCATATGCGGCGTGCACTGGACAACTTCGTGGCGGCGGGCATCCCCGTGGTGGCCACCATGACCCCGGACGTCGCCCCTCTCTGGGCGCAGCCGTTCGGCACGGAGAAGTAGACACCGAGCCCTGGATCCTCGCGGCATTGTTAGTTATGTACATGAGCTGTGCTAACTGATCGCCGCGCTGATGTCGGTGCTGCCGTCTACTATGCGACTGGCGTTACTGCGGGGTTGCGCTGTCGAAGTGTGGTTGGCAGATAAGGGGATTCGAATGGACAGGCCTACGTGGGCACCCGAAGGCGTCGACATGCAGAAGCCGAGCCCGGCTCGGATGTATGACGCGCTGCTGGGTGGTTCGCACAACTTCGCGGTGGACCGGATGGCCGCGGAGATGGGCATCAAGCTCGTCCCCGACCTGCCGCGCCTTGCGCTGAGCAATCGCGCCTTCCTGCGCCGGGCGGTCCGGTTCATGCTCGATGCCGGGATCCGGCAGTTCCTCGACATCGGATCGGGCATTCCCACCGCGGGCAACGTGCACGAGATCGTCCACGAACTGGACCCCGAAGCGCGGGTCCTCTATGTCGACATCGACCCGGTCGCCGTCGTGCATTCGCGGACCATTCTGGCGGGCAACGACCGGGCTGGCGCGATCGAAGCCGACCTGCGCAAGTCCGACGACCTGCTGGCCGCGGTCCGCGAGACCGGGCTGATCGACTTCGACGAGCCGGTCGGACTGCTGCTCATCGCGGTGCTGCACCTGGTGGCCGACGACGAGGACCCGGTCGGCAAGGTGGCCGCCCTGCGTGAGGCCGTGGCACCCGGCAGTTTCATAGCCATTTCACATCTCACGTCAGAGCTTCGGCCCGAGGACGCCGGTAAACTGGGTGAGCAGTCGGCGACCGTGAACAAGATCGGCATCATCTTCCGGTCCAAAGACCAGATCGTCGAGTTGTTCCAGGGTTGGGATTCGGTCGAACCCGGCGTGGTCGAGCTGCCGTTGTGGCGGCCCGAGTCGCAGCGTGATCAACACGAGCAGCCGGGCCGTTCGTTGGGTCTGGGCGGGGTTGCGCGCAAGGTATGAGCCGCCCGACGGTGGCGGTGCGATAGACGATGGACAGGTGGAGCAGCAGTGGGGTCGTGGGAGTTGGCGGCGCGATGGGCTGATGCCCTCGACGGCGTCGTCGCCCCCACTCTCAATCGCACGCAGATCGAGGAGATGCTGGCCGCGCTGGGCAGCGGCTTGATCAACGCGGCGCGTGGCGGCGAGGATGGCGATTCCGCGCGCCGGGCGGCGCGGATGCTGGTCGCGGCCAACTATCGAGATCCCGCCGCGGTGAGTCGTTCGGTGCGGGTGATCTGCACCGACCTGGTCGACATCGCCACCGACGGCCCCGACGACCCCGCGCTGCCGCAGATCCGCGACCGCGCGATCGGCCTGGCCGCCGACTTCGCGGCCGGGTTCACCGCCGCCCTACGGGCCGCCGCACTGGCCGAGCAGGAAGCCACGCTGGCCGCGGTACTGGCCGCCGCCAGGGAAGCCGACCAGCGCCGGGCTCTGTCGGAAGCACGTTTCGAGGCGGTCTTCGACGGCGCCTCGGTCGGGATCGGCACGGTCGACATGACCGGTCAGGTGGTGAACTGCAACGCCACCCTGGCCCACATGATCGGCCAGACCCCGGAGACCATGCCCGGGCGCACCGTCGCCGACATCCTCGGCCCACAGAACCTGAACGACGCGTTCGACCAGTTACAGCGCATGGTCGCCGGCGAATCCGAGAGCTTCCGCACCGAGACCGAACACCTGCATACCGACGGTCGGGTCACCGCGATCGACCTGTCGATGTCGGCCGTTCGCGACGCGGACGGTGGCATCCAATTCCTGATCGGTGTCGCGGTCGATGTCACCGAACGCAAGCAGCTGGCCGACCGGTTGTGGCACGAAGCCAATCACGACGCGCTCACCGGCCTGCCGAATCGTCCGCACCTGTTCACCCGGTTGGGCAGTGCCCGGGCCCCGATCGGGATCTGCTATCTGGACCTGGACGGTTTCAAGGAGATCAACGATCTGTGGGGGCACATGATCGGGGATCGTGTACTGCGGGTGGTCGCCGACCGGATGGTGGCCGCGGTGCGTGGAGCCGATGCCATGGCCGCCCGTATCGGTGGTGACGAGTTCCTCGTACTGGTCGAAAACTGTTCGGGTGAAAAGCAATTGGCGCAACTGGCCGACGAGTTGATGGCCGCGCTGACCGAACCGCTGGAGGTCGACGGGCACATGCTCGCGGTCGGGGTGAGCATCGGCACCGCGTTCTTCGAGCAATTGCCCTGTTCCGTAGACGAATTGGTGCACGCCGCGGATACGGCGATGTACCGCAACAAGAATCACGCGCGCCGCGACCCGGCCCGGTAGCGGCCGGGCCGGCGTCGATCAGACCAGTTGCGCTTCGCGTGCGGCCGCGCGTGCCAGCGAGCGATCGCGTTGCTCCTCGAAGCGCAGCACGTCGCCGCGCAACCGCTCGAGGAACGCCGCCAGATCCTCGCGGGCCTGTTCGCCGCGCGGCCCGAAGTCGGTGCGCTCGAACACGTTCCACTTGCGCAGCACCGGCAGCAGTACCTCTTCCAGATGCTGGCGCAGGTCGTAGATGCCGTGCTTGGCCATCAGCACTCCGTTGCGTCGCCAGCCCGGCATCCCGGCGCCGGGCATCTGGAAGTTCTGCACGATGGTGTTGATCGCCTCCATGGTCTGGTCGGGGGCCAGGTCCAGCGAGGCGGCGCACAGGTTGCGGTAGAAGATCATGTGCAGGTTCTCGTCGGCGGCGATGCGGGCCAACATCTTGTCCGCGATCGGGTCGTCGCACACGCGACCGGTGTTGCGGTGACTGACCCGGGTGGCCAGCTCCTGGAAGGTCACATACGCCACCGAGAACAGGAATCCCGCGCCCGAGGCGGAGTTGATGTCGAAGCCAGGGGCCTTGTCATCGACCACGGCCATCGCCGAATAGCCGTTGGTCATGTGGATCATTCGCGCCTGTTCCAGCGCCACGGGGTCCACGCCACGGGTCACCACGAGGTAGTCGCGGAGCACGATGCCGTGCCGGTTCTCCTCGGCGGTCCAGCGGCCCACCCAGGTTCCCCATGCGCCGTCCTTGGAGAAGTTCTCGGCGATCTCGCGATGGTAGGAGGGCAGGTTGTCCTCGGTGAGCAGGTTGGTGACCATCGCCGCCTTGGCCAGCTCGCTCAACGCGGATTGCTCTGGGTCCCAATCGATTCCGCCCAGCGCGGCGAAGTTGCGGCCACGGTCCCACGGCACATAATCGTGGGGGTGCCAATCCTTGGCCATCGACAGATGTCGGTTGACATTGCCCGCGGCGATGGGTTCCAGCTCGATCAGTAGTTCCAGTTGGGTCAGGTTCCTGGCCACGCTCGTTCGCCCTTTCCGGTTAGTGAAAAGCTCCCAAGTTGCGTCGGTCCGGTAGTGTTGCCCGTCGTCACAATAGACCCGGCGCATCGCGCCTGGAAACGACACGGTGCTCTTACGCACTGTTCGAAGAATTTGGGCGCGTCGCGCCGAGTGCATATACGCTCCACCAGTTCAGCTCCATCAGCGGTTCCCGTTCAGTCGTGGCATAGCTAGAGAGAGTGAGCGAAAAATTATGACGGACATCGTGGTCACGAGCCTGGCGGCGACCACGTCGATCGCGGGCGACGTCGATTCGACCTGGAAGGGTCTGCTCAACGGCGAGAGCGGTATCGACGTCCTGGAAGATTCCTTCATCGACGATTTCGAACTCCCGGTGCGGATCGGCGGACACCTGGCGGTGTCGCCCACCCTGTCGCTCACCCGCGAAGAGGCGCGCAAGCTTTCGTATGTCGAGCAGATGGCCGTGGCGCTGGGCCGCGAGGTGTGGCGCAACGCGGGCAGCCCCGAGGTGGACCGCGACCGGCTCGGCGTCTCGATCGGCACGGGTCTCGGTGGCGCGGAATCGCTGATCTACGCGCGTGATCGGCTGCGCAACGGCGGTTATCGGAAGGTCTCGCCGTTGACCGTGCAGGCCATCATGCCCAACGGTCCCGCTGCCTGCGTCGGCATCGAATTGGGTGCGCGCGCCGGGGTTTCCACGCCGGTGTCGGCGTGCTCGTCGGGCTCGGAGGCGATCGCCAATGCCTGGCGGATGATCGTGATGGGCGATGCCGACATGGTGGTCACCGGCGGTGTCGAGGGGTCTATCCAAGCGGTGCCGATCGCGGCGTTCACCCAGATGCGGGCCATGAGCACGCGCAACCATGATCCCAAGGCGGCCTCGCGACCGTTCGACCGCGACCGCGACGGGTTCGTGTTCGGCGAGGCCGGCGCGATGATGGTGATCGAGACCGAGGAGCACGCCAAGGCGCGCGGCGCCACGATCCACGCGCGACTGCTGGGCGCCGGCGTCACCTCCGACGGATTCCACCTGGTGGCACCGGATCCCGAGGGCACCGGCGCCGCGCGGGCGATGACGCGGGCGATGCAGACCGGCGGGATCACCCGCACCGACGTGACCCACATCAACGCCCACGCCACCGCCACGCCCATCGGCGACACCGCCGAGGCCAATGCGATCGGCAAGGCGATCGGTTCGCACGCCTCGGTGTACGCGCCGAAATCGGCACTGGGACATTCGATCGGCGCGGTCGGTGCGCTGGAATCGGTACTGACCGTGCTCAGCGTGCGCGACAGCATCATTCCGCCCACCCTGAATTTGGACAATCAGGACCCCGCCATCGATTTGGACGTGGTGTCGGGTCAGGCACGGCGCGGGCGTATCGATTACGCGGTGAACAACTCCTTCGGATTCGGTGGTCACAACGTCGCCCTGACGTTCGGTCGGTACTGACGATTCGGCGTTGTTGGCGGCGGCCTCTGGTCATGGTGCGTTGAAAAGGATGGGGAATGATCGGCGAGACATTCGACGACTATGTAGACGAACTGGGGACAATTCGGATTCCCGGTGATCAGACCTTGATCGACTTCGTCGACAAGCACAGCGAGGCCAACGGGGACGATCTGGCCTACCGCTTCATCGACTATTCACGGGAACGCGAGGGCGAATACCAGGAACTGACCTGGCGCGAATTCGGCGTGCGGTTGCGCGCGGTGGCGGCGCGCTTGCAGCAGGTGACCCAGCCCGGCGACCGGGTGGCGGTGCTGGCGCCGCAGGGTCTGGACTATGTCGTCGCGCTGTTCGCGGCGGTGTACGCGGGCAATGTGGCGGTGCCGCTGTTCGATCCGGAGGAGCAGGGCCACAGCGACCGGCTGCACGCGGTGCTGGGCGACTGCGAGCCCGCCGCGGTGCTCACCGTCGGCAGCGCGGCCGCGGGCGTGCGCAACTTCTTCCGCGAACAGCCCGCCGCGCAACGGCCAAGAATCATTGCGGTGGAAGCGATTCCGGACGCGGTCGGGTCGCGGTGGCGCAGGCCCGACATCAACATCGACAGCGTGGCGTATCTGCAGTACACCTCCGGGTCCACCAGGGTTCCGGCCGGTGTGGAGATCACGCACCGCTCGGTGGGTACCAATCTGCTGCAGATGATCGACGCCATCGGGATCACCGAGAACGCGCGCGGGGTCACGTGGCTGCCGCTGTTCCACGACATGGGGCTGCTCACGGTGATCCTGCCGACCATCGGCGGCAAGTTCATCACCATCATGTCGCCCAGCGCGTTCGTGCGCAGGCCCTCGCGGTGGATCAAGGAGCTGGCCGCGCAGGCCGACGGCGCCGAAATCTATTCCGCGGCACCGAACTTCGCGTTCGAACACGCGGCGACGCGCGGGCTGCCCAAGGGCGACGAGAGTCTTGACCTGTCGAATGTGATCGGGCTGATCAACGGCAGCGAGCCGGTGTCGGTGGCCTCGATGCGCAAGTTCAACGAGGCGTTCGCGCCGTACGGGCTGTCCAAGACCGCGATCAAGCCCTGCTACGGGATGGCCGAGGCGACGCTGTTCGTGTCGGCGACCAAGCGCGACGACGAGGCTCGGGTGGTCTACGTCGATCGCGGGCAGCTCAACGAGGGCCGGATGGTGGAATGTGACGAGCACGCCGCGAACGCGGTGGCGCAGGTGTCGTGTGGGCATGTGGCGCGTTCGCAGTGGGCGGCGATCGTGGACCCGGACACCGGGATCGAGCGCCGTGACGGCGAGGTCGGCGAGATCTGGTTGCACGGTGACAATATGGGCATCGGGTACTGGGGACGGCCGGAGGAGACCGCGGAAACCTTCCACAATCGCGTGATCGCGCGTACGCAGGCGGGCAGTCGGGCGCAGGGTGCGCCCGATGACGCGAAGTGGATGCGGACCGGCGATTTCGGTGCCTATCACGATGGTGAACTGTTCATCACCGGTCGGGTGAAGGACCTGGTGATCGTGGATGGCCGCAACCACTATCCGCAGGATCTGGAATATTCGGCGCAGGAAGCCAGTACGGCGTTGCGGCCCGGTTTCATCGCGGCGTTCTCGGTGCGGGCGGGGGAGTTGCCTGCGGCGGTGCAGGCTGCGGGCAGTGCGTCCGATCCCGACGCGGAGCAGTTGGTGATCGTGGCCGAAAGAGGCACCGGCGCTGCGAAATTGGAGCCGGGGCCGATCACCGAGACGGTGCGGGCGGCGATCGCGCGCAGGCATGGGGTGATGGTGCGCGATCTGCTGCTGGTGCCGGCGGGGTCGATTCCGCGGACGTCGAGCGGGAAGATCGCGCGGCGGGCGTGCAAGGCGGCGTACCTGGACGGGACGTTGCGGGGCGGATACCGGCAGCAGGCGTATCCGGACGCTCCCGAAGAGTGAAAGACGGTCGGCCACTGGGTATTCCGGTGGCCGACCGGTTCAGTTGACGCAGGGGATGGTGTCGCCGAGCTCGGTGGAGATCGGTTGTCCGGCGTCGGGTAGTGGCATCGCGTCGGGCAGCGGCATGGTGTCCGATGTTGTTGTCGGCGGGGAAGTTGTCGCGCTCGGCTCGGCGGGTGGTGTTTCCTGGCCGAAGGCCGCGCGCACCTCACGTTTGATCGCGTCCGGGTCGACGATGTTCACGTCCTGTCCGTCGATCACGTCGTAGCGCACCACCGGCAGCGTGCGGAACTCCACCGGCACCGAACCGGCGGCGCCGAGGTCGCGGGCGAAGTCGAACAGATTCCAGCCCTGCGACAACACCACATCGCGATGCGCCACATCCATCAGCTCCGACAGCTGGTGCAGGTTGGTCAGCGTCCCGGAATCCCTGAGCGACTTGGCCACCGAGGTGAGAAAGGCCTGCTGGCGGTGGGTGCGGTCCAGGTCGCCGTTGAACAAGCCGTGACGTTGACGCACGAACGCCAGCGCTTGCGCACCGTCGAGATGCTGGTGGCCCGCGGGGAAGACCGCGCCGGAGAACTCGCTGTCGTCGACGGCATTGTTCAGGCACACGTCGACACCGCCGACCGCGGTGGCCAGGTCGTAGAAGCCGGCCAGGGAGATCTCGGCGAAGCGGTCGATCGGCACGCCGACCAGATTGCGCACCGTGGTCACGATGGACGCGCGCCCGGCCTCACGACCGCGACGCTCCAGGACCACCGGGTCCGTCTCGCCCCGCTCGATCAACATCGCCTGCACCGCAGCCTTTTTCAGCCCGTAGGCTTCTTTGATCTTGAGCTGGGTGTAGCCGGGGATACCGGTGACCGGGACGTAGTTGTCACGAGGGATCGAGAACGCGACCACCTTGCTCGCATCGGCCGGAATGTGCAGCAGGATCAGCGAATTCGCGTTGTAGCCGCCCTCGGTGCCGTCGCCCGCGTGCAACTGGTCCAGTATCTGTTGCGGTAAGTCGTTGCCGTTGAGGTCTTTTCGGGTATCGAGGCCGATCAGCAGGATGTTCACGGCGCCGCCGCGCGATCGTGGCGGGTCCTCGCCCAGCGCGGTGGAGTGGGTGAAGCCGGTGTCGATATCCTGCTTGGCCGACCAGGCCAGGCCGGTGCCCGCGAGCACGGCCAACGCGGTGCTGGCCACCAGAAGCCTGGCCGCGATCATCGCGACTCGGCGCGCACGGCCCGATTTGGTCGCGCGGTGGCTGGCGGCCACGCGCTTGCCCACCCGCTGTGGCCCGCGGCGCGGCGGCGGAAAGTCGTTGTGCGCGTTCACCGTAGCGCGCTACCCGCCTGCCACTGTGCCCACGGCACACCCCAATCACCGTTCTGCCACACCTCGAGCGGGGCGCCGCCGGTGTTGCGGATCTCGACGACGTCGCCGGGTTGGGAGAAGTTGTAGAACCAGCGGGCGTTCTCGCCGCTGAGGTTGAGGCAGCCGTGCGAGACATTGGTGTTGCCCTGCGCCCAGACGGTGTCGTCGAGTTGGTGCAGGTAGATGCCGTCGGTGCTGATCTTGGTCGCCCAGCCGATGGTTTCCTTGTAGCCCAGGCGCGAGTTCACCGGCAGGCCGTAGGTGGAGGAATCCATGATCACCGGATTGGCCTTCTCCATCACCGTGTAGATGCCCGGCTGGGTCCAGAAGGTGATGGTCTTGCCCGCGACGGTCTCGCTGCCGCCCCGGCCCAGCGAGGTGGGCATGGTCTTGATCAGGGTGCCGTTGTCGAAGACCTGCACCTGCTTGTCGTTGTCGTCGACGATCGACACGTGCGAGTCGCCGATGGTGAAGCTGGTCTTGGTGTCCTGCTGGCCGTAGAGGCCGCCGCCCAGGTCCTTGCCGTAGATGTCGGCGGCGAGGGTGACCTTGGTGCCCGAGGCGAAGTACTTCTCGGGGCGCCAGTGCGCGTTGCGGTTGTCGGTCCAGTACCAGGAGCCCACGACCGGCGGCTCGGTGGTGACGGCCAGGTGTTTTTCGGCGGTCGCGCGGTCGGGGACGTCTTCGTCGAAATGCGCGACCACGACCGTGCCGACACCGAAGGTGGTCGACGTCGACAGTGGGACGCCGCCGGTGGTGCGGAAGGACACCACGGTCTGATTGTTGGGTGCCAGGGTGGAGAACGAGGAGGTGATCGGGCCGACCGTGCCGGTGACGGTGACCGCCTCGGCGGTGATGGTGTACGTGCGGCCGTAGCCCAGCGGTTCAGAAGGTTTCCAGGCCGACTGGTCGGGGGTGAGCAGGCCCTCGACGGTGCCCCCGTCTTCGTTGGTCATGGTGACCGAGGTGAGTTGCCCGTCGCTGGTACTGACGCGGACCGGGCCCAGCGGGTCGATCTCGGTCGCACCGTCTTGTGGCGCGACCGAGATCGTCGGGACAGGTGGGGCCGCGGATTCGAAGTCGGGGTCGGTGGGTGTGCCACCACAACCCGCGACCAGCACGAGCAGCCCGGCGGCGAGCCAGGCTCGGAAACGTCGTCGCGACATGCGCCCTCCTGACCTGCGCGCGGGTCAGCTCTGGAGGCCGACCTCGACATCGAGCGAGAGGTTGATCTTGTCGCCGATCACGGCGCCGCCGTCGGCCATCGGCATCTCGGTGGTGAGGCCGAAATCGCGGCGGTTGATGGTGGCGGTCGCGCTGAAACCGGCGACGGGGGCGTCGGCCATGCCGGGGCCGGTGCCGAGGAATTCGACGTCGAGGGTGACCGGGTGGGTGTTGCCGCGAATGGAGAAATCGCCGGTGACCGAGAACTCGGTGCTCAGAGCCTTGAAACCGGTGGCTTTGAAGGTGGCGATCGGGTGGTTGGCGGAGTCGAAGAAGTCCGCGGTGGCCAGATGCCCGTCGCGTTGCGCGTTGTCGGTGGTGACCGAGGCGACGTTCATCTGGACATCGGCATCGGCGGTGCCGTCGGGATGGACCACGAGCGTGCCGGAGAAATCGGTGAAGCGGCCGCGCACCTTGCTCACCATCAGGTGGCGCACGGAGAACTGCAGCGTGGAATGGGCGGGGTCGATGACCCAGGTACCGACGGGCAGGCCTTTGGACGGTGCCGACATGATCTCTCCTCACTGGGCGATCCGGCCGATGCCGACCGGCGGGCGTGAAGCGATAACGCCAACCAGCCTAGCCCGCTCGATCACGTGCGGGCCGGTGCTGACAGTCGGTGCGTTCAGGTTGTTTCGCGATAATTCACCGCGACCAGTGCCAGGCAGCAGGCGGTGATCGCGGCGGTGACCAGGTACATCGCGGGGTAGCCGAAACCAGCACCGCTGTGCAGGGCGGACAGCAACGCGGGGACGCCGAAGCCGAGGTAGCTCACCGAGTAGAAGACCGCGGTCAGGCCGGCCAGGTCCTTGGGGCCCGCGATGCGTTCGATCTGCTGCAGGCCCGCGACCAGGCCGATGCCGTAGCCGCTGCCGAGGACCACCGCGGTCAGCAGCGTGACCCCGATGCTCAGGGTGGTCGCGGTCCACGCCGCCATGACCATGCCGGTGGTGAGCAACACCAGCGCGACCACCGCGGCGCGGGCGGTGCCGGGGCGGTCGATGCGGCGGGCCACGGATTGGATAGTGAAACCGCAGCCCAGCGTCACCATGGTGACCAGGGCGGAGAAGGCGATCGGGGCCTGTTGCACGCGCGGCAGTAGGAGGGTGGGTAGGACGGCGTAGGCGGTGGCGTTGGCGGTGAACAGCCACAGGGCGATCGGCACCGCCACGCGCAGGAATCGTCGATGTCCGGCGGCGGGGATCTTCAGGTCGTCGCGCAATCGGCCCGAATCAGCTTGCCGGGTCACTGTTTCCGGTGTTCTGAACACCCAGAACGCGGTCGCCAGACACAGCGTCGCGTTGACGAGATACGCGGTGGAATCGGGCAGCGGACCCCACTGGGCCAGGGTGCCCGCAACGCCCGCGCCCAGCGCGAAACCGGCGGTGAGGCTCATCGCGGAGCGGCGAGCGCCCTTGCCCGCGACTGCTTCGGCGAACGGCGGTTGCGACAGTTCCTTGAGCCAACTCCCGCCGACCGCCATCGCCAATCCGAGCGCGACACCGCTGAGCAAGCGACCCGCGGCCAGCATCGGCACCGAGTCGGCGCCCGCCGCCAGCAGCAGCGAACCGGCCGCGGCGATCAGCGGGGCGGGCAACATCAGGGGGCGGCGGCCGAAGCGGTCGGAGAGCGGGCCACCGATGAGTAGCGCGGGCACGATGCCGAAGACGTAGTAGAACAGCAGCAGGTCGACCGCGGTCAGCGGCAGGCCGTTGAGTTTGTACATCACCAGCAGCGGAGTGAACTCGTTGCCGCCCCACGCGATCGCGACCATCGCCGCGCAGACGCCCAGCCACGCGCGAGTCGCGGTGACAGCGCCGGGCCGTTCGGTGGTGAGAATCGCCATCACAGGCCCTTTCCGTCGTGCGCACCGGAAGATCGGCGGGGGTCGATACCCCGCCACCGCGCACAGGGCGAATGGTGGCAACCGGTCTCATTTTAGGTGCGGGCGGTGGCTGTATTACGGTCGGGCTGTGCGTGAGCTGCGGGTTGGGTGTGCGATGTGGACGCACCCGCAGTGGCCCGCGCCCCGGGAACGGTTGCGGGCCTATGCCGGGCACTGTGGGGCGGTCGAGGGCAACACGACCTTTTACGCGACACCGTCCGCGTCGACCGTGCAGTCGTGGGTCGCGCAGACCGCGCCCGATTTCCGGTTCGTGCTCAAGCCGCCGCGTTCGGTGACCCACGAGCGTCGGCTGGTCGACGCCGAGGGTGAGCTCGGGGCTTTTCTCGACGTGATGGCACCGCTCGGGTCGCGGGTGCACGCGCTGTGGATCCAGTTGCCCGCTTCGTTCGGGCCCAATGATCTGGGTGCGCTGGCCCGGTTCCAGCGGGCGCTGCCCGATGGGTTGCGTTGTGCGGTGGAGGTTCGGCATCCAGCCTTTTTCGACGACGAGCGAGCCGCGGTCCAGTTGGAACGGGTGCTCGGGCGGATCGACGCGGAGTGGGTGCCTTTCGATACGACCGTCCTGTTCGACGGGCCGCCCGGTGATCCGTCGGAGTACGAGCCACGGGCGAAGAAGCCTCGGGTGGCGCGGCGGATGCGGGCGTTGACCGAGTACCCGATCGTGCGCTATCACGGCCGCGCCGACACCGAACGCACCGTGGCGGGCTGGGCGCCATGGGTCGACACCGTCGCCGGCTGGCTGCGGGAGGGTCGCTCGCCGACGGTGTTCGTGCACACTCCCGACAACGCCGCCGCCCGAGAGCTGGCCCGCCGCTTTCACGATGAGGTCCGCGCGGTCGTCCCGGATCTGCCCGCGCAGCCGACTCCCGCACCGGACGAACCGATGACGTTGTTCTGAGGCGGTTCGTCCGATTCGGGGTTTATGCCGAGAGTCGGTGTTACGCGCAGGTTTCCGGCTGGTCGGGAGGTGGACAACGTGAGGTGACCTGCGTTGATTTCGCGCCCACTTGTCGTACCCCCGTGTCATGCTGTGCGCCACCACTGGGGAGTGGGAGGGCGGCCGAAGGGGACGGGCTTATGTCTACGGAGGAATTGGTGTTGTCGCCTGCACCGCATTGCGAGCCGCAGTTGGAGAACGGGGCCATCGTGTCGCGATCCGGGTCGACGAATGTTGCTGCGCCACATCGTGTTACTGGATCGGCTCGACGACGAGCGCCGGGTGGTACACCGGCCAGTATCCGCAGGGCTGTGCGTGCGTCATGCCCGCAAGCCCTGCCTCCCACGGTCGAATCAGCTTCGGGGGCAAAACGATTCACCGAGCAGGTCCTGCGCCTGCTGCTCGAGGTGGTCGACCGACGGAGATCGCCGGGCCACCTGCGCGCCTTCGTCGACGCACGCGCCCTGGCCGCCATCAACACCATGCTCACCCAAGACCTGGTCCCCGGACGAAACCTGGGCAGCGCCACGCTGTCTCGCGTGAAACTCACGCCCACCGACGACGGCGCAGCAGAGGTCTTCGCGTCCTATCAACGCGGCCCGCGCACGCTGGCCATCGCGGGCCGCGTCGAATCCACCAAGGACGGTTGGCGTTTGGTGGCAGTGCGCATGTTCTGAGATCAGTGCACAGTCGTGACGCCCGAGAAATCATGGCGTGCACCGTGATTTCGGTCCGTGAGGCTGCCCAGAGCGTGATCGGGGTGCAGGCCGAAGTACTGCTTGCGGGTTCTGCTGGTCCAGGCCAGCGCTGCCGCGGCGGCGATGCGGTGGAAGTGGACGGTGTAGCCGCGCTCGTAGACGCGCAGTAACGCGTAGCCGCCGGGGTATTCCTTCACCGCGGCTACCTCCAGGTATTCGACAGAATCGGGACGGGAGCGGCGATTTCGGTGAGTGTGACCGCTGTGATGAAGGAAGACGCCGGGTGCCGTTCGGTAGCACGCCTGCAGGGCGGCCGCGCTCGCGCGATCGAGGACGAAACCGGGGCCACCCGGATTGCTCAGCGCCGCATGGCGACTCGCGGGGTGATGGCCGAAGACCAGGGTCGGCATGTCCGAGTCGGCGGCCAATATTGCGCGCAGGTGGGCGATTTGGTCGGCGCTGATCGTGCCACCGGCACCTCGTCGACGGGTGGTGTCCAGACCGATCAAACGTAAGCCGCCCAGTTCATGGCAACTCAGCCGGCCGACCGGCCCGAACACCGCACCCCAGTGGTCACCCGACTCGCGTGGCGCGTCGTGATTGCCGCGGCAGACGAAGTAGTCGCGACCTCGCACACCCCACTCGTCGAGGCGAGCACCCACACCGGCGCACTGTTCAGCACTCCCGCAATCGGTGAGATCGCCCGCGATGACCAGGTGATCGGCCGCGCGCTCGGGACGACGGACATCGTGGAGCAGTGCCTCGGTCATGACCTGCGGGTAATGACCGTCGTCGTGGCGTAGACCAGGTGGCAGTCCGGCCAGGATCAGACCGCTGCGTTCCTCACCCCAGTGCGTGTCGTTGGCGAGCGCGATCGTGCGCAGCAGCCGTCCCGGCGGTGGCGGTGCGGTCGTGAACACGCCCGTGACCTCGGGAGTTTCGGGGCGACGGGTCACCCACGTGCGTCCTGGCACCGCGGTTTCACCGTCGGAACAGGCGGTGAACCGATAGCGGCGACCCGGCTCGAGGCCGCGCAGCTCGGCGTAGTGATGCGCGGTGCGGCGGGCATCGAAGTAGCGGGTCACCGGCGGGGCCGCACTGTCGGCCGGTGCGAGTCGAACCTCGGTGTCCGACGCCGCCGGGTGCCACCGTCCTGCGCGATCACGTCGATGGGTGGACCAGGTGAGGATCGCCGTGTCGTGGGTGACCGTCACGACCTCGAGATCGGTGACGACCAGCCGATCGCGCACGCCCGTCCACGAGAACGGCCTGGCCATCGGTGCCCGCACTGTCGCCGCGGCGGCACCCGATGCCGCGTTGACCAGCCAGGTGGTGTGCAGTCGCGGATCGAGCATGTCGGGCTCCGTTCGCCGTCTACCGGTGACGGTACGGCGGCGGACTGAACGCGCGTGGACGGCGATGTGGCCGGAAACCGCCGAGGTGGCGACCGGGCAGTGATGCGACCCGTCGCCGGGAAACCGACTACTCCGAATGCGGCAGGTTCCGGCTCGGTTGGGGGCCATCGCTTTCCGGGGTGTCGCCGTCGAGCCCGTCGGGGAGACGGCGCGCGCCGCTGGCGACTTCACCGATGAGATCGGCGTAGCCGCAAGCTAATTCGTGCAGGCGTTGTTGGGCGGCGTGCAGGTCGGCTTCGGCACCGCAGGCCAGGGCACGGTAGGTCAGGGCGGCGAAATGGGCCATGCGATCCACGACGGCGCCGATGCTTTCGGTGTGGATCGGCGCCGAGATGGCGGGAGTGGGGGAGCGCAGAACCACCCAGCGGTCGATTTCGCACACCAAACGCGCACGCGCCCAATCGATGTCGCTGGTGTCACCGGGGAGCTGCTGTTCGCGGCGTTCGTGCAGGGTGGCGAGTTCGTGCGCGGCGCACAGCACGGGGTCGGCATCGCCTGCCACCCCGCAGACCGCCTGCATCATCTGCGCACGGTCCGGCAGTACCGGTTCCTGTTCGGGTCGTCCCGTCGAACCGTCGCCGTCCGTGTCCACTGTCGCCGCACCATCCCCTGCTCGTTGTCCAACTTCTTCCGAAGGACATTCGGCTCGGTCGTGGCGCCGGATAGGTCACGAAATGGCCTCTCAACAGCGAAAACCGGCCGCGAACAGGTGTTCGCGGCCGGTGCGGATCGTCGAATCCGAAGCGGTACTACAGGCTTCGGGCGATGATCTCCTTCATGATCTCGTTGGTGCCCGCGTAGATCAGCTGCACGCGGTTGTCGACCCACATGCGCGCGATCGGGTACTCGTTCATGTAGCCGTAGCCACCGAACAGCTGCAGACAGGTGTCGGCGATCTGCATGGCCTTGTCGGTGGTCCACCACTTCGCCATGGCCACGGTGGGGATGTCGAGTTCGCCGCGGATGTGCTTCTCGACGCAGTCGTCGATGAACACGCGCGCGATGCGGGCCTCGGTGGCGACCTCGGCCAGCTTGAACTTGGTGTTCTGGAAACTGAACACCGTGCGACCGAACGCCTCGCGCTCCTTGGTGTAGCGCAGGGTGTGATCCAGCGCCACCTCCATGCCCGCGACCGCGCCCATCGACACGATCAGGCGTTCCTGGGGCAGCTGCTGCATCAGCTGGATGAAGCCCTGGCCCTCCTGGTCGCCGAGCAGGTTGGTCACCGGGACGCGCACGTCCTCGAAGAACAGCTCGGAGGTGTCCTGGCCCTTCTGACCGATCTTGTCCAGCACGCGGCCGCGACGGAAACCTTCGCGGTCGGCCTCGACCAGCACCAGCGAGACGCCCGACGCACCCTGGGTGGGGTCGGTCTTGGCGACCAGGATGATCAGGTCGGCCTGCGCGCCGTTGGTGATGAAGGTCTTGGAGCCGTTGATGACGTACTCGTCGCCGTCGCGGATCGCCTTGGCCTTCACGGCCTGCAGGTCGGAACCGGTGCCGGGCTCGGTCATCGCGATCGCGCCCACGACCTCGCCGCTGGCCATCTTCGGCAGCCAGTGCTTCTTCTGCTCTTCGGTGCCGTAGGCGAGCACGTAGTGGGCCACGATGCCGTTGTGCAGGCTGATGCCCCACGAGGTGTCGACCGCGCGGGCCTGCTCCTCCATGAGCACGGCCTCGTGCGCGAAGGTGCCGCCACCGCCGCCGTACTCCTCCGGGATGGAGATGCACAGCAGGCCGACCTCGCCCGCCTTGTTCCACAGGTCACGGTCGACGTGGTGCTGTTCGCGGTACTTGTCGATATTGGGGACGAGTTCCTTGGCCATGAACGCACGAGTCATGTCACGCAGGGCGTCCAGGTCCTCGTTCATCCAGCTGGACCGATTGGCGGCCATGCAGTCTCCTAGTTCGGCTCGGCACAGCACCGGTCCAGGCGTGACCGGTGGTTACGGTCACCAGTGTGCAGCAGTATTGGCGCGGTGACAATAGTGGCGGCGAATCAGCCTCTCACCAGCGGATCATCGGCAGCGGTGACAGCGGATGGATCAGTGCGCGCCGGATCGTGAGCTCCACCAGCTTGTAGTGGAAGCCGCTGTCGGGGTAGCGCCGCGTCAGGTTCGAGTAGGCCGAATACGGCAGGCCGAAGCGGATCGCACCCAGGGACACGTCGATCAGATCGGCGCGCCGGAACAGTTCGACGGGATCAGTGGGTTTGCCGGCCGGGCGGATGCGGTGGTGGTCGTGGATCATCGAGCCGACGACCTCGGTGAGATCCTCGCGACGCTGCGCGATCAGCCAGTCGCACGACAGCGCGCACGACGGTTCGAGATAGTCGAAAGTGCCTGCGGCCCAGATGCCGAGATCGTGGAAGACCGCCGCGGTGCGGAACTCCTCGCGAGTGCTCGGCGGTGCACCGGGCTCGCCGCTGTGGGCGAACAGCAGGTCGGTCAGGCGCAGCACTCGCAGCACGTGATGGAAGTAGGCCTTGCGGTCGTCGCCCAAGCGCGCGGTCCACGGCTCGAGTCGGTGCGCGATCGTCTGATCGAGTTCGCTTGTGTGCTGGGTCAATTCGTCACTCCGCCATCGATCTCACGGGCGTGCGCGAACCCCCCGGCACCCCCGGACCCAACCCTAGGTGCCGCCGGTTGCCGCCGCCCGGCGAACCGACGATTCCCGCGCAGGATCGACGCCTGCGGCGGCGGGCGATTATCTTCGCCTATCCGCGCTCTGACCGAAAATGTTGCGCGTGTCGCGCGCGGCGCGCCGTATGCGAGGCGCTGTGGGGGAGCATCGGTTTCACACTCGAGGGTATATCGACTAAGAATGGTCCGTGCCGTTCACACGTGTGGTCACCTGCCTGCCTTTGCGCGCCCTCGGCGGTGGTCTGGCATGACGATCGAGTCAGGTCCCGCCACCGACGACGTCAGCCAGCTCGCCCTGCGAGTCGAACGTGCCCGGGGGCGTCTGGCCTACCAATTCGATCCCGCGCTGACCGACGCCCTGTCGGAGTCCGAGCTCGCCGCCGAACGTGAACTCGCCGAACGCATCCGCGAACAGGATCGCGAACAGCGCTGGAAGCACACCCAGGCGATGGCGTCCGCGTCGGACCGCAGCCGTCAGACCACCGAAGCGATCGAGAAGGCCGACATGCGAGATCTGCTGCTCGCCAGAAAGGCGATGGCCGCCCAACGGCGCGAATCCAGCCCGCACGCCAGGCTGGCCTCGCTGTACCGGCACCGGTCGTGGTCGCTGAAGGCGCTGGCGGGCGTGGTCGGCGCTGGCATGCTGTGGTCGGCGGTGAACGTGCAGCAGAACATCGCGCCCGGTGGGCCCAGCGATCCGCTGTTCTGGTTCAGCTACCTGCTCGAGGCGATGATCAGCGTGTGTCTGATCATCATCATGGTCGGCACGAACAAGGTCGCCGAGTGGGGCGTGATCGACAACCGTCGGCAGGTCGCGCTCGCCGAACTCGCGCTGCTCGGACTCACCGTCACCCTGAACACGTATCCCTATGTGCGCGACGGGCGTTGGTACGACGTCGCGGTGCACGCGGTCGCGCCGGTGATGATCGGCGTGGCGCTGCTGATCCATGACGCGGTCAGTGCCCGTTACGGCCTGGCGATCACCCGCGCGACCAGCCAGGTCAGGGACCTGCCCGACCCGGCCGACACCATCCTGGCCCGCCAGACCACCGAGGGTATCCGCCTCACGTACACCCCGCCGATGACCGGCATGGCTCGCGCCGAGGCGCCTGCTGCCCTCGAACCCGCTGCTCCCGTTACCCGCGAACCTGCCTGGACGCCTACGGAACCGGTCGCGGCCACCCGTCCCGCGGAGAAGCGCAAGCGTTTCGGCATCGGCAAGCCCGCCGCTACGGACAAGGCCACCAAGCGGGTTCCGGCCGCTCCGGTGGTCGCGCCCGAACCGCCCAAGGCACCGGTGGAGCCCGAGGCGGTCAAGCCCGCCGAGGTGGTCCCCGCAGCCCGCAAGACCGCCATCTCCGATATCGAAGCCCGCGTCGAAAAGGCTTTCGCGGAAGCCAATTTCGGGTATGAGGCGATCGAGCCGACCAGCATCTACGACACCGGGCAATTCCGGATCGCGGAAAGTCTGGAGCAGGAACTCAACGATATGCGTGAGGCTCGGCGTCAGGCGCGCAAGGAGCGCACGGGTTAATTAGTCATTCGATCGCGAAGAATGACTTATCGCTGCTCATGTCCATGAGTTCCTCGACTATGACAGCACCTCCGTCGATTTGGTCGGCGGGTACTGCGAAGCACACGTTTCCTTCGCCGCCCGCGTCCGGATAGAGCTCGTTCACTTCGCTGAGGGGATTCGGGATCACACCGCAGGAGTCGTCCGAGTCGTAGGTGGTGTAGGTATTTCCTTTCGAACCGTAGAACTTGTAGGTGAGATCGAACCCCGGCGAACCGGTCTCTTCGCCGACGTATTTCGTGGTCGTACGTACGAGCACGAACTGTCGGCCAGCTGGCGGTGGATCGTTGAACTGATTTTCGGCGAGCACGTCAGCGGTCGCGTTCGAGTCGACCGTAACGACGCTGACCTGCCAATCCTCGCCCACATCAAAGGTCTCACCGAGCGGAACCGGCTTCTCCCGAGTCCCGAGATCCTCACTGTCCTGCATCAGCACAACACTGTGCTCCTGCGCCGCGGGCACCTGCCCGAGCGTGGAATATGCCACCGGCAGCACAAGCGCGCCCCCGATAGCGGCTGCGGTGATCAAACGATTCTTCATCATGATTACTTCTCCCCAACGCGCACAACTCGTGCGACATAGTTCGAAAGTCCGACCGCGCCCCGCAGCGATCCGTCGGTGACCATGCCTGAACAACCGGACATCCGTCCGGCGCCGGAACAGCCCTGTCGTGGCAATTGACCACGGCGAAGCGCTTGCACCGCAACGCAATTACCACCGCGGCACAACACGCCCGTTCGAGTATCCTCCGCCCGACAGCAGTTCTAAACCTTTGTCCGCCCGATCGTTATGTTGGTATCGACTAACACAGCGGCTACCGTGCTCAGGCGAAGAGAGGGGCGCCGATGAATGCGCGAAAGATTTCGGCCATCGCTGTCGGAGTGCTGTGTGGATATCTGGTCGGGTACGCGATCGGTCATACGAAGTCCAGTTTTGCGGTAGTGGTGCGTGGCGGCATGGGCTGGTTCGGACCGGCGGCCACGCCCACGGCGATCGGGGCTGCCATCGTGGGGCTGATCGTGGTCGGCCTGATCGGATCGCTCCGACTGCCGTACGTTGTCGCGGCGGCGTCGGGATTGGTCGGACTCGCCATGCTCGTCGTCGTGGCGGGGTTGGCGGCCGAGGGGACATCGTCGGAACAGCAGTTGTTGGTGATTGTGGCAGCGGGGTTGCTCATGGCCGCAGCGGTGATTCGACCTGATTCGCAGGTGTGGTTCGTCGTCGGGTTGCTGGTCGCGATGCTGTACGGGACGCAGATCGACGAGGTCTTTGCGCTATCGGCGCACTACCTCGAGCAGCGAAGTCTGCCCGATTTGTCGGACGGCTGGCCATTGCTGGCTGCGGTCGCTGCGGCCCTGCTCGCTTTCGGGTTCATCACGGGCAAGGAACGCTGCGATGCGCGAGTGACGGGCCGTGGCTTTGCCGCCGCGGTGGGCGTTTCGCTCGGCATCGGGTTGCTGATCTGGGTGACCGGACAGTCGGTCGGCGATCCGCCGGTGGTGATCGCGGTCGGCATGATCATCGGGTCGATCGTCTGGGCTGCGTGGCTGCGCAGGCCCGATGGGGTGGCGGTGCTGACGATGCTCGCGGTCGCGGCAGTGATCGCTATCGATCCGTCGGAGAAGTACCAGATCGACCAGTTCGGCTCGGAAACGCAGATCGTATTGCTGGTGCTCGCCGCGATCGGGGGCATGAGGTGGCGTCGGCCGGTGGTCGGGATCGGCCTGTGCGCGGTTGTCGCAGTGAGTGCGCTGGTGCCCGCGCTGATCGAGAGCACGTCCGTCACCGCATTCGCTTTCCGCTTCCTGCTGCCGGTCGCCGTCGGCTTCGCGATCGGTGCGTGTCTGCCGGTGGCACCGACCACGCTGCTCGCACTGTCGATCGTTCCGGTGGTCGCCGGGCGTTTCGAGTTCAGTCCGGCTGCCGCGGCGTGGTTGGCGAAGGTTCGTTCGTCCGGCGCCGCCGCGACCGGGAAAGCTGAACTGGTGTGGCTGGAAAACGTTCCGGACACCTACTCGTTGACTTCGAACCGAGTAGGCCCGGTCATCGTGGCGACAGCGGTGATCCTCGGCTGCGCCGCCACGGTGCACTGGTGGCAACGGTCGACGGCTGAGGCGGCCGACAGCGTCTGACTCGAATACAGGCGTCGTGCGCCCGGCGATCAGCCGAAGAGGCCGCCGCCGGTTCCTGCTTGTTGGCCGGCGCCGGTGCCGCCGATCAGGCCGCCGGGTGGGAGTTCGGAAGGTTGGACGATGACGAAGCCTCGGCCGGTGAAGGTGAGGGTGCTGGCTTCGCCGGTGCTGCGGCCCATGAGGCGGCCCAGGCCGAAGGAGTCGTTGCGTTTGATGCCGGTTTGGAGACTGGAGGACCAGGCTACGGCGGCGTTGGGGTCGGCGTAGGTGGCCTGGTCGACGGTGAGGACTACCGGGGTGCCGTGGGTGGTGATCGCGATGCGGCCGCGGCCGGTGAACACGCAGTTGAACAGGCCGGCGTTGGAGGCGTAGCCGGCGGCGCCCTGGACTCGGCCGACGTCGTAGCGCAGGGTGGAGTCGAAGGCCAGGACGTTGGCGCCGTTGATGGTGAGGCCGTCGGTGCCGTCCAGGTCGATGATGTGCACGTCGGCGGCGGCGTTGGCCAGGAACAGGTCGCCGCGGCCGGTCACCTTCATCAGCGGTACGCCTTCGCCGGTGAGGTGTTGGCGGATGGCGCGGCCGATGCCGCCGGAGCCGAGCGCTTCGAATTTCAGGTCGCCCTGGTAGGCCACCATCGACCCGGCCCGCGCCATCACCTCCCCGTTCATCCCGACCTTGACCATCTTGCCGCCCTGCTTCTGGATGCCTTGGCCGCTGACCTCGGCATGGGAGGGGTCGAACAGGTCGCTGTGCACGGGGCGGACTCCTTGCTGAGAGGCATACGTCGGTTGTCGCGTCGGGGCGCCGGGGTTGTAGCCGGGCGCTTCTGCTGGGGAAGAGGAAGGTGGTGGGGCGAATTGGCCGGGTGGCGTCGGCGCGCTGGACCCCGGCTGGTGCGGATGGCCAGACGCGCTCTGCGGCGGATGGCCGGACCCCTGCATCGGGCCGCCCGAATTACCTTGCGGCGCTACCGGTTCGGGCTCGTCGTCGAGATTCACGCCGAAAGCCGAAGCGATACCGGCCAATCCGTCGTCGTACCCCTGCCCGATCGCCCGGACCTTCCACACCCCACCCCGCCGGTAGACCTCCACGCACACCACACCACTCTCGGTGGTGAGCCCGGAAATCGGGAAAGTCAGTGCGGTGGAACCGGATTCGATCGTGGTGGTCAGTGCGCCGACGGAGGCGAACGTAGCGGGCCCCCGCCCGTCGAGGCTGGCGGTGACAACCACCTTGTCCACATCGGCGGGCAACGCCGAGGTCTGAACCGACACCACATCCGACCCACCGTTGCCGTGCCGGTACACCACCCCGGGCCCGGTCGGCTGGTTGAAGAACACGAAGTCTGCGTCGGAGCGCACGGTGCCCGCCGCGTTCACCAGCAGCGCCGACACATCGACCGACGCGGAACTGGTCACGGTGACCGTGAGCTGATCGCCGGGCGTGGGCCGGTTTTCGCCGGGCGCCAGCACGGTCACGACACCACGCCCGAACAGGAGGCGGATTGTCCGATTCGCAGGAGTTCCACGAGTTCGATAGTGCCGTGTCGGGGCCCACCGCGCCACCATCGAACGCGGAATCTAGTTACCGCTGCGAAGGGCCACCGTTTCGGATTACGCTGCGGGGATGAGCTCTGCCGTGCACGGATTCACCGATGATGCCCTGGGAACGTTGGACGCAGTCGGTGTGGCAGCGGCCTTGCGTGCGGGGCACGTGAGCCGGTCGGAGGTGCTCGAGGCCGCGATCGCGCGCACCAACGCCGTCGACCCGAGCCTGGACGCCGTGCAGATGACGTGCTTCGAACGCGCCGCGGCGACCCCGGAAACCGCGGGCGTGTTTTCGGGAGTGCCCGCGTTCGTCAAGGACAACACCGACATCGCGGGCCTGCCCAGCTGCCACGGCTCGGCCGCGTTCACCCCGCGCCCGGCGACCGTGACCACCGGCCCCGGCGCGCAGTTCCTGCATTCGGGCGTGATCGTGCTCGGCAAGTCGACCCTGCCGGAATTCGGCCTGACCGCCAGCACCGAGTTCCTGCACCGAGCCCCGACCCGCAACCCGTGGAATCCGGACTACTCGGCGGGCGCGTCCTCGGGCGGTTCGGCCGCGCTGGTCGCCGCCGGTGTGGTGCCGATCGCGCACGCCAACGACGGCGGCGGTTCGATCCGGATCCCGGCCGCGGCCAATGGCCTGGTGGGACTGAAAGCCACCCGCGCCCGCTTGCTCGACCAGCCGGGCGCGCGTCGACTGCCGGTCAACCTGCTCGCCGAGGGCGTGGTCACCCGCTCGGTCCGCGACACCGCGCACTACCTCGCCGCCGTCGAACAGTTCGGCGCGAACCCGAAGCTCGAGCCGGTGGGCCTGGTCGAAGGCCCGAGCGCGCGCCGACTGCGGATCGGCCTGATCACCGCGGACATCCTGGGCCGCCCGGTGCATCCCGACAACGGCGCGATCCTGGCTTCAGCGGCGAAGGTCATGGCAGGTCTGGGCCACGAGATCGTCGAGATGCGCCTGGAAGTCGACCCGCAGTTCATCGAGGATTTCAAGCAGTACTGGGCGTTCATGGCCGCCGCGATGACCCTGTCGTTCCGACTGGGCCACCGCGGTCACTTCGACGCGAGCAAGCTCGACCCGTTCACCACCGGTCTGATCGGATTGGTGAAGCGCAATCCGCTGGGTGCGGCGGCGTCGGCGTGGCGGTTGCGCAGCGGCCCTGCCACCTACGACAAGCATTTCGCGCAGGTCGACGTGCTGCTCACCCCGGTGTTGGCGCATCCCGCGCCGCGCATCGGCGAACTCGCGCCGGGCCAGCCGTTCGACCAGCTGTTCACCAAACTGGCCGATTACGCGGGCTTCACCCCGCTCAACAATGTCGGTGGGGCCCCTGGCATTTCGCTGCCGCACGGCCTGCTGCCCACCGGTCTGCCCGGTTCGGTGCAGCTGGCCGGTCGTCGCGGTGACGAGCGGACCCTGCTCGATCTGGCCTACCAGTTGGAAGCGGCCAGCCCGTTCCCGCGGATCACCGACCGTCCGGCCGCCGCGGGTGCTGCCTGATCAGTTGTTGCGGGTCGCGACGTTGATCGGGCGCAGGCGGCCGGGGCTGTCGGTGCCGGCGTCGAAGGCCCAGTGCTCGCCGTCCCAGCCGGGGTGATCGATGCGCCACCGGTCGACCAGGCGCGCGTCTTCGAGCGAGGCGACGACGCCGGCCGAACCGGTGTACTGCAGTCGCTCGTACTTGTGCCGGGTGACGGTGTCGACGGTAGTGGCCAGTGCTGACATTGATCCTCCGAGATCGAGGGGGGAACGGGTGACGTGACGAGTGCGGGACCCAGACCTTTCGGTCTGAGTGCTGCGGTGGCGCGTCACCGCTCGCTTTCGAGAGTATTCCGCGCGCCGCGACCTCGCGCAGGTTTTGAAAATCCTGTTCTTCGGATTATTGGATATCCGGTATGAGATCGCCGCCGCACCCCGATTGGTTACGCCGGTGGTGACGATTCACCAGCTCGGGCGCACCCGACCGGGCGTGACCACACGCGCCAAACCCTTCCTGACCTGGGCGAGCGCGGTGGGGCCGAGGATGTCCGACCAATGTCGAGTGAATTCCGCCAGGGCGGCGTCGGCGGCGCGCGTACACGCCCAGCCGCGGTCGGTGAGCGTGATCAGCCGGGCGCGCGCATCACGCGGGTGCGGATTGCGGTCGGCATAGCCCTTGGTGACCAGCTCGTCGACGAGCTGGCTGGCGGCCTGTTTGGTGACGCCGAGGTGTTCAGCGAGCTCGCCGACCGTCGCGCCGTGCGGTGCCATCCGTGCGAAGGCGTACCCGTGCGTGGGCCGCACATCGGTGAAGCCCGCCGCCGCCACACCCGCCTGCACGGCGTCGGTCACCTCGGCCGCCGCGGCGAGCAGCAGCAGGGGCAGATCTGCGTTTTTCGGCACGACAGTCATTGTGGCACTTGACAGGATGGTCAACCTAATTGACTATATAGACAAGTTACTTGACCTTATGGAGGTTCGAATGCCGGTAATCCACGCCACCGACGCCCAGGTGCACGAGGTGCACAACACCCGCTTCACGTCCTTGATCCGCCCCGGTACCGGCAGTGCCGAGTTGTGCGTGTGGCAGACCGAGATCGCCGCCGATTCGGTCGGCCTGCCGCACCGGATCCTGGGGGAGGAGGCGTTCGTGCTGCTGTCGGGTGAGGTGACCATGTCGATCGACGGCGAATCCGCGCCGATGAAACCGGGCGACGCGGCGGTCGCGCCCGCCGGTTCGATGATCGGCATCGCCAACTCGACCAGCGAACCCGCCGTCCTGATGGTCACTGTCCGCGTCGGCTTCGCCGCGGAACTGCCCGATGGCTCGACTTTCACCCCGCCCTGGGCATCCTGAGCCGTCTACGTGGCTGTTTAAAGCCCAAAACTTGAAAGTTCGGCGACCCGAACAATATAATTCTGGGATGAAGGTTGGGTTCCACCGTTCGCCGGTGCGACGCCGAGTACTCGCGGCGTCAGTTCTCAGTGTCCTGGCGTTCGCGCTCACCGGCTGCGGTGGCATCACCTCCGCAGAGGACGACGGCAAGAAGGTGGTCCTCACGACCTTCACCGTGCTCGCCGATATGGCACGCAATGTGGCAGGCGAGCACCTGCGGGTGGAATCGATTACCAAGGTGGGCGCGGAGATCCACGGTTACGAGCCGACCCCGGGCGACATCAAGAAGGCCGCCAAGGCCGACCTGATCCTGGACAACGGGCTCAACCTCGAGGCCTGGTTCGGTCAGTTCGTCTCCGACCTCGACGTGCCGCACGCGGTGGTCAGCGACGGCGTGACCCCGATGAACATCGGCGAAGACGCCTACCGCGGCAAACCCAACCCGCACGCCTGGATGTCACCGGTGAACGCGCAGATCTATGTCGACAACATGGTCCGCGCGTTCACCGACCTCGACCCCGAACACGCCGACGCCTACCGTGCCAACGGTGACGCCTACAAAACCCAGCTCGGCGCCGTGCGCGACGATCTGGTCGCCGCGGTGAACGCGCTGCCCGCCGACCAGCGCGCCCTGGTCACCTGCGAGGGCGCGTTCTCCTACCTCGCTCGCGACGCGGGCCTGACCGAGAAATACATCTGGCCGGTCAACGCCGAACAGCAGGCCACCCCGCAGCAGATCGGCTCGACCATCGACTTCGTGCGGCAACGTCGGGTGCCCGCGGTGTTCTGCGAATCGACGGTGTCCGACGCGCCGATGCAGCGCGTGGTCGAAGCGTCCGGTTCGCGATTCGGCGGCGTGCTCTACGTCGACTCGCTGTCCGAAGCAGACGGGCCGGTGCCGACCTACCTGGACCTGATCCGCCACGACGCGAACGTCATCGCAACCGGACTCGCCGGAGCACCGAAATGACCGCGCCGGTAGTCGAAATCCAGGACGTGACAGTCCATTACGGTGACGTGCTCGCCCTCGACAACGTCGAACTGACCTTGAAGTCGGGCCGGGTCTGCGGGCTGATCGGCATGAACGGTTCGGGCAAATCGACCCTGTTCAAAACCGTGATGGGCCTGGTCACGCCCGATCGCGGCCGGGTGCTGATCAACGGCGCCGCACCGGCCGCCGCGCGCAAGGCGGGCAGTCTCGGGTACGTGCCGCAGTCCGAGGATGTGGACTGGAGTTTTCCGCTGTCGGTGCGCGATGTGGTGATGACCGGGCGCTACGGGAAAATGGGGTTCACCCGACGGGCGAGCAGAGCTGATCGTGCCGCCGTCGACGAAGCGCTGGCCCGCGTCGACCTCACCGAACTGGCCGACCGGCAGATCGGCCAGCTGTCCGGTGGTCAGAAGAAGCGCACGTTCGTGGCACGCGGCATCGCCCAGGAAGCCACGATTCTGCTGCTCGACGAGCCGTTCGCCGGTGTCGACAAGCGGTCCGAGGCGACCATCACGGCGCTGCTGCGCGACCTCGCCGCCGACGGCGCCACCATCCTGGTGTCCACCCACGACCTGCACGCCCTGCCCCGATTAGCCGACGAGGCAGTGCTTTTGAATCGCCGCGTGCTCGAACACGGCGACCCCGCGGTGGTGTTGCGGCCGGAGAACCTGGCCAAGGCCTTCGGCCTCGATGTGGAGGAGAACCGATGAGCCTCGAGGAGTTCTTCATCGAACCGCTGCGCTACCCGTTCATGGTGCACGCGTTGGCGACCACGGTCACCGCCGCGCTCGTGTGCGCGGTGCTGTCGTGCTGGTTGGTGCTGATCGGCTGGTCGCTGATGGGCGACGCCGTGTCGCACGCGGTACTTCCCGGCGTGGTGCTGGCCTACATCGTGGGCTGGCCGTTCGCGGTAGGCGCGGTGATCTTCGGGTTCCTCGCGGTGGCGTTGATCGGCGTGGTGCGCGACACCAGTCGCGTGAAAGAGGACGCCGCGATCGGCATCGTGTTCACCACACTGTTCGCCTTCGGTCTGGTCCTGATCTCGAAGACCCCCAGCCAAACCGACTTGAACCACATCGTTTTCGGCAACCTGCTCGGCGTGAGCCGCGGCGAAATGATCCAGATCATGATCCTGGCCGCGATCGTGCTGATCGCCCTGCTGCTCAAACGCCGCGACTTCACCCTCTACGCCTTCGACCCCACCCACGCCCACGCCATCGGCCTCAACCCCCGAATCCTGGGCACGGCCCTACTGGCCCTGTTGGCCCTGACCTCGGTAGTGGCCCTACAAGCCGTCGGCGTGGTCCTGGTGGTAGCCATGCTCATCATCCCCGGCGCCACCGCCTACCTACTCACCGACCGCTTCTCCCACATGCTGATCATCGCCCCCACCATCTCGGTCCTGTGCGCGGTCACCGGCCTCTACATCAGCTACCACCTCGACACCGCCGCCGGCGGCATGGTCGTTGTAACCCAAGGCATCGCCTTCGCGTTCGTCTACCTCTTCGCTCCCCGCCACGGAGTAATCGGCCGCCGAATCACCGCCGCCCGCGCCCGCACCAAGGTCGCTATCGCTGACTGAATTCAGTTCCCGCAGAACGGAACTCAGGTAGCCGAACACCAGAACGGCGACTACTGTCAGCCAGTTGTCCATGGGGTCATCCGACCCCGCGGTGAGCTGTGAAGGGTAGACGCTCGATGCTCGGTATGGGTGTGGTCGATTCGGTTGCGTTGGAACTGGATTCGTTGGGCGTGCGCCCACGACAGGTTCGGCGCGCACAACAGTTGGCGGTGTGGCAGTTGATCTATGGCACCGGGGCCGTCGTGCTCGCCGTGACGGCCGCGGCCATCCTCCCCCCGCAATCGCCGATGGTCGGCATGGCAGGCAGCGTGCTCATCGCCTGGCCGCTGACGGTCCTGCTGGCGGTGTTCACCCTGAGTTTCACCCAGCGTTCGCGATACGCGCACGCACTGGGCTGGTACGGGGCAGCCCTGGTGATCCCGTTCGCCGCACTCGGCCTGCTCACCCTCCCGATCGCCGTCACGTCGGTGGCGATGATCGTCCTGCTCGACCGCCCCGCCTCGAAGCAGTGGTTCGAGGTTGCCGAAACCCCCGAACTGCGCGCTTTCCGCAACCACACCACCACCCTGCCCGCATGGACCGACAGGTTCGTCACCCCGATCCGCGTCGGCTGGACCGCGCTGCTCGGCGAGCGCTGAGGGCATCATCGGGTCGGTATCGACCTGCACGGCAGGCAGTACGCGTTTCCCGCCAGTCACGGCCCGAAAATCGATCGTCCCCGTCGAGATGGTCAGCTAGCCTTCCGATGCGATGCACGAAGATTCAATCGAAGACCTGGTCACGCCGTTCCTCGGCGGCGAGGTCGGCGAGCCTCGGCTCCTCGACAGCGGCACGCTGCGTCTGCAGTTGTTCCGTGGCGGTGAGGTCATGCGCTCTGGGCCCGTCTTGAGTGTGGGGACTCGGTCATGGCGGATCGATGGGGATTCGGGGCCGATTGTTGCGGGAGGTGACGCGCCCCGGTTCATCCGCGACACCGTCTCGATCCTGGATGGGTGCGAATTTCGGGCGTTCGAGGCGCACCGCCCGAGCTGGGACGCCACATTCTGGTTCGGCGAGTACGCACTTCGAGTCTTTCCGACCGTGTTCCGAGGGCCTGACGCAGACGTGCCGACCTGGTCGTTCACGCTCGGCGGGAGGCGCGCGTTGCGTGTGGGCGTGCGGGGTGGTTGGGGTGTTGACCATTACTGAGCTCGATGTTCCCGAGGCCATCATGCGGGCGGCAACCACGCGGTCCTGGGGAGCGAAATGGCTACTGGGCAGCATGTTCTCGGTACGTTTCGATCCGCACGACAGCGCGGAGCCGAAGCCGCTGGTCCAGTCGACAGCCCTGCTGGTCGGCAGCGCGGATTGGCGCATCGAGACCGATGAGCAGGTCATCCTCGCCTGCGGAGACCCGCACGAATACATCGCCGACGCCATCAAGATCCTCGACGGACGCACGCTGACAGCCATCACCCCGATTTCCCGCGGCGGCGACATCACTTTCGTCTTCGACGACCTCCGCCTCCACCTGTTCCCCGGGTACTCCGGCAACGTCGTCGAATCGCTCACTGGCGAGGAAGAACCGGACACCCAGGAACACTGGAACTTCTGCCTACCCTGCGGCGACGTCTTCATCGGTGTCAGCGGAACCTCGGTCCTTGTCGGCCAGAGCTCGACCTTGAAGTGGGCATTCAGCCGACGCTGGAAGATGCAGGGCCGCAACCTTCACCTTCTGAGCGACGACGGCTAGGCACTGTTCATGTCGGTGCCCGCTGTCATCATGGCTCCATGAATGTCACCGGGGATGACGTCCGCGCCTACGTCCTGTCGCTGCCGCAGACCGCAGAGCAATTCGCCTGGGGTATGCCGATTTTCAAGGTCGCGGGCAAGCTGTTTCTCACGTTGCCGGAGGAGGAGACCTCGATGGCGGTGCGGTGCCCGATCGTCGAGCGTGATGAGCTGGTGCTCGCCGAGCCTGCGAAGTTCTGGATCGCGTCGCACGAGGCGGGCAACCCCTGGGTGCGGGTCCGGTTGGCTGCCCTCGACGACCGCGAGGAGTTGCAGGCCATCGTCACCGACTCGTGGCGCCAAGCCGCCCCGAGGGAGCTGCTCGACAATAGGTGAAGCTAAGCGGCGAGCAGCTCGCTCTTGCGGTACAAGCCATTGACGGGCTCGTCGGAACCTTCGACTGAAAATGTGACGTGGACGTTGTCGCCCGAGACGCTGGTCACCACCGCATCCATCACATACAGGCTCCATCGGACTCGGACCGGATCTCCCGGCTTCACCTCGGTGTTCTTCGCCTTTGCCATCGAGCCCACCTCCTATCCGTGCCAGCCGGTGCTTGCTACCTCTGTCAAGTATGCCCCGGTCACTTTGTCGAATCCAGTGGCAGCGCCGTCCAACGATCGGCGCCATCGTTTGAAGGTGGCCAGGTCGAGCGGTTGTGCTGCTTTTACTGCGGCCAGCTGGGCGTCATTGCGATGTGCGATGGCGTTGCGTGCACTGTTCAAGCTGGTCAGAGTCGCGTTCCAGCCCTTGCCCCGCGATGGGTAGGCGGCATGCACCGCTGACCACAGTGGGAATCCGAGGAGTTGGAAGTCCGCGCCGAGTGCGCTCGGCTGTGCGTTGCCCTGATCGAGCTTCCGCCCACGAACGAGGGTTGCCCGCAGAGCGGTGATTCGAGGGTCGGTCGCAGGGCCGAGACTGAGCGCGAAGACATTTGCTGCGTCGTCGTGGAGGTCACGGCAGTAGCCCTGGAACTCTGCCGCGAGACTGACGAACAGGGCCAGGTTCAAATGTTCGGTCGCGTACTGGCGTCCACGGCGCCGACCCGTGACAGCACCATGGACTGCTTCCAAGCTGTCGAGTGCGGCGCAGCGTCGATTGGACCATCTAGCGAGCGCAGCGGAATGGGTGCGTGGCACGCGAGGACAGTAGAGCGCTCCACGCGTGCCCGTCAAATCATTTGGCTATCAATCGCTTACGGTGAAAATGTGCTGGTGGCGGTGGGTGGGTTCGTAGCGACCGGTAGGCTCGGACCTCCTATGGCACTCAGCGCAACACTGCACAACTTCGCCGTTCAGCTCGCCGATGTGGATCGGGGGGTGTATGAGGATCTGGAATTGCGGGTCGCTCGGCATCCTTCGGAGACGGCGGAATACATGATCACCCGGATCCTCGCTTACTGCTTGCAGTATGAGGAGGGGATCGTGTTCAGCGATGGGGGGATTTCGGCTACCGATGAGCCCGCGGTGCAGGTGCGGGATATGACGGGGCGCACCACCGCGTGGATCGAGGTGGGGGCGCCGGACGCGGATCGGATTCATCGGGGGAGCAAACTCGCTGGTCGGGCGGTGGTTTATACCCATCGGGATCCGGCGAAGGTGCTCGCGCAGTATGCGGGCAAGAAAATTCACAACGTCGCGCAGATTCCGCTGTTCAGTTTCGATCGTGCGTTCATCGATGAGGCGGCCGCGCTGGTGGACCGGCGCAATACCGCCACCTTGTCGGTCACCGAAGGGGTGCTGTATCTGGACCTCAACGGCACCAGTTTGCGCACTGATGTCACCGAGCAACCGCTGGGCTGACACCGGCACGGAGTAACTTGGCGGGCACCGGTGATGTGCGAGCCGGTGTCGTGGAGTGGAGGTCGCGGTGCCCGGTGTGATGAGTCGGTTCGTGATTCCGGGATTGCTGCGGGTCACCCGGCGCAACCGGAACTATCTCGATGCGCAGCGCGCGACGGCGTATGTGCGTGAGCGGGCGTTGCGGCCGGTCGCCTACGGTCCGCCGACCAAACTTCGCGGTGTCGAGGTCTCCGTGGTGCACGACCGTGGTTGGCCGATCTACACGCTGACCCCGTCGGATGGGATCTCCCGCGGCGGCCTGGTGTACGCGCACGGTGGCGGCTGGGTGGGCGAAATCGCTTCGGCCCATTGGCAACTCGCGGCCCGCATCGCCGCGCAGACCCACCTCGTGGTGACGGTCCCGATCTATCCGCTGATCCCGTTCGGCACCGCGGCCCAGGTGGTTCCGCGCGTCGCTGAACTGGTCACCGCCTCCGCCGAACGGTACGGCCCGACCTTCCTCGCCGGCGATTCAGCGGGCGGTCAGATCGCACTGTCGGCGGCCCTGCACCTGCGCGACGCCGGCCACACCGTGCCCCGCACAATCCTGATCTCGCCTGCACTCGACCTCACCCTGGAAAATCCCGAGATCGACGACGTCCTGCTGCGCGACCCGTGGCTGGGGCGTGACGGCGGCTTGGTGTTCGGCAGGCTGTGGAGCGGCGAACTGTCGATGAAAGACCCCCTGGTCAGCCCGCTTTTCGGCGACTTCGAGGGGTTGGGTCCGGTGACGGTGTTCACCGGCACGCACGACATCCTCAACCCCGACGCCCGACTGTTGGCGGCGAAGATGCGCCAGGCCGACGTCGACCTCGACTACAGCGAGGAACCCGGCCTCGTGCACGTCTACCCGCTGACCCCCAGCACGGAAGGCGCACAGGCCCGCCGCCGGATCATCACCACACTGCGCGCCGAACTCGATGCGGCACACAGCATTTCGTGAAATCAGCGCGCGGACAAATGCACGTTGAACAGAATCGTCAACTGAGTAACCGCCTGGTCGAACGGATGCGGTGACTTCAGCGCCCGACTGTGCACAATCGTGCCCTCGATAGTGGTGAGCAGAAACCCCGCCAGCGACACCGCCGTGGACCGCTCGATCCCCGCGGCCACGATCCCGTCCGCCAGCCGAGCAGTCCATTCGGCAAACGCCTGACCTGCGATGGACTGCAAGCCGGGGTCCAGTTCGTCCAGCGCCGCGGCCATCATGAACGACCCCGCCGCATAGTCGGATTTCTCCAGCGGCACCCGCCAGAAGGCGAGCAGATCGGTCAACCACTGTTGCGCGGAAGGCGCGGTCTGCAAGGCATCGGCCATCGCGCTCACGTGCGAGTACACCAGGCGTGCCACGATCCGGGCCGCGGTTTGCACCAATTCGCCCTTGCCCGAAGGGAAGTGCTGATACAGCGAGTTGCGCGACGTGTTGCTGCGCTTGAGCAGTTCACTCAGCGCCGCCGCGTGGACGCCGTGTTCCTGGACGGTGCTGATGGTGTGTTCGATGAGTCGGGCGCGCGGTCCGGCTGCCATCCGATCTCCTCCTACCCCTTGATTGAACCGATCGGTTCATGTTAGACCTATTCCTACGTGAACCGATCGGTTCATACGGAGAGGATGTCATGCCCACCCCTATCGCCACCGCGGTTCCGGTCACCCACGCGGGAATCTGTGGTCTCGGTGTATATCGGCCGCGTCGCGTTGTGCCCAACTCCGAGATCGTCGAGGCGATCGAGTCCTCGGACGAATGGATCAAGACCCGTTCCGGGATCGCCGCCCGGCATTGGGCCGAACCCGACGAGACGATCGTGTCGATGAGCGTGGCGGCCGCCAGGGACGCGCTGAAAGCGGCCGGGCTCGACGCGGACCAGGTGGATGCGGTGGTGCTGGCGACGTCGTCGCAGATGGTGCTGGGCCCGTCGGCGGGCGCGGTGGTGGCCACCGAACTCGGTATGCACGACACCGCCGCGTACGACGTTTCCGCGGGCTGCGCGGGTTTCTGTTACGCGCTGGCCGACGCGGCGAACCTGGTGCGCGCGGGTCAGGCGCGGAATGTGCTGGTGATCGGGGTGGAGCGGCTGTCGGATCTGCTCGACACCACCGACCGTAGTTGCGCGTTCATCTTCGCCGACGGCGCGGGCGCGGTGGTCGTCGGCGCGGCCGAGCAGGAGGGGATCGGCCCGGTCGCGTGGGGCTCCGACGGCAGTCGCACCTCGGCGATCAAGCAGGACAAGGACTTCGCGCAATACTTCGCCGAAGTCGCCGCGGCCGAAGCCAGTGGCGGCACCTCGCAGCGCCCGTACATCCGGATGAACGGCACCGAGGTATTCCGTTGGGCTGTCACGTTTTTGGAGCAGGCCTGCCGCGCGGCACTCGACAACGCGGGCATCACCGCCGCCGACCTGGACGCGTTCGTCCCGCACCAGGCCAACATCCGCATCACTGACGCCCTGGTCCGCACCCTCGACCTGCCCGACACGGTCGCCGTAGCCCGCGACATCATCGACACCGGCAACACCAGCGCCGCCTCGATCCCGATGGCCATGGAACAACTGCTCCGCTCCGGCGCCGCCAACCCCGGCGACACCGCACTACTCCTCGGCTTCGGCGCAGGCCTGGCCTACGCCGGCCAGGTCGTCCACCTACCCCCGATCGCCTAATTCATCAACGCGCGCAGATACCGGCGACGGTAGAACCGTTGCGCGACAAGCAGTATCGGAAAGGCGAAACGCCAAGGTCCAGCCGGTGCCGGTCTGGTCAACGACCGCAGGGTCAGCGAAACGGCACCGTCCGAATCACGGTGGACGACAAACGCTTCCTCGCCGCTCACCGGATGCCCGGGCAGGGTGCCGTACGCGAACCCGCACCGGCTGTCGGTGGCGACCACTGCGACCACGCGAACCGGTTCGTGGATGGACAGCGGTCCCCATACCGCGCTGATCCGGTACTGCATGCCCGCCGTCACCGGCCCGTCCGGGGACACGCGAAAACCGCTGCGCCGCTTGATACTCCACCGCATCAGCGCTGCCGATGCCGCAGTCCATACCTGCGCGCCATGGCCGATCACCACCGTGGTCTCGAACCGGCGGAAACCGGGATATTCGCCGGTCCAGTCGTCGTCGGCGGGGCTGGTCGCGCCGGCGGGTTCGTAGGTGAGCGCCTCGTGCATGAGGGTGACGATAGGCGGCTCCCGTTTCAGGCGTTCGCCTTCTCGCGCTCCGACCGCTGGGTGACCGGGATGGCGTAGGCCGCGCCGTCGCGGATGCCGAATTCGAAGCGGCAGGGGAACAGCGATGGCAGGCCGGTGGCGCGCAGGTCGAAGTTCGCGGCGAGGGTTTGCATGGCCCAGTTCTGCAGGGAATCCGGGAGTTGCAAAGTGGTGCCGTCGACGCAGCACACGTAGCAGTGGGTTTGTTCGCCGTCGATGGGCAGGGGGTTGCGCAGGCCCACCGCGCCGATTTCCAGAATGCGTCCGGCGTTGTGTGAAGTAGGCACGCTCGGCAAATCCAACTCGATGTCGTCCATGCGGAAAACCGTATCGCAGCAACTATTCAGGGAACACCGAAATCGCGTGCCCTTGACGAAATTCGCCGATGTCGCACATGTGCGAAGACAGTGCGACTTCGCGGTGGAGACAACAAAGGGGCGCGGCGCATCACCCGCCGGGCCCCTTCGTTGTGGAAGCTGTGGTTATCCGAGGGCGAACCGCAGCAGAGCCTGCCGGTCACCCTGCTTGATCTTGCCCTTGCGGTCGAGGACCTCGAGCTGCCAGATCGCGCCGTTGCGGAAGGTCCGCGCGATCGCGTTGGCGTTGTCGGAGCCCAGCAGCGACGGCCAGATGTCGGCCACGGGCTGGGTGTCGCCGCCGGTGGCGTCGTAGATCTTGAACGAAACGTTGTTCGCCTTTTCGAAAGAGGAGCCCTTCTTGAATGCCGCCGCGACGAACACGATTCCGTCGATGCTGGACGGAATATCGGCGAATGTCACGTGCACGGTTTCGTCGTCGCCCACGGCCGCGCCGGTCTGCTCGTCACCGGTGTGCAGTACGGCGTTGTTGCCGATGGGGTCCAAAGAATCCAGGCCTGCGAAGCGCACCGGCTCGCTGCCCTGCATGAGAATGGCGATCAGGTCCAGGTCGACACCGCGCTTGCGCCGCGCCATTCCGAGAATTCCACCGCTGGCACCCGCCGACGGATCCCAACTCACCCCCACGCTCATCTTGGTGATACCGGCGAGATCGGCTGCGCCGTCTTCCTTCTTGAGAGTAATCACGTTTTTCAGGCTACGGACTCCGCTGCCCGCGTGCACCCCGGCGACAACGGTCACGGTTCGAGGCGACGCCACGCGGCGAGAAATGTCAGCGCCGTCAGCACGGACCCGGCCGACGCGAACGCTGTTGCGCCGAGGTAGATATTCCACTCGTCGTCATCGATCACGGTGTGCACGCCTTCCTCGGCCAACGGCACGCCCCACAGCACCGCGCCCATCGTCAGCGTGAGTAATGCCGAGCCCGCCATCACCACCGTGACCACCACCGGAATCACCTTCGCCCGCCCGGTATATCGGCGCACCGACCCGCGACGCACCAGCCACCAGGAGAACACGCACGCGATCGCCAGCGAGATCGCGTCGGCGGCGAGAGTGTCGCTGAGCCGATGCCATTTCGCGGTGAGTGTGTAGTGCCCGATGCTGATAGCCCAGGTCAACACCACGAGCATGGCCAGGCCTCGCCATCGATACGGCACCACGATCAAGGTCGCGAACAGCACGGTCATCGCGATGGTGGTGTGTCCGCTGGGCAGGCTGTTGGCCGCGAAATGCCCTGTCACTTCGACCAATTCGGGTCTCGGAAGGATGTACCGTTTCAGCCCCTGCACGACAACCTGCCCGGTGACGATGATCCCCACCCCCGCCACCATCAAGTCCACGCGCCGCCGCACCGCCCCGATCGCCGCGATCACCACCACCGCGATGACCAGCGAATACACGGTGATCTGCGCAAGATGCTGCGACGCCGACGTGGCATCGCGTGTTGCCGCCTGATCCGCTCCGCGCAGTGCCGCGTTCTCCAACGCCTGTCCGGTCGTTGTCCATACAGCGAGTAGGTAGGTCAGCACGGCGATGACCGTCGCGGCCAACGCCAACAGGGGCCAACGACGGACCGGGACAGCGGCTTCGACGGCGGTCATCCGGTCAACGTAGCGCGCGAGCCGCCTGTTACCCGGAGTTGCTGCCGTGTGTTGCCAAGTACACGAGCACGATCACCGCCAGCGCCAGCGCGCCGAGGATCCCGCCCGCGATGGTGTCGGCGCGGTTGGTGGCTGTGCCGTGCTCGATGCGGTCCCAGCTGATGAACGCCGCCGCCACGGCGCCGACAGCGGCGGGCGCGGCGAGGAACTCGCTGAGAAACGGAATGAACGAGAAGACACAGGCGGTGATGCCCAGGATCAGCGCCGCCAACCCCATGCCGTTGCGCGGCGGGGGCGGGGCCTGCGGTTCGGGCATGGCATGAGGATAGTTCAGCGGTGCGGTGCGAGGACGGCCGTAAGCGCCGCTGAGTCGGGACCGGCTGTGAAAACATGGCGCACATCACTGCGAATACAGGGGGAATCCCATGGCGTACCAGGGCAATACCGTCTTCTCGGAGGTTCGCGATCGCATCGCCTACCTCACCTTGAACCGCCCGGACCGGCTGAACGCGATCACCGCCGAGATGGCGCGCGAGATCAGCGAAGCCGTCGCCGACGCGAACGCCGATGACGAGGTTCGGGTCATCGTGCTGCAGGGAGCGGGGCGGGCGTTCTGCGCGGGATACGACCTGAAGATCTACGCCGAGGGTGGCGCGGAACATCAAGGGCCCGTGTGGGATCCGATCAAGGACTTCCGGGCGATGAAGACCGTGACCGACTATTTCCTGTCGCTGTGGCGTTCGCCGAAGCCGACGATCGCGAAGGTGCACGGGTACGCGGTTGCCGGTGGTTCCGACATCGCGTTGGCGTGCGACATGGTCGTGATGGCGCAGGACGCGCGGATCGGCTATATGCCCGCGCGGATCTGGGGCTGTCCGACCACCGCGATGTGGGTCTATCGGCTGGGCGCCGAACGGGCCAAACGGATGCTGCTCACCGGCGACACCATCGACGGGATCAAGGCCGAGCGATGGGGACTGGTGATCGACACCGTGCCCGCCGACGAACTCGACGCCGCGGTCGATCGCCTGGCGCGGCGGATGTCGGGCGTGCCGACCAACCAGCTGGTCATGCAGAAAATGACGATCAACCAGGCCTACGACAACATGGGCCTGCAGAGCACCCAGAACATGGCCATCCTCTTCGACGGCATCACCCGGCACTCGCCCGAGGGCCGCTGGTTCGTGGACTTCGCGCAGGAGCACGGCTTCGAGGCCGCGGTGCAGTGGCGCGACAGCGGCCGCTTCATGCCCGATGGTGGCGGGGAGGTTCCGCAGCGCGACGAGATCGACGAGATGCGGCGTGAGCTGGAGGCTCGACGGTCCTCGAACTCTTGAAATTGACGCCGACTTCAACTATACCCAGTAGGGATTGCACCCATTGCGAGAGTGGATTTCGAGGGCGATGAGTTGACTGACGTCATCAAGGACGACCTGACCAGGCGGATCGCGGCGTTGCTCGCGGCCAACGACCCGGCCGACGAGACCGAGTTTCTCGGCGCACGGTTCGACGCGGGGTTGGCCTGGGTCCATTATCCGGTGGGACACGGCGGGCTCGGGCTGGCGCAGACCTACCAGGGTGACGTCGACGCGGCGCTGGCCGCGGCCGGTGCGCCGGGCCCGGCGACGGGGCGCAACGGGATCGGCTTGGGCATGGCCGCGCCGACCATCGCCGCCTTCGGCACCGAGGAGCAGAAGCGAAAGTTCCTGCGGCCGTTGTTCATCGGTGACCACATCTACTGCCAGCTGTTCAGTGAGCCCGGTGCCGGATCGGATCTGGCGGCGGTGGCCACGCGGGCGGTGCGCGACGGCGCGGACTGGATCGTGGATGGGCAGAAGGTGTGGACGTCGGGCGCGCAGAACGCGCAGCTGGCGATCCTGGTCGCGCGCACCGATCCGTCGGTGGCCAAACACGCTGGGCTGACGTACTTTCTGTGCAATATGAGCGACCCCGGTGTCGATATTCGTCCGCTGCGGCAGATCACCGGTGAAGCGGAGTTCAACGAGGTCTTCCTCACCGGGGTGCGGATTCCGGACGAGAACCGACTCGGTGCCGTGGGGGAGGGGTGGCGGGTGGCCACCACGACGCTGAACAACGAACGGGTGGCGATCGGCTCCGGTGCGCCGCGCGAGGGCGGCATGATCGGCAAGGTGGCGCAGGCCTGGCGCGACGAACCGCAGCTGCGTGATCCGGCCATGCACGACCAGTTGCTGCAACTGTGGGTGGAGTCCGAGGTCACCCGGCTGACGGGGATGCGGTTGCGTCAGCAGTTGGCCGCCGGACAGCCGGGGCCCGAAGGTTCCGCGATGAAACTAGCTTTTGCCCGCCTGGCACAACAACTTTCGGGCTTCGACATCGAACTGCACGCCGAATCCGGTCTGCGCTACGACGATTGGACGATGCGTCGACCCGAACGCACCGACTTCACCGGTCGCGGAACGGGTTACCGCTACCTGCGCGCGAAAGGTAACTCGATCGAGGGTGGTACCTCGGAGATCCTGCGCAACGTCATCGCCGAGCGGGTGCTGGGTCTGCCGCCGGAGCATCGCGTCGACAAGAACATTGCCTGGAAGGACCTGCCCCGATGAGCACCGCCGACTTCGCCTATTCCGATACCGAAGAGGCGCTGCGCGACAGCGTCCGCAAACTGCTCACCGATCGGTGTCCGCCCGCTGCGGTGACCAGTGTCTATGACGGTGCACCGCACGACTTTTCGCCGTTGTGGACGGAACTGGCTCGCGATCTGGGCGTTGCCGGATTGCTGGTGCCCGAGGAACTCGGTGGCGCGGGCGCCGGTGCGCGCGAAGCCGCGGTCGTGATGGAGGAGATCGGGCGGGCCGTGGCGCCGGTGCCGTTTCTCACCAGTGCAGTGTTGGCGACGGTGGCATTGCTTCGCGCGGGTGACACCTCGCTGGTTCGCGAACTCGCCGAGGGCAATCGCACTGCGGCACTTACGGTTCCGTTGTCGACAACACCCGGAGCAGTCTCCGCTCAAGTGCTGGTCGTCGACGGTATGTTGACGGGCGTGGTGACCAGTGTCGCCGGTGCGCTGGAAGCCGACCTGCTGGTGGTTCCAGCGCACGGTCCTGACGGTCTCGAGCTGCACGTGGTCGACCGCGACGCCGCCGGAATCACCGTGACCGCGGTTCCGTCCTTGGACATGACAAGGCCGCTGGCCGACCTGTCGTTCGCCGCTGTGCCCTCGGTGCGAGTCGGAACCAACGGGGCCGAAGCGGTCGCCGAAGCCATCCGCTGCGGCGCCGTGCTGCTGGCCTCCGAACAGTACGGTCTCGCGCGCTGGTGCTTCGAGACCACGCTGGCATATGTGAAGCAGCGCAAGCAGTTCGGCCGAGCCATCGGCTCGTACCAGGCGATCAAACACCGCCTCGCGGACCTGTATCTCGAGCTGGGGTCGGCCGCGTCGGTGGCCCGCTACGCCGCCGACACCTACGCCCGCGGTGACGCCGACACCGACATCGCCCTCGCGCTGGCCCAGTCATACTGCAGCGACATCGCCGTCCACATGGCCGAGGAATGCATCCAACTCCACGGCGGAATCGGCATGACCTGGGAATATCCGGCGCACCTTTACCTGAAGCGAGCCAAGAGCGACCAACTCACCTTCGGCACCGGCTACCGTCACCGCGCGAACCTGGCGGACCTGATCGACCTCCCCGCGGCATAGACCCCCGGCGGCCGGTCACAGCATTGTCATGGTTGGTGTCGGCCGCCTCGGGTATTTCTCGGTGGTAGCAGCCTGTTCGGGCTGTGGATCGAGAAGGGATAAGGTTTGTCGATTTCCGCGGACGAATCGAAAAGTCGAAACCCGAACAAAGGTTATGTCGCCCTGCTGGGGTGGAGTCTGAACGCTGTCGAGGCGATCGATCGTTTCGACAGAAGGTATATTGTGGTCGCCCCGGAGTGGGCGGAACCCTATTGTGTAGAGCACGACATTCCCTATATTCCCTGGAATTTCGAGCGGCTCAACGATCGCTCGATGGAGATCGCGGAAACCCTGAAGGACAAGGGCGTCGACGTCGCGATTCCGATCTTCGAGGAAACCGTCGAATGGGCGGGCGCGATCAACTCCGTCCTGCTGGACAATCCCCGCCTGCTCGGGCAAGCCATGCTGCTGCGCGACAAGTCGTTGATGAAGCGACGCGCGCAACTGGGCGGTATCCGGGTCGGCATCTTCGAAGAGGCGCACGAACGCGACGACGTGATCCGGTTCCTGAAACGGGTCAATCAAACCCTGCTCAAACTCGACGGTGATCCCAACGATCCGATCCACCTCAAGGCGTTCGACAAGGCAGGGTGCCTGGGCCATCGGATCATTCGGACCCCCGACGAGATCGACTCGATCCCCGACGACGAGTTCCCGATGCTGATGGAATCGCACCTGGACGGTTGGGAGTTCGCCGTCGAGGCCTGGGTGCACAAGGGCAAGATCTGCTTCCTGAACATCTCCGAGTACGTGCGGCTGGGCTACTCGGTGTTCGTGCCCGCCACGCCCGAACTGGAGAAGTACCGGCCCGAGATCACCCGCCAGGTCGAAAAGCTGATCAAGACCTTCGATATCGAATTCGGCTTCATCCACCCCGAATACTTCGTCACCAGCGACGGCGAGATGTATTTCGGCGAGGTCGCCTACCGGCCACCGGGTTTCAAGGTGTTCGAACTGCTGGAACGAACCTACGGGTTCAACGCCTATCACGCCCTGGTGCTGGCCTTCGACCCGAAAACCACCGACGAGGAAATCGACGCGTTCTTCCCGAAGGAAGTCGTGGACGCCACCGGTCACGCGGGGTGCTTCGGGGTGTATCCGCGCAAACAAGTGGTCAGTGAACTGTCGGTGCCGGCGGAAACCGAAGATCACGATTACTTCGAATCGCACGAACTCACCGCACCGCAGGCCGAAAAAGTCACCAAACGCACCGCATTCGGCAACCACTGGGGCCTGCTCTATTTCTTCGGCGAGGATCCGTACGCTCTGCGGGATCTGTTGAAGCGACAAGAAGAACTCGACTTCTACATCTGATCAGCGTGCACGGGGAGGATCGGCGATTGAGCCAACACAGCAGCGGAACCACCCTGGACAGGCGCCTCGCGACGCTGGACCACGCCACGCGATCCCTGTCCGACGCAGGCGATTTCGGCAAGCAGGTGAAACTGCCCAGGGTGCTGGACGCGCTGCGGCGGGTGCTGTTGCTGCCCGGTGGGTGCGCCGCCGTGCGCGACCGCGCCGAACAGTTGGAGACGGCGGGTCTGTTCCTCGGTACCGATTGGGCGACACCGCAGATCCTCATCCCGGCGCTGAGCACCGGCTCGTTGCGCAGCGCCAATGCCGACACCGTGGTGGTCGAGGCGGTGAGCGATCTGCGGTTGCTCGCGGTTGCCAAGGGCGACTACGAGCATCCTTCGATCTCCGCCGTGCACGCCGATGATCATCTCTCGCAAGTACTCGCGGTCAATCTGTCGCTGCTGTTCACCCCGCCGTCCGAGGCCGAGCGGGCGCAGCAGGGGCGGATGGCGCAGGTGTCGCGGGAGTTGCTGCATCATCTGGTCGCCGAGGTCGGGTACGAGAAGGTACTAGAGAATCTGGTCGACGAGATCTGGCGGATTCTGCGGCAGCGGCCCATTCAGGTCGATTCGGTCAAGCGGATGATCACCCAGATCGCTGTCGCGCGTGCGAATCCCGATGTCGATCTGGGTGCCAGCAGTCTCGGAGCGGACCGGTTGATCAGCAGTCTCTACGGTACGACCGAGGGGTGCAGGGAAGATCCCGGCGTCGAAATCTACGCTGCGCGACTGGAATCCATGGACGACAGCGCGTTGCAGTACGAGGCAACAGGATTCGCGCGATCCATGCACGACACCGGGCTGGTGTCGCCGTATCACGCTGTGCTGCTTCGCTTTCTGCTCGGCCGAGGTGAGTACCTGCTCGGTGAGGCGATGGGCTTGTCCAGCACCGGGCGCGACAGTCTGCTGTGCTATCACGAACTTGTCCACGCCCTGATCGACCAGGCCGTTCATGTCGAAACCGCGCAGTGCGTCTACGGGCTCACGCTGATGCTCGAACGCGGCATCCTGTATCAACCGCCGGTCGCACCCGCGCTGTGGCGTCAACTGGCGCTGCGACTTTCACCGTATTCGCAGCAGCGATTGACCCAGGTCTTCGGCCCGACGCCGCACGCGCGGGCCTGGTTGCTGTCGGGAATGCTGTCGGTGCTCGGGCTGCCGTTGGGCATCGGGCAGGGCGACAATCCCACCTGCCAATCCGCGCGAGCACTGTCGATGTGGGCCTACAACGACCCCGACTACCTGCTGCAAACCCTGGTCTGGGCCGCCCGCGACGACGAAATCGTCATGCATTTCGAAGGCCAACCCCTGTCCTCCCGTCCCGACGGCGACGCGGCTCCCTTGCAGACCGACCTGGACCCGGTCTCGCTGCTGGTCGTCCCGCACCTGGACCGCATCTACGCGGAAATGGGCCGACGCTGCCTCGGCCGCGACGGCGACCCGCACCGCTGGATCAACCCCGAATTCCACGGCTGGTGGTCCGGCCGCGGCTTCCGCATCAACGTCGACGTCACCACCGGCCACCTCACCGACCTCGACCAATTCCAACGCCACTTCTACGCCGGCTACCACCCCTTCTACAACGGCAACCAACCGGTGATCCACCCCCAACCCGCCGGCATCGCCGTCACCGACAGCGGCGCCCGCTTCGTCGGCTGGCACGCCATCACCATCCTGCGCGTGAGCCTGGACCCCCAACAACAGATGCGGGTCTACTTCTACAACCCCAACAACGACAGCGGCCAAGACTGGGGCGACGGCGTCGTAGTAGGCACCGCAGGCCACGGCGAACGCTTCGGCGAAGCATCGCTACCCTTCGAACAATTCGCCTCCCGCCTCTACATCTTCCACTTCGACCCCCTCGAACCCGGCGAATCCGCAGCCGTGGACCCGGAGGAACTGGAACGCGTGATGGGCTACATCCGCCGCAGCTGGGGAGCCGACCGCCTACCGGAGGAGCCGGTCGCCCTCGACGAGGTTGACCCGGAGACCCACACCTCGTACCGTCATCTGTGACATTGTTTGCATCTGTGACATCTGCTGGCGAGGCGGATGCGGATTCAGGAGGGCGTCGCATGGCCGCTGCGATCCACCGTGTCGATGCGGGCCGGGTCTCCGCCGGGGAGCTGGCGCAGCTCGAGGGGCTGGTGCACGAGCTCGCGCCATCCGAGCTGCGAGACCTGTTGCAGGCACTGGTCAGCAGCGTCGGCGCCGGGGCGGACGTTGCGATGTTCGGTACCGGCGCGGTGTGGACGCCCGCGCAGGTCGCCGAACGCCTGGGGATGAGCAGGACACACCTGTACAAGCTGCTCGACTCCGGCGCGCTGCCGTCATTTCGGGTGGGGCGCGATCGCCGGATCAACGCCGAGGATGTCATCGAATTCGAACGAAACCGTCAGCGCGACCGCCGCGAACTCGCTGAGCGCTTCGCACACGTCGATCGGGTGCGTGCCGGGGCCATCGACGACCTGATGGATGAGATCTGATCGCACCGAACTGGTGAGTAGCACCGAGGCTGTGATGGTTGGCGGGGTTCTGCCTGGCAGCATCGCCGCGTGCCCCCACATCGGCGTGCTCGTCCCACTGTCCGCGTGCTCGCGGAGGACCTGTTCACGGATTGGACCGAACCACACGCGATGCGGGCGGTCGTGGACGGTCGATGGCGTGACCTACACCCTCTCAGCGAGCTCCCGCATCCGTTGCTGCGCAAGGCTGCTCAGCTTTACGGGCCCGACCCCGCGCACGACCCCCCACCTCGCTTGATCGCCTGCTCCGGCGACCTGAAGTTGCAGGAGTTGCGGAACGCACAGTGGCGTGCCGGCCTGTGGACGGATCCGGAGACCGGCGTCCGCTGGGTATGCGCAGCCGGGTTGGCGAAGGGCGGCCACAAGGACGGTGCGGACTTCTATCAATGGCTCGGCGCGATGGTCGAGCGAACTGATGGCGCGGCACTGTTGCCGACCGAACTCGATCGCACCTTGCACAAGATCGAGACAACCGCATGGCTGATCACCCAGTGGGAGCTGCGACTGCAGGATGCAGTCGCCGTTGCGCTCAACAGGGCGGACGAGAACTGGTGTTGCCGACTCGACCTCCCACATCCGGTGCGGGCGGATTCGATGGGATCTGCCCAGCTCACCGTTGCAGTCGTCGAGGACTGTGAAGAGCTGGTGGTCGAATTCGACCTGGACAGCGAGTTCGCGGCCAGCGAGCTCGGTTGGCTGCTGACCGTGCGTGTCCTGGTCTCACTGTCGCCGCCGGTACAGAGTTGGGATCGATACGGCGCGTCGTACTCGACTATCGCGGAGCTGGGCTACCGCGCGGCACAGCGGGAACGGCTGCAGGTCGCGTCCGCGCGTGAAGAACTTCTTGCCCAGGAGCTCGGCACGGTCAGTCACCGAGTCCACACCCAACATCTCGCCGCCGCGACCGTCGACGGCAGGGCTTCGCGCGCACTGTGCGGTGTGTTCTTCGTTCCGATGCAGGATCACGCGGAGATCGAGGAATGCGTCGAATGCGCCGAGCGATTGGCCTACCTGCCTCGATGAGGCGGTCACATCTCAAATCGCGGTGACGCCTGTACCCGATCGCGGTTCCAATCGTCCAAGACGCCCGAGGGTGTTGGTCATAGCGTGGGGTTATGACAACAACACGGATTTCCGGCGAGCGGTCGGTTCATGACGAACTCTTGGCTGTGCTCGATGAGTGGCAGGTGGCCATTGTGGCCAATGACGCTGATCGGATCGGGTCGTTCATGGCTGATGAGTGGGTGATGGTTTCGGAGAACGGGGTGACTACGGGGGAGCGGTTTCTGGCGTTCGTTCGGTCGGGGGATCTCACGCATTCGGCGATGCAGCGGGTGGGGCAGGCTCGGATTCGGTACCACGGGGAACTGGTGTTGCTGACTACGCGCGCGACCAATGTTGCCCACTATCAAGGGGTTCGGTTCGACGCCGATGAGTGGACCACCGACGTGTTCACCCGTCGCGACGGGCGGTGGTTGTGTCTGTTGACGCAGATCACCGCGACGAAGCTCGACTGAGCGCTACCGTTTTCGAGGCAGGGCTGCGGCGAAGTCGACGCCGCGGGCGACCCATTGCTGTAGGGCGGTGTCGTCCTCGACGAGTTCGGGGGCGACGTAGAGCCAGCCGTGCCTTTCGCGCCCGCCCATCACCATCGGAACGACCGCCTCACCGTCGATGAGTGCCTCGCTGTCGGCGGGATCGACCCGCACCAGTAACCCACCCTTCCTGCTGGCGGCAACGGCCATATTGCCGCCGATCAGGAAGGCGAGGCCGCCGAACATCTTCTTCTCGGCGAGATCGCCGCGCGAGAACACGAACTCTCTGACCCGCTCGGCCAGCTCCTCGTCGTATGCCATGAGCACAGTGTGCGCCAGGGCACTGACAAGTACTGGCGCAATCAACCTGCTAACTGACTGATGTGAGTGGCAACCAGGAGGCGGCGATCGGCGATGATGGCTGGAACAGCACGAATGTGATTTTCGTCGGGTATGTCATCCGGCCGGGCTTCGGGGTGGTTCAATCTGTTCGGGCGTTTGTCGACAATCGGCAACGCAGTAGTTAATCGTGGTGGTCGAGTGCGGCATCGTCTCGACATGAGCAGAGGACCGAGTTTCCATGCGCAACTTGATGAAGCGTTCGTTGACCATCCTGGCGGGGGCAACCCTGGTGTTGGGTGCCGCGGCGTGTTCCAACGACAGCTCGACACCGTCGCCGAAGCCCAGCACCACGACCGCCACCACCACCGCAGCGCCGGCCGCGACCACCACCGCTGCGCCGCAGCCCACCACCGAGCAGCGTGGCGCCGACGGCTCGACCGGCAACAACCTGGGCGCGGAGTACTGCGCGAAGAATCAGGATCCGGGCTGCCCGGTCGGCAGCTACGTCGGCCCCGACGCGATCCCGAATCCCAACGGCAACGGCACCTGGGTGCCGTGCGAGGGCTCGATCTGCACCAACCCCAACCACGGTGCGGGCACCCCCGAGCCGACCACCCCCGCCCCCGTCGTCACCCCGACCTCCACCCCGGCGGATTCCGCGCCGGTCGCGGGCGCACCCTGCGAAGGCGACGGCCGCTGGGTCCATCTCGAAGGTGGCAACGCCGGGCATTACGGCACCGAATGGATGTGCCAGCACTGACGCACGGCGTGATCGCTCCGGTTGTCCGGAGCGGTCACGCGCCGCACAGCGCGTGACCGACCAGCTCGCTCGCCCGCACTTCCTGGTCGAGCATCTTCTCCTGGAGGGCCGAGGTCTGTGAGACCACGACGCTGCGTTTCCCGTCTGCGGTGACGCCGTCGCTGGTGATGAATCCGGCATCGCCGCCACCGTGTCCCCAGTACTCACCGCCACAGGCGAGCGGGCGTTTCACCAAACCCAAGCCGTATTGCCCACCGGGCCACAGCATTTCGATCTCCTCGGAGACCTTGACCGTCTTCTTCATCTCGTCCAGCTCGGCAGGGCGCAACAGTGTGCCGCCAAGCAGCGCGCGGTAGAAGGTGTTCATGTCCGCGGTGGTGGAGATCAAATTCTCTGTGCCGTCGAGGATTTCGGTGGTGTCGACGAAGGTGGTGGTGCCCGCGAACACCGAGTAGGCGCGGGCGTGCGGTTCGGGCAGAGTGGTTTTTCCCTTCGGCCACACCGAATTTCGCATGTCCAGTGCCTGGAAGATTCGCCGATCGGCCTCGGCCTGCCAACTGTTGCCGGTGACCTTCTCGATGATCGACTCGGCGAGCAGGAAGTTCGTATTCGAATACGCCCACCCTTCGCCGGGCGCGAAAGCGGGAGCTACCGCCATCGTCCGCTCGATCAACTCCTCGCGCGAGTAGGCGTCGAACCGGTGCTCGAGGTACTGCTGTTCGGAGTCGAAACCCGGATAGTCGTCGAGCAACCCGCTGGTGTTCTGTAGCAAGTGGCGAACCGTGATCTTGTCGCCTCCGGTGACCACCGCAGGTAGGTGCTTGTCCACGCTGTCCTCCAGCGACAACTTTCCCTCGCCCACCAGCTGCAGAACCACGGTCGCAACGATCGGCTTGGTCGCACTGGCGATCCGGAAATACCCGTCGTCGGGCACCGGTGTCTCCGTCCCGACCTGCGCCACCCCGCTCACGGCCACCGAGCTACGACCAGCCTCGTCCACCGCTCGGGCCTGCGCGCCACTGACGCCGAGCGCGGTGATCGCGTCCAGATCTCGCTGCAGAACCGCAGTGCTGTCGCCCGGCGCGCTCTCGTCGGAACCCTGCTCGCAAGCCGCAACGCCGAGCATCAAAGCCACGGCGACACCAGCCATCCGATACCGCCGAACCGTCGCGTGCCGACGCGCCATATACGCGAACATGGTTGTCCCCTAACGTCTCTCACGACCCTAGTGACCCGTCGAGAACGTTCATGTTCACCGATTGACGGCTGGTACGAGCCCTCAATTGTCACGTCTTCACAGAAGATGTTCGTTGTGTTAAGCATGTGTATGACAAAATTCAAGATCGCCAGTGCGGCAACAGGTTTCGCTGCCGCGATGATGATGCTGGCAGTCCCCGGCACCGCTGCCGCCGCCGATGCCGCGCGTGTCACCGGGGGTCCAGGGAAGATCACCGTGTCGGCGGAATCCGACTACCCGTGCTGGAGCGCGTACGCCCTGATCGACGGTCAGCTTCAGAAGCCGCTCGCCCAGGCCCCCAACCCGGAGTTCGTCATCACCGGTGTCGCACCCGGCAGTCATCACGTCGTCGTGGTCTTGCAGGTCGCCGAGGGTGCGCAGTGCTTCGACAACCCGCACGGCATCGAGGTCTACAACGGTCGAGTCGAGGTCACCGCATCCAATCCGATCCTCGACCTCATCGAAAGTGGCAGCGCTTAACCAAGATTCACACCGGTGGCCGGATTCGATTGCGCAGCAAGGCAATCGAATTCGGCTACTTTCGTTTCGCGCGCAGGCGATCGCGTTCCGCGCGCAGCGACGCCACGACGTCCTCGAGTTCGAGGATGCGGGCTACCGCGGTGAGGTTGACGCCTTCGTCGGTGAGGGTGGTGATGCGGTGCAGGCGGGTGAGGTCGTCGCCGCTGTAGCGGCGGGTGCCGCCTGCGCTGCGGGCGGGCGCGATCAGGCCGTGCTGCTCGTACAGGCGCAGGGTCTGGACGCCGATGCCTGCCAGTTCCGCGGCCACGGAGATCGCGTACACCCCTTGGGCGGCCGATGGTGTGTTGTCGTGCGGGGCGGCCATCCGTGTCCTCGATTCCTTCGACTGTTTACAAGATTACTTGTTTCCGACACTTGCACTCACCTAGGTCGAGTGCTAAATAATATCTATGTCAGATGACAGAGGTTATCTGATGAAGAACCTACCGAGAATGGAGTAGTTGGAGGTGGCGACCATGTTGATGCGTACCGATCCGTTCCGTGATCTGGACCGCTGGACTCAGCAGGCGTTCGGCACAGCAGCACGGCCGACGGCGATGCCGATGGATGCCTGGCGCGACGGCGAGGAGTTCGTCGTCGAATTCGACCTGCCCGGAATCGACCCCGAATCACTGGACCTGGACATCGAACGCAATGTGGTGACCGTGCGCGCCTCGCGCCCCGCGATCGACTCCGATCGATCCATGATCGCCGCCGAACGCCCACGCGGTGTCTTCAGCCGCCAACTGTTCCTCGGCGAAAGCCTCGACACCGACCGCATCCGTGCCGACTACCGCAATGGCGTACTGCGCCTTGCCATCCCGGTCGCGGAAAAGGCCAAACCCCGCAAGATCGAGATCGTCCACGAACGCGAACCTCAGGTGATCAACGCCTGAGCCGGCGACGGGGATGATCGCGACCAGAAATGAACGCGAGGTGACCGATATCGAACGCTCGCGACCTCTTTCAGTGAGCTGACCCCTCAGTGGCCGGGTCCCGGTGGCCCGGCCATCACTGTTCGTGCAGTGGGCTTCTTCCACAGGACGCGGTGGAGGTCAGCGTGCAGTGGGGTGTCCACCACCCTGGGGGAACCTCGGCTGTTTGCCGTGACCCCAAGGTTTTTGGGGCGACCTCGCGTCCATGCGCTGCGGTATCTTCCATGCGATCGCCGCACCCTGATCGGCGCGCAGAGGAAGCACACACCACATGTTCAACAAGTCCATTGCGGTCGCCGCGCTGTCGGTGAGCGCCGCTGCCGTCCTCGCGGCACCGCCCGCCGCCGCCGACCCGGTCAACTGGGGCGCCTTCTCCCTCAGCGTGTGGGGCAATGTCTACGCGTTTTCGGTCAACCACCCGACGGAAGCCGACGCCGTTCGAGCCGCCGACCAAGCGTGCAAGGGTCAAGGCATCATCGACTGCCGGATGATGGTGACGTTCGCGAACGGCTGCGGCGCCGTCGTGACGAGCCCGCTCGCGATCGTCGCAGGGTTCCCGATCGTGGGCTTCGGTAAAGGGGCGACCCCAGCGGAGGCATACGCAGACGCCACCCGCAACCTCCCCACCGGCACCGGAAGCGCCGGCTCGTTCGATGGCGAGCACGCCTGCACCCGGCTTTGATCTCGTTCGCGCGCGGTCCTCGGAAGATGTGGGGCTGACGCCCCCTTGTACTGGCCCAGTCAGTGGCTCTCCCACTGTCCACGAAACCTCGAGGGCTCAGATTCCGCCGCTGAACTCTTGCTGGTGACGGCGATATCGTTCCTTCAGTGGATCGCGCCCGGTGAATCTCCGCGGGCTGTCGGTGCGGTTGGTTGCGTGAAGATGTCGTCGAGCGGGCCCGCGGCCGGGGAGTGGAAACCGTTCTCGGCGAACCAGTCCCACCGCAGAATCCGAGCCTGAACAGGTGTCGGAATTCGGCGCAGGACGCCTGCGATTCGCGCGAAGCGACCACCGCCTTCGAGGACGGATCGGTGTTGGGCCAGTGCGTTCATGCGTTGCGGTGCATACGCTCCGACATCGATGCGGTGGGTGATGTTCGCGCGGGCGGTGAAACCGTTGCTGATCTCGGTGGTGTCGTAGCCGAGCCAGCGTGCTGGTCGGGTCAGTCTCGCGAATAGTTCTCGTGGGATCGTCGCGTTGAGTACGCGGGGGATGCCTGCCTTTTTCGCGGCCAGGGCGCCGACCTCGTGGACACGAACGTGGTCGCGGTGGCCGTATCCGCCATTGCGGTCGTAGCTCAGCAGAATGTCCGCGCGTTCCTGCGCGAGGATTGTCGCCAGGCGTTCGGCGGCCTCGTCGACGGCGGCTCGGACGAATCGGGTTCGGCCGGGCGGATCCGGGTACAGGATCGAACCGTGTCCGCTATCGGCGTAGCCGAGGTGTTCCACCCTGCTCACGCCGAGAATCTCAGCGCTGCAGTGTAATTCGTGCAGCCGTGGTGCCAGGGCACCCTCGAACTGTTCCACATGGCCGTCGGTGGCAACCACGATGACGGTGCGGTGACCGGCGTGCGCAAGTTTCGCCAGCGTGCCGCCGGTCAGGATGATCTCGTCGTCGGGGTGGGCGTGGAATGCCACGACTGTCGCCATGAGGCCAGTATTGCGGCCGGAGGGCCGGGTGGCAGCCGATCAGGGAGCTAGTCGCGGGCGCGGCCCAGGGCTGGTTTGGTGCGCCACAGCTCAATTCCGATGTCGACGAGGTCGACTCGGTCGAGGTGCGCGACCTCGTCGAGCAGATGCCAGGCGGCGAGGTCGGTTGAGCCGTCGGTTTCGTTGCGGAGTTCGCCTCCGGTGACGCGGCCTTCGTAGACGATTCTGAGGCCATGGAAGTCCGCGAATTCGCCGTGTGGGCGCGGGTATTGGTGGTTGATCGAGTCGATGCCGAGGAGTCTGACAGGTTCGACGGTGTAACCGGTTTCCTCGGCGACCTCGCGAATGGTTGTTGCGATCGGGTCCTCGCCGTGGTGCATTCCGCCGCCCGGCAGTGTCCACTGCTTGCCGCCGTCAGGCGACACCCACCTGGCGAGCAGGATCTCAGTCGCGCCGGAAGATTCCCGAACGCATATGGCGTATGCGGCGACTCGTAGTTCTTTCCCCACCTTGCGAGCGTATCGGCAAGCGGCCCAACCCCGTCGCTCGGCAAGACCGCAAGCGGTACGGGCTACCACTCGGAAGTCGGGTTTGCGCAGTTCAGGAGCGTCTGACACTCACTGAGTGCTCGCGGAACAGGTCGTCACCCGTGGGAGCGAGAGTGCTACTCGCGTTCGAAAATCTGGCAGGCTCGCCAGTTCAGAAGAAGGCGATCGCCGCCGAAAACTGGCACAGCTGCCAGACGCGGATCGTGAACATGCAGGTCAGGGTCGTGCGCAGTGGCGCTCTGGGGGTGCGAGTGCATCTGAACACCCAAAAGGGCACCTAAGCCGTAAGTATGTGCGCGAGGGGGGACTTGAACCCCCACGTCCGTGGACACCAGAACCTAAATCTGGCGCGTCTGCCAATTCCGCCACTCGCGCTTGGTGCGTGCCCGATCCCTGGGGATTAGGTACGACCGTCCAAACTCTACCGGGCGAATCGCAGTGTGCGAAGCGTTGGGGCGGCGTGGCGTACTCGTGGGTAACACTACCTGGGATTATAACGATTCGGTAAACCCCAATGTGAGGGGTGCTCATGTTTGAGACTCGGGGTAACGGGCTGGACCTGCGGGTTCAAACGTGAGGTGGAGTCATGTTTCAGAAGGTTTTGGTACGGACGTACGGAAATACCGGGCAGTAGGGCGTGGCTGGGTGGGAAACGTGAGGCTTTCCTCATGATTTTGTGCGATTGTGGCTCTCAACAGGCCCTCGGGGCTGCCGGAAACGTGTGCGTGCCGACGGTGGCGGCACGCCAGGAGAAGGAAGTGCAGCGTCTTGACGATCAACGAGAGCACCGCAATCGGCACGGAAGCGGCCACGAAGACCAATGGTCGTGGGCCGGCCAGGGGTGCCCGCGCGGCGTTGCTGGAGCAGCTGCGCACCGGGGCGGGGTACGCGTTGGCGTTCGGTGGGCAGGGTGCGCAGTGGTTGCGCGAGCTCGAGGAGATCGGGCGCGACAGTGCGCTCGAGCCCGAGCTGACCGCGCTGGTCGACGAGGCGGCCGTGCTGCTCGAGCCGGTGGCGACGCAGTTGCTGGTGGTGCGGCCGGGCGGTTTCGACCCGATGGGGTGGCTGCTGGACAGCGAGCTCGACGAGCCGGAGGAACCGTCGTCGGCGCCCGCGGATTCGGTGCTGCGCTCGGTGCCGGTGTCCATGCCGGGCGTGCTGTTGGCTCAGCTGGCCGCGACCAGGGCTCTCAAACTGCAGGGCTTGGACCCGAACGAGAACGTGCCGGTCGCGATCATCGGACATTCGCAGGGCCTGTTCGCCGCCGCCGCGGTGGAGGCCGGTGGCACGCGGGACGCGGAGCTGCTGGCCATCGCGCAGCTGGTCGGGGCGGCGGCGGGGCTGGTCGCGCGTCGGCGTGGGCTGATGCCGGTGGGCGAGCGGTCGCCGATGGTCGCGGTGTCGAATGTGGATCCGCAGCAGTTGCGCGCGATCGTCACCGAGGTGGCCGAAGGGGTGGATCCGGCGATCGCCGCGGTGGTGTCGATTCGCAACGGGCGTCGGCGTGTGGTGATCTCGGGTGCGCCCGCGCAGATCGATCGGGTGCGCACGCGTTGCGCGCAGCTGCACGATGAACAGACTCGTGAGCGTGAGAGCAAGGCCCGCGGTGGTGCGGTGTTCGCGCCGGTGTTCGAGGACATTTCCGTCGACGTCGCCTTCCACCATCCGGCGCTGGCCGAGACGGTGGACCTGGTCGCCGGGTGGGCCCGGCACTGCGAGCTCGATGCCGAGCTGGCTGCCGCGCTGACCCAGCAGGTGCTGGTGGACCCGATCGACTGGGTCGCCACCGTCGACGCCGTGGTCGAGGCGGGCGCGCAGTGGATCCTGGATCTGGGCCCCGGCGACCTGCTGTCGCGGGTGACCGGCGGTTCGCTCAAGGGCACGGGTGTCGGCGTGATCGCGGCCGCCACCCGCGCGGGTCAGCGCAGCCTGCTCACCCCCGGTGCCGCGCCGGAACCGTCGACGCCGTGGTCGGCCTTCGCGCCCAAGCCGGTGCGTCTGCCCAACGGACGCGTGGTCGTGGAGACCGCGTTCACCAAGCTCACGGGTCGCTCGCCGATCCTGCTCGCCGGCATGACCCCGACCACCGTCGACGCGAAAATCGTTGCGGCCGCGGCGAATGCGGGGCACTGGGCCGAGCTGGCCGGTGGTGGACAGGTCACCGAACAGATCTTCGCGGACCGGATGACCGAACTGCGTCAGCTGCTGCAGCCGGGTCGCGCGGTGCAGTTCAACTCGCTGTTCCTCGACCCCTACCTGTGGAAACTGCAGCTGGGCGGCAAGCGTCTGGTGCAGAAGGCACGGGCGGCGGGTGCGCCGATCGACGGTGTGATCGTCACCGCGGGCATCCCCGAACTCGATGACGCGGTCGCGCTGATCGGTGAGCTGTCCGAGGCGGGCATCAGTCACGTCGCGTTCAAGCCGGGCACGGTCGCGCAGATCAACGCCGTGCTGCGCATCGCCGATGCCGTGCCGGACTACCCGGTCATCATGCACATCGAAGGCGGCAAGGCCGGCGGTCACCACTCGTGGGAAGACCTCGACGACCTGCTGCTGGCCACCTACGCGCAGCTGCGCGCGCACACGAATGTGGTGGTCTGCGTCGGCGGCGGCATCGGCACGCCCGAGCGCGCCACCGACTACCTCACCGGCACCTGGTCCACCGGTTACGGCTACCCGCTGATGCCGCTGGACGGCGTGCTTGTGGGCACCGCCGCCATGGCGACCCTCGAAGCGACCACCGCACCCGCGGTGAAGCAGCTGCTCGTGGACACTCCCGGCACTCCCGATTGGGTCGGTGCGGGTACCGCGAACGGCGGAATGGCTTCCGGCCGGAGCCAACTGGGCGCTGACATCCACGAGATCGACAACGCCGCTTCGCGCACGGGCCGTCTGCTCGACGAGGTCGCGGGCGATGCCGACGCTGTGGCCAGTCGTCGCGCCGAGATCATCGCGGCACTGGACGCCACCGCCAAGCCCTACTTCGGCGACGTCGCCACCATGACCTACCAGCAGTGGCTGGAACGCTATGTGTCCCTGGCTGTTTCGAGCGACGTACCGATCTCGTTCGATTGCGGCAGCGACATCGGTGACGCGATCCGCGACGCCACCCGCTCGGACTGGCTCGACATCAGCTGGCGCGACCGTTTCGCGGACATGATGCGGCGCACCGAATCTCGGCTCAACCCGGCCGACAGCGGCGAGATCGAGACCCTGTTCGCCGACGACACCGCCTTCGAACACCCGGTGCAGGCGCTGTGCGCGCTGAAGAAGCAATACCCGTCGGTCGCCGACACCGTGCTGCACCCCGCCGACGTGCCGTTCTTCGTCTCGCTGTGCAAGACGCCGGGCAAGCCCGTGAACTTCGTGCCCGTCGTGGACGCCGACGTGCGGCGCTGGTGGCGTTCGGATTCGCTGTGGCAGGCGCATGATTCGCGCTACAGCGCCGATCAGGTGTGCATCATTCCTGGCACTGTCGCCGTCGCGGGGATCACGCGGGTGGACGAACCGGTGGGTGAACTGCTCGACCGATTCGAACACGACACCGCGATTACCCTGGTCAAGGCCGGTATCGACCCCGAGTCGGTGGACGCGCGCCGGGTCGCCGGTGTGGTCACCGGTCCGATCGACACCGTGCTCGCCGCCCCTGACGTGCAGTGGGCCGGGCGCACCACCGTGAACCCGGTGCATCGTCTGGGTGGCATAGCGGAATGGACCGTCGAGCGGGGGAGCGCGGTGCATCGCAGCACCGGCGCGACCCTGACCGAAACCACCGGTCCCGAAAGCGAATTCAACTATGTGGAGCTGACGGTGCCGCTGGCCCGTGACAGCGTGCGCATCCGCATCACCGTGCCCGCGAGCGTGTATTCCGGTGGCGCACCGGTGATCACCGACGCCGACGCCGAAACCGCGATGTCCGCACTGCTCGGTGTGGCCGCCGGGAAGGCGCTGCCCGAGGTGAAAGCCGGTGTGGCACATCTGAACCTGGCCTGGATGCCCGATCTGATCGCCGACCACGCCGGTGTCACGGGCTCCGGCCTGCCCGACACCCTCAGCACTCTGGGTCGCACCGCCCCCGACGTGCTCGTTGGCGCCTGCTGGCCCGCGGTGTTCGCGGTGCTCGGCGCGGCCCGTACGCCGGTCGGCGGCTGCGTGATCGAAGGAATGCTCGACCTGGTCCACCTGGACCATCAGATAGAGCTGTTGAACGAACTGCCGTCGGAGACAAGCATTCTCGTCGTGCGTGCCGAAGGTGGCGCGGTGGTCGACACCGATATGGGCCGCGTTGTCGAGGTCGTGGTGAACGTCGGCTTGATCCTGGATCAGGGCCTGGACGCGACTCCGCTGGCACGCCTGGTCGAACGCTTCGCCATCCGCGGCCGCAACGGCGCCGGCGAACTCACCGATCCGCCCCGCGCGGCCGGTGCGGTCTCCGACAACGCCACCGACACCCCGCGCCGCCGTCGCCGCGACGTGCGGATGGCCGCCCCGCGCGCCATGCACGCCTTCGCGGCGGTCTCCGGCGACCACAACCCGATCCACACCTCCGACGCCGCCGCCAAGCTGGCCGGTCTCGGTAGTCCGATCGTGCACGGCATGTGGCTGTCCGCCGCGGCTCAGCACGCGGTAGTAGCGGTGGATCCCGAAAGTTCCGTTCCCGCACGCACTCTCACGGCATGGACCACCCGGTTCCTCGGCATGGTGCGCCCCGGCGCGACCGTGGACGTGCGGGTGGAACGGATCGCGGTGGACGCGGGCGCGGAGGTCGTCGAGGTCTCCTGCCGCGTCGACGGTGACCTGGTCATGACCGCGACCGGGCGCACCGCCGCCCCGAAAACCGTGTACGCCTTCCCGGGCCAGGGCATCCAGCGCAAGGGGATGGGCCTGGACGCGCTGACCCGCTCGAAGGCGGCCAAGCAGGTGTGGGAGCGTGCCGACGCGCACACCCGCGAAGCCCTCGGTTTCTCGATCCTGGCGGTGGTGCGCGACAACCCCACCTACCTCAAGGCGCGCGGCGTCGAACACCGGCACCCCGACGGCGTGCTGCACCTGACCCAGTTCACCCAGGTCGCCATGGCGACACTGGGTGTGGCGCAGGTCGCGGAACTGCGCGAAGCCGGTGCGTTCGTAGAGGATTCGATGCTGGCCGGGCACTCGGTCGGCGAGTACAACGCCCTGGCAGCAGTGGCCGGTGTGCTGCCGCTGGAAGCCGTGCTCGAGGTGGTGTTCCAGCGCGGTTCGGCCATGCACGAGCTGGTGCCGCGTGATGCCAAGGGCCGCAGCGACTATCGGATGGCCGCCATTCGTCCGTCGCAGATCGGGCTGCCCGATGCCGAGGTGATCGACTTCGTCAACGGCATCGGCGCGCAGACCGGTGAGTTCCTCGAGGTCGTGAACCTGAACCTGCGTGGTTCGCAGTACGCGATCGCGGGAACTGTCGCTGGGCTCGAAGCGTTGGAAACCGAAATCGACCGTCGCCGTGCCGAATTCGGTGGAAAGCGGGCGTTCATCCTGGTGCCCGGCATCGACGTGCCGTTCCACTCCTCGGTGCTGCGCGACGGAGTGCCGGAGTTCCGACACAAACTCGGCCAGCTGCTGCCCGCCGAGGTGCACCCGGAAGTCCTTGTCGGACGCTACATTCCGAACCTGGTGCCCCGCCCGTTCTCCCTCGACCGCGAATTCCTCACCGAGATCGCCGAACTCGTGCCGTCCGAGCCGCTCGCGGCCGTGCTGGCCGACTTCGACAGCTGGGCCGAGCGCGATGCCGAACTGTGCCGTGTGGTGCTGATCGAGCTCCTCGCGTGGCAGTTCGCCAGCCCGGTCCGCTGGATCGAAACCCAGGACCTGCTGTTCACCGACACCGCGCACGGCGGGCTCGGCGTGGAACGTTTCGTCGAGGTCGGCCTCGGTGCCACCCCGACCGTGGCGAACCTGGCCACCCAGACGTTGAAGCTGCCCGGATTCGGCGGTGCCACAGTAGAAGTCGTCAATGTCGAACGTGACGCGGCGGTCGTCTACTCCACCGACACCGACCCGGCCCCCGTCGACGACATCGACATCGACATCGACGAGACCCCCGCCGAAGCACCGCAGGCCACAACCCCCGTGGCGACTGCCGCTCCGGTTGCCACCGGCGGCCCGCGCCCCGACGACATCGCCTTCAGCGCCGCCGACGCCACCCGCGTACTCATCGCACTGTGGACCAAGCTGCGCATGGACCAGATCGGCCCCGTCGACACCATCGAAGGCCTCTGCGACGGCGTCTCCTCACGCCGCAACCAGCTGCTGGTGGACCTGGGCGCCGAACTGTCGCTGGGTGCCATCGACGGTGCCGCCGACGCCGACATGGGCGCACTCGCCGCCACCGTCGAACGACTGGCCCGCACCTACAAGCCCTTCGGCACCGTGCTCACCGATGCCATCGGCGACCACCTGCGCAAGGTCTTCGGCCCGTCGGGCAAGCGCCCGGCCGCGGTCGCCGACCGGGTCAAGAAGGTCTGGGAACTGGGTGACGGCTGGGTCAGCCACGTCACCGCGGAAGTATCGCTGGGCACCCGCGAAGGCGCGAGCGTGCGCGGAGGTGACCTGGGCGGGCTCGGCGGTGCGCTCGCTGACGCGGCCTCGGTCGACGCCGTCATCGATGCCGCAGTGCAGGCCGTGGCGGCGCGACGCGGAGTCTCGGTCTCGATGCCCTCCGCGGGTGGCGCGGCAGGCGGCACCGTCGACGCGGCCGCACTGGGCGAGTTCACCGAACAGATCACCGGACGCGACGGCGTGCTCGCCACCGCTGCCAGGGTCGTGCTCGAACAGCTCGGCCTCAGCGACAAGATCAGCGCCCCCGAAGCAACCCCTGACACCCTCGCGGACCTTGTGTCGGCCGAATTGGGTTCGGACTGGCCACGATTGGTCGCACCCGCGTTCGATGCCCGCAAGGCCGTGCTCATCGACGACCGCTGGGCCACCGCCCGCGAAGACCTCGCGAAGATGTGGCTCGGCGACGATGCCACCACCGCACAGCAGTCGATCGACGGATTCGTCGCTGCCGGGGAAGCCGTTGCAGCCCAGGCGAACTGGTGGCGTCAGCGGGCGATGCGTGAGGCCCGTTCAGTGCTGGCCGGGGTGTACGCGCAGATCGCCAAGGCAGCGATGGACACCACCGAGCAGGGCTTGTGGTCGGAAGACCTCGCCGTAATCACCGGTGCCAGTAAGGGTTCCATCGCGGCGGCCGTCACCGGCAAGCTGCTGTCCGGCGGCGCGACCGTCGTGGTCACCACCTCCGGTCTCAACGACGAGCGGCTGCGGTTCTACCGTTCGCTGTACCGCGACAACGCCCGCCACGGCGCGGCGCTGTGGGTGGTCCCGGCCAATATGGCCTCCTACCAGGACCTGGACGCGCTGATCGACTGGATCGGCACCGAGCAGGTCGACAACGCCGGCGGCGCCAAGATCAAGGTCAAGGACGCCATGACCCCGACCATGTTGCTGCCGTTCGCGGCACCGCGCGTGGCCGGCGACCTGGCCGACGCGGGTGCGCGCGCCGAGATGGAAATGCGTGTGCTGCTGTGGTCGGTGGAACGCCTGATCGGCGGCCTGTCCGCGATCGGTGCCGACCACGACGTCGACGCGAAACTGCATGTGGTGCTGCCGGGTTCGCCCAACCGTGGCCTGTTCGGCGGCGACGGCGCCTACGGCGAAGCCAAGGCCGCACTGGACGCGGTGGTGCTGAAGTGGAAGGCCGAAAAGTCCTGGGCCGCACGGGTAACGCTGGTGCACGCGCTCATCGGTTGGGTGCGCGGCACCGGGCTGATGGGGCACAACGACCCGATGGTCGAGGCCGTGGAAGCCGCGGGCGTGCACACCTGGTCGACCGACGAGATGGCCGACGAACTGCTCAAGTGGTGCACCTCGCGTGCCCGTCAGGTCACCCTCACCGGCCCGCAGCAGATCGACCTCACCGGCGGTCTGGCTCGCGCGAAACTCGACCTGCCCGCGCTGGCCAAGCAGGCGCAGGAAGCCGCGGCGGAGAAGACGGAAGAAGCCGCGGACAAGGTGACCATTTCCGCGCTCCCCGCGCCGCCCACCCTGAGTTCGGCACTGCCCGTGCCGGATTGGGCACCGGTCACCTCGGACCTGAGCGAGATGATCGTCATCGTCGGCGCGGGCGAACTCGGCCCGTACGGCTCCTCGCGCACCCGCTTCGAGATGGAGGTCGAAGACAAGCTCTCCGCCGCCGGGGTGCTCGAACTGGCCTGGACCACCGGCCTGATCCGCTGGGAGAACGAGCCGAAGCCGGGCTGGTACGACACCGAATCCGGTGACTTCGTACCGGAAGCCGAAGTGGCGGAACGCTTTCACGACATCGTCGTCGAGCGCTGCGGTGTGCGCCGCTACGAAGACGACGGCGCCATGCTCGACAACGCCGCCCCGCTGCTCACCTCGGTGTTCCTCGACCAGGACCTGACGTTCACCGTCGGCAACGAGGCCGAGGCGCGCGCCTTCCACACCGCCGATCCCGAGCACACGATCATCGCGCCCGTCGACGGCGCGGGCGACTGGACCGTCACCCGCCAGGCGGGCACCGAGATCCGCGTGCCGCGCAAGGCGAAGCTGTCGCGGGTGGTCGGCGGCCAGATCCCGACCGGCTGGGACCCCACCATCTGGGGTGTGTCCGCCGATATGGCGGCCTCGATCGACCGGGTCGCGCTGTGGAACATCGTGTGCACCGTGGACGCGTTCGTCGGCGCCGGTTTCAGCCCCGACGAGCTGATGAGCTGGGTGCACCCGAGCCTGGTGGCCAACACGCAGGGCACCGGCATGGGCGGCATGTCCTCGATGCGGTCGCTGTACGTCGACAACCTGCTCGGCGAACCGCGACCCAACGACATCCTGCAGGAGGCACTGCCCAACGTCGCCCTGGCGCACGTGGTGCAGTCCTACGTCGGCAGCTACGGCGCCATGGTGCACCCGGTCGCGGCCTGCGCCACGGCGGCGGTGTCGGTGGAGGAAGCGGTCGACAAGATCCGGCTCGGTAAGGCCGAGGTCGTGGTCGCCGGCGGGTTCGACGATCTGGGTATCGAAGGCATCGTCGGCTTCGGCGACATGTCGGCCACCGCGGACTCGGCGGCCATGCGCGCCAAGGGAATCAGCGATCGCTACTTCTCCCGCGCCAACGATCGTCGTCGCGGCGGGTTCGTCGAATCGCAGGGTGGCGGCACCGTGCTGCTGGCTCGCGGTGACGTGGCCGTGGAGATGGGGCTGCCGGTGCTCGGCGTGATCGCCTTCGCGCAGTCGTTCGCCGACGGCGTCCATACCTCCATTCCCGCACCGGGTTTGGGTGCGCTGGGTGCCGGGCGGGGCGGGCGCGAGTCGCGACTGGCGGCCGAACTGCGCAAGCTCGGCGTCACCCCCGACGACATCGCGGTGATCTCCAAGCACGACACCTCCACTGCCGCAAACGATCCCAACGAGTCCGAGCTGCACGAGCGGCTCGCGGGCGCACTGGGTCGCACCGACGGCGCACCGCTGTTCGTGGTCTCGCAGAAGAGCCTGACCGGCCATGCGAAGGGCGGCGCGGCGGCGTTCCAGCTCATCGGGCTGTGCCAGGTGCTGGAAAACGGTGTGGTGCCGCCGAATCGGAGCCTGGACTGTGTCGACGAGAAGATGGCCGCCTACCCGCACCTGGTGTGGGCGCGCGAGCCGCTGCGCTTCGGTGAGAAGTTCGCGCTGAAGGCAGGTTTGGTGACATCGCTCGGCTTCGGCCACGTGTCCGGGCTGCTCGCGGTCGTTCATCCGCAAGCGTTCCTGGCGGCGATCGAACCGGCGGCGCGGGCGGAGTACCAAGAGCGGGCGCAGGCGCGTGCACTCGCGGGCAGGCAGCGGTTCGCCGAGGCCATGTGCGGCGGGTCGGCGCTCTACGAGAAGCCCGCTGATCGTCGACTGGGTGCGGAAGGCACGTCGGCCAAGCAGATTCGTCAGCTGGAAGCCGACATGCTGCTCTCGCCGCAGGCCCGACTCGACAGCGACGGCGTGTACAGCACCAACGGATGGGGTTGCGGCACCGGGCAAATCGCCGCGCAGCCGCACGAAGCGTCGTAGGCTGCCGCTTCGTGACCATTCTCGGTATCGGCTTGGACCTGGTGACCATCTCCGAGTTCGCCGAACAGCTGCAACGGCCCGGGTCGGCCATGCTCAGGGAGACATTCACCGCCGGTGAACGCCGCTACTGCCAGAGCAAACAGACCGACCCGGCCCGCAGTTTCGCCGCCCGTTGGGCTGCGAAAGAGGCGGTGCTCAAAGCCTGGGCAGCCTCGCGTTTCGCCCGCAGTCCGCAGATCGGCGACAACCCGTACCCGCTCATCGAAGTCGTCAACGACGCGTGGGGCAGGCCGAGCATCAAACTGCACGGCCTGGCCGCGGAATTCCTGCCCCGCGTGCGCGTGCACCTGTCGTTGACGCACGACGGTGACACCGCCGCGGCGATGGTGGTGCTGGAAGACCCGGGCGAACTCGCCGACCTGATCGACGGCAGAAACTAGAACTCGCGGACCGTCATCCTTCTTCGGCGGTCCGCGATTCTTTTTCTGCCACAAGCAGATACGCGACCATCAGGCGCTTGAGTTCGGCGACGGCGTCTTTGTTGGACTGATCTTCCTGCACCGAGAAATTCAGCATCGAATACACCACGTGCACCAGCACTTCGGCCATCATCGTGCGCCGGGCAGGTGGCGTGCGCGGGGTCAGTGGCCGCAGCATCTGCGACACGACCGCAGCGAATTCCTTCTCGTGCAACGCGCCCGTCGCCCGTGTGGACGGCGTGGACTGCATCGCCAACCACACCTCGCGCCGCGACGGATCGGTGGTCCACAGGTTCGCCATATGGTCGACGAATTGGTTCATGTGCCGCAACCAGTCCAGCGACGGGACCTCACCGTGGAAGTCGGCCAGCTCGCGCGACACCGCGACCAGGTCCTGGCGATTGAGTTCGCACACGATCACGTACTTGTTGGCGAAGAACTGGTACAGCGTGCCGATCGGGACCTCGGCGCGCTGGGCGACCTCTTCACAGGTGAACGATTCGAAACCCACCTCGGTGAGCAGCTCGCGCGAAGACGCCAGCAGCGCGTCGAACTTGCGCTTGCTGCGCTCCTGGGTCGGCCGCTTGCGCGGCATCAACTCCTGCGGGTCGTCCTGCAATTCCAGCGCAGGGTCCGGACGGCTCTGCGGTGACCGGGCCTGCGCGTGTACTTCCACCCATCCAGGCTAGCGGTATCCGCACGTCCGCGACGCCGCTCTCCCGACAGCGTGTCAACAACTGGCCGAAATCCTGACCCATCCGGTTGCCGACCGGTGACGAATCATCAGATAAGTGTGCGTCTATCTGCACGCTTATTCGCGGCTAGCCAGCTTTCGCCGCATCAGACGTATCGCGAAGTGACGGACCCGCGCGGTCCCGTCCCGCACCGTTTCGCTCAGGGGAAGGGCAAGGCTTGTGTCTGCAGGATCTGTGGTAACCCTCGGCGTCAGCACCGAGCGGGGGGCCGTGCACGCGGTGGCGTTCGCGGAATCGGGCGTCACTTTGACCGACCGGATGATGCTGCGGCGCACCGTCCGTGCGGGTGGCGACGGTAAAGCCGATGTGGCGGCGGCGGTGCACACCGCGCTGGACGCGATCGCGACCGATCTCGACGACCAGCACGAAATCGCCGGGGTGGCAGTCAGTTACCGCGACGCCAATGAGCGGCGCGCGATCGTCACCCGGCTGGCGGCCACCGAATGGCATACAGCATCACTGGTTTCGGCGAAGTCGGCCCACCTGTTCGTCGCGGGGGCGATGACCTGGCTCGACGAGTTCGACAATCTGCTCGTGTTCGAAGCGGTGCCCGGCTATCAGGCGATGACGTTGGTCGACGCGGGTCGCCACCGGGTGCTCGCGGCCTACTCACAAACCGGCGCGCCGACGCCTGAAGCTTTGCGTGCGGGTGTGTCGGCGGCGTGGGATCAGTTCGAGGCCGCGTCGGTGCAGCCCAGCGCTGTGGTGCTGATCGGTTCGTCGTCGGACGCGCCCGCGGTGCGTGACGCGGTGGCCGGGTTCGGGGTGCCGGTGCTGCCGTGTCGGTTGGCGCCGTTCGCGCCCGCCGCCGGTGCCGCGCTGGTCGCGCTGGGTGACACGGTCGTGGTGCCGGTGCCGATCGGCGCGCGCTCGCGGCGGGGGACCGCGATGGTCGCCGCGGCGGCGAGCGTGTTGGCGGGCGGGCTGGTCGCGGGTGGTTCGTACGCGGTGATGAACGGTGGGACGCCGACGGTCGACAACACCGCGGTGTCGTCGGAGCCCGGTGTCGCGACCGCCCCGGTGGTTCCGCAGACCCCCCAGCAGGAAGTCGCCGATTCCGGTTCGGCCGGTGGTGTGGCGTCGGGCAGCGGGTTGCAGGTGAGCCCGGCCGAAGGCACCCCGACCACGCCGTACGAGACGGTGTCGCCCAATCCGCAGCTGGTGAACCCGGGCGAGTTCCCCCTGGACTATCCGACGCAGCTGTACGGAGATGCGCCCGAAGAGGATCCGCTGCCGCTGGAACCGGTCGCGCCGCTGTTACCGCCGATCCCCGCCGCCGTGCCGACCCTGCCCGGCACCGGCATCCCGCTCGGTATGCAGCCGGCGCAGGCCGGTGTCCCGGACGGCCCGCGCACCGAATCCGCCGACTGATCTTCGCCATATCGACAAGGGGGCAGCGCATCGCTGCCCCCTTTCGTCGTTGTCACACGCTGGTGCGCCGCCGGAACAGCACGCCCGCCGCGACATACCCGACCAGCGCGATGCCCGCGCACCACAGCACCGCCAGCAACCCGCTGTTGCCGATCGGCGTGCCCATCAACAGTCCGCGCAGCGTTTCGATCACCGGCGTCACCGGTTGGTTCTCGGCGATCCAGTGCAGCCAGGTCGGCATCGACTCCGGCGGCACGAACGCCGAACTGATATACGGCAGGAACATGAACACGAACGTGAAACCGTTGGCCGCCTCCGGGTTTCGCGCGAGCAGACCCAACGCGGCCGCCACCCACGACAGCGCGAACACGAACATCGCCAGCACACCGAACACGCCGAGCCAGCGCAGCGGATCGGTGGTGGGCCGGAAACCCAGCGCCACCGCGACCGCGACCACGATCGCCGAGGTGATCAGGTTGCGGAGCACGCTCTCGGCGACGTGCCCGGACAGCACCGCCGACCGGGCGATCGACATGGTGCGGAACCGGTCGATGATGCCCTCGGCCAGGTCGGTGGACAGCGCGATCGCGGTGGTGGCCGCGCCGAAACTCGCGCACAGCAAGATGATTCCCGGCACCACATAGTCGATGTAGGCGCCGGGCCCGACCTCCATCGCGCCGCCGAACACGAACACGAACATCAGCAGAATCATCACCGGCAGCACGACCGTCATGATCATGGTGTCGGGACTGCGCAGAGTGTGGCGGATATTGCGGTCCAGCATGGTGGCCGAATCCTGAAGTGCGCGGGTGGTATTCATGCTGCTGCCTCGGTTCGTTCGGTGAGGGCGAAGAAGACATCGTCGAGGTCGGGGGTGTGCACGGTGAGCTGTTCGATCGCGATGTCGAGGTCGGCGAAGCGGTCGAGCAATTGTTTGATCTGGACGGCGCTGCCGTTCGAGGGCACCTGCAGGGTCAGCTGTTCGGGATCGACACGGCCGTCCACGGCGTGCGCGGCGGCTGCCAGCAGGGTGCGATCGGCGAAGCGGAACTGGACGTGTCCGCCCGGGACCAGGCGTTTGAGTTCCGCCGGGGTACCGTCGGCGACGATGCGGCCGTGGTCGAGCACCGCGATGCGGTCGGCGAGTTGATCGGCCTCCTCCAGGTACTGGGTGGTCAGCGCGATGGTGGTGCCCTGCGCCGCCAATTCCCTGATGGCAGACCACACGTCGCGTCGACTGCGCGGGTCCAGGCCCGTGGTCGGTTCGTCGAGGAACACGATGCGGGGCTTGCCCATCAGGCTCATCGCGAGGTCGAGCCTGCGTCGCATACCGCCCGAGTAGGAGTCGACGGGCTTGTCGGCGGCGTCGACCAGGTCGAAACGTTCGAGAAGTTCGGTGCTCAGGCGGCGGGTCTCGTGCTTGCCCAGGTGTAGGAGTCGGCCGGTCAGGCGCAGGTTTTCGGTGCCGGTGAGGATGCCGTCGACGGCGGTGTACTGGCCGGTGACGCCGATGAGGCGGCGGATCGCATCGGGGTTACGGGCGAGGTCGTGGTCGAAAACGTGCACGTCGCCGTGGTCGGGATCGATCAGGGTGGCCAGGATGCGGACCAGGGTGGTCTTGCCCGCGCCGTTGGGGCCCAGCAGGGCGAACACGGTGCCCGCGGTGATGTCCAAGTCGAGGTCGTCGAGCACGACGTGCGCGCCGAAAGTCTTGCGCAGGTGTCGGATCGACAGAGCCGGTGGTTGTTCGGGTGCCATGAGTTCTCTCCGATCGAGAAACTGTTTATGCGATATAATTCGTTTATAGGTTAAACAGTTCTTTGGCGCAAGAGAAGCGGGGTTTACAGTCGAGGCGAGCAGAGGAGGCAGATGACGACATCGGGTGAGCTCCCGCGCGCGGTCGAGCTGATGTGGGGACTCGAGCAGCCCGGCGGGCGTGGGCCCAAACGGGCGCTGACCCTGGATCAGATCCTCGACGCGGCCACCGAGGTGGCGGACGCGGAGGGGTATGCGGCGCTGTCGATGAACCGGGTCGCCAAGCAGCTCGGGTTCACCGCGATGTCGCTGTATCGGTATGTCGACAGCAAGAACACGCTGGTCGACCTGCTGATGGACCGGGTCGTCGGCCCGCCGCCCGAGATCGCGCCGGGCACGCCATGGCGGGCGGGGCTGGAGAAATGGGCGCGCGCGGAGTTCGCACGGCTGGGCCGGCATTCGTGGTGGTTGGACATCCCGCTGAGTCGCCCGCCCATGGGTCCCAACAACATGGCCTGGCTCGACACCGCGCTTGGCGTGCTCGCTGAAACGGGAGTGCCGGACCCGGTCAAGCTGCAGTTGGTGATGAACCTGTCGATGTTCGTGGTGGGTAAACGGCGGTTCCTGCGCGACTTGGAAACCGAGGAGGGCGGCGACTTCATCTCGGTGATGGCCCGGGTGCTCGACCCGCAGCGCTTCCCCGCGGTGTCGGCCGCGCTGTCCAACGCCGCGTTCGACGATGACGACATCGAGTGGGAGCAGGCCGATTTCGAATTCGGCCTGGCCCGGTTGCTCGACGGTTACGACGTGTTCATCGCCAAATTCTGACTACACCGACAGATCGCGGCGCAACTTGGCGACGTGGCCGGTGGCGCGCACGTTGTACTGGGCCACCTCGATCTTGCCCTTTTCGTCGACCACGAACGTCGAACGGATCACGCCGGTCACGGTCTTGCCGTACATCATCTTCTCGCCGAAAGCGCCCCATGCTTTGAGCACCTCGCGCTCGGGGTCGGAGAGCAACGGGAAGGTCAGGCCCTCGTTGTCACGGAATTTGGCCAGCTTGGCGGGCTTGTCGGGGGAGATGCCGAGCACCTCGAGGCCCGCGCCACCCAGCTCGGCCAGGCTGTCGCGGAAATCGCAGGCCTGCTTGGTGCAGCCGGGGGTGCTGGCGGCGGGGTAGAAATAGACGATCACTTTGCGGCCGCGGTAATCCGACAGCGATACGTCGTTGCCGTCGGCGTCGGGCAGCGTGAACTCGGGGGCGGTGTCTCCGGGAGACAGGCGTTGGTTGTCGGTCACCACCGCACGGTAACCGACGGGTCCGACAGCAAGCATGGATAGACTCGGACAGCAGCAGCAGACATATACCTGGAGGTGACGGTGGCCAAGGACGACACCGACCGGATCGAACGCGAGATCGAGCTCGCGCGTACCCGGTTGGCGACCACGCTGGACGAACTGGCGGTACGCGCGGATCCGCAACGGATCGCCGACGACACCAAGAACATGGTGGTCGCCAAGCTCAACGAGCCGAAGGTCAAGTACACGCTGATCGGAGCGGGTGCCCTCGTGGCAGGCCTGGTCCTGATCAAGATCTTCCGCCGCTGAACCAGCAGGCCCGACAAACGAAAACACCCGATGCGGCATGAGCGGCATCGGGTGTTTTGTGTGCTCTTACTGCGTGGGGCAGGCCAGGCCGTCGCCGTCGGGATCCAGGTGGGGGGAGTAGCCCGCCTCGCCACGGAACAACGGCGCGCGACCCGCGGCCATCGCCTCGTCGCAGCTGCGGAACGCGCCGCCGGCCGAACCGGTCTGGACCAGGTTGGCCGAGCCGGTCGCACCGAGAATGGAGTCGAAGCTGGACGAACCCGTGCCCGCCGAGCCCGCGAACGGGTTGGCGCTGGCGACGGGGGCGGCGATCAGGGCAAGCCCTACGGCTGCGAGGCTGACGGTGAGCCGGCGAACGTTCATGTATTCCTCGATGTCTGCTGCGGTTCAGTGTGGGCGCGGCCACGATGGGCCGCTAGGCCCCGTCCACCTTGGTGACGGGGCGACCGATTGTCAACCGCACGGCACCGCGGGTTCGCCGGGAGTAGCGGTCGGTTATTCGCCCAGCCTGCGCCCGGTCAGGTGTTCCGCCGGAATGGTGCCCATGCGACCCGCGTTGAAATCCTCCATCGCTTCGATGATTTCCTGACGGGTGTTCATCACGAACGGCCCGTATTGAATCACCGGTTCGCGCAAGGGAGTTCCGCCCAGCAGCAGGACTTCCAGGTCGCCGGTGGTGGTGTGCTGGGTGGTGTCCGCGGCCAGCGTGATGGCGTCGCCGGGGCCGAAGACCACCAGCTGCCCGGCGCGGATCGGCCTGCGGTCGGTGCCGACGGTGCCGCTGCCGGACAACACGTAGGCCATGGCCGTGAAGTGTTGCGGCCACGGGGTTTCCAGCTGCGCGCCGGGGTTGATCGAGGCGTGCGCGTAGGCGATCGGGGTCTGGGTGGAGCCGGGACCGGCGAAACCGGCGACCTCGCCCGCGATCAGGCGAACCAGTGCGCCACCGTCGTGCGAACTCACCAGTGTCAGTTCACTACTGCGCAGATCCTGGTAGCGCGGCGTCGCGAACTTCTTCGCGCGCGGCAGGTTCACCCACAGTTGGATGCCGTGGAAGGTGCCGCCGGAGATCACCAGTTTCTCCTCGGGCAGTTCGTCGTGCAGCATGCCCGAGCCCGCGGTCATCCACTGGGTGTCGCCCTCGCCGATGGTGCCGCCGCCACCTTGGGAATCATGGTGGACCATCACGCCGTCGAGCATGTAGGTGACAGTCTCGAAACCGCGATGGGGGTGCCACGGCGCGCCCTTGGCCTCGTACGGCTCGTACGCGACCGGGCCCATCTGGTCGAGCAGGATGAACGGATCGGCCGAGCGCAGGTCGATGCTGGGGAACGGTCGGGTCACTTCGAAACCGGCGCCTTCCTGCTGACGCGCGGCGGTGACGATCTGGCGGACGGGACGCTGGGTTTCGGTGACATCGGGGCGGGGCAGCCGGGGCAGCACCATGATGTCGTCGACGGTGATAGCGGGCATGGGACGCCTCCTGGGAGAAACGGAACTCATTTGGTTTCCATGTCAACCAATCGCGTTCTAGAATCATTCCCGTGCCCCGATGGTTGACCGACGACGAGCAACAGACCTGGCAATCCTTCATCTCGATGCGCCAGCGCCTCGACGCCGTGCTGGCCGCAGGCCTGGGCGAACACGGTCTGTCGATGGCCGACTACGAGCTGTTGGTGCCGCTGTCGGCCGCACCCGACGGATGTCTGCGAGCCAAGGAGTTGGCGGCGCAGGTTTGCTGGGAAAAATCCAGGCTGTCCAAACAGCTGGCGCGGATGGCGGCGCGCGGGCTCGTCGACCGAGTGCCCGCCGATGACGACGCACGCGGCATCGTCGTATCCCTGACCGACGCCGGACGTGAGGTGCTGCGTCGGGCCGCGCCCGAACACGTCGAACTGGTGCGGGAGTTGTTCATCGACCGGATGACCGATGCGGAAAGCGCGGCGATCCGGTCGCTGGCGGCGAAGGTGAAAGTGGCCGGCGAGCACCGAAGCGCTTCGGACGGTTAACGATTCGCCCGTGCGACCCGATGCATCCAGACAAGGCTCGAACTTCGCACGCAGGGGTGGTGTCATGAAGGCAGCTGGGTTCGTCGTGGGTGTGGTGTGCGCGTTGTCGGTCGCGGGATGCTCGACCGACGACAGCACCGCGCAGACAACGGTGACTACGACTACTCGCAGCAGTTCGCTGCTTACTCCCCCTCCCGTCGTCGTACCCGGTGTTGGTCCGACGAGGTGGCTGTCTCAACCGCCGGGAATTGTCGTCCCGACAACGCCGGGTCCTCTCCCGACCCGTTCGGGCACACCGGGCACCGCGCCTTCCTCCGCCGCGCCCCTACCCCTCGTATCGACCGATGTCGTCTCGCTGGTGGCTGTCGACGCCGCAGGTCGACCCGCCAACGGCTTCACCCTGACCAGTCCGACGCCGGTCGGGTCCATCGACTGCTCCCATATGTCGCCGAGCCGGTCGGCCACGACCGCGGGCATCTACGAATGCGGTGCTTCCGCGGACTCGGCCAACGTGTGCTGGGCTGCTCCGGACAAGGCCTCGCTGCTGTGCGCGAACGACCCTTGGCAGCGGGGGCTTCGCGTCTACACGGTCAGTCCGCCGGTCGCCGAGGTCGGCAAGACCGCGTCGCCGGAACCTTGGGCGTTGGACCTGGCTGACGGTCGGCATTGCCGGATCCGTGTCGGTGGCGCCTGGGGTGGTCGATCCGACGGGTTGGTCGGTGCGTATTCCTGTGATGGTGGGCATGACGTTGTCCTCCAGCCCGCCACCGCCCGGACCGCGATCGACACCTCGACCAGTACCTGGCTGGTCAAGGTGGGTCCGCTCGGCTCCGGTGCTCCCGACTTCCCGGCTCCCGCGGTCGTCGCCGTGCGCACCGCCTACTTCGCCGCAGTGAGCTGAGTCGGCCGACACCTGCGCGAATCCGCCGTGACGGTAAATTCCACCCATGCCCATCACATCGCTCAACGGCATCCAGCTCAGCTATGACGTCACCGGGACGGGGCCGCTTGTCCTGATGGTGATGGGTAGTGGCAGTCCTGGTCGTGTCTGGCGGACCTATCAGGTGCCCGCTTTGGTCAAAGCCGGCTTCCGTGTCGCCACTGTCGACAATCGGGGGATCGCGCCGTCGTCGGAGTCGGCTGCCGGGATCACCATGGCTCAGTTGGTGGGGGATACCGCGGCGTTGATCGAGCATCTCGGGGCGCCCGCGCATGTTGTCGGTACTTCGATGGGGTCGCGGGTTGTCGCTGAGCTCGCGTTGGCGTGTCCTGAGTTGGTGCGGAAGGCGGTCATGTTCGCGGCGACCGCTCGTCCGCATCCGGTGACCAGTGCGCTCGGCAAGGGTGAGCAAGCGTTGTACGACAAGGGGATTCAGTTACCGCAGGAGTACGCGGGTGCGATCAAGGCGATGTTGAATCTGTCGCCGCACACTCTGGCGGATGAGTCCAAGGCGCAGGAATGGCTCGACATTTTCGAATTCGCTTCTGGCAAAAGCACTCCGGGGACGCGGGCGCAGTTGGGGATGGATCGGTCGCAGGATCGGCGGCAGGCTTATCGGGCGATCATGGTGCCCAGTCTGGTGGTCGGGTTCGCTGATGATCAGATGGTGCCGCCGCAGTTCTGTCGGGAGGTCGCGGAGGCGATTCCGACTGCTAAGTATGTCGAGATCGAGCGGTGTGGGCATTACGGGTATCTCGAGCGGCCGGATGAGGTCAATCGGGTGATGATCGATTTCCTTTCCGCCGCACGATAATTCACGAGGAACTGACATGAGTGAAGCACCGAAATGCCCGGCCTGCGACTACGAGTACACCTATGAGATGAACGGGTCGTGGGTGTGTCCGGACTGCGCGAATATGTGGGGGATGTCGATCGTGCCCGATCTGAAGCCGGAGCCGGTGGTTCGGGATTCCGTCGGGAATGTGCTCGAGGACGGGGACACCGTGACGGTGGTGAAGACCCTGAAGGTGAAGGGCAGTTTGGTCGGGATCAAGGCGGGGACCAAGGTTCGCAATATCAGGTTGGTGCAGGGTGTGGGCGATCACGACATCGACTGCAAGGTCGACGGGATCGGGCCTATGCAGTTGAAATCCAGTGTGGTGAAGAAGGTTTAGATCAGAGCGTTCGCGGCCGCGGCGGTGATCGCGGTCGCGATGGCCAGCAGGGCGGGGGAGTGTAGTTTCCACTGCTGCCAGAACAGGGGGACGTCGATGTGGGAGTCGCCGTCGATGTTCACGAGAGTTCCTGCGGCGCGGTCGTTTTCGGTTTGTAGGTCGGGCAACATGCCCCAACCCAGGCCCAGTCGCACCGCGTCGGCGAACGCACTGGACGACGGTACGTAGTGGCCGGGCGGCTGACGGCGGGTGCGGCGGCGGAGTTGACGGAACTGCAGGTCGTCTTTGCGGTCGAAGTGCACGACGGGCGCGCGGCCGTACGCGGCCGCGGTCGGGCCGTCGGGGAACCAGGTGCGCACGAACGCGGGGGTGGCGGTCGGGCGGTAGCGCATGGCGCCCAGCGGGGTCACCGTGCAGCCCTGGACCGGGGTGGCGGTGGCGGTGATCGCGGCCATGACGGTGCCGTCGCGCAGGAGGTGGGTGGTGTGTTCTTCGTCTTCGCGATGCAGGTCGAAGGAGATGTCGGTGGGGACCTGGGCCAGCGCGGGCATCACCCAGGATTCGAGGGAGTCGGCGTTGACGGCGATCGGGATGCGGATCGGTTGGTCGGCGGGGCGGTCGGCGTCGCCGAGTTCGCGGGCGGTGTCGCCGGCGAGTAGCTCCACCTGTCTGGCCAGGCGTAAGACCGCGAGTCCGGATTCGGTGGGGCGCACGGGTTTTGATCGTTGCACCAGGACTCGGCCCGCGGATTCCTCCAGTGCTTTGATTCGCTGGCTGATCGCGGACGGTGTGATGTTGAGGCGGCGGGCGGCGGCGTCGAAGGTGCCTTCGGTGAGCACGGCGTTGAGTGCGCGCAACTGGTCCAGCTGGAGATCCACGTAAGTAACTCTAATGGTTGTGTAGAAACATTAGCTGGACTGAATATCGGCAGGCTCATAACGTCGACAGACGTGATTGCATCATCGGCGGCCGTGGCCGCGCTCTCCGGATTGGGCTTCGGGCTCTCGCTCATCGTCGCCATCGGCGCACAGAATGCGTTCGTGCTGCGTCAGGGGGTGCGTGGGCAGCATGTGCTGCCGGTGATCGCGGTGTGTGTGGTGTCCGACATCGTGCTGATCGGGGTGGGCGTGGCGGGGTTCGGTGCCATCGTCGAGTCGTTTCCGGCGATCGTGACCGTTGCCCGGTACGCGGGGGCGCTGTTTTTGCTCGGGTATGCCGTGATCGCCGCGCGTCGGGCTCTGCGTTCGTCGACGTTGATCGCCGACTCGGCGGGCACCTCCGTCACCGTCGGTGCGACCGTGCTCACGTGCCTGGCGATGACCTGGCTCAATCCGCACACGTTCCTGGACACGGTGGTGTTGCTCGGCTCGTTCGCCAGCACGTACGCCTCGCCCGACCGCTGGTTCCTGGCCGGTGGTGCCATGCTGGGCAGCGTTATCTGGTTTCTGGCGCTCGGCTACGGCAGCCGTCGGCTGGGCCCGCTGTTCGCTCGGCCGGGATCCTGGCGCGTTCTCGACTCGCTGATCGCGGTCGTCATGCTGGCGCTGGCGCTGGGTTTGCTGATCGCGTGACCTCGCGGCTCGCGACGCTGTGACTCAACTTCCCGCCCACGGCGTGACCGGTGGCTTCACCCACAGCAGCTTCTCATCGGCGTGTGTACGCACCGCGCCGGCGTGCTCGGGGTTGCGGACGGCCCACGCGTCCTTCTGGTCGAGCAGGTCGGCCACCACCTGCCACGTCTCGCCGGTGCTGGGCGGATTGGTGTCGGCGGCGCGGGCCAGCTTGCGCAGGGTGGACGCGGGCAGGGCCAGCAGCTCGGTGCTGCGGATGTCGCGGGACCACGCGTAGGCGGCCATGCGGCGGGCCTTGGCGAGGCGGCTGGCGGTGGCCGCGTCGGAATGCGCGTGATCGGGGGGAAGATCGGCGCTGTCGGACACGACGGCGATTCTACGACGAACGCCCGCAGTCCCGGTCGGTGATGACCAGGGTGCGGGCGTTCTACGACGAACGCCCGCACTCCAGGTCGGCGATGACCGGGGTGCGGGCGTTCGGTGTCAGTTGGATCAGTACGCGCTGTTCACGTTGTCCATCGAGCCGTAGCGGTTGGCTGCGTAGTTGCAGGCCGCGACGATGTTGGACACCGGGTTCCACACGTCGAAGGGGGTGCCCTCGACATGGAAGGACGCGAAGGTCGGGTCGATCACCTGGAGCAGGCCCTTGGAGGGGATGCCGTTGATCGCATTGATGTCCCACAGGTTGATCGCCTGGGGGTTACCGGTGGACTCACGCATGATGTTGCGGTGAATGCCCTCGTAGGTGCCGGGGATGCCCTTGGCAGCCATGATGTCGAGCGCTTCGGTGATCCAGCCGTGAAGGTCGTTGCTGTAGACCTTGGGCGCGACCTCGGGCATCGGGGCCGGTGCGGCCTCGGGTGCCGGTGCGGGGATCGCCTCGGGGGCGGGGGCCGGGATGGCCTGGATCGCGGGTGCGGCGCCGACGGCGGGGATGTTCTCCGCCTGCTCGACGACCATGGCGGCACGCTCGGGGACGCTGTCGTCGGCGAACGAGACGGCGGAGGACGCGGCTACGGCGACCAGGCCGACCGCGGCGACTGCCACGGTGAACGCCTCACGACGCGAACGACGGCCGATTACGGTGCTGAGCTTGTCTTTAGTGAGCATTGCTTTTCTGTTCCTTCATCTCTGTCTTGGCGACGCAGGCCCTGTTCAGGGCGCGGTGTATCGCGCAGCGCGCACTATGGAAGCGCACGCCGTTTCAGGCGATGTGTTGTTTCTGTCTGTGTCTGGAAGGTGCGACGCTGTGGTGGGGGACGAACGCTCAGTGGCAAGTTCGTCGCCGCGTCGCACGGTGCTCCACAGCTGGCTGCGGGGAGACCACGCGCTGTTCGGTGCTATCGGAGGTTGGATACTTCCGGGCTAACCAAACCGCAGGTCCGTTTGTGACCTGATGACAGAATGGTCACGACGGGTTAACGCAAGGTGAACGGAATCTGAACGGCAAACGTTGCCGATCTTGGTTTCTTGCGGGGCAGTTGCAGAATCGTTATGTATGCAGGAGGTTTAGACCTGCGTTCTGCGTGACGGCCGACACAAAAAAAGTTTGCCCGAATCGGGTTTTGGAGGGGTTTCCGCAGCTCGTGGGAGTCCGGATCGGCGCTAGAGCACTCGATGACCGGTTCGTCCATGGCGGTTCGATAACGAGATCGTGACCGTTGTCTGGCGGGTACCCTCAGAGCTTCCTAGAGCAAAAAGACCGCAACCCGGCAGTTGTGGTAACTGCCGGGTTGCGGTCTGTTGTGCGCCATCAGGGACTTGAACCCCGAACCCGCTGATTAAGAGTCAGCTGCTCTGCCAATTGAGCTAATGGCGCATGTTTTCGTTCTTTGCCCCGTCTCCGGTGCGGAACAAACATTAGCAGGCCTGGTGCCAGAAAGTGAAATCGGGCGTTGACCAGCGAAAACGCGACACACCGTTGGTTGTTAACGCCAACGGTGCCTGTGGCTATCTAACGATTGTGACTTGGTCGTGTCGCGGGGGCTTTCCCGTTGGTGTCGGCTGAGCGGGCTGGCAGAATGGCGGACGACGAGCTCGTAACGCCCCCCGCCGGCGCGGAAGGCACTAGCGATTCGGTCGGTGGGATCTGCGGCGCACTGTGGCTGCGTCGGTACGGAAACGGGGTTGATATGGGTACGAAGCGGGGGCGACCTCGGTCGCTACGGACGGTTGTTCCGGTAGTGCTGCTTGCGGTGTTCGCACTGGGTGCGTCGGCGTGCTCGGCCGCGGAGGGTGCCGGTGTGGAGGTTGCGATCGATCGCAACCCGATCACCGAGCTCATCAAGCCGAAGCTGGTGTCGACCATCAAGGACGGGCAGGTGGGTGTCTCGCCGGGCATGCCCTTGGCCTTCCAGGTCGAAGACGGCACGTTCACCGACGTCCGGCTGACCAACCAGCAGGGCACCGCGGTGGCCGGTCAGCTGGCACCCGACGGTCGCTCGTGGGCGACGTCGGAGGTGCTGGGCTACGGCAAGACCTACAAGCTCACCGCCGCGGCCATCGGTCTGGGCGGGGCGAACTCCTCGACCTTGAGCTTCACCACCAGCTCGCCCAACAGTCAGACCAAGCCGTACCTGCTGCCCGGCGAGGGTGAAGTGGTCGGCGTCGGTCAGCCGGTGGCGATCCAGTTCGACGAGAACATCCCTGATCGGCGGGCCGCGCAGGACGCCATCAAGATCACCACCGAGCCGGCGGTCGAGGGCGCGTTCTACTGGGTGAACAACCGCGAAGTGCGGTGGCGCCCCGAGCATTACTGGACACCGGGCACGAAGGTGACCATCGATGTGAACGTCTACGGCAAGGACCTGGGTAAGGGTCTGTTCGGCCAGGACAACATCCACTCGTTCTTCACCGTCGGCGACGCGGTGATCTTCACCGCCGACGACAACACCAAGCAGGTGACGGTGGAGAAGAACGGGCAGGTCATCATGACGATGCCGACCTCGATGGGCAAGGACAGCACGCCCACCGACAACGGTGTCTACATCGTCAGCGACCGGCACGAGAAGATCATCATGGACTCCTCGACCTACGGTGTGGCGGTGAACTCGTCCGACGGGTATCGCACGCCGGTGGACTACGCCACGCGAATCTCCTACAGCGGCATCTTCTTCCACTCCGCGCCGTGGTCGGTGGGTCAGCAGGGGTACTCCAACGCCAGCCACGGCTGCTTGAATCTGAGCCCGGCGAACGCGCGGTGGGTGTACGAGAACGCCAAGCGTGGCGACATCACGATCATCAAGAACACGATCGGCGGCACCCTGTCCGGTGTCGACGGACTGGGTGACTGGAACATTCCGTGGGCGGAATGGAAGGCGGGCAACGCCGACGCCGCCTAGTCGGACAACGCGTGAAAAGCGAAGGGACACCGGATATTTCCGGTGTCCCTTCGTTCGTTTGGTGGGTCGGTTCAGACCGGTGTTGGCAGCTGGGCGCAGTCCATCATCGCCTCACCGGCCAGTGCCATGGCGCTGCCGAACGCGCCGCACAGGACGCGGCCGCCGAACAGCAGGCGGTCCAGGTTGGGCAGACCGGCCGAGCCGGTGCCCGACGAGCCGGTGGTCTCGGCGCCCGCGGTGGAGCCGCTGCGCGCGGAGCCGGATTCGGGGTCGTGGCTGGGCAGGCCGAACTCGCTGACGGGGGTGGGGGCCACGAACTCGGTGAGGGGCAGGCCGGGCGAGGCCGCCGCGGTCCCGGCGACGGGGCCGAGCACGGTGGCGGCCGCGAGGATGGCGACGACGGTGGAACGCTTCATCAAGGGGTCTTTCCGGTCGAGCGCTGACGCGATGGCGAGATCTGCCCCACATCTGGGCAGCGGTCCACAGTGTAGCGATGAAACGTGATGTTCGTCATGGAGCGGGCGGTTAGCCCGTCGCGGCCAGATCGGGTTCGTCGCGGTGGATCTCCGACGCGACGCTGTGGTGGTCGACCACGACCCGGCGGGCGCCGCAACCGCAGCGTTGGTAGGCGACCAGGCCCTCGCTGGTGTGGTGGCGCGACTGGATCTGCCAGGTGTGTGAGCTGTGGGTGTTCATGACTCGAGTCTGATGTAATGGCATTGTGCATTACAACCATTACGGCCGGGAGCCGGTGCTGCTCGGGGTCGATCTGCTCAACGATCCGTGTTCGAGCGCGGCGGAGTTGAAACGCCGCTGTACGGCGGCGGGGTTGGTGTTGAGCTCGCCGGTGTCCGACGGCGATTTGGCGTCCGTGACGGCGTTTCTGGGGCGTTGGCGCGCGGTTGTGCAGTGTTCGGTCCGCACGGAGCGCGCGGCGCTGCTGAACGTGTTGCTGGCGGAGTACGCGTCGGCGCCGCGGTTGACCGACCATGTGGGCGACGGCTGGCATCTGCACTTCCGTGATCCCGAGGTGGCCACGGACCGGCAGATCGCCGCGTTGATCACGGTGGGCACGGCCCTGCACCTGACCGGGTTGGGGATGGATCGGCTCGGTGTCTGCGAGGCGGACGGGTGTTCGCGGGCCTACGCGGACATTTCGCGGAATGGTCGCCAGCGGTTCTGTAGTCCGGCGTGTGCGAATCGTTCGGCGGTGCGTCGGCACCGTGCGAGCCGCGCCAGCTGAGGGCCCGGACAACGAAGAAGGCCCGGTCCACATGGACCGGGCCTTCTTGCTCGGGGTGACCGACGGGACTCGAACCCGCGACATCCAGGATCACAACCTGGTGCTCTACCAACTGAACTACGGTCACCATTACCGGTGAATCACCGGCGCCGTCGATACTAGCGTGCTAAGGGCGTGAGTCCCTAATCGGCTGGTAGCGGGCTCGAACCGGTCACATCCACGGCCGCGGTGGCCTCCTGGGCGGCGGTCGCGATCTCGGCGGTGGACGGACCCGGCAGCGGCACGAACGCGGTGCGACGGTAGTACTCGAGTTCGCGGATGGATTCCTTGATGTCGGCCAGCGCGCGGTGCGCCAGACCCTTCTCCGGCTGGCCGAAGTAGATGCGCGGGTACCAGCGGCGGCACAGTTCCTTGATCGAGCTCACGTCGACCATCCGGTAGTGCAGGTGCGCGTCCAGTTCGGGCATGTCACGGGCGATGAAGCCGCGGTCGGTGCCGATGGAGTTGCCGCACAGCGGCACGGTGCGCGCGGTGGGCGCGTACTCGCGGATGTAGTCCAGCACCTGCTGCTGGGCCTGTTCGATGGTGACGGTGGAACGTCGAACCTCTTCGGTCAGACCGGATTTCGCGTGCATGGCGGTGACGACCGGTGGCATGCACGCCAGGGACGCGTCGTCGGCGTGGATGACGATGTCCACACCGTCACCGAGGATGTTGAGGTCGCTGTCGGTGACCAGGGCGGCGATCTCGATCAGCTTGTCGCTGTCGAGACGCAGTCCCGTCATTTCGCAGTCCATCCAGACCAGGAGTTGGTTGTCTGACACGGGAGTCACCCTAACGGTGGGTCGGCGCGCCCGGTCGACAGGTGTGTCGCGCGGGCGAGGCGGGGCGGGTTTGCCTGCGACATCCGCGGATGATCGCCACGGGGGTGACCGGCCCGGATACAGTTTGCCTGGAGTTGCCCGCACACGTTTCGAGCATTTTCGCGCTGGCGAAATGAGCACAGTAGACGGAGGACGCGCGAATGACCACCCCTCAGGAAAAGGCGGCAGCGGCACGCAAGGTCGCCGAGGATGCGGCGCGGGCTGCCGCGCAGGCGTTGGCGGCCGCGGAGGCTGCTGAGCAGGAGGCTGCGGCGGCGAGCACGCCCCCGGCCGCGGGCGGAGATCCAGCGGTTGCGAGCAGCGACTCGGCGGCGGGTGGCGAACCTGCGAGCGGCGAATCCGGTTCTGCGAGTTCGAAATCCGCTGCCCAGCCATCCGGATCCAGTGCGTCCACGGAGATCGCGCAGGGCTATGCCTTCGGCGGGCCCGCGTTGGAACTGGGCACGGTCATGGTCGACGGTGTCACCGATCCTGGTGCGCGCGTACGCATTCCGTTGCCGATGATGAACCGGCACGGACTGGTCGCCGGTGCGACCGGTACCGGCAAGACCAAGACGCTGCAGGGCATCGCCGAACAGCTGTCGCGCGCAGGCGTTCCCGTGGTGATGGCCGACGTCAAAGGCGACCTGTCGGGACTGAGTGAGCCGGGCGCGGACAACGAGAAGATCAGGGCGCGCGCGGCGGAGACCGGGGCGAGCGACTGGGCGCCCAGTGCGTTTCCGACCGAGTTCGTGTCGCTGGGCACCGGCGGTATCGGGGTGCCGATCCGGGCCACGATCACTTCGTTCGGGCCGATTCTGCTCAGCAAGGTGCTCGGCCTCAACGACACCCAGGAATCGACGCTGGGTCTGATCTTCCACTGGGCGGATCAGCGGGGTCTGGCACTGCTGGACCTGAAGGATCTGCGGGCTGTCATCACCCACCTGACCAGCCCGGAAGGCAAGGAAGACCTCAAGGGCATCGGTGGGGTGTCCCCGCAGACGGCCGGGGTGATCCTGCGGGCGCTGGTGAATCTGGAAGCCGAGGGTGGCGACACGTTCTTCGGCGAACCCGAACTCGACCCGGCCGATCTGCTGCGCACTGTGGACGGGCTCGGCGTGATCACGCTGTTCGAACTGGGGCAGCAGGCGGCGCGGCCCGCGTTGTTCTCGACGTTTCTGATGTGGGTGCTGGCCGATCTGTTCCAGACGTTGCCCGAGGTGGGCGATGTGGACAAGCCGAAGTTGGTGTTCATCTTCGATGAGGCGCATTTGCTGTTCGCGGAGGCGTCGAAGGCGTTTCTGCAGCAGGTCGAGCAGACGGTGAAGTTGATCCGGTCCAAGGGGGTGGGTGTGTTCTTCTGCACACAGTTGCCCACCGACATTCCGAATCCGGTGCTGTCGCAGCTGGGTGCCCGGGTGCAGCACGCACTGCGCGCGTTCACGCCCGACGATCAGAAGGCGCTGTCGAAGACGGTGCGCACGTATCCGAAGTCGTCGGTGTACGACCTGGAGGAGGCGTTGACCTCGCTGGGCACGGGCGAGGCGATCGTGACCGTGCTGTCGGAGACGGGCGCGCCCACGCCGGTGGCGTGGACCAAGATCGTGCCGCCGCGGTCGCTGATGGACACCATCGGCGATGAGGCGATCAAGGCGAAGGCGCTGTCGAGTCCGCTGCAGGGGAAGTACGGGCCCAGCATCGACCGGGAGTCGGCCTACGAGAAGTTGCTGGCCAGCGTCGCGGCGGCGGAACCGGCGCCCGAGGCCGCGCCCGCGCCGGGACGGTCGCAGCCCGACGAGGATTCGGCGGCCGAGCGACTCATGAACAACCCGGCGGTGAAGGGGTTCCTGCGGTCGGCGGCCAGTGCGGCCGGGCGGGAGATCAGCCGCAGCATTTTCGGGACGCGGCGGCGGTGAGGACACGCTGAGCGGACATTTCTCGCGCGATCGGTCGACATTCGCACCGAAACGTCGAAGAATGTCCGCGCAGCGTGGTCAGCCTCCGAGCTTCTTGTAGAACGCCCCCGCGACCGGGGCGGTGAACGCGCGCGGTCCGTAGTTGCCCGCGACACTCATGCCCTTGCTGATCACGCCGGGGACGATGCGCATCTTGTTGCGCGACAGCGCGTCGATGGAGACCTTGGCGGTGTACTCCGACGACACCCACAGGAAGTCGGGCACCAGCTTGTCCACGATCGACTGATCTTCTGGCGCAGGTGTTTCCGTGCGCACGGGGCCGGGCGCCAGCAGGGTGACGTTCACGCCGCTGCCCTTGAGTTCGCCGCGCAGCGACTCCGAGAACGTGTTCGCGAAGGCCTTCGACGCGGCATAGGTGGCGTTGTTGGGGATCGGCATATTGCCCGCGGCCGAACCGCTGATCAGGATGCCGCCCGCCTTGCGCTCGAGCATGCCGGGCAGCACGGCCAGGCACAGGTCGTGCACGGCGGTGGCGTTGAGTTCCATCTGCATGCGCTCGTAGGCGAAATCCAGTTCGGCGACCGGGCCGAAGGTCGCCACGCCCGCGTTGTTGCACAGGATGGCGATATCGCGGACCGCGAGTTCGTCGCACAGGCTCGCGCGCTGGGTGCGATCGGCCAGGTCGACCGCGCGGACCTCGGCGGTGATGCCGTGGGTCAAGGTCAGGCGCTGGGCCAGTTCGGTGAGGATCTCACCGCGGCGCGCGACCAGGATCAGCGAATAGCCGCGGCCGGCCAGTTCGGCGGCAAGCGCGGTGCCGATGCCGGAGGAGGCGCCGGTGACGACGGCACGATTGTCTGCAGTGGGGGAGGGCAAGCTCACGGGGGGAGCTTAGGGGATCGGCTGGTGCGGTGCGGTGCCCGCGGTGGGCGGGCGCGGACCGGAGATCGGCGAGCGCGGACCGGGCGTGGTCGGTAGATCGACGGAAATCGGCCGCGCGGCAATAGCATGGGGAGCGTTATGACAATTGACTTATCGAAGTCTCGCACCGGGCAAGAAGCGCCGCTTCTGCTGAGCACCGAACCGCCGCGCACCTTCGGATTCACCGATCAGGCCGCCTTCTGGACGAATCTGGGCGTGAGCCTGATCGGGTTCACGGGGGCCATCTATGTGCTGCAACCCGCCGGGTATGCGCGGTTGCCGCTGATCGGGGCGATCCTGGCCACGGTGGTCGGCACGCTCATCGGCACCTCGATGGTGGCGGCCGCCGGTGCGGTCGGGGCTCGCACGGGTGCGCCCGCGATGGCGAACTTCCGTGGGCTGTTCGGCACCAAGCTGTCGGGGCTGCCGACCATCGCCAACGTGGTGCAGTGCATCGGGTGGGGTGTGTACGAGCTGACCGTCATCGCGGCGGGGATCGCGGCACTCACCGATGGGCGGGTGCCGCACGCGGTGGTGGTGATCGCGGCCGGTGCGCTGAGCACGGTGATGGCGATCTGGCCGATGCATGTGGTGGGGATTCTGCGCAAGTACGTGACCGTCGCGGTGGGGATCGCGATGCTGTATTTCACGGTGCAGTTGGTGCGTCAGCCGCTGCCCGATATGGGGGAAACGTCCTGGTCGGGGTTCTTCCCGGCGGTGGATACGGCGTTGGCGGTCGCGGTGTCGTTCGTGCCGTTGGCCGCGGATTACATGCGGCATTCCAAGTCGGCGAAGGTCGGCAGTGCGGCGATGTTCGTCGGGTACTCCGTGGCGCAGATCTGGTGCTACCTGTTGGGGATCGTGGCGCTGCTGCACGTGGACGGCGACCCGAACCGGCTGTTCGACTCGTTCCTCGGGATCACCGCGGGCTGGGTGTTCTTCGCCGTGCTGGTGTTGCGTGAGACCGACCAATCGTTCGCGAACGTGTACTCCACGGCGATGTCGCTGCAGAACCTGCTGCCGCGGGTGGACCGGCGCATCCTGGCCGGGGTGGTGGGGGTGGTCGCCACCGTCGCCGCGCTGTTCGTGACCGACTTCAGCAACTACGCCAACTTCCTGCTGCTGATCGGCTCGGTGTTCGTGCCGCTGACCGCGGTGCTGGTGGTGGACTTCTTCTTCGGCAAGGGGCGCACCGGCTGGAACCTGACCGACTCGTCGCCCGCGCGTCCGATCATGTTGCTGCCGTGGGTGATCGGGTTCGTGGTCTATCAGCTGTGCAACCCCGGTTCGGTGCAGTGGTGGGCTTCGCGGTGGATCCAGGTGCAGGACGCGATCGGCGTCCACCCCACCTGGTGGACCTCGGCGTCGCTGTTCTCCTTCGTCGCGGCGGGCGCGGCGACCGGGCTCGTGGTGGTTGTGAGCCGGAAGCGATGAGCGTGGGCGACGGCTGCTTCCGGCGGGGGTGCGGCCGTCGCTTTCGTGGGGTGAGCGGTGGCTGATCAGCAGGTGTTCGGGATGGGCGACGATCCGCTCGCCGCTCCGACGTGGCCCGCGCTCACCGACGACGAGATCGCTCGCGCGGTGGCCGCTACGTGGGGTGGGGCGCAGCCTGCTGCGGTGGAATGGCGTGGGGCGCGGCCGCTTTCGTCGACGGTGGGGGTGCGGCTGGAGGACGGTGAGCGGCTGGTCGTGAAGCGGATGCCGGTGCGATTGCGTGATGGGGTGGCGCTGGGGGAGGAGCATCGGTTCATGGGGCACCTGCGTGACCGGGGGATTCCGGTGCCCGACGTGCGTGTTCGTGACGCGGGTGAGTTCGTTTACGAGGTTCATCAGACAGGGTCGGGCCAGGATCGGTATCGCGCGGACTTCTCGTGGTCGCCGTATCGCGATGTCGACGATGCGGTGGGGGCAGGCGCGATGCTGGGTCGATTGCATTGCGCCGCTATGGGATTCGATGCGCCTGCTCGACCGGATCGGCCGCTGTCGGCCAGTTTGCACAGTGATGTGGTGGGGGCGTTCGAGTGGCATATCGCCCGGCGGCCGGCTGTCGCGCAATTTCTGAGTGAAAGGGATTGGCGCGCTGAGGTTCCCGAGTTGGCAGTCGATCTTGCCGGTGTCGCGCCGCTGTGGACGCACGGGGACTGGCATGGGACGAATCTGCTGTGGGACGACCATGCGGTGAGTTCGGTGATCGATTTCGGGCTGGCGGATCGGACGACGGCGGTGTTCGATCTGGCTACCGCGATCGAACGTACTGCGGTGGACTGGGTTTCGCTGCGCGACGGCGGACCCGCGAATGTTCGGGCGGACCAGATCGCCGCGCTGATCCAGGGATATCAGTCCGAGCGAACGCTGTCGGCCGCCGAGAAGAGGTTGCTCCCGGACCTACTCCCGCTGGTCCACATCGGCTATGAACTCTCCGAGATCGACTACTTCCTCACCATCGCCCACGACCCACGCAACGCCGAAATCGCCTACCACGACTGGTTACTGGGCCACCTGCGCTGGTACGAATCGCCCGAAGGCCGCGAACTACACGACCTGATTCGCGACCTCTCCGAACGCTGACCGGGACTTTATACCACCGAGCCCGCACCCGACCACCCTCCCAGCCCCGCACACCCGACCCCTAGGGAGGGTCCGCCGCGCAGCGGCGGTAGCGGCCCGGGGGGGGGGGGGGGGGGGTTTTTTTTTTGGGGGTAGCCTTTGGCCACATCGGTCGATCCCTTGCCCCCCATGGTA
>NZ_JBHXRY010000009.1:85109-195449 GCF_042714895.1 Nocardia sp. NPDC058666
GTAGCGGCCCGGCCGCGAGTTAGCCGCCGTTGCGTCCGAGGCGCAGCCTCTAGCAACGGTGGCTAACTCGCGGCCCCTCAGGGGCCGCGCTCGAGCGCGCCAGCGCTCCAAAATTACAGCCGAGCGGCCAGACGGGTGCCCTGGTCGATGGCGCGCTTGGCATCCAGTTCGGCGGCCAGGTCGGCGCCGCCGATCAGGTGCAGGTCCACGCCCGCCGCACGCAGCGGCTCTTCGAGTTCGCGTACGGATTCCTGTCCGGCACACACGATCACGTTGTCGACCTCGATCACCCGCGGGTTCTCGTGCTTGTCGCCGAAGCTGATGTGCAGGCCCGCGTCGTCGATGCGGTCGTAGTTCACGCCGCCGACCTTCTCGACGCCCTTGGCTTTGAGGGCCGCACGGTGGACCCAGCCGGAGGTCTTGCCCAGGTCCTTGCCGAACGGGGTCGACTTGCGTTGCAGGAGAACGACATCGCGCGCGGCGGGGGAGGGGTTGGGCTTCTTGAGCTGGCCGCGGGACTGCTCGTCTTCGGAGTCCACGCCCCACTCCTCTTTCCACTCGTCGAGCTTGAGCGTGGGATGCCCTTCGACAGTGAGGTATTCGCTCACGTCGTAGCCGATACCGCCCGCGCCGATCACCGCGACCTTCTTGCCGACCGGCTTCTCCTCCTTCACCAGTTCGGCGTACGACAGCACCATCGGGTGGTCGATGCCGGGGATGTTGGGGATGCGGGGGCGCACGCCGGTGGCCAGGATCACCGAGTCGTACTTGCCCGCGATCAATTCGTCTGCGCTGACCCGCTTTTCGAGGTGCAGGGTCACGCCGGTGACGTCGATCTTGCGGCGGAAGTAGCGGATCGACTCGTCGAACTCCTCCTTGCCGGGGATGCGGCGGGCGATGTCGAACTGGCCGCCGATCTTGTCGTCGGACTCGAACAGGTCCACGTGATGACCTCGCTCGGCCAGGCTCACCGCGGCCGACAGGCCTGCCGGACCGGCACCGACGACGGCGAACCGCTTGGCGCGGCGGGTGGGCAGCAGGTTCAACGTGGTCTCGCTGCCCGCACGCGGGTTGACCAGGCACGACACCTTCTTGTTGCCGAAGGCGTGATCCAGGCAGGCCTGGTTGCAGGCGATGCAGGTGTTGATCTCGTCGGCGCGGTCACCCTGCGCCTTGTTCGCCCATTCGGGGTCGGCCAGCAGCGGCCGGGCCAGCGAGATCAGGGCCGCGTCACCGCGCGTCAGGATCTCCTCGGCGATCTCGGGCATATTGATCCGGTTCGACGCGCACACCGGGATGTTCACCTTGCGGGCGATCTTGGCGGTGAACTCCACGAACGCCGCGCGCGGCACCGAGGTGACGATGGTGGGCACGCGCGCCTCGTGCCAGCCGATATCGGTGTTGATGATGTCGACGCCGACTGCTTCCAATTCCTGTGCCAGCGCGACGATTTCGTCGAAGGTCTGGCCCTTCTCCACCAGCTCGGCCATCGACAACCGGAACACGATGATGAAGTCGGGGCCCACCTCGGCGCGGATGCGGCGCGCGATCTCCACGGGCAGCCGACGCCGGTTCTCGGGCGTGCCACCCCACTTGTCGGTGCGCTTGTTCACGCGCGGGGCGAGGAACTGGTTGAGGAAATAGCCCTCACCGCCCATGATCTCGCAGCCGTCGTACCCGGCGAACTTGGCCAGCCCGGCGCAGCGCGCGTAGTCGTCGATGGTGCGCTCGACACCCTTCGACGACAGTGCGCGCGGCTTGAACGGGTTGATCGCGGACTTGATCGCCGAGGCCGAAACACTGGTCGGCATATAGGAATAACGGCCCGCGTGCAGGATCTGGATGGCGATCTTGCCGCCTTCGGCGTGCACCGCCTTGGTGATCGCGCGATGCCGGTAGGCCTCGGTCTTGTTCGACAGTTTGCCGCCGAACGGGGACAGCCAGCCGGCGCGGTTGGGGGAGTAGCCGCCGGTGATGATCAGGCCGACACCGCCGCGCGCGCGTTCGGCGAAGTAGGCGGCCAGCTTGTTGGTGTCCCAGGCGCGATCTTCCAGGCCGGTGTGCATGGAACCCATGACCACCCGGTTGCGCAGGGTGGTGTGTCCGAGGTCGAGGGGGGAGAACAGATGGGGATAGGCAGTCATGGGCGGTGTTCACCTTTTCGCGGTCGCAGGGCCTGCAGTACTTCGTCGCACCATTCGAGATAGCCGGACTCCGCGCGGATGCCCGCGCGCAGGACCAGATACTGGTGCAGAGCGGTGCCGGAGAGCTGGTCCGGCGCCGGAAAGAATTTCTTTTCGCTGAGGCGGTACTCGTCCAGGCGCTGGGCGTGCTGGGCGCGATGTCGCGCGACCTCGGCGCAGATGGCATCGATGTCGCCGTACGCGGCGGCGCGGATCTTCACGCCCAGTTCGTCGCGGGCGGGGGCGGCGTCGGTGGGTTCGGCCAGCCAGCGGGCGATCTCGGCCTGCCCGGCCGGTGCCACCGAGTACACCTTCTTGTCGGGTTTGCCCTGCTGGTTCACCGATTCCGCGGTCACCCAGCCGGATTCCTCCATACGCTTGAGGACCCGGTAGATCTGCTGGTGGGTGGCACTCCAGAAGTAGCCGATCGACTTGTCGAATCGGCGCGCGAGCTCATACCCGGAGCCGGCCCGCTCGGTGAGCGAGACCAGCAGCGCGTGCTCCAGTGCCATGACACGAGAGTATCCGCAACGCTCGGTACTATGCAACCAGGTTCATATGAATTGACGGCGCGAATGTCGGATCGCCGATACGCTTCGCGGATGACCGAGGTGAACGCGTCCGACACCGTCGGCGAGGCGGCCGGACGCGGACAGGTACTGGCGTGGGGGCTGTGGGACTGGGGGTCGTCGGCCTTCCAGGCCGTGACGCTGACCTTTGTGTTCTCGGTGTATCTCACCGACAAGGTGGGCGACGATCTGCCCGGTTCGATCTCCGCGAGCGCGTGGCTGGGCTGGGCGCTGGCCGGGGCGGGATTGGTCGTGGCGGTCACCGCGCCGGTGTGCGGGCAGTACTTCGACGCGGTCGGTTCGCGTAAACGGGCCTTGGCGACGTTGACCGCGCTCACCGTCGGCGCGATGTCGCTGATGTTCTTCGTCCACGACGACTATCACGACCTGTGGCTGGGCCTTGCGCTGCTGGCGTTTGCCGCGGCCACCTTCGAACTGGCGGGCGTGCCCTACAACGCGATGATGCGCCAGGTTTCCACACCGGCCACGGTCGGCCGGGTGTCCGGATTCGGTTGGGCGATGGGCTATTTCGGTGGCATCGTGCTGCTGCTGATCTGCTATGTCGGGTTCTTGGCCGGTGACGGCGACACTCGCGGGCTACTCGGGATGCCCACTGATCAGGGCCTGAACATCCGCCTGGTGATCGTGCTCGCGGCGGTGTGGTTCACGGTGTTCGCGCTGCCGGTGCTGTTCGCGGTGCCGGAGATGCCACGCACCGGCGCCGATCCGGGGGCGGCCAAGGTCGGGTTCCTCGGTTCCTACCGGGTGCTCGCGCGCGACGTGCGGGAGCTGTGGGGACAGGACCGGCACACGGTGTACTTCCTGCTGGCCAGTGCGGTATTCCGCGATGGCCTGGCGGGGGTGTTCACGTTCGGCGGGGTGCTGGCGGTGACGGTGTACGGGTTCGCCGACGCCGATGTGCTGCTGTTCGGGATCGCCGCCAATGTGGTGGCGGGCGCGGCCGCGATCGTGGCGGGCCGGTTCGACGACCGGATCGGGCCCAAACGGGTGATCGTGGCGTCGCTGGTCGGCATGCTCATCTGCGGTTCGGTGTTGCTGGCGGTCTCGGGCCCGACGATGTTCTGGATCTTCGGGCTGGCCCTGACGGTGTTCGTCGGGCCCGCGCAGGCGTCGGCGCGTTCGTTCGTCGCGCGGCTGGCACCACCGGGACGCGAAGGTCAGCTGTTCGGGCTGTACACCACGACCGGCCGGGCCGTGTCGTTCCTGGCACCGGCCCTGTTCGGGGTGTTCGTTGCGGTGTTCCACAGCGATCGCGCGGGCATCGCGGGACTGCTGGTGGTGTTGGCGCTGGGTTTGCTGGTGTTGTTGCCGGTGCGTTCGCCCGGAAAGGTCGCGCTGGAGAAGGAATCTCTGTGATGCGTCACCGAAGCGGCGGTCAATCGTTGTGTGTACGCCCGTACTCTGAATTCACTCCGCGTTTTTGGGTACCCAGCCCGCGATGCCCAGCGCGATCAGTCGCATCTGCATGACGGTGCGCTCCTGAATCGCCGATTCCTCACGGGGGGTGGATGCCACGAACGCGGCAATACCGTCGGTCACGGTGGTGACCAGTAGATCAGCGGCGATCTCCAACTCGGTGGTGCTCCACGAATCCAGTGCACGCAACCGGGACAGATCCGCGACGATCTCGCGCACGATCAACTGCATCTCCATCGCGATCGCCTGACGCAGTGGTGCGGGACCACCGTGACGTTCGCGAATGAGAAAGCCGAACAGTGCCCGCTTGGCGCGCACCTGTTCGAACACGAAGCGCACCGTATCGGCCAGGTGGGCGTCGGGTTTGCGCCTGACCTCGCGCAATGCCAGGCGCAGCGCGGTCACGCCCTCGTCGACGATGGTCGCGCCCAGGTCGTCCAACGAGGCGAAATGACGGTAGAAGGCGGTGGGCACGATGCCGGCCGAGCGGGCGATCTCGCGCAGGCTCAAGGCCGCGAAACCGCGCTCCGATGCCAGCAACAAAGTGCCGTCGAGCAGTGCGGCCCTGGTGTGCGCTTTGCGCTCATTGCGGGTCCCGGCCTGCTCAGTCACATCGGTGAGTATACGTGCGTTCACCATAGCCGCTTTCGTCATTGTGTTGTCCGCCTCACATCTTTGCCGGTTGACAGCGCCCCGGGGTCATCCGGCACACTAGTGAGTGTACAGACGTGCACTGAAAGTTGAAGCGCACGCCGGACTTTCTCGTAAGGGGCAATACGACATGGTGGGACTGATCGATCTGGTGCAGACGTTGACCACGCCGCACCCGCTGGACCGGTACCTGGAGCTCGTGCGCCCCGGGCTCACCGCCCGGGAGCTGCGCGCCGAGGTCACCCACGTCTCGCACGCCACACCCGGCTCGGTGACGCTGACGCTGCGGGCCTCCCGTCAGTGGCGCGGCCACGCCGCGGGCCAGTACATCCAGATCGGCGTCTCGATCAACGGTGTGCGCCACACCCGCTGCTACTCGCCGATCGACCCCGAGAGCAGCAACGGCCAGCGCTACCTGCAGATCACCGTGAAGGCGCACCCGGGCGGCCTGGTCTCGAACTACCTACACGACAACGCCAAGCCCGGCATGGTCGTCGACCTGGCGCCCGCGTCGGGTGTGTTCCACCTGCCGCAGCAGCGTCCCGACAAGATCCTGTTGGTCAGCGGCGGCAGCGGCATCACGCCGGTACTGTCGATGCTGCGTACTCTCGACGCCGAGGGGTACACAGGAGATGTCACCTTCCTGCACTACGCGCGGCAGCCCGAAATGGTGCCGCACCGCGCGGAACTGTCCTCGATCGCGCAGCGTCGCGCCAACTTCCGTATCGAGTACCGCTACCCGGTCGAGCCGGGCACGGTGATCGACGGTGAAACCTCCACCGGCAGTGGGTTCTTCGACTACGACGAGCTCGAGCGGGTGGCACCGTGGTTCGCGAACGCACAGACGTTCGTCTGTGGACCGCCGCCGCTGATGCGCGCGGTGCACACGATCTTCGACGCCGAAGGTCTGCAGGATCGGGTACTCAGCGAGGAGTTCACGCTCACCACCGTGCCCACCGACCCGTCCGAGGCCACCGGCACGGTGACCTTCTCCGACAGCGACGTCGCCGCCGACAACACCGGAGCAACGCTGCTCGAACAGGCCGAAGCATCGGGCCTGACCCCGGAATACGGCTGCCGCATGGGAATTTGCTTCTCCTGCACCGCGACCAAGGTCTCCGGCTGCACGCGCAACATCCGCACCGGCGAACTCGACGCCGAGCCCGACAAGCAGATCCAGGTCTGCATCAACACCGCTGTCGGCGACGTCGACATCGCACTCTGATCGACACACAGAACCAAACAAGGGGAGATATAGCCATGACGATCCTCACCGAAGGCAAAGACGGCCCGGTCATCCTGAGCCCGGAGCAGGTCGAAGAGCTCGGCGCCGCACTGGACGCGATCCGCGCCCGCGTCGTCGACGACCTCGGCGAACGCGACCGCGACTACATCTACAACATCATCAAGACCCAGCGTGGCTTCGAGATCGCCGGCCGCGGTCTGATGTACCTGGGCTTCCTGCCCCCGTTCTGGCTCGCCGGTGTGGCGGCGCTGGGTGTGTCGAAGATCCTGGACAACATGGAGATCGGCCACAACGTCATGCACGGCCAGTACGACTGGATGCGTGAGCGCGGCATCAACTCCCGCGAATTCGACTGGGACACCGTGTGCCCGGCGGATCAGTGGAAGCACTCGCACAACTACATGCACCACACCTACACCAACATCCACGACATGGACCGCGACATCGGTTACGGCATCCTGCGTATGGACGAGGGTCAGAAGTGGCACCCGTACTACCTGGGCAACCCGCTGTACGCGTTCCTGCTGATGACGTTCTTCGAGTGGGGCGTGATGCTGCACGACCTCGAGGCCGACAACATCATCAAGGGCAAGCGCAAGTGGTCCGACCTCAAGCCGCTGCTCAAGGGCCAGGGTAAGAAGGCCGGCAAGCAGGTCTTCAAGGACTACGTGATGTTCCCGGCGCTGACCGGCCCACTGTTCGTGTCCACCCTGGCAGGCAACGTGGCGGCCAACCTGGTGCGCAACGTGTGGACCTACTCGATCATCTTCTGTGGTCACTTCCCCTCGGGCGTGCAGACGTTCTCCAAGGAGGAGACCGAGGTCGAGACCCGCGGTGAGTGGTACGTGCGTCAGATGCTGGGTTCGGCCAACATCAAGGGTTCGCGACTGTTCCACATCATGTCGGGCAACCTGTCGCACCAGATCGAGCACCACCTGTTCCCGGATATCCCGGCGAACCGGTACCCGGAGATCGCACCCGAGGTCAAGGCGCTGGCCGACAAGTACGGCCTGCCCTACAACACCGGCCGTTTCTCCAAGCAGATCGGCTCGGTCTGGGCCAAGATCTTCCTGCTCTCGGTGCCGGATCGCTTTGTCAACAGGTCGTCCAAGCCTGCTGTTATCCTGATGCGTAATCAGCCGGAATCTTCCACTGTGAGCGGGTAAATGGTCGGGAAATTCGAAAGCAACAAGGACCTGGTCCAGGAGTTGACGGCTTCCGGTGCCCAGCGAGTCGGCAGGATCGCGACGCTGATCACCGGAACCATCATCGAGGTCACTCGGGAGATCGGTGAGTTCGTCACCGACGCGATCGAGATGCGCGAAGCCGCGGCGGCTGCTCGGCGCGATGCCGAGCAGGATCGGGCGGTGGTCACCGAGACCGAGACCGAGGTTGTCGATCTCGATGTTCCGGTTGCTGACGATCTCGGTGCACAGCCGTTGTTCACCGAACCGGTCCCTACCGACAAGACCAACCAGGCTTGATCCTCACCACACCGGCAACCGCCTGCGGTGTTCGGTGACATCGGTGATCAGGTCCCGGTAGCCGTCGGTCAGTTCAGCCAGACGACACCACTGCAGATGGGTAACACGCTCCCGCTGCCGTGGTGTCGTTTGCGTTTGCGCGGCCAAAGCTTGTTGGGCGGCAACCCATTTCGCGGCCATCCGGTCGATCACCGCGCCCAGGGTCTCGGTGTGCAGGGAGGCGCCTTCGCGGTGTTCGATGTGGGTGGCGACCCAGTGGTCGATGCGCGCGATCAGGGCGGTGCGGTCGTTGTCGATGTCGTCGACGCAGCGGGTGCGGGCCTCGACGTTGCCGGTCGTTTCCAGCAGCAGGCGGCGGCGATCGTGGCAGCGGGCCAGCCCGTTGGCGGCGTCGAGCACCCGGTGTCGGCCGGGGTGGTCGGTTTCGGTGAACGCTCGCAGCAGTGCCGACGGTGTCGGCAGCTGTGCGGAATCCAGGTGATCGATCGGCATGGTGTTGCCCCTGACAGCGCATTCGAGCATGGATACGCCAGGGCCGAGGAGGAAGTGGCGCACTCCCCGGCACCGGCGTAGCCCCGCCCGGGCGTCGACGGAAATCCGCGACGCTGCGGTGGTGTAGACGGCCCGGGGAAAAATCGGGACTCCTCCAGGAAACCGCGCGATGTCGGCGGCGCGCAATAATATGGTCGGCAAACTCGGAGGTGCGCGGGAATTGTTATCCACCATTACGGGTGGGTCTCCTGGCGGGCACTGCCCGGTAACCGGGTGGAGCATATTTCCGGCAATCATTTTGCCGCCGAATGCACTAACCTCGATAACTGTGCCGGCTTACGTGTCCTCGCCAGAGCTGACGTTCGGGTTCCTGTTCGCGCTGGAAGATCCCGAGCGCATCGCCGATGTCGTGCGCGGTCTCATGGAACGCCGTGCGGTGTCGGTGTTCCGGCTGGCGCGCCTGTCCGACGACGACGGCCCGCCACAACGCTACGTCGTGAATTGGGCTGCCATTCCACAGATTTCGATCACCACCAGCGCCCCCGACGAGCAGGAGTTGCGGGCCGCGCGGATCATGTTGGTCAACGCGTTCCTCGGTGACGGCGGCGAAGTGAGCATGTACGCGGGCAGTCCCGACGCGCCGCACTGACGATCAGCGGGTCGACTCGTAGATGCGGCGCACCACGTCTTCGATATCGGGTTCCTCGATCGAAAGGTCGCGCACCTGCGCCCGGTCCGACACCGCCGCCAGCAACGCCGCCGCGGTGGTGTGCTCGGCATCGAAAGCCAGCCGCTGACGCATCCCGCCCGCTTCGCTGGACAGTAGCTGCGCCCCGCAGGGCAGGTCGTTGAGATCCGGTGTGGGAGCGGCCAAATCGACCACCAGTACCCGGCGCGCGCCGACGGTGGCGCCCAAACCGGTCAGTGAACCGTCGTACACCAGTCGCCCGTAGTCGACCACCAGCACGCGATCGCACAGTCGCTCGATATCGCCCATGTCGTGGGTGGTCAGTAACAGGGTGGTGCCGCGTTCGATGCGTTCGGCGCGCAGGAATTCGCGTAATCGCTGCTTGGACAACACATCCAAGCCGATGGTCGGTTCGTCCAGGATCACCAGTTCCGGCGAATGTAACAGCGCCGCAGCGACTTCCGCGCGCATGCGCTGTCCCAGCGAGAGTTGGCGAACCGGAGTGTCGAGAGTGTCGGCCATTTCCAGCTGTTCCACCAGTTCGTGGGTGCGCTTGTCGGCGACGTCGGGGTCGAGGCGGTGGATCGCGGCCAGGATCGAAAACGATTCGTGCAGCGGCAGATCCCACCACAGTTGCGAACGCTGCCCGAACACCACCCCGATGCGTGAGGCCAGTTCCTTGCGCTGGCGCACCGGCTCGAGGCCGCACGTGCGCACGGTGCCGGTGGTGGGCACGAGGATGCCGGTGAGCATCTTGATCGTGGTCGACTTGCCCGCGCCGTTGGCGCCGATATAGCCCACCGCGGAACCACGTTCGATCCGAAAGCTCATCCGGTCGACCGCGGTGATGGTGTCGCGGTGTCGACGCCAACGGCGCCCGCTCTTGCGGTAGACGGTGAATTCGCGGGTGAGGTCATCGATGTCGATGATCGGCTCGCGGTCTTCGTTGTCGTCCATCGTTATCCCCCTCCTCCCTGATAATGCCTGGTACCGATCCGCCATGCCGCTGATGCGAGCAACCACACCCATATCGCGGCCAGCGGGGTGAGCCAGGCCGACCATGCGGGCAACAGTGGTGGGCCGGGCAGCCCCAGCAGGGCGATCGTTGGCACGTAGGCCGTGAACGCGACGGGAATCGCGAACCCGAACAGCAGTTTCAGCGGTGTCGGGAACACCGAGGCCGGCTGCATCGCGGCGAACGATCCGCCGTAGGTGAAGCTGTTGGTGAGCTCGGCACCGTCGATCAAGAAGAACTGTAGTCCCGCCGCGCATACGAAAAGGCCACAGAACAGCGCAATTCCACTGATCAGGGTGATCACGATCAAGGTAACCGGGGCGATGCCCCAGTCGATGTCGTTGCGCCACAGCCCGATCGCGAGCACGATCACCGCCACCGCGGCACGCGCGAGTCTGCGCAGGGAGATGTCGCTGGTCACCAGCTGCAACAGAAGTGGTTGGGGGCGAAGGTGATACGCGTCCAGCGTGCCCATGCGGATCATCGACGGCAACGAATCCAGGTGCCCGACCGCGACCTGGGCCAGCGCGAACGAGGTGTTGGACAGGCCGAAAAGCAACAGCGACGCCTCGACATCGAGACCGCCCAGCGTGCCGACGTTGTGGAAGATCACCCACACTTCGCCGAACTCGACCAGGCCGATCAGGAACGCGCTGAACACCTCGGTGGCGAACGAGAGCCGGTACACCTGTTGTGCTTTCACACGCGAACGCAATACTGCGAGATAGGGGGTGAACCAGGTCCCGGCTACGATGCGCACGGAATCCGGTTCAGCCACCCTGTACCTCCAGCCTGCGTTGTCCCGCTCGCAGCAACACCCTGCCCAGCAGTCCGATCGCCAGCACCCAGAAGCCCTGTATCGCAACGATCAGCAAGGCGTCGGTGCCGGCGGCCCGCCCTGACAGCGTATCGATCGGGGCCTGCAGGATGGACGGAAACGGCGTAGACATGGCCACGACACGCAGCCAGTCGGGGAACATGTGCACCGGCACGAACAGCCCGGCCAGAAACGTTCCCACGATCTGGTACAGGATCCGGATGCCGCGGATCTCGATGACCCAGAACCCGATCAGCGCCACCGCGAACAGGCACAGAAACGACAGCGCCACCGCGAGCAGCACACTGATCACGCCCAGCAGGTAGGCCAGGGGAGTGTCGGGCATCGACAGGCCGAAGGTGGCGGCGCCGATGACCACGCTGGGGATGCCGCGCGGCAGGATCGTGCAGGCGGCGCGGCCCATATCGGTGGCCAGGTAGCCCAGTTGCACGTCGATGGGGCGCAGGAAATCGATCGCGACGTCACCGGATTTGATCCGGTCGACCAGGTCGATCTGCGGTCCCATGAACTGGGTGGCGCCCAGAAGTGCTTGCGACAACCACACATACGCGCCGATGGTGCCCTCGTCGTACCCGCCGAAATCGCTGGCCGACCGCACCGCGGCCACCATCACCGCGGCACGGACGAACCCGAACACGCAGTTGGTGAAAAGCCCAGCGAACATCGCCAGTTTGTACTGCGCCTGCCGCTTGAATCCCGCCCGCGCCAGCGTCCAATACACCCTGATCGCCCCGGGCTTGCGTCGACGCCGCACCGCGAAGGCAAGCCCACCATCCCCCACCGCCTTGCCCCGCACAATCAGTCCACTGTAGGCCGCTCGCCCGAGATCAGGACGAAAACGGCACGGATCGACCGGTGCGGGCCGCGTTGCGGGTCAGTGCCGCACGCTCAGTGCTCGGGGAAACCCGTCGCGAACAAGATCGCAATAGCAACCGAGCTGACCACGGAGACGGCAAGAATGATCCACATGAATCGGAAGATTACCCGGAGGTAGGTGCGGGTTCGGCATCGCACCGCCGTGACCGGCATCGCGGCTGGTCGCGGGGGTGTGTGGCTTCGGGCCGACGGTCGATCGCTAGGCGCCCGTGTCGAACTGCGGTACGGCGGTGCCCGGTGGCAGCGCGGGCACTGGGTCACCGCTGCGCTTCGCGCGAATGATCTAGTTCGAGATCTGGCAGACCCGCAGGTGGGATCTACTGGCCGGACGCATTGCGATCGGTGAAGGTGATGCGGACCGAGATCGGGGTGGTTTGTAGGGCGCGGAAGGTGGCCGTGGTGAGGATGCCGGTGACGCGGTTGGTGGCGAAGCTGCGATTGCGGGCGGCGATGTCATCGTCGGGGGCGAAGGCGGCGGTGCCGGTTCGCCAGGTGTTGCCCTGGCGGATTCGCACTGCGGGGTCGGCGGTGATGTTGATGCCCCAACCGGAGCGGCGACCGTGTTGGGAGATCACCCAGGCGCCGTCGTTGTCGAACGCGGCGGCCACCGGGACGCGCCGGGCGAGGCCGGATTTGCGGCCCGTCGTCTCCAGTTCGGTGGCAAGCGAGGTCTGGATGCCGATCGCGTCGAGTGCCCGCACCGCAGGGTTGGCCACATAGCGTCCAACCAGGCGTTCCATCTGAAACTTGCGCAATCCGTGATCGGTCACCGGGGCTCCTTTGCCAGGTGGGCGGAGGCGCACGTGTGTCGCCCCGTCCCGATATTATGCTATCTACCATAATCGCGGCGGTGTGCGCGGTGTGCGCGGTGTCGTCAGTCCCGGTCGGCGATGGCTGTGGCGGCGGGGTTGGTGGCGTCGCGGATGATGCGCAGGGCGGTGACCAGGCCGTCGAGTTGGTCGGGGGTCAGCAGGCCGGTGAGCCACTGGTGGATCGCGGCCAGGTAGTCGGGCAGGACTTGTTCGAGGCGGTGGGTGCCGGCGTCGGTCAGTACCGCGTAGGCGCTGCGGCGGTCGGTGGGGTCGAAGTGGCGTTCGACCAGGCCCGCGGTGGTGAGGCGGTCGACCAGGCGGGTGACGCCGCTGGTGGAGAGTTCGGTTTGCGCGGCCAGGTCGGACATGCGCAGGCGCTGATCCGGTGAACGGCTCAGGCGCAGGATCGCGTTGACCTCCAGTCCCGACATTCCGTGCGACTTCCAGGTCGGCTCCAGTTTGGCGACAAGGCCACTGTGAGCCTCGAAGAGCAGGCCGGAGATGGTCAGGCGGGGGTCGTCGAAGAGATCGTTCATGGACATGACATCCACTCTAGCCGGTGCTTGCCCTGCGGATAGTTGACAAGAGGAATACCTTGGCGTAAACCTATGCGTAGGCAATATTCCTCACGGCAACTAATGGAGTGGTCATGCAGAACAACACCTGGATCGCGGGCTTCCGGACCGGCGTCATCAACCCCGCCGAGCAGATCAAGCTCGTGGAATCGCGGGAGTTCAGCGACGAGACGGTGCGCCACGTCATCCGGATGGCAGGCGGCGGCGAGGCGGTGCGGGTGCGGGTGACCAACCGTTACGGGCTGGTTCCGTTGCGGATCGGGGCCGCGCGCATCGGTGGGCGTAAGGAAGGGTCGGCGATTTCCGGCGATCACGAGATCAGGTTCGGTGGGGCTACCGAGGTCACCATCGCGCCGGGTGCCGAGCTGGTCAGCGATGCGGTCGAATTCCCGGTTGCCGCAGGCGAAGACGTGCTGCTCAGCCTCTACCTCCCGGAATCCACTGGCCTGGCGACCTTTTCGCACCAGCCCGCGGAGATCACCTACATCGCCGGTGGTGACCTCACCGCTGACACGGAACTCGTTGACGCAGAACAGGTTCCCTTCCGCTTCTTCGTCACCGGCGTCGATGTGCTCGCTCCCGAAGGCACTCCGGTCGCGGTCGCCTTCGGCGATTCCTGGTTCGAAGGCGTCGGCACCACGTTGAGCGCCAACCGGCGGTCGGTGGACGTGCTCAACACCCGGTTGTCCCACGGCTGGGTGGTCAACAACGGCATCGCGGGCAACCGCCTCACCGCCGAGGAAATCGGCGAATCAGGCTTGCGCCGTTTCGATTCCGACGCCCTGCAGGTCCCCGGCGTCACCGACGTGCTGATCAACTTCGGCATCAATGACCTGATCCTGGGCGCGATGGGCGGCCAGCCGTCGGCCACCACCGAAGAACTGATCGCCGGCTTCACCGATCTCGCCACCCGAGCACACGCCGCGGGCCTACGCATCCACGCCGCAACCATCGGCCCCTACGCCGGTTGCGTATTCCCCGGCATGCCGCTGCTGGAAACCCAGCCGACCCGCCACGCCGTCAACGAATGGTTGCGCACCACTTCGACTTTCGACTCGATCTTCGATGTCGACCGCGCGGTCGCCGACCCACAGCGTCCCGATTTCATCCGCCCCGAATTCGACAGCGGCGACGGCATGCACCTCAACGACGCCGGCGCCGCGGCCATGGCGCAGACGGTCGATGTGGACGCACTGTTCGTGTGAAGACCGACCGTGTCGTCCGAGCGCTCGCGGCGCTGTCTGTTTGACTCGCCTTGACAGCGTTCGGTGACCAACGATCGGAGAACGTCATGCCCACACCCCTTCCCGGCGGCACCATCACCCTCGGTGACGACCTCACCATCACCCGAATGGGTTATGGCGCAATGCAGTTCGGACTGCCAGGCACGGTCGGGTCGCATGGTGCCGACGGGAAGGCGGGTGCGGTGCTGCGGCACGTGGTGGAGCTGGGCATCAACCACATCGACACCAGCGATTTCTACGGCGCGGGCGGTGTGAACGAACTCCTTCGCAGCGCACTGCACCCCTACCCGAGCGACCTGCACATCGCGACCAAAGTCGGCTTCCGGTCCGACCGCGACGGAAATTGGTCGCCCGCCGCGGACCCCGACGACCTGCGGCGACAGGTGCACGACAACCTCGACCGATTGGGACTCGAGACCCTGGATCTGGTCAACCTCCGTGTCGACACCGAAGCCCTCGACACGGTGAGCGACGATTCCATCGCCGAACAGTTCAGCGCGTTGGCCGACCTGCAACGCGAAGGTGCGATTCGACATCTGGGCCTGAGTTGCGTGTCGGACGCACAACTGACTGAGGCGCAGTCCATCGCGCCGGTGGTGTCCGTGCAGAACTACTACAACCTCGCCCAGCGCAACCACGATGATCTGGTCGACCGCTGCGAAACCGAGAAGATCGCCTTCGTCCCGTTCTTCCCCCTCGGCGGCTTCTCACCTCTGCAGTCCCAGTCCCTGACCGACGTCGCCGCCGGCCTGGGCGCGACCCCGCAACAAGTAGCCCTGGCATGGCTACTGCACCGCTCGACCACCATCGCCCTGATCCCCGGCACCTCCTCGATCGACCACCTACACGACAACATCGCCGCCGCGTCTTTGGAGTTGCCCGCCGAGGCGATCGAAACGCTCGACACGATCGGTGCCGCTGCGGTCTGACCCTGCGGAGTCGGCTCCTGCTGCAGCCGCGCGTGGTCGGCCTCGCGGCACGAATGATCGATATATAGATCTTTGAAGGAAGCTAGGTCCCGATCGTGCGATAGATCCCCAGGCATTTCGCATCGACCTACTGTCTGCCGTGACCTTCAACGTCATCATGGGCAACGGCGACGCCCATTCGAACAACTACTCGCTACTGCTCAGTCGGCACGGGGAGGTGGCATTGGCGCCGCTGTACGACTCGGCGCCGGTCATGTACCTCGAATCGCGAATCAAGGGCACGGGGCATGTCGCGAATCAAGGGCACGGGGCATGTCATCAACGGGCGCACGAATATCGACTGGGTGGATGTGTCCGACCTCGTGGCAGAGGCGCAGTCGCGTTGCCCGCCGGTGTTGAGGAGATCACGGATCGGTTGGAGGCATTGTGGATTCGGCGTCAGTGGACTGTCGGCGGCCCGTAGGAGAACGCCCCTCCGCACTGTGGGGAGGGGCGTCGAGTTCGGTAGATGCTCAGGCGGATTAGATCTTGTCTGCGCGCGAGGCTGTTCCCCATACCGCCAGGACGATGATCAGTGCGAAGGCGACCAATGCTGTCCCGGTGCGTAGGAAATGGAAGATGTCCCAGCGGGTGAGCAGGGTGGCGTAGTCGGTGGGGACGCCGTCGACGGCCCAGTCGTTGATCTGGTAGTTGATCGGGACGTTGCCGAGGCGGGTGATGAGGAACGACGCGACTACGAACACCGTGGCTGCCGCCGCGAGTAGGCGATCGCGGCCGGTCGAGATGACTGCCAGGGCGAGACAGGTCAGGGCGGCGGCGGCCATGGTGAGTTGCATGCTGATGCTGTTGTTGCGCATCAGTTCGGTGTGGAATTCCAGGCGCATCTGGAGGGGGACTCGGTGGAAGGTGGGGACCAGGTTCGCGGCGCCGTAACCGAAGGCGCCCACGAGCAGGCCGGTGGTGAGCAGGGCGATGGCGCGGATGGGGGCGGATCTCATGCGGCGATGGTCTCAGGTCGGACAGGCGCGGGGGTTTCGGTGATGCGCTTGCCGAGGGTGATGAAGAAGAAGACCAGGCCTATCGTCAGGATGATGTGGCCGCCGCCTGCGAAATGTGCTGCCAGTTCGGGTGTTTCGTGGCCGAGGACCGTGCGGGTGCCGCGGATGGTCATCACGGTGACGGTCAGGGCCAGGCCCGCGTTGTAGGTCCAGAAGAACGGGGTGAACAGGTTGCCTGCCGACAGGGTGAACAGTTTTTCCAGGGCCAGCACGATCAGGAAGAACAGCATGCCCAGTGCCAGCAGGTGGGTGTGGACGAGGCCGAGTTGGGATTCGCCGGTGAAGTCGTTGAGCTTGGTGATTTCGCGGTAGTACAGGCCGGAGAGCAGGCCGACGATCATGTACGTGTGCGCGGCGTAGTAGAGCTTTTTCATCGGGGTCCTCAGTACGAGACGGTGAAACGCTGGTTCACGAAGGTGCTGTTTTGCAGCGCGTCGACGATCGCGCTCGCGTAATCGCCTACGGTGATGCGGCTTTCGCCGTTGGCGTCGGTGATCGGGGTGTCGCGGGCTTCGGCGCGGTAGGTGCCGGTCGCGTCGCCGGGCAGCAGGTGCACCGGTGGTGGGCTGACGTAGGACCAGCGGATCGAGGTGGTGGAAGCACGGAAGATTTCCAGTGCTTCGCCCTGGTCGCGGGCGGTTTCCAGGTACTGGGGCGGGAAGTTGGGGGAGTCCACGAAACGTTGGCCGGGTGCGTATTCGAGGCTGCCGCCACCGCCGAGGAAGATCAGACGGTCCACGCCTGCGAGGGGCAGGGCTTCGAGCAGGGTTTGCGCGCCACGGGGGACCAGTCGGTCGTCGCCCTTGATCGCTACGACGACTGCATCATGGTCTGCGACAGCGTTTTTGACCGAGGCCGGGTCGGTGACGTCCACGGTGGTTCGGTCGAGGGACGTGACCCGTAGGCCGCGGGCGGTGGCTTCCCGGACGACCGCGCTGCCGAGGTTGCCTTTCGCGCCGATAACAGCGATCTTCATGGGCTCGGTTCGATGCACCCGAGCGACGAAATCGCTGATGAGGGGGGCGATTTCGGGAAGGTTCTCCTCGAGTGCGAAGTGGCCCGTGTCCAGTACATGGATGGCGGCATCGGGAACATCGCGCAGGTAGGCGTACGCACCGGCTTCGGGGAAGAAGGCGTCGTTGCGGCCCCACAGCACCAAAGTCGGCGGCTGGTTGTCGCGCAGCCACTGCTGCCAAACCGGGTAGAGCGCGAGGTTGGTGTGGTAGTTCAGGCCGAGCTGGACCTGGGCTTCCTTGCGGCCGGGCAGGTCGAGGAAGTGCTGGTCCAGGGTCCAGCCGTCGGGGGCGATGAGCGCGGGATCGGTTGTGCCACCTTCGTATTGGCTTCGGGTGACGGGCAGTTCGAGGATCTGTCGCACGTTGTCGGCGCCGCCGGGCACGTCCGGGGTGTTCGCGGTCATAGCGCGGGCTATGTCGGACAGACCCTCGTCATAGGCGTTGGCGTTCTGGATGATCAACCCGGAGATCAGTTCCGGGCGACGGGTCGCCAGGCGCATTCCCACGGGACCGCCGAAGTCGAAGGCGTACAACACAAATCGCGACAGGCTGACTGCATCGACGAACCCTTCGACGATGTCGGCGAGCCGCTCGAAGCTGTACTCGAAATCCGCGGGGGTCTCGGTGTGCCCGAACCCGGGATAGTCGGGAGCGATCAGCCGGTATCGCCCGCCGAGCGCGTCCATGAGTCGACGGTACTGATGCGAGGCTGACGGAAAGCCGTGCAGCAGAAGCAAAGTCGGCGCACCCTGCGGTCCGGTTTCCCGGTAGAAGACTCGCACTCCGTCGACCTCGACGAACCGGTGCTTGATGTGCGGGAACACCATGTCAAAACCGACCTCTCTGAACGTTTTTCGTAGACGAATCTATGATTGAGCGTTCCCCGGAAGTGATCAACGACAGATCACCCAAGGATCGTTAACCAGCGGGCAAGGATCACGAGGACGACAGTGGAACGAAACGAGATCGAGGCGTTCCTGACGCTGTCGGAGGAACTGCATTTCGGCCGCACCGCCGAACGCCTACGGGTGTCCACGGCACACGTCAGCAAGACGATCAAAGCCATCGAACGCCAGGTCGGGGTACCACTGTTCGAACGGACCAGTCGCAAGGTGGCGCTGACCGCGGTCGGCGTTCAACTGCGCGAGGAACTGCGCCCCGCCTACGAGCAGGTACAACGCAGTATGCGCAACGCCAAGCTGAACGGGCGTGGCATCGCGGGGACCTTGTGGGTGGGCTACTTCGGGTCCGCCGGTGGCCGGTACCTGCTCGAGGTGGGCGAGATCTTCCACGCCCGCTACCCCGAATGCGAGGTGCGGATCGCCGAAATGCAGCTCAGCGACGGGGCGAGCAGGCTGCGGTCGGGCGAGGTCGAAGCCCTGCTGTGCTGCTTCCCGATGTGCGAGCCCGACATGGCCATCGGGCCGCCGCTGATCTCCGAGGACAAGATGCTCGCGGTGCCGTCGAGCCACGAGTTCGCGCGCAAAGAGTCGGTGTCGCTGGAAGACCTCGCCGACGTGGCGATGATCCAGAACCCACCCGGACTACCGGCCGACTTCGACGAATTCCACCATCCCAAACGCACCCCGTCGGGTCGACACATCCCGCCCGGCCCCACCGCGTGCACCTTCCAGGAAATCCTCGCCCTGGTCGGTGCGGGCAAGGGCGTCTACCTCACCACCACCCAGGCCCCGCTGTTCTACCAACGCCCCGACGTCACCTTCATCCCCGTCACCGACGCCCCACCCCTGCAATTCGGCCTCGGCTGGATGACCGCGAGCCTGACCCGGCGCGTCGAGGCGCTGGTGCAGGTGGCGGTCGATCAGCGCGGGGAGTGAGACTTCGCTGCTCGGCGACAGCATCGCCGCAGATCGGCGGCCTATACTATGGGTCATACAATAATTGCCGGACGAGGTGAGGCGGGCGAATGGCGGCGCGGGTGACTACGCGGCAGAAGATGCTGCTGGGCGGGGTCGAGTTGCTGCGGGAGCGCGGCGCGGCCGGGGTGACCATCGATGCGATTCTGGCTCGGACCGCGACGCCGCGTGGGTCGGTGTATCACCACTTTCCCGGTGGTCGCGGGCAGATCATCAGTGAGTCGCTGGATCTGGCCGGTGACGCGATCGCGGCCATCATCGACGAATCGCTGCAAGACGGGCCGGTCGCGGGGCTGGAACGATTCGGCGCGTTCTGGAAGCAGATTCTGCGCGACAGTGACTTCGAAGCGGGATGCCCGGTGATCGCGGTGGCGGTCGGTGGGGCGCCCGATGACGAGCTTTCGCACAAGGTGGCCGCGATCGTGCAGCGGTGGCAGACCAGCTTGCGAGCCTGCCTGGTCACGGCCGGGCTCTCGCCGCAGCGGGCCGTTCCGCTGGCGACTATGGCGATGGCCTCCATCGAGGGAGCGGTCATTCTGTGCCGGACCACGCGCACGATCACCCCGCTCGATGACGTGATCGGCGAGCTCACCGGGATGCTGGCGATAGTTATTCCGCGTCGATAGCCGACTCGATCGCCAGCAGTTGGCGCAGCGTCGCGAGTTGCTGGTCGAAGTCGCCGTCGAGTTTGGCCAGCAGGCTGGTGATTCCGGTGGCTCGGTACCGGTGCAGCCGTTCGGTGATCATCGCCGGTGTGCCGATCAGATTGGTGAGCTGGCCCAGTTCGCGGGGGACCGCTTGTCGGGCGGCGTCGCGGTCGCCGGACTGCCACAGCGCGGCGACTTCGGTGACGGCGCTGCCGAAGCCGAGTCGGGTGAAGGCGTCGTTGTAGAAGTTTCGGCCGCTGCCCATCGCGCCGATGGTGAACGCGTAACCCTGCGCGTGCCGGGCGATCGCGGCGGCCGCGGTGTCCTCGTCGGGGGTGATCTCGACCGCTACCGGGGCCACCAGATCGAGGTCGGTCAGTGATCGGCCCGCGCTCTCTGCCCCCTCGCGCAGTGGGTCGAGAAACAGTTCCGCGGCTTCGGGGATGAAGGCGTTGGCCAGCCAGCCGTCGGCGAGTTCGCCGGTCAGGCGCAGATTTTTCGGACCCATGGCGGCGTTGTAGATCGGAATGTGCGCGGGGGCGACCATCGGCCGCAGCGCGCGTCCCGGCCCGTCCGGCAGTGGCAGTGGATAGATCTCGCCGGAATGCTCGAGTCGTTCGGCGCGACTGACGGTCCGGATGATCTCGATGGTTTCGCGGGTGGTCTGGATCGGCTGCCGGAACCGGACACCGTGCCAGCCCTCCATCACCCGCGGGCCGGAGACGCCGATGCCCAGGTCGAAGCGCCCGCCCGAGAGTTCGTGGATGCTCAGCGCCGAGGTGGCCAGCAATGCTGGTGTGCGGGAACCGAGTTGGACCACGAAGGTGCCAAGGCGAATCGACGAGGTTTTCGCCGCCAGGTACGCGAGCGCGGTGAGCGCGTCGTAGCTCCAGACCTCCGGGACCCACAGCGAACGCGCGCCGGCTTCCTCCGCGGCGACCGCGAAGTCGATCGCGCCGGGCAGTCGCGGCTCGATCAGAACACCGATGTGCATCACGCCTCCTCGTCGATGAATTATGCTCTACAGCATAACTTCACTGGCACCAGAGTAGAGGAAGGTTCGCTGTGCGCTACCGCGACTGCCCGACGATCGAAGTCACCGAGCGAGTCCCCGCCGATCCGGCCACCGTCTGGGCCTTGGTCACCGATATCGAACTGCCGGTCCGCTGCGCCGGCGAGCTGGCCGAGGTCGAGTGGATCGGCCCGATCGACCGGGTCGAAGTCGGTGCGCGATTCCGCGGGCGCAACAGCCACCCTGCGCTGGGCACCTGGGAAACCGAATGCGAGATCGTGGAGATGGAACCGGGCCGCCGCTGGGTGTGGAACGTTTTCGGACCCGACGGGGTCAGCGCCACCTGGGGTTTCGAGGTCGATCCGGCACGGGAGGGGACGCTGGTGCGGCAGTGGGCCAAGCTGGGCCCCGGTCCGTCGGGGTTGTCGTTGGCGATCGCGGCGAAGCCGGAACTGGAGGGCCGCATCGTGGCCCGCCGCCTGGTCGAGTGGGCCGACAGCATGCGCGCCAACCTTGCCTGGGTTGGCGCGCAGTGCACTACCGAGTAGCCAGCAGCTGCTCGGACTTGGTGTGCTGCTTGGACTTTCCGCGCAAGGTCAGCGTGTAGACCAGGGCGGCCGACGCGGTGGCGGCCAGCAGTAGGTAACCGAGGGTGTAGTCGTGCCAGTGGCTGTAGGTCAGGCCCATGACCAGCGGCGGGAAGTAGCCGCCGAGGCCGCCTGCGGCGCCGACCAGGCCGGTGACCGTGCCGACCTTGCTCGGGTCGACCATCTTCGCCAGCAGGGCGAACACGCCGCCGGTACCGAGGCCGAGGAACAGGGCGGTCAGGACCAGGCTGGCGCCGGCCGCTAGTTCCAGGGGCGGGCCGAACGAGAGGACGACCGCCATGGTCGCCGTGCCCGCGAAGGCGATGGCCAACACCATGATCGGGCCGATCTTGTCCGACAGGATGCCGCCCAGTGGGCGGGCGGCGACACCGGCCAGGGCGAAGCCGGCGGTGCGCAGGCCCGCGTCGGACTGGGCGAATTCGTAGACGTTGTGCAGCACGGTCGGCAGGTAGGTGGAGAACGCGACGAAACCGCCGAAGGCGACGGCGTACAGGAACGCGCCCTGCCAGGTGGCCTTCATCTTCAGCGCGGCGCCGATGCGGGGAAGGGCGGGAGTGGTGGCCGGAGTCCAGTTGGGTGCGTCCTTGCTGAACAGGTACATCGCCACACCGGCCGCTGCCAGCGCGATCGCGATCAGCACATGGGTGGTGCCGCGGCCGAACCACTCGACCAGTCGCGGGGTGAGCAGGGCCGACAGGGCCGTGCCGCCCATGCCCGCACCGAAGATGCCGGTGGCGAAACCGCGACGGCTGGGCTCGTACCAGTTGTTCACGAACGGGACGCCGACGGCGAAGGTGGTGCCCGCGATGCCGAGGAAGAATCCCCAGAAGATCAGGGCCCCATAGGAATTGGACCATCCGACCATCAGCACCGGGATGATGCTGACGAAGCACAGGATCGTGAACATGCGTCGCCCGCCGTAGCGGTCGGCCAGGACCCCGACCGGGATGCGGCCCAGCGAACCGACCAACACGGGGGTGGCCACGAGCATGGACTGCTGGCCCGCCGACAGCGAGAGCAGTTTCGTGTACGAGGTCGAGAGTGGGCCGATGAGATTCCAGGCCCAGAAGGTGATGCCGAAAACGAGGGTCGCCAGGGCAAGATTGCGTGACTTCACTTGAGCTCGGTCCTTTCTGCGAGGCAGGTTTACGTGAGGAAGTAGGTGAGCAGGCCCGCGACGGCGCCGCCGAGCAGTGGCCCGCAGACGGGGACCCAGGCGTAACCCCAGTCGGGGTCCTTGTTGGTGGCCGTTACCGGGGCTCGGAAACGGTCGGGGATCGAAACCGGCGAACCGACGGTGACCAGGGCGCGCGGCGACACCCGACTGGTGGGCAGCAGGGCGTAGGCCAGGCGGGGAGCCAGGTCGCGGGCGGGGTTGATCGCGTATCCGGTCGGCCCACCCAGCGACGCGCCGATCCCGACAACCAGCAGCGCCGCGGCGAGCGGGCCGAGACCGCTGGGTGTGTGACCCAGCGACAGGATCACCAGGACCAGCGCGAACGTCGCGATCGCCTCGGTCACGAAGTTCCAGCGGTGCGACCGGATCGCGGGGCCGGTCGCGAACACGGCCAGCTTGGTGGCCTCGTCGGGTTCGGCGTCGAAATGCTGTTTATAGACCGCGAACGCGGCGCATGCACCGAGGAACGCGCCGGTGAACTGCCCGGTGAGATACGCCGCGGTGTCGGCGACGTTCACCGGGATACCCGGCGCGAATTCCGTTGCGCCGCTGGTGATCATGCCGATGGTGACCGCCGGGTTGAGGTGGCCGCCGGTCTTGTAGGCGGCGTAGACGCCGGCGAACACGCCGATGCCCCAGCCGATACTGATCAGCAGCCAGCCTCCACCGATCCCTTTGGATTTCCGCAGCGACACATTGGCCACCACCCCGGCGCCGAGCAACAGCAGAATGCCGGTGCCCAGTGCCTCGCTGACGAAAATCTGCCCGACGTTCATAGCCAGCGCGCGGTGACCAGGCGGGCCGCGTTGGCGGAGACATCGGTGGTGGCCTGGTTGGCCGCCAACTCCGCGTGCACGCGGTCGAAGTAGGCGTTGACCTCGGTGTCGACCCGATCGGTGTCCCAGCCCAGCGGGCCCGCGACCAGGCGGCCGATGTCCTGGGCGGCGGCCAGGCCGCGGTCGGGGACTTCGATCGAGATGCGGGTGCGGCGGGTGAGCAGGTCGTCCAGGTGCAGCACGCCTTCGCTGGTGGCCGCGTATACGACCTCGGCGGCAAGGTAATTCGGTGCGCCGTCGATCGGGCGGGCCAGGCTCGGGTTCGCGGCGATGAGATCGAACAGTTCGGTGACCAGTGATCCGTATCGACCGAGCAGGTGCTCGATGACCTCGGCCGACAAACCGGTCTGTGCGACAAGGTCTTCGGGATCGGCCAGCAGGGTCGCCCGCAGTTCGAAGTAGCCCTGCGCGCCGAGGATCGGCATGAACTCGGTCGCCGACGGGGCGACCGCACGATTCAGGCGTTGCGCGGCGGCGTCGACCACGTCCTTCGCCATCACCCGGTAGGTGGTGTACTTGCCGCCGGCGATCACGAACAGGCCGGGAGCGGGTTCGGCGACGGCGTGTTCGCGCGAGAGCTTCGCGGTTTCCTTGGTCGCGCCGGTCATCAGCGGGCGCAATCCGGCGTAGGTACCGACGATGTCCGCGCGCGTGAGCGGTTCGCGCAGCAGCGAATTGACGTGATCGAGGATGTATTGCACGTCGGCGGCGCTGGCGGTGGGGTGGTTCTTGTCCAGGGACCATTCGGTGTCGGTGGTGCCGATGATCCAGTGCTGCGCCCACGGGATCACGAACAGCACCGACTTCTCGGTCCGCATGATCAGGCCGGTGTCCATGTCCAGCCGGTCGCGCGGCACCATGATGTGCACGCCCTTCGACATCTGTACGTGGAAGGGGAATTCGACGCCGGTCATCTCGATCATGTCGTCGGTCCACACGCCGGTCGCGCTGATCACGGTCTTGGCCTTGATCTGGTGCAGGCGCCCGGTTTCGGAGTCTTCGACCATCGCGCCGGTGACGCGTTCGCCCTCGCGCAGCAGGCCGACGACCGTGGTGCGGGTGAGCACGGTGGCGCCTGCGTCGGCGGCGGTGCGGGCCAGCATCATGGTGTGGCGGGCGTCGTCGACCTGGGCGTCGTAGTAGCGGATCGCGCCGGTCATCGCGTCCTCGGTGAGCGCGGGCGCCAATTCCAGTGCCTTGGTGCGGCTGAGGTGCTTGTGCATGGGCACCGAGCGGGCGCCGCCGAGGGTGTCGTACAGGGCGATGCCCGCGCCGATGTAGGCGCGCTCCCACACGCGATGCTGCAGCGGGAACAGGAACGACACGGGCTTGACCAAGTGCGGGGCCAGCGAATTCAGTAGCAGCCCACGCTCTTTCAGCGCTTCACGCACCAGTGCGAAGTCCATCTGCTCCAGGTAGCGCAGGCCGCCGTGGATCAGTTTCGACGAACGGCTCGAGGTGCCGGCAGCGAAATCCCTTGCCTCGACCAGGGTTACGGACAGGCCGCGCGAGGCGGCGTCGAGGGCGGCACCGGCGCCGGTGACACCGCCGCCGATCACGAGGACGTCGACCTCGGTGTCGTCGAGGGCGGCGATCGCGGCGGCGCGGTAGGCGGGGCTCAGGCGGGTGGTGCGGGCATGGCTGGTCATCGGGTGCTCCTTGGGGAAAAGTGTGAAAAGTGGTGGTGGGGCGCGTTATACGTCGACCCAGTCGAGGGTGCGGCCGACCGCGTTTTTCCAGCGGGTGTAGCCGGTGGCTCGCTGTTGCGCGGTCCAGGTCGGCTCCCAGCGCCTGCCCTCGTGCCAGTTGGCGACCAGTTCGTCGACGTCGGACCAGAAACCGACCGCCAGGCCCGCGGCGTAGGCGGCGCCAAGGGCCGTGGTCTCCGCGACCGCGGGGCGCGAGACCGGCACGCCGAGGAAATCGGCCTGGATCTGCATCGCCAACTCGTTGGCGGTGACGCCGCCGTCGACCCGCAAGGTCGCCAGCTCCACGCCGGAGTCGCGCTGCATCGCCTCGACCACATCGCGGGTCTGATAGGCGATGGATTCCAACGTGGCCCTGGCCAAATGGGCGTTGTTGCTGAAGCGGGACAGGCCGACGATCGCGCCACGCGCGTCGGGTCGCCAGTACGGGGCGAACAGTCCGGAGAACGCGGGCACGAAGTACACGCCGCCGTTATCGGGCACCTTCGACGCCAAGTCCTCGACATAGGCGGTGCCGCCGATGATGCCCAGCTGATCGCGCAACCACTGCACCGCCGAACCGGTGACCGCGATCGACCCCTCCAACGCGTAGACCGGCTTCTGTCGGTCGAACTGGTAGGCGACGGTCGTGAGCAGACCGTGCGTGGAGTGCACGATCTCGGTGCCGGTGTTGAGCACCAGGAAATTGCCGGTGCCGTAGGTGTTCTTCGCCTCGCCCGCGCGGAAACACACCTGCCCGACGGTGGCCGACTGCTGATCGCCCAGCACACCCATGATCGGGACCTCGCCCTTGAACGGGCCGTCGGGATTGGTGAACCCGAAGGTGGTCGGATTCGACGACGGGGCGATCACCGGCAGCATCGCGCGGGGCACGTCGAACAGGGCGAGCAGGTCGTCGTCCCAGGTCAGCGTCTCCAGGTTCATCAACATGGTCCGCGAGGCGTTGGTCGGATCGGTGAGATGCAGGCCGCCGTTGACGCCGCCGGTGAGGTTCCAGATCAGCCAGGAATCGATGGTGCCGAACAGGGCGTCACCACGCTCGGCGTCGGCGCGCACGCCCTCGACGTTGTCGAGAATCCAGCGCAGTTTGCCGCCGGAGAAGTAGGTCGCGGGCGGCAGACCGGTGAGCTTGTGCACGAAGTCGGCGTGGCCGGTGCGGTGCAGGTCGGCGATGATCTTGTCGGTGCGGGTGTCCTGCCACACGATCGCGTTGCCGTAGCAGCGCCCGGTATGCCGGTTCCAGACCACGGTGGTCTCGCGCTGGTTGGTGACGCCGATCGCGGCGAGGTCGCGATGGGTGAGTCCGGCACCGGCCAGCGCGCTCTTGATGACAGTGCGGGTGCGCTCCCAGATCTCGTCCGGGTTGTGCTCCACCCAGCCGGGTGCGGGCAAGATCTGGTCGTGTTCGAGCTGATGGCGGGCGACTATCGCGCCGTCATGGTCGAACACCATGAATCGGGTGCTGGTCGTGCCCTGATCGATGGCACCCACGTACTGCTGCGTCATGTGCGGTCCTTTCCGACGGGCTCGTCGTTGGGCCCGCCGCCCGGCAATCACCGGGTTACACATTCGACGCTAGGAACTCGAGACGTCCCGCAGCAGCTACCCCGTTCGACAATGTCGAATTGTGGCCATCCTCACCAGCCCCGACGCTCCGGGCGCGACCCCATCAGCTCGTCCTGCTTGGCGCTCGAGCGGGACCGGTAGACGATGTACGGCCGGTAGAAATAGCTGATCGGGGCGCTGAACGCGTGCACAAGGCGAGTGAACGGCCAGATCGCGAACAGCGTCAGCGCGATCAGTACGTGGATGTGGAACGACGTCGGCGCTTCGGCCATGAGGTCGCCGCGCGGTTGCAGGATCCAGATCGACCGGAACCACGGCGACACGGTTTCGCGGTAATTGTGCTCGGGGCCGACCGCGCCGGAACCGATCAGCGTGGTGGCAAGGCCCGTCACCAGCGCCGAGAACAGGACCAGGTACATGATCTTGTCGTTGAGGGTGGTCGCGGTGAACACCGGTCCGTGGCGGCGCCGCCGGTAGATCAGCAGCGCGAGGCCGGCAAGCGTGGAGACCCCGGCGATGCTGCCCAGCGCGATGGCCTGGATGTGATAGACGTGCTGGCTCATCCCGACGGCGTCGGTCCACGATTCGGGGATGACCAGGCCGATGATGTGGCCCACGATCACCACCATCATCCCGTAGTGGAACAGCGGACTGCCGATGCGCAGCAGCTTGGATTCGTACAGCTGCGAGGAACGGGTGGTCCAGCCGAACTTGTCGTAGCGGTAACGCCACCAGGTGCCCACGATCAGGATCGCCAGGCTCACGTACGGGACGATGTTCCAGAAGGTCGTCACCGGAGTCCTTTCGCTACAGCGGGTTCCCGGTCGGTGCCGGAGCGACGTGGGGGCACGGTCAGGGTGAACGGGGCCAGGCCGACCGATTCGGCGGCGGGGCCGGTGTCGACGAGCCTGCGCGCCCAGCCCAGATCGGCGTCGTTCGCCGGTGGCAAAGTGGCGGTGACTGCGGCCAATGTCGGTGCGTAGAGCGAGTTTTCGTCTTGCAGGGCCATGCCGATCGCATGGATTGCGCGGCGGTTGGCCGACAGCAGGGCTGCACCGGCGATGGGGTCGACGGTGGCCGCGAATTCGAGGACTACGGGCAGGTGATCGGGGACCTCGCTCGACGGCGGTGCCACGCCCGCCGCCCGGTAGGCCTGGGTGAAGGTGAGCATGGCCATGCCGCGGTTGCGGGTGTCGCCGTCGGTCCAGTAGGTCAGCAGCAGTGTCGCCCGTCTGCGCAGGTCGAAGGTATCGACATACTGTTGTGCCGCAGCGGTTTCCGTCAGGGCGCGCAGGGCTTCGGCGGTGTCGAGCAGGGGGCGCGACTGTTCGGCGGGCAGGTGCGCGGTCAGTTGCGTGACCAGGTCCAGGCGCGCGCGCTGTTCGGCGTCCGGGTACGCCAGCAGCAGCGATGCCGCCTGCCAGGTCAGGCGATGTTCGGCGGACCGGCGGGCCGTGCGTGTGCGCATCATTTGCCGCCGCCGGGGAACATTCCGTCGGGTGCGCCCTTGCCGTCCCAGTTGAGCAGGTTGACCCGGGAGGAATTGCTGCTGTCCACGGATTCGCTGGTCTGGCGTTGTTTGAGCGCCTGGAATGTTTCCACCGCGACCGGCACCGGTTTGCCGCTGGTTTCGCCGAACGGTCCCGACGCCTGTTCGTACATGCCGGGGCCGCCGTCGAAATCCAGGGCGCAGTCGGTCATCGATTCCTCGAGCTGATGGCCCTGATCGGCATAGGCCGACGGAATCACATACCGGTCTTCGATTTTCGCCAGTGCCAGCAGTCGGTACATGCGGTACATCTGTTCTTCGGTCATCCCGACGGCTTCGGGAATATGGGCCTGCGGTTCACGGCCGAGATTGATATCGCGCATGTAGGAACGCATCGCGGCCAGCTTGCGCAACACCAGGGCCACCGGTTCGATATCGCCGGCGGTGAACAGTCCGGCCAAGTACTCCAACGGGATTCGCAGCGAATCCAGCGCGCCGAACAGGTTGCCGATGTCCTCACCGTCGTGACCGTCGCGGCTGACCGCGTCGACCACCGGCGACAGCGGCGGGATATACCAGACCATCGGCAGGGTTCGGTATTCCGGATGCAGCGGCAGCGCTACCCGGAAATCCTTGATCAGGGCGTGGATCGGTGATCGCTGGGCCGCCTCGATCCAGCTATCTGGAATCCCCGAAGCCTTCGCTCCCGCAACTACCTCCGGGTCGTTGGGGTCCAGCATCACGTCCATCTGCGCCTCGTACAGGTCGTGCTCGTCGGGCACGGCCGCGGCGTCGAGCACTCGGTCCACGTCGTAGAACACCAGCCCGATATAGCGCAACCGGCCCACACAGGTTTCCGCGCACACCGTCGGCAACCCGACCTCCACGCGCGGATAGCAGAACGTACATTTCTCGGCCTTGCCGGTTTTGTGGTTGAAATACACCTTCTTGTACGGGCAGCCGGAAATACACATCCGCCAGCCACGGCACTTGTCCTGATCCACCAGCACGATGCCGTCCTCGGTGCGCTTGTAGATCGCTCCCGACGGGCACGACGCGACACATGCCGGGTTCAGGCAGTGTTCGCAGATGCGCGGCAGATAGAACATGAACGTGGACTCGAGGTCGGTCTTGACCTTCTCGCTCACCTTCGCCAGCACCGGATCTCCGGGCAGGATCTCCGGCGAACCGGCCAGGTCGTCGTCCCAGTTGGCCGACCAGTTGATCTTCATCCGCTCGCCGGTGAGCAGGCTGCGCGGCGCGGCGACCGGGATCTGGTCGCTCAGCGGGGCATTGATCAGATTCTCGTAGTCGTAGGTCCACGGCTCGTAGTAGTCGTCCATCGACGGCATCTTCGGATTGGCGAAGATATTGGCGAGCTTGGCGAAACGATCACCGCCCAGCAGCCGCAACCGACCCTTCTTCAAGGTCCAGCCGCCGCGCCATTTCTCCTGATCCTCGTACTGCCGCGGATAACCCTGTCCCGGCCGGGTTTCCACATTGTTGAACCACACGTATTCGGTACCGGACCGGTTGGTCCACGCCTGCTTGCAGGTCACCGAACAGGTGTGGCAGCCGATGCATTTGTCCAGGTTCATCACCATCGCCAATTGCGCCATGACCTTCATCAGTACGTCACCTCCTGGCTGCGGCGACGGACCACGGTTACCTCGTCGCGTTGATTTCCGGTGGGGCCGAGATAGTTGAACGCGAACGAGGTCTGGGCGTAACCGCCCGCCAGGTGCGTGGGTTTGATCAGCAGCTGCGTGATCGAATTGTGAATGCCGCCGCGGGTTCCGGTGGTATCCGACAGCGGGACATCGATGGTGCGTTCCTGTGCGTGGTAGACGTAGACCACGCCTTCGGGCATGCGCTGGGAGACCACCGCGCGGCACACGTACACGCCGTTGCGGTTCAGCGCCTCGACCCAGTCGTTGTCGCTGACGCCGATCTTGTCCGCGTCGCCAGGACTCATCCACATCGTCGGACCGCCGCGCGACAGCGACAGCATCAGCAGGTTGTCCTGATATTCGGAATGGATCGACCATTTCGAATGCGGAGTCAGATAGCGCAGGGTCAGGCCGACGCCGTTGCGTTCACCAATTGCCGGTTCGCCGAACAGCTTTCCCATATCAAGGGGCGGCCGATAGATCGGCAGGGCCTCGCCGAGTTCCTCGATCCAGTCGTGGTCGACGTAGAAATGCATCCGGCCGGTGAGGGTGTGGAACGGTTTGCCGAATTCGATGTTCTGGGTGAACGGGGCATAGCGGCGGCCGCCGGTTTCACTGCCCGACCATTCCGGACTGGTGATCACGGGCACCGGGCGAGATTGCGTCTCGGCGAAGGTGATTCGACGTTCCTCGCTGCCCTCGGCCAGCACGACCATGTTGCAGCCGGTTCGCCGGTCCAGCTCCTTGAAACCTTCCACCGACAACCGGCCGTTGGACGTTCCCGAGAGCATGAGGATGGTCTCGGCGGCCTTCTCCGCGGTGTCCATCGCCGGACGTCCCACTGCCACACCGGCATTCATGACGCCGTGCAGGCGGGCGAGTTCGGGGACTTCCTGTTCGGGGAAGGTGGTGATGCCCTTGGTGGTCAGGCCCAGCTTCTCCACCAGCGGTCCCAGCGCGGTCCATTTGTCGGCCACCGCGGCGAAGTCGCGTTCGACCACCGCGATGGGCCCCATCGTCTTACCGGGCACGGGCACCTCGCCGGTGTCCTGCCAATTCGATTGCGTGCCATGGGGATAGGCCATCGCGCCCGGGGTGTCGTGCTGCAGGGTGCCAAGGACCACGTCGGTTCTGGTGCCCAGGTGCTTGGCCGCCATCGACGAGAACGCGCGGGCGATCGCGCCGAACGCGTCGAAGTCGGACTTGGTTTCCCACGGCGGGTCGATGGCCGGGGTGAAGGCGTTCATGAAGGGGTGCATGTCGGTGCTGGACAGGTCGGCCTTCTCGTACCAGGTCGCCGCGGGCAGCACGATGTCGGAGAACAGGGTGGTGGAGGTCATGCGGAAGTCGATCGACATCAGCAGATCGAGTTTGCCCTCGGGGACTTCGTCGGGGGACACCACGTCGACCGGGCGATCCGCGGGCGCGGCGATGGTGTTGCGCACGTTCGAGGCGGTGCCGAGCAGGTGCTTGAGGAAATACTCGTTGCCCTTGGAGGAGGAGCCAAGCAGATTGGACCGCCACACACTGAGCACGCGGGGCCAGTTCTTCGGGTTGTCGGGATCCTGGACCGCGAATTTCAGTGCGCCGCTGTGTAATTGGTTGGCGGTGTAGGTGGCGGGATCCTCACCTGCCGCCTTCGCCTCGTCGGCCAGTGTCAGCGAGGAACGGTCGAACTGGGGGTAGAACGGCGTCCAGCCCATCGCCACGCCCGCGCTCATGATGTCCATCGTGTGCTTGTCTCGGAACAGGCCGCGGCCGGTCGGGGAGGCGAGCACGTCGGCGCGGTAGCCGTCATAACGCCACTGGTCGGTGTGCGCGTACCAGTAGGAGGTGCCCGCCATCAGGCGAGGCGGGCGCGACCAGTCGGTGCCCATCGCCACGGTCGCCCACCCGGTCACCGGTCGGCACTTCTCCTGGCCCACGTAATGGGCCCACCCGCCACCGTTGCGGCCCATCGAACCGGTGAGCAGCAGCATCGCCAGGATCGCGCGGTAGGTGGCGTCGCCATGGAACCACTGGCAGATGCCCGCGCCCATGATGATCATGGACCGGCCACCGGAATCCACGGCGTTGTCGGCGAATTGGCGGGCGATCCGGATGACCTGCTCGGCGGACACGCCGGTGATCTGTTCCTGCCAGGCGGGGGTGTAGAGGCTGTCGGAGTCGGTGTAATCGGCGGGCCACGCACCGGGCAGCTGCTCGCGGCCCACGCCGTACTGGGCCAGCATCAGATCGAAGACCGTGCACACCGGGCGGCCGTCCAGGATCAGCACCGGCACGCCGCGCTCGATGGTCTCGCCGTGGCCGTCGAGGGTGTCGAAGCGGGGCAGGGTGACGGTCGCGGCCTTCAGTTGCGCGCCGCGCACATCGGCGACGCTGAGCACCGGCTGCAGATCGCCCAGCTCCAGGTTCCATTTGCCTGCCCCGTCGGGGCCGAAGCGGAAGCCCAGCGAGCCGTGCGGGATGACGGGGCGACTGGTGACGCCGTCGATGAAAATCGGTTTGAATGCCGCGTTCTCGTCGGTGCTGCCCAGGTCCGAGGCGGTCAGGTTCTTGCCGGGGACCAGTCGGCCGTCGCGTTGTTCCAGGCTGACCAGGAACGGCAGGTCGGTGAACTTCTGGACGTAGTCGACGAAGAACGGCTCGCGCTTGCGCACGAAATACTCGGTGAGGATGACGTGGCCCATCGCCATGGCCATGGCGCCGTCGGTGCCGGCCGCGCACGGCATCCACTCGTCGGCGAACTTGGTGTTGTCGGCGTAGTCGGGGCTGATCGTGACGACCTTGGTGCCCCGGTAGCGCACCTCGGCCATCCAGTGCGCGTCCGGGGTACGGGTCACCGGCACATTCGAACCCCACATGAGCAGGTATGACGCATCCCACCAGTCGCCCGATTCGGGCACGTCGGTCTGGTCGCCGAACACCTGCGGTGAGGCCACCGGCAGGTCGGCGTACCAGTCGTAGAACGAGGTCATCACGCCACCGATGAGCTCGATGAAGCGCGAACCGGCGGCGAACGACACCATCGACATGGCCGGGATCGGGGAGAAGCCCGCGACTCGGTCGGGACCGTACTCCTTGATCGTGTGCACGTGCGCCGCGGCGATCATCTCGACCGCTTCGTCCCAGGTCACACGCACCAAACCGCCCATGCCCCTGGCCTTTTGGTACGTGCGCCGACGATCGTCGTCGGCCTGGATGTCGGCCCAGGCCAGCACAGGATCGCCCAGCCGCTTCTTGGCTTCGCGATACATCTCGACCAGCAGGCCGCGCGCGTACGGATAGCGGACGCGAGTGGGGGAGTAGGTGTACCAGGAGAACGCGGCGCCGCGCGGACAACCACGCGGCTCGTAACCGGGCCGGTCGGGGCCCGCCGACGGGTAGTCGACGTCCTGCGCTTCCCAGGTGATGATGTCGTCTTTGACGTAGACCTTCCACGAGCACGAGCCGGTGCAGTTCACGCCGTGGGTCGAGCGCACCACCTTGTCGTGGCTCCACCGGTTGCGATAGAAGATGTCGCCTTCGCGGCCGCCCTTGCGGGTGACGGTGCGCAAGTCGGGCGATTCCACGCCGGGGGTGAAGAACCGGCCACTGCGAACGAGCAGATCTTCGACGGGACCGCCGATTCGAGCTTGGGGTGCCACAGCTTCTCCTTCGACGAATCGGACCGAATTACTCGACGGCGCGCAGTTTGACCACGGTGTAGATCAGGGCCGCCAGCGCCGTCGCCGCGAGCAGCAGCAGGCCCACGGCGTAACTGTGACTGGCCTCGTTGTAGGTGATGCCCATGATCAGCGGCGGGAAATAGCCGCCCAGACCACCGGCCGCGGACACGACGCCGGTGACACTGCCGACACTGGACGCGGGCGTGCGCCGCGCCACCCACGCGAACACGCCACCGGTCCCGATCCCCAGGAACAACGCCAGGGTGATGAACGTGGCGGCCGAAGCGACATCGGCGGGCGGTTTGAACGCGGCCACCACCGCCATGACCGCGGTGCCCGCCAGCGAGACGACCACGATGTACTTCGGCGCGATCCGGTCCGACAGCGCGCCACCGACGGGCCGGGCGATCACCGCGGCGAGCGCGAACGCGGCGGTGCGGGTGCCCGCGTCCACCGAGGCGAACCCGTACACATTGGTGATGTAGGTGGGCAGATACGAACTGAACGCCACGAACCCGCCGAACACCACCGCGTACAGGAACGACATCTCCCAGGTCACCGCGAGTTTCATCGCCGCGCGCAGCTTGGGCAGCACGGGATCTGTACTCGGGGTGAAGTCCGGTGAGTTGCGCATGAACGCGATGCACGCACCCGCCGTCACCGCGAGCACGACCGCCACGATCAGATGCGTCGGGAACAGTCCGAACCAGTTCACGAAGCGCGGCGTGAAGAACGCCGACACCGCGGTCCCGACCATGCCCGCCCCGAACACGCCGGTGGCGAACCCGCGCCGCGCGGGCACGTACCAGGAATTGGCGAACGGAATCCCGACCGCGAAAATCGTGCCGGGAATACCGAGCAGGAACGCGAACGCCAACATCAGGGGATAGGACTCGACCTGCCCCGCGATCCCGACCGCGATCACCGGCACGATCGAGGCCAACGACACCCCGATGAACATCGTTCGCCCACCCAGCCGATCAGTGAGCGAACCGGACACGATCCGCCCCAACGACCCGACCAGAATCGGCATCGCCACCATGATCGAGGCCGCGGTACTGCTCAACGCCATGTGATGGGAATACTGCGACGACAACGGGCCGATCAGATTCCAGGCCCAGAAGTTCACCGCCGACGTCCACGTGGCAAGGGCGAGATTCAGGGTCGCCGACCCGTTGCGTACCGCTGGCTGTAGCGAGTTCACGTCGCTTAGAAAACCACAGAATCGCCCGCTGACGGCGGCAACACGCAACTTTTGGGCTACCCGGTGGAAATCGGGCTAGCTGCGGGTACTACTCGGTGGTGGTCCGGCGGCAAACTCGAACGGTTTCTAGCTGTTGCCGCCGCCGACAGCAACGGCCCGCTCCGGTGGGCGATATATCGCCGCAGGGAACGGGCCGTTCGATGCGCCCCCGGCAGGAATCGAACCTGCGACCTAGAGATTAGAAGGCTCTTGCTCTATCCAACTGAGCTACGGAGGCAATCGCATCCACCTTGGCCGAAGTCGGCGCAGGTGTCCAGTTCGAAAAGTATAGCGACCGGTCGGATAGGTGATCGGGGGCCGCGGTGGGACGCCCCATCGGGGCGTGGCGGGGCTCACCGAACTACCCTCGTAGTCATGTCGTTATCGCAGGACCGCTCCGCTGGACCCGCCGTCGACGGCGGAACACCGGCGGATTCGCGTTCGGTGGCGTCGTTCGGTGTGCTCAGCGTGATGGCCGGGTGTATCGCCGCGGTGGTCGCGGCCATGGTGGTCGGGTTGTCGGCGGCGCACGCGCTGCGTTTGCTCGGGATACCCGATCCGGGGGCATTGACAACATATGGGTTGCCCGCGTTGCGGGCGGTGGCCGATCTGGCTGCCGCGGTGACGGTGGGTTCGCTGCTGTTCGCGGCGTTTCTGTTGCCGCCGCGCGATGGTGGGCTGCTGGAAGCGGGCGGGTATCGGGCGGTGCGGCGGGCCTCGGACGCGGCGCTGGTGTGGGCGGGCAGCGCGGCGCTGTTGGTGCCGTTGACGGTGTCAGATACGACGGGTCAGCCGGTGGATGCGCTGTGGCGGCCGGAGATGTTGTGGCCGGTGATCGCGCAGGTCGAGGTCGCGGGGGCTTGGCGTACGACGGTGTTGTTCGCGCTGATCGTGGCGATCGGCTGCCGGTGCGCGTTGCGCTGGGGGTGGACGCCGGTTCTGCTGGCTGGTGCGCTGGTGAGCATGATGCCGCTGGCGTTGACCGGGCACTCGTCCTCGGGTGGCTCCCACGATGTGGCGACCAATTCACTTATTTTGCACATGGTGTCGGCCTCGATTTGGGTGGGCGGGTTGGTCGCGGTGCTGGCACACGCGATGCGAGGGGGTGCGAATACCGATATCGCCGCTCGGCGGTTCTCGGTGGCCGCGACCATCTCGATCGTGGTGATCGGCCTGAGCGGCGTGGTCAATGCCTGGGTGCGGGTGCCGTTCTCCGATCTGTTCACGACCACGTATGGCCGGCTCGTGCTCGCGAAGGCGGCCGCGTTGTTGGTGCTGGGTGCCATCGGTTACCTGCAGCGTCGCGCCGCGCTGCCTGCGCTTGCGGCCGACCCGCGCGATCGCGGTGCGCTGATTCGCTTCGCCGGGGTGGAGATGTTGATCTTCGCGGCGACCATCGGCCTGGCTGTCGGCCTCGGGCGTACTCCGCCTCCGCCGCCCACGGCCATCCCGACGCCGGTCGAAGTGGAGCTGGGTTACAACCTGGCCGGACCGCCGACCGTGACACGACTGCTGTTCGACTGGCGCTTCGACCTGATCTTCGGAACATTGGCGATCGTGCTGGCCGCGCTGTATCTGCTCGGTGTGTACCGGCTGCGCAAGCGCGGCGATGCCTGGCCGGTCGGACGGACTATCGCCTGGTGCAGCGGCTGTTTGGTGTTGTTGCTGGCCACGTCGTCGGGTGTCGGCCGGTATTCGCCGGCGATGTTCAGCGTGCACATGGGCGCGCACATGGCGTTGTCGATGCTGGCGCCGATTCTGCTCGCGCTCGGTGGCGCGGTGACCCTGGCCCTGCGCGCGTTGCCGCCCGCCGGGCGCGGTGGGGTGCCTGGCCCGCGCGAGTGGATTCTGGCGGCCGTGCACAACCCGGTCTCCCGGTTCCTCACCCAGCCCGTGGTGGCGTCGGTGATCTTCGTGGCCGGGTTCTACGCGCTGTACCTGGGCGGCATCTTCGACGCCTACGTCGACTCGCACGCCGCCCATCTGATGATGAACACGCACTTCCTGCTCAGCGGCTACCTGTTCTACTGGGTGGTGATCGGCATCGATCCCAAACCGCGCGAGGTGGCGCCGCTGACCAAGCTCGCGATGGTGTTCGGCACGCTGCCGTTCCACGCGTTCTTCGGGATCGCGCTGATGAGCATGACCACGGTGCTGGGCGACTGGTTCTATCGCACGCTGGACCTGGGCTGGCGCATCGACCTGCTCGCCGACCAGCGCAACGGCGGCAGTTTCGCCTGGGCAAGCGGCGAGATCCCGCTGGTGGTGGTGATGCTGGCGCTGCTGATCCAATGGTCGCGCAGCGACACCAGGCTGGCCAAGCGCACCGACCGGGCCGCCGACCGCGACAACGACGCGGAGCTGACCGCCTACAACGCGATGTACTCCGAGCTGGCCCGTCGCGACCGCGAGGTCCGTCGGTGACCGGTGTGCAGTCCGGTGAATCGACGCGGCGCACCGAACCGGAGCGGGTGTTGCGCACCGACGTTCGGGAAGCGCGGCGTCGGCTGGCCGGACGGGTGCGTAAGACGCCGGTGTTCCACACGAGTGTGGAGGGGCCGCACGGGCCGGTACCGGTGTCGCTGAAGATGGAATTCCTGCAGCATGGTGGCACTTTCACCGTGCGTGGCGCACTCAATGCTCTGCTCGCTGCCGACGACGGGGCCGACCAGGTGGTGGTCGCCTCGGCGGGGAATGCCGGGATCGCGGTCGCGTTGGCCGCCGCGCAGCTGGGCAAGGAATGCACGATCGTGGTGCCCGAGTCCGCGCCGCATACCAAGGTGGCCGCGATGTGGGCGCACGGGGCCGAAGTGCTGTGGCACGGAACGACTTACGCGCAGGCGCAGGAACGTGCGGTGAGCCTGGCCGCCGAGCGAGGTGCCGACCACCTGCACGCCTATGACATGCCCGCGGTCGTTGCGGGGGCCGGCGTTATCGGGCTCGAGTTGGAAGAACAGGTGCGCGGCAGGCCGCCGGTGCTGGCCGCGGTCGGCGGCGCTGCGTTGATCGCGGGCCTGGGTGCGGCGCTGGGTAGACGCAGGCAGATCATCGGGGTCGAATCCGAGCACCTGCCGGTGTTGTCGGCGGCGCTCGAGGCGGGTGGGCCGGTGGATATCGAGGCGACCGAGGTGCTGTGCGCGACGCGGGTCGGCGATATCGCCTTCGATATCGCCCAGCGGCATCAGATGCCGGTGCTGTCGGTCGCCGACGACGCGGTCGCGGCGGCTCGGGAGTATCTGTGGCGCGAATTCCGTGTGGTGGTCGAGCTCGAGGGTGCTGCGGCGTTGGCCGCGGTGCAGAGCGGGATGTACACACCGGCACCCGGTGTGCGGCCGATTGTGGTCCTGTGCGGGGCGAATACCGAACTTCCGGTGCTCTGACACACGCGATATCCACAACCGACAAACTTATCCACAGATCGTCTGGGCGCCTGCCACCTGTGCATTTCCACGTCATCCTTGAGTGGTCAGAGCAACAGGAATCGAGCGGGGGGCGAGCACGATGTACGAGGCACACTCGACGGTGATCGGGACCGTCATCACAGAACCGGTGCGGCGCGATCTGAGCACCGGGGAGCAGATGCTGACTTTCCGAATGGCGAGCAACGCACGACGGTTCGACGCCAAAGCGGGGGAGTGGACCGACAACGGGACCTTGTATCTCACGGTCAGTTGCTGGCGAAGGCTGGTGGCGGGGGTGGATCAGTCGTTGCATCGAGGCGATCCGGTGATCGCCTACGGGCAGTTGCGGTCCAACGAGTATCGCGGCAAGGACGGCACCGATCGGCGAGACCTGGAGATGCGCGCGATCGCGGTGGGGCCCGATCTGGCGCGCTGCCATGCCAGCGTTGTTCGCCGGTCGGAAGGTTTGCGGTCGCTGCCACACGCGACGGTGCGCAATATCTCCGACGCCGGTAGCGCTGCACTACCGAAGGCCGACGACGCTGCCACCGGGTATGCGTCGACCGACCCCGTTGCCGTAGCCTCTACGACCGTGGCGGATCCTGTCCCCGCGCGATCGCCGGACGTGGTGCCGAGCACCGACGGTGCCGAGCAGATCGACGCATGAGGGTCGTTTTCGCGGCACCGGTCCCTTCCCGTCCCCGTTTCCCCCACCGATAGGCTTGCGCGTATGGCTGAGTTCATTTATCAGATGATCAAGGTTCGCAAAGCACACGGCGACAAAGTCATCCTCGACGACGTGTACTTGAACTTCCTTCCCGGCGCCAAAATCGGTGTCGTTGGTCCCAACGGCGCGGGTAAATCCAGCGTGCTGAAGATCATGGCGGGACTGGACCGGCCCAACAACGGTGAGGCGTTCCTCGGCGCGGGCGCCACGGTCGGCATCCTCATGCAGGAACCCGACCTCAACGAAGAGAAGACCGTCCGCGGCAACGTGGAAGAGGGCCTGGGCGAGGTCAAGGTCAAGCTGGACCGGTTCAACGAGATCGCCGAACTGATGGCCACCGAGTACTCCGACGAGCTCATGGACGAAATGGGCCAGCTGCAGGAGTTCCTCGACCACGCCGACGCGTGGGATGTCGACTCCCAGCTCGAACAGGCCATGGACGCGCTGCGCTGCCCGCCGCCGGACGCGCCGGTCACCAACCTCTCCGGTGGTGAGCGCCGCCGGGTCGCGCTGTGCAAGCTGCTGCTGAGCAAGCCCGACCTGCTGCTGCTGGACGAACCGACCAACCACCTCGACGCCGAGAGCGTGCTGTGGCTGGAGAAGCACCTCGCCGACTACCCGGGCGCCGTGCTGGCCGTGACCCACGACCGGTACTTCCTCGACAATGTCGCCGAGTGGATTCTCGAACTCGACCGTGGCCGCGCCTACCCCTACGAGGGCAACTACTCCACCTACCTGGAGAAGAAGGCGCAGCGCCTCGAGGTGCAGGGCAAGAAGGACCAGAAGCTGCAGAAGCGGCTCAAGGACGAACTGGCCTGGGTGCGCTCCGGCGCCAAGGCCCGTCAGGCCAAGAACAAGGCTCGACTGGGTCGCTACGAGGAGATGGCGGCCGAGGCCGAGCAGCACCGCAAGTTGGACTTCGAGGAGATCCAGATCCCCGCGGGTCCGCGCCTGGGCGACATCGTGGTCAACGTGTCGAACCTGGACAAGGGCTTCGGCGATCGTCAGCTCATCAAGGACCTGTCGTTCACGCTGCCGCGCAACGGCATCGTCGGCGTCATCGGGCCCAACGGTGTCGGTAAGACCACGCTGTTCAAGACCATCGTCGGTCTCGAATCCGCCGACAGCGGCGAGGTGAAGGTCGGCGAGACGGTCAAGCTCAGCTACGTCGACCAGAACCGCGGCGGCATCGACCCGAAGAAGAACGTCTGGCAGGTCGTGTCCGAAGGCCTTGACTTCATCCAGGTCGGCAACCAGGAGATGCCCTCGCGCGCCTACGTCAGCGCGTTCGGCTTCAAGGGTCCGGATCAGCAGAAGCCCGCGGGTGTGCTCTCCGGTGGTGAGCGCAACCGCCTGAACCTGGCGCTGACCCTCAAAGAGGGCGGCAACCTGATCCTGCTCGACGAACCGACCAACGACCTGGACGTGGAAACCCTCAGTTCGCTCGAGAACGCGCTGGACCAGTTCCCGGGCTGCGCCGTGGTGATCTCCCACGACCGGTGGTTCCTCGATCGCACCTGCACCCACATCCTGGCGTGGGAGGGCGACAACGACAACGACGCCAAGTGGTACTGGTTCGAAGGCAACTTCGAGGCCTACGAGGCGAACAAGATCGAGCGCATGGGCGCGGAAGCCGCACGCCCGCACCGTGTTACGCACCGCAAGCTGACCCGCGACTGATTCTCGCGGTCGGTGTGACGGCCCGGTGGAACGATCTTTTCATGGTCGATCCGCCGGGCCGTCTGCGTCGGTGCCGTCTGCCGTTCATCGGGTGTTGCGCAAGTTACCGGCGCGGCAAGCGAAAATTCCCACAGCGTGTTCCACTACCCGCCGCTAGTCTCGGATTTGCGCCACAAGCGTTGCGAAATCGAAGCGATCCACAACCATGGGAGTTGGCTAAGCGATGACGGTCTCGGAAATCTCGAGCGCGGCGTGGGCCGCGGGAATGCCGCAGAGTCTGCGCGGCGATCTCGCGACTCTCGAGCAGGCGTACTTCCGACACGTGGACGCCGGCGACATCGACTTCCCGATCCCTGGAATCACCCAGATCTTCCGGCACCACATGGAATTGGCCGCGGTCCGGCGGCCGGGCAACGCCAAGGTCCGCGTGCACCACCCCGACGACGGCACGGGGATGGGCGCGGCGGTGCAGGTGGTCACCGACGACATGCCGTTGCTGGTGGAGTCGATCACCGCGGCGCTGGGCCGGATGCAGGTCACCGTGTCCGAGGTGATCCACCCGATCTTCGAGGTCACCCGCGACGCCGACGGAGACCTCACCGGCGCGGCGGCGCACGAAGTGGACGGCAACGGGGCCACCGGGCTCACCGAATCGTGGATGCACCTGCAGCTGCACCCCTCGACCAGTCGGGCCCAGCTCGACGACATCGAGCGCACCATGCCGGAGGTGATCGCCGATGTGCGCCAGGTGATCGACGACACCGAAGCCATGGCCGCGGTACAGAGTTCGCTGGCCGACGAGCTCGATCGGGCCGCCGACTCGAGCTCTACGCCGTTCCCCGCGGTCGAGGTGGCCGATTGCGCGCAGTTGCTGCGCTGGTTGGCCGCTGGCAATTTCACGCTGCTCGGCTATGCCCGCTACCGGCGCGAGGTCCGCGACGGCCACACCGTGTCCACACCGGTGCCCGGTGCGAGCCTTGGCGTACTGCGCCCCGATATCGGCACCGACTTCCAGGTGCCCATCAACGGCGAGGACCGGCCGCTGCTGCTGCTCACCCAGGGCCTGGTGCGCGCGACCGTGCACCGCTCGGTGTACCCGTACTTCGTCGGCGTCGCCGATGTCGACGCCGCGGGCGCGGTGGTGGGTGTGCACCTGTTCATCGGGGTGTTCACCGTGAGCGCGGTGCACGAGAACGTGCTCGACATCCCGGTGATCAACCGCCGGGTGCGCACCGCGATCGAAGGTGCGGGCTTCGACAAGGATTCGTTCTCCGGGCAGGCGATGCTCGAAGTGATCGAGTCGTTCCCGCGCACCGAACTGTTCTCCGCCGACACCGATGCCATGCGCCGCACGGCGGTGGCGGTGCTGGGTGTCGGATTGCGCAGGCAGGTAAGGCTTTTCCTGCGCAGCGACGGGTACGGCCGTTTCGTGGCCTGCATGGTGTATCTGCCGCGCGACCGCTACACCACTGCGGTGCGCTTGGAAATGCAGGAGATCCTGGTCGCGGAACTGGGCGGGGTGGACATCGATTATTCGGCGCGGGTGAGCGAAAGTGAGCTCGCCAGTGTGTATTTCACGGTGATGCTGCCCGCCGAGGCCAAAGGTGTTGCCGCCCCGGATACCTCCGAGGACAACCGGCTGCGGCTGCAGACGCTGCTCAACGATGCCAGCCACACCTGGGACGACCGCATCGGTGACGCGGTCGCGTCCTCGACTGTGATCGATCCCGCTGTGGTGAAACGGTATTCGGAGGCGCTGCCCGAAAGCTACAAGGAGGATTTCGCGCCCGATCGCGCGCTGGCCGATGTGGTGCGCCTCGAGCAGCTCGCCGAAGGCGGCATCGACCAGTACCTGTACCGCAGGCCAGAGGCGGCGCCCGGTTCGTGGCGGTTCAGTCTGTACATCGCGGGCACCGGGGTGTCGCTGAGTCAGGTGCTGCCCGTGCTGCAGAGCCTGGGCGTGGAGGTGGTCGACGAACGGCCCTACCAGCTCGAACGCGAAGGCGGCACCGAGCGCTGGATCTACGACTTCGGCCTGCAGGCGCGTCCGGAACTGCTGCGCAACGCCCTGGGCGGTGACCTGGACGCCGCACTGCTGCTCGAGGCGCCCGGCCAGGCCGACGCACTGCGCACCCGCTTCACCGAGGCGTTCGAGGCGGTCTGGTACGGCCGTGCCGAAGCCGACGGCCTCAACGAACTCGTGCTGCGCGCCGGGCTGCCGTGGCGGTCGGTCGCGATCCTGCGCGCGTACGCGAAATACCTGCAGCAGGCCGGGTTTCCGTACTCGCAGGTCAATATCGCGCGGGTGCTGCTGGCGCACCCGGAGGTAGCGCGGGACTTCGTCGACCTGTTCGCCGCTCGATTCGATCCGGACACGGTGTCGGTGGACAAGGCCGTGGCGATCGAGGCACGGGTGCGGGCCGGGATCGACGACGTGGTCAGCATGGACGCCGACCGCATCCTGCGCGCCATCCTCGGCCTGATCAAGGCCACCCTGCGCACCAACAACTACGTCGTGGACGCCGACGGCCGCCCGCGCGACTACCTGGCGCTGAAGGTGGAGCCGCGCGAGATCGCCGAATTGCCCAAGCCGAGACCACAATTCGAGATCTTCGTGTACTCGCCGCGCGTGGAGGGTGTGCACCTGCGGTTCGGCTCGGTCGCGCGCGGTGGGCTGCGCTGGTCCGACCGCCTGGAAGACTTCCGCACCGAGATCCTGGGCCTGGTCAAGGCGCAGGCGGTGAAGAACGCGGTGATCGTGCCCGTGGGCGCGAAGGGCGGTTTCGTGGTGAAACGTCCGCCCGCGGCCACCGGTGACCCGACCGTGGACCGTCAGGCCGGCATCGCCGAGGGCATCGCCTGCTATCGCACGTTCATCTCCGGGTTGCTCGACGTCACCGACAATGTCGACCTGGCCACCGGCGCGGTGCTGCCGCCGGACCGGGTCGTTCGCCGCGACGGCGACGACACCTACCTGGTGGTCGCCGCCGACAAGGGCACCGCCAGCTTCTCCGATATCGCCAACGAGGTAGCGCAGAACTACGGCTTCTGGCTGGGCGACGCGTTCGCCTCCGGCGGCTCGGTCGGCTACGACCACAAGGCGATGGGCATCACCGCCAAGGGTGCGTGGGAAGCGGTCAAACGGCACTTCCGCGAGATGGACATCGACACCCAGAGCCAGGAATTCACCGTCGTCGGCGTCGGTGACATGAGCGGTGACGTGTTCGGCAACGGCATGCTGCTGTCCCCGCACATCCGCTTGGTAGCCGCCTTCGACCACCGTCACATCTTCCTCGACCCGAACCCCGACGCCGCCACCTCCTTCGCCGAACGCGAACGGCTGTTCGCGCTGCCGCGATCGTCGTGGGCCGACTACGACCGCAGCCTGATCAGCGAGGGCGGCGGCGTGTTCGAGCGGACCGTGAAGTCGGTGCCGATCTCGCCGCAGGCCCGCGTCGCGCTGGGCCTGCCAGATTCGGTGCAGACGCTGTCGCCGCCGGAACTGGTGCGCGCGATCCTGCTCGCGCCGGTGCAATTGCTGTGGAACGGCGGCATCGGCACCTACGTGAAGGCGAGCTCGGAAACCAATGCCGACGTGGGCGACAAGTCCAACGACGCGGTGCGGGTCGACGGAAACCAGTTGCGGGTCAAGGTGATCGGTGAAGGTGGCAACCTGGGTGCCACCGCCCTGGGTCGAATCGAGTTCTGCCGCAACGGCGGCAAGATGAACACCGATGCCCTGGACAATTCCGCGGGCGTGGACTGCTCCGACCACGAGGTCAACATCAAGGTCCTGCTCGACGGCGTGGTCAGCGCGGGCGGACTCGACCCCGCCGACCGCAATCCGCTGCTGGCCTCGATGACCGATGAAGTCGCGGCAATGGTGTTGCACGACAACGTCGATCAGAACGTGCTGATCGGCATCTCCCGCACCGACGCACCGCACATGCTCACCGTGCACGGCCGCGTGATCGCCGATCTGGAACGGCGACGCGGTCTGGACCGGGAACTGGAAGCGCTGCCGTCGCCCGCGGAACTGGCTCGCCGCCACGACGAGGGCACGGGCCTGGCCTCACCGGAGCTGGCCAACCTGCTCGCACACGTGAAGCTGGGGCTCAAAGCCGATCTGCTCGATACCGACCTGCCCGACAGCGCCTTCTTCGCCAGCACCCTGCCGTTGTATTTCCCGACCCCGCTGCGGGAACGGTTCGGTGCGGCGATCAAGAAGCACCGGCTGCGCCGCGAGATCGTCACCACGATGATCGTCAACGAGGTGGTGGACTACGGCGGCATCACCTACGCGCATCGTCTCAACGAGGAAGTCGGGGCCACCACCACCGATACCGTGCGCGCGTTCGCCGCGGTCACCGAGATCTTCGGGCTGCACGACATCTGGTCGCGTATCCGCAGCGCCGACGCCCCGACCGCGGTGCGCGATCTGCTGGAACTGGAATCCAAGCGGACCCTGGACCGGGCCTCGCGCTGGCTGTTGAGCAACCGGCCGCAGCCGGTCGCGGTCGGCGCGGAGATCAACCGGTATCACCGTCGAGTGCAGGAGTTGGCGCCGCAGGTGCCCGGTTGGTTGCGTGGGCATCACGTCACCTCGCTCACCCAGGGCGCGGCCGAGCTGATCGCACGCGGCGCCCCGACCGACCTGGCCACCGAGGTGTTCGGACTGCTCGGGCTGTACCCGCTGCTGGACATCGTCGATATCGCCGACATCACCGATCGAGACGGCGCCGAAGTGGGCGCGCTCTACTACGCCCTGAACGAGCATCTCAAGATCGACTGGCTGCTCGAGGCGGTGAGCCACCTCGAACGCGGCGACCGCTGGCACGCGCTGGCCCGGCTGGCCCTGCGCGACGACATGTACGGTTCGCTGCGCTCGCTGACCCTGGATGTGCTGTCCGCGGGTGACCCGGAGGAAACCGCCGACGAGAAAATTGCATACTGGGAGTCGAAGAACCAGTCCCGACTCGGCCGTGCGCGCGCGGCACTGTCGGAACTGTTCGAGTCCGGGACCCACGACCTCGCCACACTGTCGGTTGCCGCACGACAGGTGCGGAGCATGGTGAGCGGGGTGGGCGCCCAATCGGAGGTACGGTGACGAGTTCGCCGAACGGCAACACCGCCACGCCCGCGGCAGACCTGGTGCTGCCGCAGCGTTTTCACGCCAAGGTCGAGATCCGCTGGTCGGATATGGACGTGTTCCAGCACGTCAACCACGCCCGAATGGTGACCCTGTTGGAAGAGGCACGGATTCCGTGGCTGTTCGACGACGACAAGCCGACGGCGTCGATGGGGCGCCAGGGTTGTGTGCTGGTCGACCTGCACGTGAAGTACCGCGGGCAGTTGCGGCACGAGGACACACCGCTGGATATCGCGATGTGGGTCAAGCAGTTGCGCGCGGTCGATTTCACGATCGGCTACGAGGTGCGGGCCAACGGCGCGGCCCCCGATTCGCCGCCCGCGGTCATCGCGACCACCCAGCTGGCCGCGTTCGACATCGACACCCAGCGTTTGCGCAGGCTCAGCGAGACCGAACGCGACTATCTCGCGTTGTGGCGGGCCTGATTTCGTGAGTTCTGAACAGCGGGTACTGCACACACCCGACCCGGCGGAACGCGAGAACCTGGCGACGTTTCTCACCCGCGCTCTCCGCCTCGACCCCGCCGCGGTGGTTCGGCTGCGGCGGCGCGGCTCCAGTCTCGTCTCCGCTTGGGTGACAACAGGTTTCGAGACCCTGGCAGTGCGCACGATCACCGCCGAACTCGGGGTCGACGATGTCACCGTCGGAGCCGACATGGTCCTGGCGGGATTGAGCACCGGTCATCCGATCGACCTCGGGTACTCGATGGATTCCGCATGGCGGGGCGCGCTGCCGCCGACCGACGGCTTCACCCACGTCGACGATGTGCCCGCTCGGACGCTGGTCGAGTTGGCCGAGCGTGGGGCCGAGGTGGCCCGCGATCACGGTGGTCCCAAGGGGCCGCCCGCTTCGCTGCTGGATCAGTCGGTGCTCACCGTGACCGGCGCGGACGATCTCGAGGTTCAGGTCCCGATGCGGGTCGTGTTCGCGCTCACCGCGATGGACTTCATTCCGCACGCGGGGGAGAAGACTGAGTCGCGGCGTATTCAGCCGTCGGAGTTGGTTCGGGTTCGGGCCACGCGGACGTGGTTGCGGTTGGATGCCCGGTATGGGTCGGTGGCACGGCGTCTGGGCGGCGGGATTCCTTTGTCGCCCAGCTGAATTGCTGCCGTGGCGGATTGGGGTCGCCCAGCTGAATTGCTGCCGTGGCGGATTGGGGTCGCCCAGCTGAATTGCTGCCGTGGCGGATTGGGGTCGCCCAGCTGAATTGCTGTCATGGCGGATTTTGGGTTTGCAGGGTGCCGCTGCCGCCCGCCGGGCATGGGTGGTGCGGGCTTAGTGGTTTGGGGTCAGTGAACGCCCACCAGTCGCAGCAGGGCCGTTGTCGTTGCCGCGGCCAACACGGTGACCAGCAGTGGAGCGCGGCGCCAGGCGAGCAGGCCGCCGACGGCGACGCCCGCGGGTAGCGCGATGCCCATGTGGTCGGAGCCGGTGGGCAGGGTCGCGGTGGCTACCAGGGCTGCGAGCAGGATGAGGGCGCCGGTGTCCAGCAGGTGTATTGCCTTGGGGGACAGACGTAGTCGATGGCGCATGGCGGGCCCGGTCCAGCGCAGGGCGTAGGTTCCCACGGCCAGCGCCAGCATGGCGGGGAGCAGGTACGGCGCGCTCATGTCGTTTCCGTACTGATCGAAGCGGCGGTCGGACGAAGAGTCATGCCGCTACCGCCTCGGTCACGGGCGCGGGCGTGCGCAACGCGAACACCAGTCCGCACAGTGCGATCAGAATCGGCAGACCCGCCGGCACGAACGGCGCGACCACCACTGCCACTGCGGCCCCGACCAGCACCGGACGCAACGTCGCCCGGTCGCGCAGCGCGGGCAGGATCAAGGCCAGCAGGATCACCGGGAACACCGCGTCCAAGCCGAGCGCGGAGGTGTCGGGCACCAGGGAACCCAGCGCCGCACCGAGGGTTGCGCCGAGCGGCCAGCACAGCGCCACGCCGATCCCGCAGGCCCAATACGCGGCGCGTTTGCGTTCAGGATTGCCCGGTGCCGCGGCGAAGGCCGCCGATTCGTCGTTGAGCATGTGGATGCCCAGCGCGCGTTTCCAGCCCTGCCCGAACACTTCCGGCGCCGCCAATCCGTACGGCAGATGCCGTGCGTTGAGCAGCAGACCGGCCACCATCGCCGCCAGGGGACTGCCACCGGCCGCGACGATGCCGAAGAACAGCAGTTCCGACCCGCCCGCCAGCACCGTCACCGCCATCACGATCGGCATCCACATCGGGAACCCGGCCGCGATCGTGGACGCACCGTAGGACACTCCGAACAGGCCAACGGCAAAGCACGCCGCGGCTACGGCAGCCGCGGTTCCCCGGTCGAGTGTTCGCCATATCGAACGCATGTTGTTTATAGTGAACGCTGAGGGTGGGTAAAGTCAACGCGGTATCGCACGGCCCCAGGAGGCGTAGATGGACCGGCAGGACCCTGTCGTCGGACCGCCCCAGGCGGTGATCGCGGCCGCGCTGCGGCGTGAACGCGCGCGTGCCGGGCTCTCGCTGACCGAGGTGGCCAGCCGGGCGGGTGTGGCGAAATCCACACTGTCGCAACTGGAATCGGGCACGGGCAATCCCAGCCTGGAAACCCTGTGGGCACTGTGTGTCGCGCTGGAGATGCCGTTCTCCCGGCTGCTTGATCCCCCGCGCGCCAACGTTCAGGTCATCCGCGCCGACGAGGGTTCACCGGTCCCGTCCGCGGATGCCGACTACCGGGTGACGTTGCTCGCAGCGGGCCAATCGCTGACTCGCTGCGACGTCTACCGCATCGCCGCCGAACCCGGCCACATCCGCCGCTCCGACCCGCACACCCCCGGCGTGGTCGAGCACGTCGTGCTCGCGGCAGGTCATGCCATGGCAGGCCCGGCCGACGAGCCCGTGGAGATGCGCCCCGGCGACTACATCCGCTACCTGGGCGATCTCCCGCACATCTTCGAAGCCCTCGAACCGGGAACCTGGGCCACGATGGTGATCGAGAGCGCCTGAACCGCCGGTGTCAGGCGGCTCCCTCGCCCAGATACTGCAACCAGATCGGATCCAGATCGGCGGTGGTCGACAGCAGCCGCCAGTGCGGTCCCTTGGGCGAGACCAGCGGGTGGCGCAGGTGCCAACCCAGATCGACCAGCATCTTGTCGGCTTTGCGGTGATTGCAGGGGGCGCAGCTGGCCACGCAGTTCTCCCACGAGTGTTCGCCGCCGCGACTGCGGGGGATCACGTGGTCGATGGTTTCGGCTTTGCCGCCGCAGTACCCGCATCGGTAGTGGTCGCGATGCATGAGCGCGGCGCGGGTCATCGGCACGCGGGCGCGGTAGGGCACGCGCACGTAGGTGCGCAGGCGGATGACGGACGGAATGGCCACTGCCGAGCCCGCGGAGTGCAGGACCGGGCCTTCGGGGTCTTCGTGGACAGCGTCTGCTTTGGCGCAGATCAGCAGCACGACGGCGCGGCGCGCGGACAGCGCGGTGAGTGGCTCGTAGGTGGCGTTCAGGAGCAGGACCCGGCGTTTGCGCCATGCGGCGGCGTCGTGGTCTCCGGCGAGATGAAGGGGCGCGGGGATATGGGTGTGATCGGACAGGATGTGCAGCGGAACAGCCCCCGAGCCCCGATTGTGGACGTCGGCGGGCTGGAGTTGTCGGTGCGCACGCACCTCGTGTGAACGAGTGCTGGGTCGCTGCTTCATCGTGGTGACCTCAATTTCATGATTGGCAGGATCATGTGGTATCTGGGGCCGATACTGCCCTCAGTTGACCATGGTTCCGGCGGTATTGCACGGCTATTTTTCAAACTTCCGGGTGAACTGTGGTTGAAGGGCAGCGCGTTCGTGACCGAGCCGTTCGGAGCGCGGCGAACCGGGGCACAATGGAGCGCGTGACTTCCGGTGAGCAGACAACGACCTCCTTCTACGAAGCCGTGGGCGGCGCGGAGACGTTTCGCCGTCTGGTGTCGGTGTTCTATCGCGAGGTCGCGGCCGACGAGATCCTGCGACCGCTGTACCCGGAAGAGGACCTCGGTCCGGCTGAGCGTCGATTCCGGATGTTTCTCGAGCAGTACTGGGGAGGTCCGCGCACCTACTCCGACGAGCGCGGGCATCCGCGGCTGCGCATGCGGCACAACCCGTTCGTGATCGGTCCGCTGGAACGCGACGCGTGGATGCGGTGCATGCGGATCGCCATCGGCGAGATCGAACCCGCGATCCTGGACGACGAACATCGCAAGGCCCTGCTGGACTATTTCCAAATGGCCGCATCCTCCTTGCAGAACTCGACGATCTGACCCTCGCGGGCGGCCCCACCCAGCGTACGGGTGCCCAGTGTTCGCTGATGTCGAGAACATGGCCGCCCGATTTCGCGCCGATGCCGTCTTTTACCACGATGTAACGCTGCGGCGTGGCGAACGCTGGCAATTTGCCAGATTCGCAGAAAGTCTCGCCTCAGATGATTAATGTCGGCGACCTTTGGCAATATTGCACGTGTGACACAGACACCTGCCTCGCTGGTGCCGGGGGAAGCAAGCACCGCTCCATGGTGGAAAACGGCCGTGTTCTATCAGGTCTATCCGCGTTCGTTCGCCGACTCCGATGGTGACGGGGTCGGTGATCTGGGCGGGGTGCGCGAGAAGATGGGGTACCTGGAGTTATTGGGCGTCGACGCGTTGTGGATCTGTCCGGTGATGCGTTCACCGCAGGCCGACGGCGGGTACGACGTGTCCGATCCGCGCGATATCGACCCGCTGTTCGGTGGGCTGGAAGCACTGGACGCGTTGATCGCCGAGGCCCACGATCGCGAGATCAAGGTGACCATGGACCTGGTGCCCAACCACACCAGCGTCGAACACGCGTGGTTCCACGCCGCGGTGGAGGCGTCGCCGGGCAGTCCCGAGCGTGCCAGGTACATCTTCCGCGATGGTCGTGGGAAGAACGGCGACCAGCCGCCCAACAACTGGCCCAGCATCTTCGGCGGCCCGGCGTGGACCAGGGTCACCGAGGCCGACGGCACCCCGGGCCAGTGGTACCTGCACATCTTCGCGCCCGAACAACCCGACCTGAACTGGGACAATCCCGAGGTCGCCGCCGATTTCGAGAAGACCCTGCGCTTCTGGCTCGACCGTGGCATCGACGGGTTCCGTCTCGACGTCGCGCACGGCATGGCCAAGCCCGAAGGCCTGCCCGATATGGCCAAGGTGCAGACCAAGATGTTGGTCAACGACGACGACGATCCCCGCTTCAACAACCCGGGTGTGCACGCGATCCACCGCCGCATCCGCACGGTGCTCGACGACTACCCGCAGGCGGTGTCGATCGGCGAGGTGTGGGTCGACGACAACGTCCGATTCGGCGAATACGTGCGCCCCGACGAACTGCACCTGGCGTTCAATTTCCGGCTGGCCGAGACCCCGTTCGCCGCGGACAAGGTCCACGAGGCGATCACGCACTCCCTGGACGCGGTCGCCGCCGCGGGCGCGCCGCCCACCTGGACGCTGTCCAATCACGACATCGCGCGCGAGGTGACCCGCTACGGCGGCGGCAAAACCGGTGTCGCGCGGGCGCGCGCGATGATGATGGTCGAACTCGCCCTGCCCGGCGCGGTGTTCATCTACAACGGCGCCGAACTGGGCCTGCCCAATGTCGACGACCTGCCCGAAGACGTTCTGCAGGACCCGGTGTGGCAGCGATCGGGCCACACCGAGCGCGGTCGCGACGGGTGCCGGGTGCCGATGCCGTGGGAGGGCGCCACCACCCCGTTCGGTTTCACCACCGGCAAGCCGTGGCTGCCGATCCCCGCCGATTGGGCCGATCGCACCGTCGAAGCGCAACTGGAAACCCTGCACTCGACACTGTCGCTGTACCGGTTGGCGATCGACCTGCGCGGCACCCGACCGGAGTTCGGCGGGCAACGCATCGAGTGGTACGGCAGTCCCGACGGGTGCCTTGCCTTCCGTCGGCCGGGCGGGCTGATCTGCGTGCTCAACGCCTCGGAGAACACGATCCAGCTGCCGCCGGGCGAGGTGTTGCTGTCGAGCGCGCCGGTCACCGACGACCGGCTGCCACCGAACGCGGCGGCCTGGTTGGTGTAACCGGCCACGGACACGCGAGGCGGAAACCGGTGGCCGGAGGATGAACTACTACACAGCATCGTCTACCGTGGCAGCGTGAGCATTCTCGAGACAGTGCTGATCTTCGTCGGCATCCCGGCCGCGATCTACTTCGCGATCGCGGGCTTGTCCTATCTCGGTAAGCCATTCTCCGGTGAGAAGCCGGCCCACTTCGCACTCGGGCAGAAGTGGACCCACCGGCCGGTGCTGTGGAGTGCTACCGATGAGGTGACCGCCGCGGCGGGTCACCACACCGCCGAGCCGCATGGCAGCCATGCGGCTCTCGAAACCGCGCATGCGGACCTGATCGGAGGCCGGGCAAGTGGCAAGTTCTAATTGGCCCGCGGTGGTCGATGCCGACCTGCCGCACGGGTTCGTGGTGACCAGCAGTGGCCGCGTGTCCGGTGTGCACGAGCCCGGTGCGATGTTCGACGAGGTGCCGTTCACCGATCGCGAACGGGTGGCACTGGACAACGCGCTCACCGAGGCGACCCGCGCGACCAAGGTCCGCTTCAACATCTACCTCGGTGACCTGGGCACCGATCCGGCGGCCGGTGCCGACGCGATCCTGCCCAACACCCCGGAGTCGGCACACTCGGTGCTGATCGCGGTGTCCCCGAACCAGAGTGCGATCGAGGTGCGTTCGGGTGCCGATGTGGCCGAGCGTGCCAACGACCGCATCTGCCAGCTCGGCGTCACCGCCGCGTCGGCCTCGTTCCGTCAGGGCAACCTGATCGACGGCCTGATCTCCGCGGTCCGCGTGATGTCGGCGGCGATGGGTCGCTAGTACTTCTTCGACCGTGCGGCGCGTTCACTGTGAAAGGTGAACGCGCCGTTCGTGTTCGCGGGGAGAGGTTGCTCGGTCACCGTGGGATGCCAGGCCGGGCACGGGGTTCGCGTAACCTGGTCCGCGGTCTATCGGCAGTCGGCGTAGTGGGGGGAACTTGTACAGACGTATCGCTTCGGTGTTCGTGGCGGCTTGCCTGGCGTTGACCGCTTCGGCCTGCGCCGACGACAGCACGCCGGTCGAATTCGCCGCGGCCGCTCCTTTGTCGGAGTTCTACAACCCCAGCGCGGAATCGATTCCGGGACCGCGTGGTTCGGTGATCCGTTCGCAGCCGCTGTCCGGGTCGCACGCCGTGCCGGGGGCTCGCAACTTTTTGACGCTGTACCGATCGCTGGACGCGCAGGAACGGCCGGTCGCGGTGTCGGGGACGCTGGCGGTGCCCGAAGGTGTTGCGCCCGAAGGTGGTTGGCCGCTGATCTCCTGGGCGCCCGGGAGTACCGGGGTCGCCGATGTGTGCGCGGCGTCGCGGTCCGAAGGTTCCACGCCGAGTCGGGACGAGCAGGCCCGCTGGGTTGCCGAAGGGTACGCGGTGGCCAGGACCGATTATGTGGGACTGGGCACGCCCGGCGATCACGGCTACCTGATCGGCGAGACCGAACATCGCGCGATGGCCGATATCGCTACCGCGGCACGGGAAGTCGACAAATCCGTCGGCGCGCGTTGGGTGGCGATGGGGCACTCGCAGGGCGGTCACGCGGCCCTGTTCGCCGCCGCGGACTCCGCCGGCTGGGCCCCTGCCTCGCCGCTGCTGGGCGCCATCGCGCTCGCGCCGGCTTCGCATCTGGGCGAACAGGTCCGCATGGCGAAGTGGGCGGCGTCGAACCCGCTGGGCAAACTCGGCACGGGCGATATCTCGATCTACGTGCCCCTGCTGGTGCGCGGCGCCCAGACCATCACCGACGTCGATCCGGCACGCTTCCTCACCGACCGCGCCCGTTCGCTGCTGCCGGTCGCCGACGCCGAATGCACCGGCGGACTGCGCGATCAGTGGGGCGGACTGTCGCCGAAGGACGTGTTCACCTCCGACGGTGATGCGTCCGGGCTGCTGCGCGTTCTCGACGACAACGACCCGGGTGGCCTGCGATTCACCGTGCCGGTGCTCGTGCTGCAGGGTAAGTCCGATCTCACGGTTCCGCTGGCATCGACCGATGACATGGTTCGCGAACAGCAGGGGCGTGGGGAATCGGTCGACTACCGCAAGTACGACGACGTCGACCACAGCCACATCGTGTCGGCGTCCTTCGCCGATGCACTGAGCTGGGCAGACAAGCTTTTCTGAGTCTTTGGAGCGCTGGCGCGCTCGAGCGGGGCCCTTCGGGCCCCTGATCTTCCCTCCCTCCGGGTACTCCTTCGTCGCACCCTCCACTCAGTCCAGATCAGGGCGGGCCCCTTGAAGAGACGTATCGGTGCGCTCGAGCGGGGGCCGGTTCGGGTTACGCCCAGAGCAGATGACCGCGGGGATTCGGCTCGCGAGTTCTACGCTGGCGGGTATGGGCGAGCACAGCGGGTTGCGGGTGATTCCAGGCGGACGTGGGGAACGGCAGCCTGAACCTCTGTGGCGTGAGGCGCTGGGCGAACGCCTGCGTGCGCTGCGCTTGGAGCGGGGCTGCACGCTGGTGGATACCGCAGGTCGGGCGGGTATTTCGCCGCAGTATCTGTCCGAGGTCGAACGGGGGCGTAAGGAACCGTCGAGCGAGATGATCGCGGCGCTCGCGGGCGCCCTTGGCACTTCGTTGGGTGAACTTGTCGCCCAGGTGGCGGAATCGATGCGCAAGTCCGCGCTGGTGCCCGCGCGTGCGGTGGTGTTGGGCGGGCAACGTCAGATCGCGCCGATCAGGTCCGTTCCGATGGCCCCGAACGCGGTCTTGCTGGCCGCCTGATCGGCGGATCAAGATCACCAGGCTATGAGGGATTTTCTCTCTCGCGCGATGTTTGCGTAGTTGCCTGGTGATCAATTGTCCAGGTCGGTGCGGCTCAGGCTGTGCGGACCGAAGCGATCTGGCTGCGGAGCAGGTCCACGATCGCGCTGACCGGCAGTTCGGGGTCGATCGCGCGTTGCACGCCCAGGCCGATGCCCATCGAAAGTAATTGCAGCGCAGCGTCTTCCGGCGACATCGTGAGCTCGAGCCCGTGCTCGTCGGCTTGTGCGCGGACCACCGTGGCCAGCATCGCGGTGAGGCCGCTTCGCCGTTTCGCGAGCTCGGTGCGCACCTCGGGCATGTGCCGGGTGCTGGTGGCGAACTCGACTTCCAGCGCGGTCCAGCCGACATCACCGATGTTCTCGTCGGCCCACCGCGCGAAACCTTCGATGCGCTCGGCCATGGTGTCGTGCGCCAGCATCGCGGCGATCAGCGACTCCGCGCGCTGCACGTGCACCACGTCGAGCACGGCCAGGCCAAGTTCGTGTTTGGTCGCGAAGTTGGAATAGACCGCGCCTTTGGAGAACCCGGCCTCGGTGGCGACCTTTTCCAGCGAGGTCACGTTGTAGCCGTCGGCCAGGAACAGGCGGGTGGCCGTTTCGACCAGACGCTCACGAGTGAGTGCGTGCGACTCCTTGCGCGTCATCCTGGCCATGTGCGGGAGTTTAGCAAATGGGCTACCGTTGGAACTCGAATACCTTTAGTATTCGAAACATGACTACACGACGTGGCGTGGCCATCGGTTGCGGAGGGCTGCTCGGTTTCGCCTGGACCGCCGTCGCCCTCGACGCCGTCGAACGCGCGCTGAACTGGGATATCCGCACCGCCGAGGTCTTGATCGGCACGTCCGCCGGCGCCGAACTCGTCGCCGCACTGGGCTCGGGCCGCACACCCACCGACCTGCTCGCGGCCCTGGACGGCACCCCCGACGCCGACCCGATCCTGGCCGCTCACGTCGCCGTCGACCCGGGCAAACTCCCCCCGCCGCCCGCCCTCGCGTTCCCCGCCATCGGCCTGGTCGGCGCCGGCCTGCGCACCCGCTCGCCCTACACCGCACTGGCCGGCCTGCTCCCGCGCGGGCGCGGCGACGCGGGTTGGCTGCGCCGGTACGGCCAGGCGCTGGCCGGACCCGACGGCTGGGTCAGCCATCCCGCGACGTGGGTAGTCGCCGCCGACGCGACAACGGGCGAGCGAGTGGCTTTCGGCGCCAACGCGCACGACATCGCCGAAACGGCGAAGGGTGCGCGAGCCCCCGCTGACGTGCGCGATGCGGGAAAGGGTGAGCGAGCCGCCGTTGATGTGCGCGATGTGGCGAAGGGTGCGCGAGCCGCCGCTGATGTGCGCGACGAGGCAACCGGTGGGCGACGCGTCGGCGCACAGGACGCGGTCGACATCGGTGACGCGATCGCCGCCTCGTGGGCGATTCCCGGCTGGTTCCCGACCGTGCGGATCGGCGGGCGCGACTATGTCGACGGCGGTTCGGTGTCCTCGGTCTCGGCCGATCTGCTGGCGCCGTTGCAGCTGGACGAGGTGGTGGTGATCGCCCCGATGACCTCCGAAGGTGGCGCGCCGGCCACCGGCGTCGACCGCGTCGAGCGACTGCTGCGCGCACAGATGACCCGCGGCCTCGACCGCGAAATCGCCCTGCTCCGGGCCGCGGGCACCCGCGTGATCCGCGTCGAACCGGGCCGCGAGGAACTCGCCGCGATGGGCCCCAACTTCATGGACGCCGTCCGGCGCCCCGCCACCCTGGCCGCGGCCCGTCGCGCTATCGATGAGCGGGTCGCCGCCGCGATCCACACGGCCGACCGGGTATCCGCATGATCGGCAACCAAGTTTCGACCAGTTGCGTTGAGGCCGTGCGGTTCTCGCGCGCCCACGCCGTTGGCTCTGTTTCGCTCGAAGGAGAAATCTGATGACTGTGCACCACGAAGTAATCGTGATCGGCGCCGGCATTTCCGGCATCGCGGCCGCGATCAAATTGGCCGAGGCCGGCGTCGACGATGTCGTGATCGTGGAGAAGGCGCACGCGTACGGCGGCACCTGGCGGGCGAACACCTACCCGGGTTGCGCGTGCGATGTGCCGTCGGGGCTGTACTCGTTCTCCTTCGCGCCCAACAGTGAATGGTCGCGGCTGTTCGCGACCCAGCCGGAGATCCTCGAGTACGTGGACAAGGTCGCGCGTGAGCACGGGCTGGTCGAACGCACGCGCTTCGGCGTCTCGGTGGTGGGCACCCGGTGGGACGACGCCGCGAACCTGTGGCGGGTCGAGACCGACCAGGGTGAGATGACGGCGCGTTTCGTGGTGTCGGCCGCGGGCCCGTGGAACGAACCCAACCTGCCGTCGATCCCCGGCCTTGCCGACTTCCCCGGCGAGGTCTTCCATTCCGCCCGCTGGAATCACGACTACGACCTGCGCGGCAAGCGCGTCGCGGTGGTCGGTTCCGGTGCGTCGGCGGTGCAGTTCGTGCCCGCGATCGCGCCCGACGTCGCCCAGCTGCACCTGTTCCAGCGCACCGCGCAGTGGGTGCTGCCCAAGCCCGACCATCGGGTGCCCAACGTCGAGAAGCGGGTGATGCGACGAATCCCGTTCGTGCACAAGGTTTTGCGCTCGCTCGAATACGGCATGATGGAAGGTCTGGGTGTCGCGTTCCGGCATCCGCGTCCGCTGATGCAGGTCGTGCAGTCCATCGGTTCGGCGTATCTGCGTGCGGTGGTGCGTGATCCGGAACTGCGCGCCAAGCTCACGCCGGACTACCTGCTGGGCTGCAAGCGAATCCTGTTCTCCAACAACTACCTTCAGTCGTTGACCCGCGAGAACGTCGACGTGCACGCCACCGCGGTGCGGGAATTCCGGGGCAACACCGTGGTCGGCGCCGACGGCACCACCGCCGAGGTCGACGCCGTCATTCTCGGCACCGGCTTCCACATCCTGGACTCCCCGCTGTCGGATGTGGTGGTCGGCGCCGACGGCCGCACCATGGCCGAGCACTGGAAGGGCTCGCCCGAGGCCTATCTGGGCACCGTCACCACCGGGTTCCCCAACTCGTTCACGGTGCTGGGCCCCAGCTTGGGCACCGGGCACTCCTCGGCGTTCGCGATCCTCGAAGCCCAGGTGGCCTACCTGACCTCGGCCATCTCCGCCGCCCGTCGCGAAGGCTGGGCGGCCCTGGACGTGCGCCCCGAGGTGCAGTCGGGCTACGTCGACCAGGTGCAGGAAGCGCTGGCGACCACCGTCTACAACGCGGGCGGCTGCCGCAGCTACTACATGGACGTCAACGGCCGCAACAGCTTCAGCTGGCCCTGGTCCACCGGCGAACTCACCTCCCGCGTGAGCACGTTCGACCCCGCCGACTTCACCATCACCCACGCCGCGACAGTCTCCGCATGAGTCGACCTACCAGCGAAACCGGGTCACCACGCCATGAGTAGTCCCCCGATCGATCTCGCCGAGATACCGGTCGCTTCCACTCGCGCTACCTATTCGGTCGCGCACGTATGTACTCGACGAGAGGCCACGACATGACCTACCCACGGATCGACCTCGAAGGCGCCACCATCGCGATCACCGGTGCCGCCCGCGGCATCGGACTGGCCACGGCCAAAGCGTTCATCGAGGCCGGCGCGTATGTCGCACTCGGCGATCTCGACGAAGCGCTGGCCGTGCAGGCCGCCGCCGACCTCGGTGATCACGCGATGGGTCACGCTCTCGACGTGACCGACAAGTCGTCGTACGCAGCATTTCTCGACGCCACGGCGCAGTGGCGCGGGCTGCCGCTGGACGTGCTGGTGAACAACGCCGGCGTGATGCCCAACGGCGCGTTCCTGGAACAGTCCGACCGGATCGACCAGCTCACCATGGACGTCAACGTCTACGGCGTCATCCACGGCATGCGACTGGCGCTGCCCGGCATGGTCGAGCGCGGGTACGGGCACGTGGTGAACGTGGCGTCGCTGGCGGGCAAGTTCCCGCTGCAGGGTTTGGCTGTGTACAACGCCAGCAAGTTCGCGGTAGTCGGTTTGACCGCGGCCACCCGCCTCGAGATGGAAGGTACCGGCGTCAGCGTGAGCACGGTGCTGCCGTCGGCGGTGCGCACCGAGCTCAGCTCCGGCATCGACCTGGGCTTCCTGCCCACGGTGGACCCCGAGGACATCGCCGCCGCGGTGGTGCGCACGGTGAAGACTCGGGCGGGCGAGACGTCGGTTCCCGGGTATGTCGGGGTGTTGGCGAACGCGCACGGGCTCATCCCGGGGCCGGTCATGCGGGCCTTCCGCAAGGTGGCTCACGATGACGCCGCGATCTCGCGGGTGGACGACGATGTGCGTCGGGTCTACCTGGATCGCATCGAAAAGCAGTGAGTGTCGAGTAGTCGCGCCACGCAGGACCGCCTGCGCCCGGCGTAATCGACCACTTCGTCGCGTCCGAGTCGATATTTTCGACTGAACGCGGCTGAAGTGGTCGATTACGCCGGACAAGCTCGACGCCCACCGGACGCGTGCGCCCGGATCGATCACTGCAGTCCGGTGGTGGTGGCGTCGTCGGCGTGGAAGGGATGGAGTTCGACTCCGTCGAGTACGCCCGCCGCCGAACCGTCTCTTCGAGTTGCGGCCGCTCACTCCCGTTCGTGCAGGACCTGGTCGACCAGGCCGTAGTCCAGTGCGGTGTCGGCCGTGAACACGCGGTCGCGGTCGGTGTCGCGGCGCAGGGTTTCCGGGGTCTGGCCGGTGTGCCTGGACAGGATCGCCTCGATCGCCGCGCGCATGCGCACGATTTCGTCGGCCTGCAGGATCAGGTCGGGGATGGTGCCCTGGCCGCGAGTTGCGGGCTGGTGCAACACGATTCGGGTATGTGGCAGCATCGCGCGGTGTCCGGGGGCGCCGCCAGCGAGCAGGACCGCGCCGACCGCGATCGCCTGGCCGACGCACGTGGTGTGCACGGGGGCTTTGATGAAGCGCATGGTGTCGTAGACCGCGAGCATGGCGGACAGGTCGCCGCCTTCGCAGTTGATGTAGAGGCTGATCGCCTGGCCGGGGCTGTCGGATTCCAGGTGCAGGAGTTGGGCGATGAGGGCGTTGGCTACGCCGGAGTCGATGGGGGTGCCCAGGTAGACGATGCGTTCGCTGAGCAGGTGTGAGTAGATGTCGGTGATCCGCTCACCGCCGCCGGGGTGCTGGGACACCACGTTGGGGATCGTGTAGGTCATGCGCTGGCCTTCCGGAGGTAGCTGAACGACGTGGAGTACGGGAGGTCCGCTGCGGCGAGTCCGCCACCGAACGGCACCGAGGCGACGATGCGCTGTGGGCCATGTTCGCGGTGCGTGGCAGCGAGTACCTTGCGTACCAGTGACGGGAACCTGTGTGCGGCAGTGTTTTTCATGCGGTGATTCCGATGCGGTGCCGGTTGGGCACGACCTGGTCGAACGATTCGACGATGTGGTCGATGAACCCGTATTCCAGTGCCTGGGGTGCGGTGAACCAGCGGTCGTGCAGGGAGTCCTCGTAGATGCGGTCGAAGGGTTGGCCGGTGTCGGCGGCGATCAAACCGAGCACGGTGTCGACGGTGTAGCGCAGGTCGTCGGCCTGGACCTCGACCTCTACCGCGCTGCCGCCGATCCCCGCCGAACCCTGGTGCATGAGGACGCGGGCGTGCGGGAGGGCGTAGCGCTTGCCGGGTGCGCCGGCGGAGAGTAGGAATTGTCCTGCGCTGCAGGCCAATCCGAGGGCGAGAGTGGAGACTTCGCAGGGGACGAGGCGCATCACGTCGCGGATCGCCAGCATCGACGGGACGGAGCCGCCGGGGGAGTGGATCCACAGGGAGATGCCGGCTTCGGGGCTTTGGGCGCCCAGGGTGAGTAGTTGGGTGATGAGCAGGGTGCCGTTGTCGTCGTCGAGGGGGCCGTCGAGGACGAGGATGCGGCGGGCGAACAGTTGTTCGCGGGCTCGCCAGGTGAACATCGGGGTCTTGTCGTCGTGTGCCATGAGTCCACGGTGCCTCGCGGACACCATGTTTCGCCGCGATCGCTGCCCTCAGCAGATCTGCTCACGGCAGCGAGCCGACTTCACGTCGCGCCTAGCCGTCGAACCCGGCGTAATCACGCAATCGGCCTGCCGAGAATCAGTTTTCTGACTGTAAGGCGACGAAGTGTGTGATTGCGCCGGGTGCGGGCCGCGGATACGGCCGAGAGCCCGGTGTGCGAAGTCGCAGCACCGGGCTCTCGGGTCCAGTTACCTACTTGGCGTCGAATTCTCTTGCGCGGAGGGAGCGTTCGATGCCGGAGCGGCCTTCGGAGACCAGGCGGTACAGGGCCGGTGGGTGGTTGCCTGCGAGGAACTCGTCGGCTTTGGTTACCGCTTCTTCGGTGATTGCCCAATGGGGGTACAGGCCGATGACCACTGTTTGGGCTACTTCGCTCGAGCGGCGGTCCCAGACTGCGGGGATGTCGGCGAAGTACTTGTCCATGTACGGTGCCAGCAGTTCGCCTTGGCCTGCGGGGGCGAAGCCGCCGACGATGGCGCGGGCGGTGATGTTGGGGACGGAGTCGTCGGCCATCACGGTGTTCCAGGCCTTGGCCTTGGCCTCGGGGATCGGGCGGGCGGTGGCGGCGGTGGCCGCTTGGCGCTTGCCTGCCGCGGTCGGGTCGCGCTGGAGTTCGGCGTCGATGGTGGGGGTTTCGATGCCGTCGGCGTCGATGCGGCCGCCTGCCGCCAGCGCGGTGACCACGCGCCAGCGCAGGTCGGTGTCGATGGTGAGACCGGCCAGGCCGGCCGCGGCGGGGTCGCCGTCGAGCAGTTGCGCCAGCACGTCGAGGTGGCGGGCTTCCAGCTTCGAGCCGGTCAGCGCGTTGACGAAGGCCAACTGGTGGTCCGAACCGGCCTCGGCGTCGCGGGCCAGTTCGAGTAGCCGGTCGGCGAATCCCGGCCAGCCTTCCGCGTCGGCCCACGCCGGATCGGCGTAGCTGGCGATGGCGGTGTTGGCCTGCATGAGCAGGCGCTGCACCACGCCGATCTCGGTTTCGGAGCCGATGCCGCGCTGCACGAGCGCGACGAAATCGCGGGCCTTCATCTCGGCCTGCCGGGTCATCTCCCACGCTGCCGACCAGGCCAGGGTGCGCGGCAGGGAGTCGGCGATGTCACCCACGCGCTGCACGACCACGTCCAGGGATTCGGGGTCCAGACGCAGCGAGCAGTAGGTGAGGTCGTCGTCGTTGACCAACACCAGCGCACCGCGCGGCACACCGACCAGTTCGGGTACCTCGGTGCGCGGGGCGGCGTCGAGGTCGAGCTCGACTCGCTTGGTGCGCACCAACTTTCCGTCGACATCGTCGTAGACGCCGATCGCGATCCGGTGCACGCGGTACTCGCCCGCGCCGGGCGCGGCGCCTTCCTGCGCGACCGCGAAGCTCGAGAAGGTCCCGTCGTCGGCGACGGTGAAATCGGGGCGCAGGATGTTCAGGCCGGTGGTCTTGAGCCACTGCGCGCCCCAATCCGACAGATCGCGGCCCGACGCCTTTTCCAGCGCGGCGAGCAGATCGTCGAAAGTGGCGTTGCCGTAAGCATGTTCGGCGAAGTAGTCGCGCAGACCGGCCAGGAACGGCTCCAGTCCGACGTAGGCCACCAGCTGCTTGAGAACCGAAGCGCCCTTGGCGTAAGTGATTCCGTCGAAGTTGACCTCCACCGCGTGCAGGTCGGGGATGTCGGCGGCGATCGGATGGGTGGAGGGCAGCTGGTCCTGACGGTAGGCCCAGGACTTCTCCACATTCGCGAAAGTGGTCCAGGCACTGGTGTATTCGGTGGCCTCGGCCTGGCACAGGACCGAGGCGAAGGTCGCGAACGACTCGTTCAACCACAGGTCGTCCCACCACTTCATGGTGACCAGATCGCCGAACCACATGTGCGCCATCTCGTGCAGCACGGTCTCCGCGCGACGCTCGTAGGACGCGCGGGTCACCTTGGACCGGAACACGTAATCCTCGAGATAGGTGACTGCGCCCGCGTTCTCCATCGCGCCCGCGTTGAACTCCGGCACGAACAGCTGGTCGTACTTGCCGAACGCGTAGGGCACACCAAAGTTGTTGTGGTAGAACTCGAAACCCTGTTTGGTCTCGGTGAACAGCCGTTCGGCGTCCATGTGTTCGGCCAGCGACGCACGGCAGTACAGGCCGAGCGGGATATCACCGCTGGCATCGCTGAACGTGTCCGTCCACTTCGCGTACGGGCCCGCGATCAAGGCGACCAGGTAGGTGCTCATCCGCGGCGTGGTGGCGAAGGTGTGGCGCACGACCGCGCCGATCTTCTCCTGCTCGACCTCGGCGCCATTGGAAATGACTTCCCAGTCGTCGGGCGCGGTGGCCACGACGTCGAAGGTGGCCTTGAGGTCGGGCTGATCGAAGCAGGCGAACATCCGCTTGGCATCGGCGGTCTCGAACTGCGAGTACAGGTAGACCTTGTCGTCGGTCGGATCGACGAACCGGTGCAAACCCTCACCGGTATGCGAGTACTCGCACTCGGCCTCGACAATCAGTTCGTTGTCCTCGGCCAGGCCCGCCAGCGCGATCCCGGTCGACTCGTCGTAGGCGCTCACGTCGAGGGCAACCCCATTGAGCACCGCGGACCGCACTCGCAGCGCGACCAGATCGATGAACGTGCTCGCACCGGGCGTAGCGGTGAAGGTAACGGTGGTCTTCGATCCGAACGCGTCCGACACCTCAGACCCCGCACCACGCGGCTGATCGGTGAGGTCGAGTTCGATCTGGTAGTTCCGCACAGCCACCACGGCGGCACGCTCGACCGCTTGATCGCGGGTGAGATTCGGGGCAGACATTGATCTCCTTCGCTCTTCGACGAACACGGCTCTTCGGCGTCCACAATGCCACCCTCGCCACGGCGGCGCGCGCGAGTTATCGGCGCGGTGGTGTCGGCTCCTGGTCAGCCGAGTACATTCCCGATGACCACGAACGATCGTGGTCGCTCGATCGGCGCGCTGGTGCCACGCTCGTAGGGAATCTCGTGATCGTCTGGACCCGCTGGGGAATCTTGTTCTTTCTGCTCATCCCGGTGGTGATCTTGCCCGCGCTCGCGGCCGAGGAGGCGTTGATCGGTGGGCCGGTGCGCGGCGCGGGCGCGTTCCTGTTGTTCGGGGTGAACGCGCTGATTGTCACCGTGGTGTGGGCGCTGCTGTGGTACCTGATCGACGGGCTGGAGAAGCCTCGTCGTCTGGAGGTCGTCAGTGCCGACGGCGCGACCATGGTCGCGGTGACCCATCCCGAGACCGGGGAGCCGATCGAGTACGCGCCGTCGTCGTCGCTGTTCTTCATTCCGATCAAGTACCTGCCCGTGGTGGCGGGTGCGGCCAGCTTCATCGCGCTCGTCGCCGGTGCCACGCTGATGGTCGCGGAATAGGCGACGGTATCGTTTGCCCACGACAGGTTCGGTTCCACGGATTCGGAGGCCCACGGTGAAGCATGTGCACGCGGGGAAAGTTCGCGACCTCTATGAGGACGGCGATACCTTGCTGCTCGTCGCGTCGGATCGGGTTTCGGTTTATGACGTGGTGTTGCCGACGCCGATTCCGGACAAGGGTGCGCTGCTGACGCAGTTGTCGAACTGGTGGTTCGAGTACTTCACGGGGATTCCGAATCATGTGGTGTCGGCTACCGATGTGCCCGCGGAGTTCGCGGGGCGGGGGATTCGGGTGAAGCCGTTGAAGATGCTGTCGGTGGAGTGCATCGCGCGGGGGTATCTGACGGGCTCCGGGCTCAAGGAGTACCAGCAGTCGGGGACTGTGTCGGGGATCGCGTTGCCTGCTGGTCTGCGGGATGGGGACAAGCTGCCCGAGCCGATTTTCACGCCGTCGACCAAGGCTTCCGAGGGGCATGACGAGGCGATCAGTTTCGCCGATGTGGTGAATCAGGAAGGTCGTGAGGTGGCGGAGAAGTTGCGTGATCTCACGCTGGAGATCTACTCGCGGGGGGCCGAGCATGCGGCGAAGGCGGGTGTGATCGTCGCCGATACGAAGGTCGAATTCGGTTGGGACGGTGAGGTTCTCACTCTCGGTGACGAGGTGCTGACGTCGGATTCCTCGCGGTTCTGGCCTGCCGACGAGTGGGAGCCGGGTCGCCCGCAGGCCTCCTTCGACAAGCAGTTCGTGCGCGACTGGTCGACCTCCACCGGGTGGAACAAGGAATACCCGGGGCCCGAGATCCCCGCTGATGTCGTCGAGGGAACTCGCCGCAAGTACGAACAGGCTTATGAGCTGATCACCGGTCAGAAATGGGCCGGAATCCAGGCTTGATCCGACGCGGCGCCGAGCCGCACGAGCCGGCGCCGCACCCGATATCCAGCCGTCAGTGCACGGGTGCCCCAACACCTTTGACCGCGCAGATGTGTTGGAGTGTCGTGTCAGTGCACGGGTGCCTCAACACCTTTGACCGCGCAGATGTGTTCCATGTTCTCGTTGCCCCACGCGCCGAGCGTGACCAGCGCCGCGTTGAGTGACACCCCGCGCTCGGTGAGCGAGTACTCCACCTTCGGAGGAACCTGCGCGTAGACCTCGCGCGCGATGATGCCGTCGTGCTCGAGTTCGCGCAGCTGCTGGATCAGCATTTTCTCGGTCACGCCGGGGACCAGGCGTTTCAGGTCGCCGAAGCGTTGGGTGCCGGTGGACAGGGCCCACAGGATCAGGGCTTTCCATTTGCCGCCCACGACGTCCAACGCGGCGTCGATACCGCAGGAATACGGACGCTCTCGCTGCTTCATAGTCGCCTTACTTACTTTTAGGTGGGTATTGCACTTGATAGTCGGTACTTGTCGAGTGTAGTGCAACCGGCGATTCTAGGAGGGCGTTGCCGCTCGGCAGCGAAGAGCTTCGGATCTAGGAGAACAATGCCCAATCAGACTGCGGTACAGCGTATTTCGGTGATCGGACTCGGGGCGATGGGCACCGCGCTGGCGAAGGCCTTGCTGGCGGGCGGCCACGAGGTGACGGTGTGGAACCGCACTGCGGCGCGGGCCGACGCCGTGGTGGCCGACGGTGCCAAGCTCGCGGCGACCTCCGCGCAGGCGATGGCGGCGGCGGACCTGGTGATCCTGTGCGTGCTCGACGACGCCGCGGTACGCGAACACCTCGAGCCCGCCGCGGACCAGGTGCGCGGGAAGGTGGTGGTGAACCTGACCACCACCTCGCCGGAGCAGGCGCGCTCGCCGGGGCGCTGGGCTGATGTGAACGAGGTCGAGTTGATCGACGGCGGGATCATGGCCGTGCCCGAAATGATCGGTGGGCCCGCGGCTTTCGTGCTGTACAGCGGTGCGGCCGCGGGGTTCGAGCGGTTCCGTGCGGTGCTGGACTTGTTCGGTCGTGCCGAGTTCGTCGGCGAGGATCTGGGCGCCGCCGCCATGTACGACGTCTCGATCCTGGGTGGCATGTACGCCATGTTCGCCGCGTTCCGCCAGGGTGGTGCGATGGTTCACGCCACCGGCGGCTCGGCTGCGCGCCTTGCCGAGTTGATGGGGCCGTTCCTGCAGGCGATGGCGAACCTGCTCGCGGGATACGCCCCCGGCATCGACAACCCGGCGGACTATGTGCAGCCCCAAAGCGACGAGTTCACCGCCGCCGCCATCGACCTGATCGACAAGTCCGCCGCCGAATCCGGCAACCCCACCGAGCTCTACCGAGTGCTGCGCCACAACCTCACCGGCCTGTGACTGGTCGCCTTGCCGTCGATGGCCCGTAGCCACTTGCCGGATCCGACCGGCGTAATCGACCAGAACGGCGCCGCATAGTCGCTTTTCCGACTGTGGTGGCGGCAGATTGGTCGATTACGCCGGGTTGCGACGTCGTCGCAACGGGTGAGCGCGCGGGGACCGGTCCCTGCGTGACTGTGGTTCAGGCGTTGACGAGGTCGACGGCGAGCAAGTCGTCGACGAAGGCCTCGGCTTTCGCGTCGAAGGCGGCGTAGTGGGTGGTGCGCGCGTCGCCGCTGATCGCCTCGCCGATCACGAGATTGCCTGCGGCATCGATACTTTGGGGCTGCTCCTCGGCATCGGGGAGTAGGCCGACTCGGGACTCCGCGAAACCGCTGTAGTAGGCCAGACCCTCGTTGAGCTGGGCTTCCAGTAGCTGTTGCATGCCGGGGAGGATCGCGTCATCGGCTGTCGCCCCGGCCAATCCGAGCCACAGAATGCGCTTGCCCGCCAGACGTGGCTTGCTGCGGCCGTAGGCGAAACCGTAGTTCCAGATGCGGTCGATCCACCCTTTGAGCAGGGCGGGCACGCTCTGCCAGTAGACCGGGAACACCACGACCACGACCTGGGCGGCCAGGATTCGCTGCATGTGGGCTTCGGCGTCGGGGGAGTACTGCTTGTCGCGGTTGCCCCACTCGGGCTGGTCGGCCACGGTCATGCGCGGGTCGAAGTTCTCCGCCTGCAGGTCGAGGTAGTCGATGGCGTAGCCCGCTGCGGTGAGCCGGTCGACGGCCTTGGCGGCGATATGAGCCGACAGCGAGTCGGCGCGATGGTGGCCGAGAACGACGAGTGCGGTCGGTGCGGACCGCTCGACGTTGGGCTCACCGCTGGTCGGCGCAGTGGTGGTGGGCTGCGCGGCATGATGCGTCGCCGTGTCGAGGGTGGCCGGCGACGTGCCCGGTGTCGAGGAGTCGGTGGTGGTCAGTTCGGCGATGGCGGTCGTGGTGGCGGCGGACTGGGTCACGGTGGGCTCCTGTTCGATGGTGCGGGCTGTTCGGCCCGATGTATTCAGTCAACCGCGAATCGTGTGGACGATCTATGGGTGATCATCTCCGGTCGATAGGAATTCGTCTACGCTGGGGGAGTGGACCCGTTGAGTTCGTTGCTGAGCGGCATTCGTGCCGAAGGATCGGTCGTGGCCCATGCGGTGCTGCGCCCGCCGTGGACGATTCGCTTCGCCGATCGGGCGCCGCTGATCATGGTGACGGTGCTGCGTGGCGGCGGCACGTTGGTGCTCGCCGACGGATCGCGCACGAGTCTGGTCGCGGGCGATACCGCGCTGGTGCAGGCCGGTGAACCGTTCCATCTCGCCGATACGCCCGCCGCGCTGGACCGCCCGCACGAGCGCTACGAATTGTCCTGCTTCGTACCCGACGGCTTCGGCCCCGCCGATTTCACCTGCGCGACACCGGAATTGATCGAGGTACCGACGAGAACTGGTGTGCCAGGGGAGACTTCGTTGCTCGTCGGCGCCTACCGCGCGTCGGGACGGCGTCATGAACGGTTGCTGCGCGCACTACCGCAGGTCATGGTCGTGCACGAAGACCCCGAAATGTGCCGGTGGCTGGAACAATCCGCCGCCGACGCGGTCCGCATGAGCGCGGGCTCGCAGGCACTGATGGACCGGCTGCTGGACTGGGCGCTGGTCTGCACGCTGCGGTCCTGGCTTTCCGAACAGCAACACTGCGCGCCCGCCTGGTATCGGGGCATGGCCGATCCGGTGGTCGGGCCGGCGCTGACCGCCATCCATGATCGGCCGTTCGACCGCTGGACCGTGGCGAGCCTGGCCACCGAGGCGGCGGTCTCGCGCGCCCTGTTCGCCAAACGATTCACCGAGGTGATGGGCGAACCGCCGCTGGCCTACCTCACCGAATGGCGCATGGCCGAAGCCGAGGAACTGCTCGCCGACCCCGCCCGCAGCGTCGCGCAGGTGGCGACCACGGTCGGCTACTCCGACGCGTTCGGTTTCAGCGCGGCTTTCAAACGTTTGCGGGGGACCAGCCCGACCGAGTTCCGGGCCGCGCGGGTGTAGCGGACGCCTCGTGCCGGGCGGACGATGCGCCCGACCCGAGGTTGCCCACGCGTGGAGAGCCTGCCTGGGGAAAGTTGCGCTTGTGGGGATCGCACCGTGGCGACTCGGCCATAGTGTGCGGCTGGACCGGCGCCGGGCTGACCGAGGAAAGGCCACAGGCTCAGTTTCGTGGGGTGAGCAGGACCAGCGGGATCTCGCGGGTGGTCTTCTTCTGGTAGTCGCCGTAGCCCTTGTACGCGGCGACGACACGCGGCCACAGCTGCGCGCGCTGTTCGGGGGTGGCGATGGTGGCCAGCATCGGCCGCTCGGGCCCGTTGCGCAGCGAGACCTCGACGTCGGGGTTGTCGCGCAGGTTCAGGAACCAGGCCGGGTGGGTGTCGTCGCCACCGCGCGAGGCGACCACGACGATCGTGTCGCCGTCGATGACGGGCGCGGTCAGCATGGACTTGCGTGGGGTGCCGGACTTGCGGCCGATCGTGGTGAGTTCCAGGGAGGCCATTCCCATGAACGACGTGCCGATGCGGCCACCGCTCACGGTGAGCAACGCGCGGTGGACGGCGTTCATGATCTTCAGCTGCAGGTCACTGGGCATACCGCGAAATCTACTCCCACCGCCGCCGGATCTCACCCGAGTTGGATCACCAGGCGGTTCAGGAACGGCCGCTGGCCTTTTCCGAGCTTCTCCGCCGCGGTGGCGAGGTCGAACCATTCCGCCCGGTCGATCTCGGGGAATACCGCGACCTGCCCCGATCGCGGCGGCCACTCCATCTCGAAGGTGCCGGGCACCACGTCGGCCGGGTCGAGATCGCCCTCGACGGTCCACACCTTCAGGATCTTGCGCTTGGCCCCGCTGCGGTAAGTCACCTGACCGAGCTCGGCCCACTCACCCTCGGGTGCGGGCAGCCCGAGTTCCTCGGTGAACTCCCGGCCGGCCGCATCACGCGCCGACTCCTCCTCGGACGCCAACTCACCCTTGGGAATCGACCACGCCGAGGCGTCTTTCTTCGCCCACAGCGGCCCGCCCATGTGCCCGAGCAGCACCTCGACCCCGGCTTCGCCTCGGCGATACACGAGCAGGCCAGCACTGATTACGTCCGTCATGACCGTGAGTCTGCCAGGCGCGGTGGTGTGACCTGGTCGCGGCGTCAGCTGTCATTACCAGTCACCGCGCGCAGGTGAGCGGCACGCAGCAGCAAGTAGTCGCGTTCGGGGGCGCTCGCCGTGTGCTCGGCGGCGCGGTGATACTCGACGACGGCCGCAGCCTGCTCACCCGCCATTTCGTGCAGGTGTCCGCGCACGGCGGCGAGGCGATGGGAGCGCGACAGCGGTTCGGCGACGGTGTCGGCTACGGCGAGCCCGGCGGCCGGTCCGTGGACCATCGCGGTGGCGACGGCGCGGTTGAGGGTGACCATAGGGTTGGGGTACAGACGCTCGATCATGTTGTATAGCAGCAGGATTCGCGCCCAGTCGGTGTCCTCAGCGCGTGCGGCATCGGCGTGCACGCCCGCGATCGCGGCTTGCAGTTGATAGACCCCGGTCAGTCCCGCCGACAGGGTCGCGGTGAGTAACCGCAAGCCTTCGGTGATCTGAGGGCGATCCCAGCGTGAGCGATCCTGTTCGGTGAGGGGGATCAGTTCGCCGTGCGGCCCGGAGCGGGCGGCGCGGCGGGCGTCGGTGAGCAGCATCAGCGCGAGAAGGCTTGCCACCTCGGTATTTTCGGGCAATAGGGAAAGTAACGTGCGCGTGAGGCGGATCGCCTCGGCGGACAGGTCGGCGCGACGCAAGCCCGCGCCCGAAGTGCTGGTGTGGCCCTCGGTGAAGATCACGTACAGCACCTGCAGCACCGCACCCACCCGCGCGCTGTCGTGCGCCCCGTCGGCGAACGGTCGATCCGATTCGGCCAAACGCTTCTTCGCACGTGAAATACGTTGTCCCATAGTCGCTTCGGGAATCAAGAACGCGGCGGCGATCTCGGCGGTGCTCAATCCACCAACCGCACGCAACGTCAACGCGACAGCCCCAGCAGGTGGTAGGTCGGGGTGACAGCACAGGAAATACAGGTCGAGCGTGTCGTCACGCGCCACCGGTTCGACGGGCACCTCCCGTTCGAAAATCGTTGTCTCCCTGCGCCGCCGAGCCACCTCCGCCCGTACCGAGTCGGCCATGCGCCGCTGCGCCACCTGGATCAACCAGCCGCGCGGATTCTCTGGCAGCCCGTCACCCTGCCACTGCGTCGCCGCCGCCAGCAGGGCTTCCTGCACCGAATCCTCGGCCAGGTCGAAATCGCCGAAGCGGCGCACCAAGATGCCGAGGACCTGCGGCGAGAGTTCTCGCAGCAGGTCCTCGATGCGTACGGTCATTGCACCTCGGGCGCGCTCATGATCTGGCGCACTTCGATGTACTCGCCGATCGGCTTGCCGCCGGGGCCCGGCGCCGCCGACGCCTGCGCGGCGATCTCGACCGCGCGCTCGACGGAATCGACGTCGATCACCCAGTACCCGGCCAGGAACTCCTTGGTTTCGGGAAACGGGCCGTCGGTCACCACCGGCGCCGAACGGCCGTCGGAGCACACGATCATCGCCTGGTCGGGCCCGGCCAGGCCCTGGGCGTCGACGAGCTCGCCCGCCGCGGCGAGCTGTTCGCCCAGCATGCGCTGGAAATCGATGTGCGCGGCGATGTCCTCGGGTGCCCACTCCGGGAAGGGTGTGGTGCAGTAGGCGGCGTCTGCATAGGTCTTGACCAGCATGAACTTCATGATCCGGCTCCTTCTCGGTGCGCCCCGGTGGCGCTCTCGATGGATGGTCGGAGCCGATCAGCCGTCTTCGACACAACCTTGGATGTGAACTGGATCACAGGGGAATGTTCGTGTCGGTCAGTCGTGCGGGATCGACGGGTTCCTCGGACAGGATCAGCTCCTTGATCCGGTCGGTCACGTCCCAGACATTGACGTTCATGCCCGCGCGCAGCTTGTTGTCCTTGTCGAGCCAGAACGCGACGAACTCCCGCTTGTCGAGGTCGCCGCGCACCACCACCCGCACGTCGTCCTCGCGCCCGACATAGCCGGTGTACTCCATCCCGACGTCGTACTGATCGCTGAAGAAGTACGGAAGCCGGTCGTACACAGCCACTTTGCCCAACATCGTCTTCGCGGCGACGGCGGGCTGATTCAGTGCGGTCGCCCAGTGTTCGACCCGGATCAACCGGTGCAGCAGCGGATGTTCCTCCTCGGCGATATCGCCCACCGCGACCACATCGGGGTTGCTCGTGCACAGCGCCGCGTTCACCAGCACGCCGCCGTCCACCGCCAGGCCGGCCGCGGTCGCGGTCTCGATATTGGGTTGGGCGCCCACCGCGACCAGCACCGCCTGCGCGCCCACCACCGTGCCGTCGCCCAACTGCACGCCGGTGGCCTCGCCGTTTTCGGTCAGGATCAGGTCGACGGTGGTGTTCGTGCGCAGGTCGACGCCGTGCGCGCGGTGCAGGTCGGCGTAGAACCGGCCCATCTCGGGGCCGAGCACGTTGATCAACGGCAGGTCCGCCGACTCGATCAGCGTGACCTCGACGCCTTTGGCGCGGGCCTGCGCGGCGACCTCGAGACCGATCCACCCGGCGCCGATGATGACCAGGCGCTTGTCCGTGCGCAACACCCGCACCAGCGCGTTCGAATCGCCGATGGTGCGCAGGGTGTAGACGTTCGGCGCGTCGGCGCCGGGAATGTTCAGCCTGCGGGCGCGCGAACCGGTGGCCAGCGCGAGTTTGTCGTAGTCGAGGGTGGAACCGTCGGGCAGCGTCACCGTTTTGGCGATCGGATCGAACGCGGTCGCGGTGGTGCCCAGGCGCAGGTCGACATTGTGGTCGCGGTACCAAGCGGCCGGGTCGACGGTGAAATCGGGCAGTTGTTCGGTGCCTGCCAGATGCTGTTTGGACAGCGGCGGGCGCTCGTACGGCAGTTCCTCCTCGGCGGCCAACAGTGTGACGTGGCCGTCGAAGTCGTTGGCGCGCAAGGCTTCGGCGACTTTCGCGCCACCAAGACCCCCGCCGATGACGACAAAATGCTGATTCGAACTCATGAACGATCCCTTCTCGCGCAACGAGCCGGACCACCCGAGCCTAGTGCCGCAATTCGTGCGCGGGAACGATTCCGGTGGCGATGCGGTTGCACCAGTCGGCGGGGCGATCCGACTCGCCGCAGCTGACCCGAGAGGAACCCATCGTGAGCGAACAGGCCACCAAGGATGTCGCCGATTTCTGGTTCGACCCGCTGTGCCCGTGGTGCTGGATCACCTCACGGTGGATCCTGGAAGTGGAGAAGGTGCGCGACATCGACGTGCGCTTCCACGTGATGAGCCTGGCGGTGCTCAACGAGGGCAAAGACGATCTGCCGCAGCAGTACGCGGAGATGATGGCTGCCGCGTGGGGGCCGGTTCGGGTCGTGATCGCCGCCGCGCAGAAGTACGGCGACGAGATCCTGTCGCCGCTGTACACCGCGATGGGCACCCGCATCCACGACCGCAAGGCCGAATACGAGCGCGCCACGCTGCAGGAGACCTTCGACGCGGTGATCGCGGACTCGCTGGCGGAGCTGAACCTGCCCGCCGAACTCGCGCAGGCCGCCACCGACGCCGACTACGACGAGGCGCTGCGGATCAGCCACCACGCGGGCATGGACAAGGTGGGCCCCGATGTGGGCACCCCGACCATTCACGTGAACGGCACCGCGTTCTTCGGGCCGGTGCTGTCGCGCATCCCGCGCGGTGACGACGCGGGCCGCGTGTGGGACGGCGTGGTCGCGCTGGCCTCGTACCCGCACTTCTTCGAGCTCAAGCGCACCCGCACCGAGGACCCGGTCTTCGACTGATCCGCGCAGGTCGGGGGGTGTCGCAGCGGGCACCCCTGACCGGTCAGACGGGCTTGGGCGGCAACGCTTGCGGCGCCGAGTTCAGCGGATAACCGCCCGGCGGCGGGATCATGCCCGGATGCGGTGGGCGCGGGCGCCAGAACATCGAACCCGGTTTGCTGCGGTCGCGCAGCGCCCACATCCGCCAGGTGAGTACCGGGTGGCTGGCCATGGCGTTGACCAGCCAGATGAAACCGCCCTTGTCGAGCGCGGCCCGATCGGCCATCTCGTCGACGCCGACATCGACATTGAGGTACTTGCCCGCGGCCAGGGTGGCCATCGCGCTGGGTGCGCCCTGCGGGCGGAAGCAGTAGCCGTGATTGTCGGCGGTGTACTCCTGGGCACGGATCAGCGACGAACCCAGAATCGGCAGATACGGCGCGGCGAACATGCCGAGTTGCCGCCAATACGACACGTGACCGGCGGCGATATGCCCGACCTCGTGGCCGATGATGAACGCGAGACCCTCCGGTTCGCGGGCGGCGCCACCGATTTCGAACAGGTCGCTGTAGACCACCACGAACCGGCGGAATCCGTGCCCGGCGGCGAAGGCGTTGATCTGGCCGTTGCCCAGGATCACGTACGCGTCCGGCGCCGTGGACATCCCGAATCGCGCCGCCGCCTCCTGCACCATCCGATACCCCTCGGGGAACTGGGTGGGCGACATCCGCACGCCGTTCACGCGCTGGGTCGCGAAGTTCAGGCCACGACCGGCCCACAGCAGGATCGGCGCGAACAACAGCAGCAGCACGTACGGGCTGGACAGCACCGAACCGGACTGCTCGATCCCGTTCTCGTCGACCACGGGATCGGCGAACAGTTCGAACGAGGTGAGCAGCAACGCCAGCAGATACGCCACGGCGGTGATCATGATGACCACGATCAGCAGCGGGATCTCCCACGGATGCCGGGCGGGGCGATCCCACGGCATCAGACCGCGCGGGCGATGCTGCGGGGGAACCGGCGGCGGACCGCTCGGTGGGTAATAGCCTGCCGAATGCGGGGGATGCGGTTCGTGCGGGTGCATGAAACGACTCTAAGTGGGCCTGCAAGAATCGCAGGTATGCGCGTTTACCTGGGTGCCGACCATGCCGGTTTCGAATTGAAGAATCACGTCAAGGCCCATCTGCTCGAGGCCGGACTAGAGGTTGTCGACTGTGGCGCCCTCGAATACGACGCTCTCGACGACTACCCCGGCTTCTGCATCGAAGCCGCGCGTCGCACCGTCGCCGACCCGGGTTCGCTGGGCCTGGTCTTCGGTGGCAGCGGCAACGGCGAGCAGATCGCCGCCAACAAGGTCCCCGGTGCCCGCTGCGCCCTGGCCTGGAGTGTCGAAACCGCGGTGCTGGCCCGCGAACACAACAACGCCAACCTGATCGGCATCGGCGGCCGGATGCACTCCACCGCTGAGGCATTGGCCATCGTGGACGCGTTCATCGCCACCGCGTGGTCGGAGGAGGCGCGGCACCAGCGTCGCATCGACATCCTGGCCGACTTCGAGAAGACCGGCATCGTTCCCGAGATTCCCGCGTACTGAGGTAATGCCCGAAGGACACACCCTCCACCGGATCGCCGCGCTGCATCAGCAGCGGTTTTCCGGTGGGGTGGTGCGGGTTTCGAGTCCGCAGGGGCGGTTCGTCGAAGGTGCCGCGCTGGTGGACGGGCAGGTGCTTGAGCGGGCCGAGGCCTTCGGAAAGCATCTGCTGCACCACTATTCGTCCGGGCTCACGGTGCACGTGCATCTGGGGCTGTACGGGACTTTCAGTGAAGTCGAGTTGCCGATGGCCCCGCCGGTCGGGCAGGTGCGGATGCGAATGCTGGGCGCCGCAACGGATTTCGGCACCGACCTGCGCGGACCTACCGCGTGCGAAGTGCTGCTGCCACCCGAAGTGGACGCGCTCACCGCACGTCTGGGCGCCGACCCGTTGCGTGCCGACGCCGATCACGAACGAGCGGGCGCGCGAATCCGCCGCTCCCGCAGGGCAATCGGTGCGCTGCTGATGGACCAGGCGTTGATCGCCGGCGTGGGCAATGTCTATCGCGCGGAAGTACTGTTCCGCCACGGCATCTCACCGTTTCGTCCCGGCACCTCGATCACGCCCGCCGAATGGGACGCCCTGTGGGCGGACCTGGTCGAACTCATGCCGATCGGCGTCACCACCGGGCGCATGCACGTCGTGCGCCCCGAACACGACACCGGCGCACCGTCTTACAACAAAGACCGCCCCCGCACCTACGTCTACCGCCGCCAGGGCGAACCGTGCCGAGTCTGCGCGACCCCCATCGCGCACAAGGTCATGGAGGGCCGAAACCTGTTCTGGTGCCCCACCTGTCAGCCCGACTAAGAGCTGGAATGAAAGTCGACTGAGCCGGACCGCGAAGTGCAGGCTTCGCGATCCGACTCAGCCGGCGACCGCCGTTCCCAGTTCGGGGTCGCCCGTTTCAGCGAGCGCGAAACGCCGCCCGCCCGCCGATTTCGCCGAGTACATCGCGCGGTCGGCGCGGCGTAGCAAGTCGGTGAAATCGCACGTCTTTCCCGGTGGGCAGAAAGCGGTGCCCACGCTGGCCGAGACCGGCACCGGACCCGCGCTTGACCACACCGGGTCGCGCAGTGCCGCGACCACACGGTGGGCCAACTCGCCGAGGGTGTCGCGGCGCGGATTGGCCGCCACCACGAACTCGTCGCCGCCGTACCGGCAGATCACCGTGTCGGGCGGGCACACCTCACGCAAACGGTGGGCCAGTTCTACCAGAACCTCGTCGCCGATCGCGTGTCCGTAGCCGTCGTTGATCTGTTTGAAGCGATCCAAGTCCACCACCAGCACGCCGACACCCCGGCTGGGGTCGGCGGCGAACGCGCGCACCCGTTCTTGCAGCAGCGTGCGGTTCGCCAGATCGGTGAGGGCGTCGTGGGTCGCCTCGTGGCGCAAGCGGTGCTGCAGCGCGGCGATCTCCTGTACGCGCAGCGACACTTTCGCCGAGATGTTCTGTTCCTGTTGCACCAGGGCGCGTTCTTGCAGCGCCTGGGCGTAGCTATCGATGGCCTGGCTGGCCACCAGCGGCCACCGCGTGGCCACCAGCGAACCCGGAACCCCGGAGGGGAAGCCGAGCAGCCAGCGACTGGCGTGGGCCAGCATTCTGGTTCGTTCGAACGGCGCCTCGGCCAGGCGTGCGCCGACCTTGCGCGCCTGTGGCACCGGGAACGGTTCGGTCCTGGCCAGGTGCAGCAGCCGCTCGACGATATCGACGAGCACCGGCTCCAGCTGGTGCGGGGCCGTGGAAGAGCCCGGTTCGGCACAGACCGCGCGGGCCCAGGCGCGGGCCATCGCGGCGACCGGTGGCTCGATGTGGGTCATCGACATCACCGGCGTTCATTCGCACTGCTACGCGGTTGGGTCCACCGAGTTCGGCACACGCTCACCGCCCCCTTTCCAGATACCCCCGTCCGGCAAAAAGGATCCTAGCAAGCCACCCGAGACCGAAAAGTCGCGTTCTAGACGCGTTCTCAGGTCTCTCGCGAATGGCGATCGGCTATGACATCGCTACGCAGTCTCCGGCGTTACACATTTTCCGAAAAAGATTTCGGCAGCCCGAAACGTGCAGCGTAGAGCCCTCTACGCGGGTGGTGGACGCTGTGTCGCCATGGTTCCTCCTGCACGGGAGTCGGTCGTGACGATGAGGCGGTAGTCGTCACGCGCACTCTCATGGTGGCCTATTCGCCGCCCACGTGCCAGGTTTTTAAGGAAAATTCTCCTATTTATTCCCCCGGTGGAGCCGGCGCCGGTCCCCGTGGGCGCCCAACCATCGTCGCCGGGAGGGAGTTTCGGGGATAGGGTCATTAGGCCCTAATCGGGCACGGCGACGACTGGCCGCCGGCGCGAGCCCGGCCCGAGGGGGCCCTGATTGGCATTTAGCGCGCGGCGTTCGGTACAGTCGTGGCGCACGCGACATCGTGGCGATCCCATCGATGTCGTTTGCCTGCGGGTGTAGTTCAATGGTAGAACCTCAGCCTTCCAAGCTGATGGTGCGGGTTCGATTCCCGTCACCCGCTCAAACATGTATTGCCGCAACGGCTTTCCCGCCGCCGCGGTATCGGGGTGTAGCGCAGCTTGGTAGCGCATCCGCTTTGGGAGCGGAGGGTCGCAGGTTCAAATCCTGTCACCCCGACAGAAAGTACGACCCGTTCGCCCTGGTCAGGGCAACATCGGCCCTCGGGTTCCATCGAGCGAGTGTGCCGCTGGTCACCCAGATTGACCGGGATTGACCGCCAGTAATTGCACGTAGATCGCACGCGGATGGCTGAGGCTGTCCGCGTTTTTTCGTGTTCGGGCAACGCGGTAGCTCGAAGGTTCGTTTGCCTGTCGAGAACTTGCCTCGGATGCCGGAAGTGTTGGGGTGCAAACCGTTCCGGTCAGTGTTGCCTCGAGTAAGCTGTGCTCACCTCCATCTCAGGGGCGGTACGGGACCTGGTCACCGTGCCGTGCCGGGAAAGGAGGTGGTGGGAAATGGTGAAACATCGCCGGAGCAAGCAGAAAGCCCCGGTCGATTACGGTCTGCTGCTAACGACAGCTTCCGTGATCGCCGGGGCTCTGTTCCTGGTCAGCCGAGTTTGGCGGGCTAGCTAGTTTCCCATCAGGGTGGGGCGTCGAGCCAACGGCGTCCCACCCGCTCAGCATCACTCGCGTGATGGTCTCGATAGTACTGGACAAAGGACAGTTCGGGAACTGCCTAGGCTGTCACCCCGACAGTTAAGGTGGGGCTCATGTCCTCCACATCTCGGGTCGCGATCGTCACCGGTGCCGCGCGCGGAATCGGCGCGGCCGTCGCCATCAAACTCGCTGCTGACGGCAATGCTGTCGCTGTTATCGACCTCGACGAAGCCGCCTGTGCGGGCACCGTCGCCGCCATCGAAGCCGCGGGTGGCACCGCGCTGGCTGTCGGGGCCGATGTTTCCGATGAAGCGGCCGTGGCTGCCGCTGTCGAGCGGATCGCCGCCGAGCTCGGGGCGCCGACCATTCTGGTCAACAACGCCGGCGTACTGCGCGACAACCTGCTGTTCAAGATGTCGGTCGACGACTGGGACACCGTGATGAACGTGCATCTGCGCGGCGCGTTCCTGATGACCCGCGCGGTGCAGAAGTACATGGTGGACGCGAAGTTCGGGCGCATCGTCAACCTGTCGAGCACCTCGGCGCTGGGCAACCGGGGCCAGGCCAACTACTCCGCCGCGAAGGCGGGCATGCAGGGCTTCACCAAGACCCTCGCCTTCGAACTGGGCAAGTTCGGTGTCACCGCCAACGCGATCGCGCCCGGCTTCATCGAGACCGAGATGACCGCGGCGACCGCTGCGCGTGTCGGCGTGGACTTCGAGGCGTTCAAAGCCGCTGCGGCGTCACAGATTCCGGTCAACCGGGTGGGCACGCCCGACGACATCGCCAACACCGCATCGTTTTTCGCCAGTGACGGTGCCGGCTTCGTGTCGGGTCAGGTCATCTATGTGGCGGGTGGCCCGAAGGACTGAATGTCGTTCAGGCGCAACCGAAGCGGAAGTTCGCCTTCGCTTCGGTGCCCGCGGCGACAGTGACGCGGACCGGCTCGGCGGTGGTCAACCCACAACCGCCGGGCACGGTCACCACCTTCGCCTCGTAACAACCCACCGGCAGTGCCACGGTCGCGCGCCCGTCGGCGCCGCTGACCAGGGTGGTGACCGGCCTTTTCGCATCACACGGGGTGACCGCGATATCGGCGCGATTGACCGGCATCGGTTCCGAGCCGGTGAAGGCCCACACGGTCAAAGTGCCCGCGGTCGGCGGGGCCGGATCCGCGCTGGCGATACCTGTGACCAGCAGCGGAGTGAGTACGGACAGTGCGAGAAATGTGCGGCGCATGAACCTCTCCTCGTCGATGAGTCGGGTCGTCCGATGCTGATGGTAGGCCTATCGGGGCCCGAAACCGCCCGTCACGCGGGGGTGATTCCCGCGCGTTCGCTCCAAACCTGTTCGGCGGGGACCGACACCGTGGTCATCTCCGGGTAGCGCACCGCCGACAGGGTGCCGCCGAAGACCGCGCCGGTGTCCAGGCACAGGGTGTTGTTCACCCAGGTCAGGTCGGGGACCGGGGTGTGGCCGTAGAGGACAGTGGCGGTGCCGCGGTAGTCCTGCGCCCAGTCGTAGCGGATGGGATAGCCGTGTTCGTCGAGTTCGCCGGTGGGGGCGCCGTACAGGGCGAAGGAGCGGGCGCGACCCGAGGTGCTGCCGTGCAGGCTTTCGGGCAGGCCCGCGTGCGCGACGACGAGATTGCCCTTGTCGAGTAGGTAGTGCGTGGGCAGATCGGCCAGGAAAGCGTGTGCGGCGGTGCGGAATTCGAGGTCCTGGTCGGCCAGTTGGGCCAGGGACTGTTCGAGGCCGTGGGCGACGCGCACATTGCGGCCGTCCAGCGCGCGCATCAGTTTGTGGTCGTGGTTGCCGGTGACGCACAGGGCGGATTTCGCGGCGACCATGCCCATGACCAGGCGCAGCACGCCGGGAGTGTCGGGGCCGCGGTCGACCAGGTCGCCGACGAATACCGCGGTGCGGCCCTGCGGGTGGGTGGCGCCGATCGGGCGGTCCTGGTCGTCGCGGGCCAGCTCGTAATCGAGTTCGCGCAGCAGGGTTTCCAGTTCGCTGCGGCAGCCGTGGACGTCGCCGATCACGTCGAAGGGTCCGCGCAGGTCACGGCGGTCGCGGGGGAGGGCTTCGGGGCGGCGGGGTTGGGTCATCTCGCTTCCATCGTTGTGCAGCACACGCGCGCCCGCAACCGCGTTACTGCTCGGTGGGGATCGTGGCGTCGGGCCAGGCCCAGTTCGAGACCACGGGCATGTCCGCGCCGTGTTCACGGGTCCAACGCCGTGCGATCAGCCGGGCGTCCACGATTTCCTGACGGAGGCCCGCGGCCTGTTCGCGCAGGCCGGGGACGCGGTCGATCACGTCGATGACCAGGTGGAAGCGGTCGAGATCGTTGAGCATCACCATGTCGAAGGGGGTGGTGGTCGTGCCCTTCTCCTGGTAACCCCGTACGTGCATGTTGTGGTGATTGGTGCGGCTGTAGGTGAGGCGGTGCACCAGCCACGGATAGCCGTGGAAGGCGAAGATCACCGGGCGGTCGGTGGTGAACAGGGCGTCGAATTCGGCGTCGGGCAGGCCGTGCGGGTGATCGCCGGCGGGCAACATGCGCATCAGATCGACGACGTTGATGAAGCGAACTCGCAAGTCCGGCAGGCGATCTCGTAGAATCGCCACTGCCGCCAGGGTTTCCAGGGTCGGGATGTCGCCCGCGCAACCCATCACCACATCGGGTGTGGTGCCCAAATCGTCGTTGTGACAAGCCCATTCCCAGATGCCGAGGCCGCGCGTGCAGTGCAGGCCCGCTTCCTCGGCCGAAAGCCAGTCGGGCCCAGGCTGTTTCCCGGCCACGACCACGTTCGCGTAATGCAGTGACCGCAGGCAGTGGTCGTAGGTCGACAGCAGGGTGTTGGCGTCGGGCGGCAGGTACACGCGCACGATATCGGGACTCTTGTTCGCCACCACGTCGAGGAAACCGGGGTCCTGGTGGGTGAAGCCGTTGTGGTCCTGGCGCCACACGTGCGAGGTGAGCAGGTAGTTCAAGCTGGGGATCTTGCGCCGCCACGGCACTTTCAGGCTGGCGTCGAGCCATTTGGCGTGCTGGTTGAACATGGCGTCGACGATGTGGATGAACGCCTCGTAGCAGGTGAAAACGCCGTGGCGGCCGGTGAGCAGATAGCCCTCGAGCAGGCCCTCGCACATGTGCTCGGACAGCACCTCCACCGCGCGGCCGTGCGGCGACAGATCCACGTCCCAGCGGCCGACCTCCTCCTGCCAGTCGCGACCGGTCACCTCGAGAATGTCGCCGAGGCGATTGCTCACCAGTTCGTCGGGGGCGAAGGTCAAGAAGTTGTGCGGGTTGCGGGCGGTGACATCGCGCAACCAACTGCCCAGCACCCTGGTGGCCTCGTGCTGACTCGCGCCCGGTGCCACGACATCCACGCAATATTCGCGCCAGTCGGGCAGGTCGAGATCGCGAATCAGCAAGCCGCCGTTGGCAACTGGGTTCAAGCTCATCGGATGGGCGGGAACCTGCTCGAGCAGTGTCGACACCGGCGTGCCGTCGTGTTCGAACAGTTCCTCGGGCCGGTACGACTGCAGCCACAGCTCCAACACCCGTCGATGATCGGGGTTGGTGCGCGCGTCGGGCAGCGGCACCTGATGCGCGCGGAACGTGCCCTCCACACGCAAGCCGTCGACCACCGGCGGACAGGTCCAACCCTTGGGCGTGTGCATCACGATCATCGGCCAGCGCGGACGTTTCATGTCGCCGTCCTCGCGCGCCGCCCGCTGGAATTCGGCGATCTTGTCCATGCAGGTGTCCATCGCCGCAGCCATCGCCTGGTGCACCGGCGCCGGGTCGTTGCCCGAGACCACCAGCGGCTCGTAGCCGTACCCGCGCAACAGTTCGACCAACTCTTCTTTGGGGATGCGCGCGAAGATCGTGGGGTTGGCGATCTTGTACTCGTTCAACGCCAGGATCGGCACCACCGCACCGTCGCGCCCGGCGTTGAGGAACTTGTTCGCATGCCAACTGCCCGCCAACGGACCGGTCTCGGCCTCACCGTCGCCGATCACGCAGAACACCACCAGATCCGGGTTGTCCAGCGCGGCACCGTACGCGTGCAGCAGGCAATAGCCCAGCTCACCACCCTCGTGGAACGAACCGGGCGTCTCCGGCGCGCAGTGACTGGGCACGCCACCGGGGAAGGAGAAGCGGTGGAAGAAGCGGCGCATACCGTCGGCGTCGCGGGGGATATCGGGCTCTAGAACGGAATAGGCGTCCTCGAGCCAGGCACAGGCGTTCGGGCCGGGGCCGCCGTGACCGGGGCCCGCCACGTAGACCGCGTTCAGCTCGCGGTTCCTGATCACTCGATTGGCATGGGCCCACACCAGATTCAGGCCGGGCACGGTGCCGAAATGGCCCAGCAGGCGCGGCTTGATGTCGTCGGGGATCAGCGGGGTGCGCAGCAGGGGATTGCTCATCAGGTAGATCTGGCCGACCGCGAGATAGTTCGACGCGCGCCACCACGCGTCGACCGCGACGAGCTCCGCGCGCGACAGCGGGCCCGGCGCGTCGGTGAGAACGTACGGCTTGGGCGGGATGGTTTCGCCCTGGCCGCCCTCCAGATTATCCGCGGCGGTGTCGTCGCTGGACCGGGTCATCGCGGACTCCTCGTACTCGACCGAGTTCGCGGCACCGTCGGAGCCGCGGGACCTGCCCGGGCACCGCCCAACTCACGGCGACACCGGTGAGACACGCATCGCCGAGCCTACCGTCGTGCCGGTTCCGCGGGCCGCAACGACGGTCGATTACTGTGCGGGCCATGCATTCTCTCGGCAAGATCTTCGGAATCGGACTCGTCGCGGCCGCCGCGATCACCACCGCAGCCTGCGGCTCGGACTCGGATTCGACCGGCTCGCCGAGCACGAGCGTGCAAGGTGCACCCGCCGCGAGCACCGGCCGCGAATGCACCGCCGACGACGTGAAAGTCACCGGCGGTTACGGCGAAGCGCCCACCATCACCATCCCCGACACCTGCGACGCGCCCACCACCCTGATCACCAAGGACCTGGTGGTCGGCAGCGGACCCGGCGCGGCCGCCGGACAGCCGCTGACCATGAACTACGAGCTGGTCACCTGGTCGGACAAGCAGGTGCTGGACAGCTCCTTCAAGCGCGGCAAGCCGTTCGGCCTGACGCTGGGCACCGGCCAGGTCATCCAGGGCTGGGACGAAGGACTGGTCGGCGTGCAGCAGGGCACCCGTCGACTGCTGATCGTGCCGCCCAACCTGGGCTACGGCCAGGGCGGCAACGGTGTCGCACCCAACGAGACGCTGGTCTTCGTGACCGACGCCGTGCAGGTCGGCCGCTAGCGGCACCGCCAACCAAACACCGATTACACGACCGCGCACGCGGTCAACTAACCTGGTCGGGATGCGTACGTCGCACCTGTCTCAGGACGCGACGCCCCTGTCCGGGGCCAACACCATGAACTACGAACCAAGGAGTATGTCCGTGAAGAGCACCGTCGAGCAGCTGAGCCCGACCCGGGTCCGGATCAACGTCGAGGTGCCCTTCGAGGAGCTGAAGCCCGACTTCGACAAGGCGTACAAGGCACTGGCACAGCAGATCAAGATCCCCGGCTTCCGTCCCGGCAAGGCCCCGGCCAAGCTGATCGAAACCCGTGTCGGCCGTGGCGCCGTGCTCGAGCAGGTCGTCAACGAGGCGCTGCCGAACAAGTACGCCGAGGCGATCCAGACCGGTGAGATCAAGGTCATCGGCCAGCCCGAGATCGAGATCACCAAGATCGAAGACGGCGAAGAGCTGGCCTTCACCGCCGAGGTCGACGTGCGCCCCGAGATCGCCCTGCCCGACTACTCGGGCATCGAGGTGACCGTCGATTCCTTCACCATCGGTGACGACGACATCGAAGAGCAGCTGCTGTCGCTGCGTCAGCGTTTCGGCACCCTCACCGGTGTCGAGCGCGCGGTCGTCGACGGTGATTTCGTGTCGATCGACCTGTCTGCCACCGTCGATGGTGAGGACGTCCCCGAGGCGGCCACCACCGGCCTGTCGCACGAGGTCGGTTCGGGTCAGCTGATCGAGGGCCTCGACGACGCGGTCATCGGCCTGAAGGCCGGCGAGTCCGCCGAGTTCACCTCCAACCTGGTCGCCGGCGACCACGCGGGCAAGGAAGCCGTGATCACCGTGACCGTGCAGTCGGTCAAGGAGCGCGAGCTGCCCGAGGCCGACGACGAGTTCGCCCAGCTGGCCAGCGAGTTCGACACCATCGACGAGCTCAAGGAAGACCTGAAGGGCCGCGTCGAGCGCGTCAAGAAGGTCGAGCAGGCCGGCGAGATCCGCGACAAGGTGCTGGACACCCTGCTCGAGACCATCGAGGTCCCGCTGCCCGAAGCTGTGGTCAAGGCCGAGGTCGACGCCGTGATCCACGACGCCGTGCACGGTTTCGACCACGACGAGGCCAAGCTGGCCGAGGCGCTCGAGGCGCAGGGCTCGTCGCGCGAAGAGTTCGACAAGGACACCCAGGAAGCCGCCGAGAAGTCGGTGAAGACCCAGCTGCTGCTGGACGCCATCGCCGAGGCCGAGAACACGCAGGTCGGCCAGCAGGAGCTCACCGAGCGAATCCTGTTCCAGGCGCAGCGTTACGGCATGGCGCCCGAGCAGTTCATCCAGCAGGTGCAGCAGGCAGGCCAGCTCGGCGCGGTCTTCGCTGACGTGAAGCGTGGCAAGGCGCTGGCCGGCATCGTGGGCCAGGTCAAGGTCACCGATTCCGACGGCAATGTCGTGGACACCACCGAAATGTTCGGTGACCCTGCGGATTCCGCTGCAGACGAGCAGAACGAAGCCGCTGCTGAGTAAGTTTGGTCAGCGTGATTTGATTGCGCTGTGAGCGAAGAAGGGCGGTACCGGGAGTTCGGTGCCGCCCTGCTTCGTTAGTGTTTGTGACGACGACCCGTATTCGTATGGCCGTAGCTATCGGTGAGAAGAGAAGGCAGGTATCCGTGACAATGAACCAGGCAGGGGTCATGACAGCCACTACCGCTGGCCTCAACCTCAGTGATTCGGTGTACGAGCGGCTCCTGCGCGAGCGCATCATCTTCCTGGGCAGCCAGGTCGACGACGACATCGCGAACAAGATCTGCGCGCAGATCCTGCTGCTCTCGGCCGAGGACTCGACCAAGGACATCGCCCTCTACATCAACTCGCCCGGCGGCTCCGTCACCGCGGGCATGGCCATCTACGACACGATGCAGTTCGCCGAGTGCGACATCGCCACCTACGGCATGGGCCTGGCGGCATCGATGGGGCAGTTCCTGCTCACCGCGGGCACCAAGGGCAAGCGTTTCGCGCTGCCGCACACCCGGATCATGATGCACCAGCCGTCGGCGGGCATCGGTGGTTCGGCCGCGGACATCGCGATCATGGCCGAGCAGTTCGCCCACACCAAGCGTGAGCTCAACGAGCTGCAGTCGCTGCACACCGGCAAGTCGGTGGAGCAGGTGACCGAGGACGCGGACCGCGACCGCTGGTTCACGGCGAAGGAAGCCCTGGAATACGGCTTCATCGACCACGTGGTCGCCCACGCGAACCAGGCGAAGAAGTAGCACCCGCGCGCCCCACACACTCGAGACAAGCTTGGAGACCAAGATGGCCAATCTGATCGACCCGCGCGCAGGCCTGGGTGGCGCTGCCGCGGCCACCCCGCAGTCGCGCTACATCCTGCCGCAGTTCACCGAGCAGACCTCGTTCGGCGTCAAGACATCCGACCCGTACAACAAGCTGTTCGAAGAGCGGATCATCTTCCTGGGCAACCAGGTCGACGACGTGTCCGCCAACGACATCATGGCGCAGCTGCTGGTGCTGGAGTCCCAGGACCCCGACCGCGACATCACCATGTACATCAACTCGCCCGGTGGTTCGTTCACCGCGCTGATGGCCATCTACGACACCATGCAGTACGTGCGCCCCGACGTGGTCACGGTCTGCCTGGGTCAGGCCGCCTCCGCCGCCGCGGTGCTGCTGGCCGCCGGTGCGCCCGGCAAGCGCGCCGCGCTGCCCAACGCCCGCATCCTGATCCACCAGCCGTCCTCGGGCGGGGTGCAGGGTCAGGTGTCCGACCTCGAGATCGCCGCGGCGGAGATCGAGCGGATGCGTCGCCTGATGGAAGTCACCATCTCGCGCCACACCGGCAAGTCCGAGGAGCAGGTCCGCAAGGACACCGACCGCGACAAGATCCTGACCGCCGACGAAGCCAAGGAATACGGCATCATCGACCAGGTCTTCGACTACCGGAAGCTCAGCGGTCAGAAGTGACACGCCCGGGCCCGCTGCCCTGATGTGGGCGGCGGGCCCACCTTTTTCACCCGGGGTGGCTCACAATGGTGAGAACCCGCACAACGCAGACCGCAAACATGCGCGAGTTGTCGACCTCATTCGCGCACAACAGGTACGGTCGACTCAGGGACCATTGCTCTGATTGACGGCACCGAGACGTGTTTGACGGCCCAATCGGGGGTGCACGGTCGCACTCGGACAAGGAAGTAGGGACCTACGAGATGGCGCGCATCGGAGACGGCGGCGATCTGCTCAAGTGCTCGTTCTGCGGAAAGAGCCAGAAGCAGGTCAAGAAGCTCATTGCGGGCCCTGGGGTCTATATCTGCGACGAGTGCATCGACCTGTGCAACGAGATCATCGAGGAAGAGCTGGCCGAATCGAGCGAAGTCAAGCTCGACGAGTTGCCCAAGCCCTCGGAGATCCGGGATTTCCTCGAGAACTACGTGATCGGCCAGGACACGGCCAAACGGACGCTGGCGGTGGCGGTCTACAACCACTACAAGCGCATCCAGGCCGGTGACAAGGGCCGAGACAGCCGCGGCGAGACCGTGGAGCTGGCCAAGTCCAACATCTTGATGCTTGGCCCCACCGGCTGCGGTAAGACCTACCTCGCGCAGACCCTTGCCAAGATGCTGAACGTGCCGTTCGCCATCGCCGACGCCACCGCGCTCACCGAGGCCGGCTACGTGGGCGAGGATGTCGAGAACATTCTGCTCAAGCTGATCCAGGCCGCGGACTACGACGTCAAGCGCGCCGAGACCGGCATCATCTACATCGACGAGGTCGACAAGATCGCCCGCAAGAGCGAGAACCCGTCGATCACCCGCGATGTGTCGGGCGAGGGTGTGCAGCAGGCGCTGCTGAAGATCCTGGAAGGCACGCAGGCCAGCGTCCCGCCGCAGGGCGGTCGCAAGCACCCGCACCAGGAGTTCATCCAGATCGACACCACGAACGTGCTGTTCATCGTGGCCGGCGCCTTCGCGGGCCTGGAGAAGATCGTGTCCGATCGCACCGGTCACCGCGGCATCGGCTTCGGCGCCGAGGTGCGCTCCAAGGCCGAGGTCGACACCGACGACCACTTCGCCGACGTGATGCCCGAGGATCTGATCAAGTTCGGTCTGATCCCCGAGTTCATCGGCCGTCTGCCGGTGATCGCGTCGGTGACCAACCTGGACAAGGAATCGCTGGTCACCATCCTGTCCGAGCCGAAGAACGCGCTGGTCAAGCAGTACGTTCGACTGTTCGAAATGGACGGCGTGGACCTCGAGTTCACCTCCGACGCCCTCGAGGCCATCGCCGATCAGGCGATCCTGCGCGGCACCGGCGCTCGTGGCCTGCGCGCCATCATGGAAGAAGTCCTGCTGCCGGTGATGTACGACATCCCCGGTCGCGACGACGTCGCCAAGGTGGTCGTGAACGCCGATACCGTCATCGACAACGTCCTCCCGACGATCGTGCCCCGCAAGGCGCAGCGGCCCGAGCGTCGCGACAAGTCGGCATAGGACACCTACGCGAAAGGGCCCCTTCGAATCCGAAGGGGCCCTTTTCGTGTGCTCAGTGGGTGGGATTGCCCAGGCTCGGCGCCGCGAGCAGATCCTCGGCGTCGTCGGCGGGGATGTCCGCACTGGCACGGGCGATGGCGGTGCTGTAGCGGGCGCTGGCGGCATTGTGGATGAGCAGGGCAACACCGATCATGATCGGGGCCACCGCGTGCACAGCGGCGTCGTACCAGTGCCGCGCGCTCAGGTGCGGGTAGGTGTTCAGCGCGATGGTCAGCGATAGCAGGAACCCCTCGGCGATCAGCACCTGGTTGCGGTTGCCCATCACCCCCCACTCCGATACCCGCGTGGTCCCGATCATGATGATGATCAGACACACGCTGATCATCGCCTCGAGGCCGAAGCTGGCCCAGTACAGCGGATCGCTCGGCCCGCCGGGGGCGATGTTGTGCTGCACGTTCACCGCCGACCACAGCATCCCCACCAGCACCACGCCTGCCAACCCGCGCAGCGACCAGGTGCGGTGCTGATACAGCGACGCCAGGCGAGCGCGCGGGTTGGACTCGCGGCGTTGCGCGGCGATGGCCTTGCGGGCCAGCATCAGGTCCGACATCTCGGCGCGCTCGAGCTCCGCGGTGGTGTCGCGTAAGCGGTCGGCGTGCGAAGAGGCGGCCTTGATCTGCTTCCAGCGCTGATCGCGCTCGTAGGTGCGGATCTTTTCGGCGAGCTCGCGTTCGGCGCGCAGTTCGTCTTCGGACAGTGCGTCGGTCAACGCCGGATCGGACTGGTAGGCGATCCGACGCCTGGCCCGTTCCACCCGCACGGGCAAGGCGGTGACCTCGTGGTCGAGCGGGTGTTCCTCGCGCATCGCAACTCCAGTAGCAAAAGGGTTCGCCGGGTCGCGTCATTGTTGCGCATGGAGCGGGGGAACTACACCCGCGGGCCCGAATCAACCGGCCCGCGGGGGCTCAAAGGGTCTGGCGCACAAGCGGTGTTGCCGTGGATGCACCAGAACGGGGGTCGGTGACAACGGTGGTGAAACCGTCGCGCCCGGGGTCGAGGAGCTTCGTTGATCCTCCGTGGTTCGCCGTTGAACCTTGGTCCCGTGAAGTGCTTCTGATGGTGTGTCGTCGCTGGTCATCGCCGTGTTACTCAGATGTTTGGGAGGTGGAGAAATGGATAGGGGATCGGTTCCTTCGAAACCGTCCTTTCGTCCGTTTGGTCCGTCTCGCAGGGCCTTCACCAGATACGACGGGTTCGGCACGCAAAACTCATCGGCGTATCCTCGCGGTGTGTCGGACTGGTACTGCTGATTTCGTGCTGTTTACTCGGTCCGTCAATCAGATGTTCGAGTGACGAGTGGAAGCGGAGGAGACATGGCACTGCCTACGATGACCGCCGAACAGCGCACCGAGGCGTTGGCCAAAGCGGCTGCCGTGCGCAAGGCGCGCTCGGAACTGATCGGCAAGGTGAAGGAGGGCAAGGTCACCGTCGCCGATCTGCTCAAGAAAGCCGACAGCGACGACCTGGTGAAAAAGACCAAGGTCGCTGCCGTGATCAAGGCACTGCCGGGCGTGGGTCCGGTCAAGGCCGCGAAGTTGATGGATCAGGCCGAGATTCCCGAGGATCGTCGTATCGGTGGCCTGGGTGCTCGTCAGCGCGCGGCACTGCTCGACGCCCTCGAGGCCTGAGCCGATTCGCGATCCGACGCCCGTGGTGCGCGATGCACGGGCGTCGGGATGGTCTTTCAGGGATATCTACACGCAGTAGGTCAGCAGGAAGTCGTTGATCCGCAGGCGCCAGCCCGGTTGTAACTCGATCGGGAGGGTGCCAACGCGTGACCAACGCTCGCTGTCGGGGGCGGCGAAAAAGGTTCCCGAGGTCGCGGGGGCTTCGCGGACGAACACCTTGCCACGGTCGGGGGCGACGAAGGCATGGACCCGCGAGACCAGACGATCACGTTCGATCAGTATCGGCGTCGCCGCGGAGGCGCGCACCGATTCTTCGCCCGACGGGTTGCGGCCCAGCACATACGACCGGTCCAGCGGGTAGCTCATCCCGTCTTCGGTGACCAGGGCGCCGCGCGAACTCGCACCACCTTTGCTCAACGCGACCGGTTCGGCGCGTTTGGCGGCGTTCAATGCCTGCGACCAGGCGCGGGGGGCGTTCGCGGCGGGGGAGTTGCGGGGGCCGGTGCTGACGGTGACGCCGTCGGAGTTGACGGGGTCGCCGGTGTTCGCGCTTGCCGGTTCACCGTCGGGTTGGGGCGCCTCGGCGGGGAATCCCTGGGTGGGCGGCAGTGCGTCGCCGGGGTCGGTGGCACGGGTGGGTGGGCGCACGGCTTGGAAGCCGGTGGCCTCGGTGGGTGCGGGTTCGTCGATGGACTCCACCCGACGCGGCGGGGGATTGCGCCGGCGGCCCAGATTCAGCACGAAACCGTTGCCGGTGACGATGCCCGCGCGCAGGTCGGTGCGCGGGTTGGCGCTGGTGGGGTCGGCCATCTCCGCGCCGACCGCGATCCGCCGCACCGGTTCGCGGATGATCTCGTCGACCCAGGTGAAGGCCCGGTCACCGGCCAGGCGACGGTTGCCCTCCGCGCCGGAGATCTCGGCGATCACCGCGCCGCGCAACAGGATCAACATGCCGTCGGCGGTGGGGGCGAGCACGCCGAAAGGTGGTGGGGCGGAAGCGCCGCCGAAGACCACGCCCGCCAACCGCTGCGCCAGGGCCGCACCCGGTGCGGAGGCCGCGGTGTTGTTGGCGACGGTTTCGACCGCGCCGAGCAGGCGGTCGGTCGAGGGCGTCTCACCGGCCAGATAGACCACGACATCGCCGAAACGGGCGACGATCCCGGTCCCCGGCACGATGGCCACGGTGGACGAATGCGCGTGCATCAACGCCTCCTTCTCGGACTGGCCTGCTCCCCGCTGTGGCCGCCCCGCTGCGCGGTAGACCGCGACCGAGGTCTGTGTCGCCAGCATAGAGGGCGCGGCGCCCTCGGATAAGGCTCGAAGCACAATTTCGAACAGTGTTCGTGCCAAACGGTGTTCGTGCGCCGCGTAAGATCGGCACATGAATGCCGCACCCGTGAGTCGCCGGGCACGACCGGCGAAACCACCCCTGAGCCGCGAACTCGTCATCGAGACCGGCCTGCGCATCCTCGACACCGACGGCTGTGCCGCGCTGACCATGCGCCGGGTCGCCCAGGAACTCGATACCGGGGCCGCGTCGCTGTATGTGTACGTGGCGCATCGCGACGACCTGATGACGGCGATGCTCGACCATGTGTTGGCGCAGATCCCCGTGCCCACTTCAGGGGACTGGCGGGGGCGGCTGACCGCGCTGGTCGACGCGGCGATCGAGGCGTTGGGGCGGCATGACGGGCTGGCGCTGGTGGGGTTCGGGCGGACCCCGACCACCGATCACGCCCGTGCGCTGGTCGAGCGGTTGGTGGTGCTGTTGCGTGAAGGGGGACTGGATGGCGAGACGGCGGGGTGGGCTGTGCGGCTGATCCAGCGACATATCGCCGCGGAAGCTGTGGAGCAGGCGGCCCGCGGGGCGACGCAGGACTCACTCGATCGTGGCCGGTGGGCGCTGAATGCTCTGCTCAACGGCATTCTCGCCACCCCGCGCGGAGAGGGTCGCGTGCGCACGCAGCAGCGGCCTGTAGTGACCGGCGGGCCGGTGCGACCGGCGCGCGAGGACGAGATCGGGGCGTTGCAGGAGATCGAGGTGCGGGCGGGGGCGCCGTTCGCGCAGGTGGGGATGATCGCGGTGGCCGACGACGAGCCGCCGTCGCGAGAGATGTTGCGCGCCTTCATTATTGCGGGGCGGGCGTGGGTGTGGCCCGATGAGCACGATCGGCCGATCGGGTATCTGGTGTTGGACTTCGTCGACGGTGTGCCGCACATCGAACAGGTCTCGGTGGACCCGGCGTACGCGGGTGCGCGGATCGGGAAGCGGTTGATCGACTACGCGGTGCGCTGGTCGAAAGACCGTGGGCTGCACCAGATCACGCTGACCACGTTCACGCAGGTGCCCTGGAACGGGCCGTACTACGAACGCCTGGGGTTCGCCTATATCGCCGCTGCCGACGAACCGCCGGGCCTGCGCGCGATCCGGGCCACCGAACTGGCCCACGGGCTGGACGAATGGCCCCGCGCGTCCATGCGCGCGGAGCTCGCCTCCTGGGTCTTCGACGGAACCGGCGGAGTCGGTCGGACTATCGGGTGATGCGGGCGTGTCGCGCGAACGCCTTCTCGGCGGCGCGCGTCGCCGCCGCTCGGTCGGCGGGGACCAGGCCGATTCGGGTGCGGCGGTCCAGCAGGTCGTCGACGGTCAGGGCGCCTTCGTGGGTGATGGCGAAATCGAATTCGGCTGCGGTGACATCGATTCCGGGTGCCACCGGTTCTGCCAGGGCGGGGTCGGACAGCCAGGCGGAGACGATCTGGGTGGCCTCGGTGCCGTAGCGCTCGATCAGGACCGGCGGGGCGTCGATGCGGTCGCGGGCGGCGCCGGTGACCGCGCCGACCAGGGGGAGGGTCTTGGTGCGGCAGGGGGCGGCGGTGAGTCCGGAGTGGGCGATGGCGGCGTCGACGGCGTCTTCGGCCATCTTGCGGTAGGTGGTGAGTTTGCCGCCGACCACGGTGATCAGGTCGTCGGGTGCGATCATGACCGCGTGTTCGCGCGAGATGTCGGCGGTGCTGTCGCCGTCGGTTTTGAGCAGGGGGCGCAGGCCGGCGAACTGGCCGCGAATGTCCTTGCGGGTCAACGGTTCCCGTAGGACCGTATTGATCGTGTCGAGCAGGAAGTCGATCTCGGATTCGGTGGGTTGTGGCTCGTCGGGGATCGGGCCGGGGGCGGCTTCGTCGGTGAGACCGAGGTAGACGCGGCCGTGCGCGGCGGGTAGCGCGAACACGAAACGGCTGATGCTGCCGGGTACGGGCACGGTCAGCGCGGCACTCAGACCTCCGAACGCGGCGGCGTCGAACACGAGGTGGGTGCCGCGGCTGGGGCGCAGTTCGATGCTGTCGTCGATCTCGTCCGCCCACACGCCGCACGCGTTCACCACCGCGCGGGCGGTGACCTCCAGGTGTTCGCCGGAGATGGTGTCCCGCAGCAGCACATAATCGCCGCGTGCCGTCCAGGCTGCCATGCGGGTGAGCACGGTCGCGCCGAGGTCCGCCGCGGTCCGGGCCAGCGCGACAACCAGTCGCGCGTCGTCCACGAGCTGCCCGTCCCAGGCCTGCAGCCCGCCGCGCAGTCCCTCACGTCGCACCGTGGGCGCCAACCGCAGTACCTCGGCCTCGGTCACCCGACGCGAGCGCGGCAGGGTATCGGCGGAGGTGCGTGCGCTGATCCGCAAGGCGTCACCGGCGGCGAAACCCGCACGGATGAGCGAACTCTGGGCCGTCCTGATCTCCGGCAGCAACGGCACCAACTGGGGCATCGGGCGCACCAGATGCGGTGCGGTGGTGCCCAACAGGATCCCGCGCTCGACCGCGCTCTCGTGCGCGATCCCCACCCGACCGCCCGCCAGGTACCGCAGCCCGCCGTGCACCAGCTTCGAACTCCACCGGCTGGTGCCGTGCGCGAAGTCGTTGCGCTCCACCAGAACTGTGCGCAGGCCACGCGCGGCGGCGTCGAGGGCCACGCCGGTGCCGGTCACGCCGCCGCCGATCACCACCAGGTCGACCTCGGGATTGGCGTGCAGTGCGGCCAGTTCGGCGGTGCGGCGTGCGGCATTGAGTTCAGCGGTCATCACAGTCCTTCTCGGGTAGCGGGAGCAGGTAACCCTCGATAGCCCTGGACAATTCGGCGTCGAATTCCGCACCGGCCAGTAGTTCCGCGACCGTGCCCGCCGATTGCACCGCCGACTGAGCGATCAACAGCAGCATGGTGCCCATGTGCTCGGGATCGCCCGCCCGAATCGACCCATCTGTGTGGCCTAGCCGGATCACGGTGGCGAACAGCTCGATCAGCGTGCGCTGGTTGCGACCCAGTCGACCGAACACATAGGTGAGCATCAAATCGGTGTCGGTGCGGAAGATCTTGGCGAACACCGCATTCGACCGAATCGCCGCCGCGCCGTCCACGATCCCGCGCACCAGCCGAATCCGACCTAGGCCGGTGTCGGGCATGGTCTCGGCCATGATCGTGCGCAGTTCCCGCACCAGCAATTCCGCGATCAGCGAGCCGGTGTCGGGCCAGCGGCGATACACCGTCGGCCTGCTGACGCCCGCTCGACGCGCCACCTCGGTGAGCGTGGTGCGACGAACTCCGAAATCTACGACGCAGGCCCGCGTGGCATCGAGAATCGCCACGTCTGTTGGCGAAAGCTGGTCAGCGTGGGTAGCGAGGTCGATCATCGTGCTTCACCGCCGGTGTGTTCGGTGGCGCCGGGTGGTGGCGCCGTGGTCGAGCTGGAACGCCCCAGGGTATCGAGCGGACCAGGCAGGTTGCGGTTGGGAAAGTGCGGCAGTGACATCCGACAGCGGTGCCGATGCCGACTCGAGGACATATCGCGTGGTTACTGCTTGACATCTTATGTCATTATGTAACGCATGGTCGAGATGCAACACGAACAATCCGGGTCTGCCACGGTGGCGCCGAGCATGGTGTGGGACGCGTGGGGCGTCGCCGCCGGTCACCAGCCGCTGTCGGCGCAGATCCGTGGTCTGCTCGGACAGGTTTTCGGGATCTCGGGTGACCCGGTCGCGCGTCGTGACGAGGGTGACGTGCCCCTCGTTCCGTCGACGCTTACCTTGACTGATAAGTCCGGCCTGGCCGCGATCGTGGGTGACGAACATCTCACCACCGCCGACATCGCTCGACTCCGCCACGCAGGCGGCAAGAGCACCATGGACCTGCTGCGCCGCCGCGACACACAGCCGCAGCGCGCCCCCGACGCCGTCGTGTACCCCGCCGACCACGCGCAGGTCATCTCGCTGCTGCGGTACTGCGCCGAGCACGCCATCGCGGTGGTCCCGTTCGGCGGCGGCACCAGTGTGGTCGGCGGCGTCGACCCGGTGCGCGGGCGGTTCGACACGGTGATCGCGGTGGATCTGCGCAGGCTCGACACCCTCACGCAGGTCGATCCGGCCAGCGGCACCGCCACGCTGGGCGCTGGACTCACCGGCCCGCAGGCCGAGCAACTGCTGGGCGCGCACGGGTTGTCGCTGGGACATTTCCCGCAGAGTTTCGAATTCGCCAGCATCGGCGGGTTCGCCGCGACCCGGTCGTCGGGTCAGGCGTCGGCGGGCTACGGCCGGTTCGACGACATGGTCCAGGCGCTGGTGGTGGCCACCCCGCAGGGCACCCTCGACCTGGGCCGCGCGCCCGCGTCGGCGGCGGGGCCGGATCTGCGCGAGCTGTTCGTCGGGTCGGAGGGTGCGCTGGGCATCATCACCTCGGTGACCGTGCGCGTGCATCCGGTGCCGGAAACCATTGCCTACCAAGGTTGGTCGTTCCCCGACTTCGCCACCGGCGCGGCGGCGCTGCGCAGTGTCGTGCAGGCGGGGGCCGCGCCGACGGTGCTGCGACTGTCCGACGAAGCGGAGACGGGACTGAACCTGGCTCGCACCGCCGACGTCGGCCGCGACCCGGTGTCGGGCTGCCTCGCCATCACCACGTTCGAAGGAAGCGCGGCGCACGTGGCCGCCCGGTCGGCCGAGGCGAGCGCGTTGCTCGCGGCCGCGGGTGGCACCGCGCTGGGCGAGGCGCCCGCGCAACAGTGGGAGCACGGCCGGTTCGCCGCGCCGTACCTGCGCGACGCGCTGCTGGATGTCGGCGTGCTGTGCGAAACCCTCGAAACCGCCACCAGCTGGGCCAATCTGGCCAATCTCAAGATCAAGGTCACCGGTGCGCTGATGGACGCGCTCGGTGCGCAGGGCACACCTGCCCTGGTCATGTGCCATATTTCGCACACCTATCCCACCGGTGCCTCGCTGTACTTCACCGTGGTGGCCAAGCAGCTCGACGACCCGATCGCCCAGTGGCAGATCGCCAAGTCCGCGGCGGGCGACGCGATCATCGCCGCGGGCGGCACCATCACCCACCACCACGCCGTCGGCGCGGACCACCGGCCGTGGATGGGTGCGGAGATCGGTGAGCTGGGCGTTCGGGTGTTGCGTGCGGTGAAGCGCGAACTCGACCCCACCGGGGTGCTCAATCCTGGGAAGCTGGTGCCGTGAGCGAACATTCGGTGCGGCGGGTCCTGGTAGTCACCAACCCGCATTCGGGCTCGGGACGCGGCGACGGTGTCACGGAGGCAGTGCTGGCGGAGCTGGCCACCCAGGGTGTCGAGGTGACGCAGGTGCGCGCGCCGAGTGCGGATTCGTCTGTCGCGCAGGTCAGAACGGAGCTCGCGGGACCCGACCGGCCCGACGCGGTGATCTGCGTGGGCGGCGACGGACTGATGAACGTCCTGCTGGCGGCGGTCGCGCACAGCGGTGTGCCGCTGGGACTGGTGCCCGCCGGCACCGGAAACGACCTGGCACGCGAACTCGGCATTCCCACCGACGACCCGCGCGCGGCCGTGCGGATCCTGCTCGACGGTCGCGTCCGCACGCTGGATCTGGGCCGGATCGAATCGCCCGACGCCACCCCCACCTGGTTCGCGACCGTGGTCGGCACCGGCTTCGACGCGCGAGTCACGTTGCGCGCCAACGGCATGCGATACCCGCGCGGACCACTGCGCTACACCGTGGCGGCGGTGGCGGAACTGCTGCGCGGCTACACCCTGCCGTTCCGCATCGAGATGTCCGGGCTGGCACCGGGCGCCCTGGACAACCCGCCCGACCAACACGTGGTGATCATGACCGACGCGGTGATGGCGCCCATCGGTAACACCCGCACCTACGGGGGCGGGATGTTGGTGTGCCCAGAGGCCAAGGCAGACGACGGGTATCTCGACATCACCGTGGTCGGCGCGGTGTCGCGCTGGGAGATGGGTCGGTTGCTGCCCGCGCTGTCGGCGGGCAAGCGCATCGACCATCCCGCGACGAAGCGGTACCGGGCGCGACGGATCACCGTCAGTGCGCCGGGTGGGTATGCCACCGCTGATGGCGAGCCGGCGGGAATGTTGCCGGTGACGGTGCAGGCGATGCCGGGGGCGTTGGCTGTGCTGGTGCCCTGACCTAAGGCCAACGTGGAGGCGAGGCCGGGCGCCTTGGCTGTGTTGGTGCCCTGAACTCAGGCCGAGGTGACCGTGGAGGCGATGCCGGGCGCGTCGGCTTGTGCTGGTGCCCTGAACTCAGGCCGCGTCGAACCCGATGCGTGACACCGCGGCCAAGGTCGGCCGGTCGATGATCACCACCGACGTCGCCGACAGCGGCGCGGTCTCGGGTTCGAGCGTGTCGAGTTCGCGCATCATCGCCGCCCAGCGACGGCAGTGTGCGGTGAACGCGACACTGTTGACCCTGCGCCCTCGGCTGATCTGACCGTGCCTGGCCTGCATCGCGGGCACGTCGATGAGCACCATGTGCAGCTCGCGCCGGCCTTGCGCGGCCCAGCGCACGATCAGGCGGCGACTCCACCGGAATGTCGCGCAATCGTGGATGGCGACCGGGCCGTTGTCCGCGCGCAGTGCGTCGCGGATCGCGCGGTAGTGCGCCAAATGCACCAGCGGTCGCCACAGCGAATAGGGCGCCCACCCCAGACGATGGCGCAGCCGGTTGCGCGTGTGGTTGGAATCCAGGACCAGCGCGCCCGACGCGGACCGCACCGACTGCTCGGCATCGGGGCCCGCACCGAACAGCCGGTGCAGCGCGGTGGACTTGCCCGCCCCGGGCACACCGGCGAACACCAGCACCGTGCCGGCCGGGTAGCGCAGTTCGTCGACCTCGCCCGCGCGTAGGTCCACCAGGGCGGCCGGGGTGATGATTCGGGGTGCCGATCGGTGGGTGGGGGCCGAGTCGGAATCGAGCGGGGGCGTCACCCTCTCCAGGATCCGGTAAAGCGGACAAAACGGCAATCAGGGATTTCCCTGATAGGCCGCTGCGGGTCCGGGGGAGTGCTTGGCGCGCAAGGGTTTCCGCGTGTCGCCGTGGCGCGTCATAGGCCTTGCTGACCTGCGCGGGGTCGAATCTGAGAATTCCATATGGATTCTTCGAGGTGGGCGCGATCGCCGGTAGGATCACAGGTGTAGACGGAGTCTTCGGTGTCCCTCATCCACCGAAGATTCCGTCTTTTTTTGTGCGCGGGTAGGCGGGGAAAAAGGTGTCGCCGCCTCCCCTTAGGATTGGGACGTGACCGCCACAGCCCCGGAGAACTCGCGTAATCGTGCCGATGCCCTGCCCAAGAGCTGGAACCCCAGCGAGGTAGAGGCCGACCTGTACGAGGGCTGGGTCAACGCGGGATACTTCACCGCCGACGCCTCCTCGGCCAAGCCGCCGTACTCGATAGTGTTGCCGCCGCCCAACGTCACCGGCACCCTGCACATGGGCCACGCCCTGGACCACACGATCATGGATCTGCTCACCCGCCGCAAGCGGATGCAGGGCTACGAGGTGCTGTGGCTGCCCGGCATGGACCACGCGGGCATTGCCACCCAGACCGTGGTGGAGAAGCAGCTGGCCGCCGACGGCAAGACCAAAGAGGACTTCGGTCGCGAGCTGTTCATCGACAAGGTGTGGGACTGGAAGCGCGAGTCCGGCGGTCAGATCCAGGGGCAGATGCGACGCCTCGGCGACGGCGTGGACTGGAGCCGCGACCGTTTCACCATGGACGACGGCCTGTCGCGCGCGGTCCAGACGATCTTCAAGCGCCTGTACGACACGGGCCTGATCTACCGCGCCGAACGACTGGTGAACTGGTCGCCGGTGCTGCAGACCGGCATCTCCGATCTCGAGGTCGACCACAAGGAGGTCGACGGCGAGCTCGTGAGCATGCGGTTCGGGTCGCTGAACGATGACGAGCCACACGTGATCGTGGCCACCACCCGCGTGGAGACGATGCTCGGTGACACCGCCGTGGCCGTGCACCCCGACGACGAGCGGTACAAGGCGCTGATCGGCACCACGCTCTACCACCCGATCACCGGCCGTCAGATCCCGATCGTGGCCGACGACTACGTCGATCCCGAATTCGGTTCCGGCGCAGTGAAGATCACGCCCGCGCACGACCCCAACGACTTCGAGCTCGGCCTGCGCCACGGCCTGCCGATGCCCACGATCATGGACAAGGCCGGCCGGATCGCCGACACCGGCACCGAATTCGACGGCATGGACCGGTTCGAAGCCCGCGTGAAGATCCGCGAGCGTCTCGAGGCCGAGGGCCGCATCGTCGGACGCAAGTTCCCCTACAAGCACCAGGTCGGTCACTCGGAGCGCTCCGGCGAGCCGATCGAACCGCGCCTGTCGATGCAGTGGTGGGTCAAGGTCGACACCCTGGCCAAGGCCGCCGGCGACGCCGTGCGCGAAGGCGACGTGAAGATCCACCCGGCCAGCCAGGAACCGCGCTGGTTCGACTGGGTCGACAACATGCACGACTGGTGCATCTCGCGTCAGCTGTGGTGGGGCCACCGCATCCCGATCTGGTACGGCCCCGAAGGCGAGATCGTGTGCCTCGGCCCCGGCGAGGAAGCGCCCGAAGGCTGGGTGCAGGACCCCGACGTGCTCGACACCTGGTTCTCCTCGGGTCTGTGGCCGTTCTCGACCATGGGCTGGCCCGACGCCACGCCCGAGCTGGCGAAGTTCTATCCGACCAGCGTGCTCGTCACCGGTTACGACATCCTGTTCTTCTGGGTGGCCCGGATGATGATGTTCGGCATGTCGGTCAGCGACGATCCCGTGCTCACCGCCGGTAAGGGTTCGCAGAAGCAGGTGCCGTTCGAAGACGTGTTCCTGCACGGTCTGATCCGCGATCAGCACGGCAAGAAGATGTCGAAGTCGCGCGGCAACGGCATCGACCCCCTGGACTGGATCAACTCCTACGGCGCCGACGCGCTGCGCTTCACCCTGGCCCGCGGCGCTCAGCCCGGCGGCGACCTGTCCGTCGGCGACGCGCACGCGCTGGCCTCGCGCAGCTTTGTCACCAAGCTGTTCAACGCCACCAAGTTCGCGCTGATGAACGGCGCGCGCACGGGTGACCTGCCCCCGCGCGACACCCTCACCGACGCCGACCGCTGGATCATCGACCGGCTCGACGAGGTCCGCGCCGACGTCGACACAGCGTTCGACGCCTACGAATTCGGCAAGGCCTGCGAGGCGCTGTACCACTTCGCCTGGGACGAACTGTGCGACTGGTACCTGGAGCTGTCCAAGGTCCAGTTCGCCGAGTCCGACGCGCGCGCCGAGAGCACCGCGGTGGTGCTGGGCACCGTGCTCGACGCGGTGCTTCGCCTGCTGCACCCGGTGATCCCGTTCGTCACCGAAACGCTGTGGAAGGCACTGACCGGCGGCGAATCGCTGGTGATCGCGGCGTGGCCGCAGGCCAGTGGCATCGCCACCGACGAACTCGCCGCCCAGCGCGTGGCCGACACCCAGCGCCTGATCACCGAGATCCGCCGGTTCCGTGGCGATCAGGGCCTGGCCGACAAGCAGAAGGTCAAGGCCACCCTGGTCGGCATCGAGGAGGCCGGACTGAGCGGTTTCGCCGATTCGGTGGCCAACCTGGCCCGCCTCACCGAACCCGGTGACGACTTCGCCACCACCGCGGAGGTGGAGGTGCGCCTGTCCGGCGGCACCGTCACCGTGCAGCTGGACACCTCCGGCGCGATCGACCTCGACGCCGAACGTCGACGCCTGGAGAAGGATCTCGCGTCGGCGCAGAAGGACCTCGACACCACCACCGCCAAGCTCGGCAATGAGGCCTTCCTGGCCAAGGCGCCGCAGCCGGTGGTGGACAAGATCACCGCGCGTCGGGATGTGGCCACGGCCGAAGTCGCGCGCATCGGCGCCCGCCTGGCGGAGCTGAGCGCCAAATGAGCGACCTGGGCCCCTTCGATATCGACCCCGAGGACATCGAGCCCGACAGCGGCGACTTCGGTGGTACCGGCTACGAGGAGGCTCGTCCCGACACCGGCCCCTCACCGGTCGACCTCGCCGAAATGGCCCTGGTCGAAGCCGAACTCGACAAGCGCTGGCCCGAAACCAAGATCGAGCCCTCGCTCACCCGGATCTCCACCCTGATGGATCTGCTGGGCAACCCGCAGCACAACTACCCGGCCATCCACATCGCGGGCACCAACGGCAAGACCTCGGTGACCAGGATGATCGACGCCCTGCTCACCGCCCTGCACCGGCGCACCGGCCGGATCACCAGCCCGCACCTGCAGCTGGCGACCGAGCGGATCAGCATCGACAACGCGCCGATCACCCCGGCCGACTACGTGGCGACCTACCACGAACTCGCGCCGTACATCGGCATGGTCGACCTGCGTTCCGCGGAAACCGGCGGTCCGGCGATGAGCAAGTTCGAGGTGCTCACCGCCATGGCCTACGCCGCGTTCGCCGAAGCCCCGGTCGACGTGGCCGTGGTCGAAACCGGCATGGGTGGCACGTGGGACGCCACCAATGTGATCCAGGCGCAGGTCGCGGTGATCACCCCGATCGGCCTGGACCACACCGACTATCTGGGCCCCGACCTCGAGTCGATCGCCAAGGAGAAGGCCGGGATCATCAAGCGCGCCCCCGAAGCGCTGATCCCCACCGACACCGTCGCGGTGATCGCCGAGCAGCCGCCCGAGGTGATGGACGTGCTGTTGCGGCGCGCCGTGGCCGAGGACGCCGCCGTTGCCCGCGAGGGCGCGGAGTTCCGAGTGCTGGAACGCGCGGTCGCCGTCGGTGGACAGCTGCTGACCCTGCAGGGTCTGGGCGGCGTCTACGACGAGATCTTCCTGCCGCTGCACGGCGAACACCAGGCCCGCAACGCCTCGCTCGCACTGGCCGCGGTGGAAGCCTTCTTCGGCGCGGGCGCGGATCGTCAGCTCGATATCGAAGCCGTGCGCACCGGTTTCGCGAGTGTGGCCAGCCCCGGCCGGATGGAACGAATGCGCAACGCGCCCACCATCTTCGTCGACGCCGCGCACAATCCGGCCGGCGCGCAAGCCCTGGCCAAGACGCTGACCAGCGAGTTCGACTTCCGCAAATTGGTCGGCGTGGTCGCGGTGCTGGCCGACAAGGACGCGGGCGGGATCCTCGACGCGCTCGAGCCGATCTTCGACGAGATCGTGGTCACCAGCAACGGTTCCCCGCGCGGCATGGACGTCGACGCGCTGGCCGACCTGGCCGTGCAGCGGTTCGGCGACGAACGCGTGATCACCGCCGAAACCCTGCCCGACGCACTCGAGTCGGCGATCGCGCTGGCCGAGCAGGCGGGCGACGAAGGTGACGTGATCTCCGGCGCCGGCGTGATCGTCACCGGGTCGGTCGTCACCGCCGGGGCCGCGCGCGCACTGTTCGGAAAGGGACCGGCATGAGTGAGGCGCCCACTGTTCCTGACCCCTGGAAGGGTCTGCGCGGGGTGATGGCGGGGACGTTGATCCTCGAGGCGATCGTCGTGCTGCTGGCGTTGCCGGTGGTCGCCGATGTCGGTGGCGGTGTGACGTGGTTGTCGGGCACCTACCTGGTGGTGCTGTCGCTGCTGATGATCGCGGGCGCGGGTGTGCAGCGGAAGCCGTGGGCGATCCCGTTCAACCTGGGTTTGCAGGTGCTGCTGCTGGCCGGTGCGTTCATCCACCTGTCGATCGGCGTGATCGCGGTGGTGTTCATCGCGGTATGGGCGTTCATTCTGATTCTGCGCGCCGATGTCCAACGTCGCATGGACGCAGGACTACTACCCAGTCAGCGGATGCGTTCGAATTCCTGACGGTTGCCGGGTACGCAGGACTACTACCCAGTCAGCGAATGCGTTCGAATTCCTGAGTCCCAGTCGACGAAAGTCGTCGAGTCCTGACAGCCGCCGGCCCCGGCTCGAGGGCCCGATCCGCGTGCTGACACGGCCGACGCTAGGGTTACCCCCGTGACTGAGCAGACGTTGGTACTGATCAAGCCGGACGGTGTCTCCCGTGGCCTCGTCGGCGAGATTCTCGCGCGGATCGAGCGCAAGGGCCTCACTTTCGCGGCGCTGGAACTGAAGAACGTGTCCCCCGAGCTCGCGGCCGAGCACTACGCCGAGCACGCCGAGCGGCCGTTCTTCGGCTCGCTGATCGAATTCATCACCTCCGGCCCGGTCCTCGCGGCCGTGCTGGAAGGTCCCCGCGCGATCGCGGCGTTCCGTCAGCTCGCCGGTGGCACCGACCCCGTCGAGAAGGCCGTGCCCGGTTCCATCCGCGGCGATCTGGGCCTCGAGACCCAGTTCAACCTGGTCCACGGGTCCGACTCGCCCGAGTCCGCCAAGCGCGAGATCGCCCTCTGGTTCCCCGAATTCCCGGCCTGACCCTCGCAGGTTCGCACCGCGGCAGAAACAAGTAGGACACCCGGTCAGGCGGTATCGACTCCGCCCGGCCGGGTGGCCCTGGCTCACGGGATCCACCGAGGAATACTCCGGTCGTGAGCGGGGCACAGTTCGCGTGAGTTGCGCCGATGGCGATCCCCGCGCGAACGGTATGGGATACTGAACACGGATGTGTTCGACGTCGACTTGTTGCGCAGGTACGCGACGCGGCGGCGGACATGACCGGATGACACCGCGGTTGATGCCGATCATCGCTGCCACAGAATGGCCCTGTTGCTGGGGCTGTCCGCGTGGCACGCTGGATGAGCGCTCGTAAGCGCGGTGGCACGCCGTACAGCCAGGCGCCGTGTGACCGGTTGGCCCGCCAGATGATCGATCAAAGGTGCGACCGGACACGCGGGGCGAGACCAGATGACCCTCGTACCATCGGGTGCGAGGTGCACGGACGATGCCCCCGCGTCGGCCGCGTCACTCCCGTACCGGGGATGGACGCGCCCGGGGGCCCGAGGAGACTTCGTGGCCGAAAAAGAGCCGCTGGACACAACACAACAGGATGCCGATCAATTGCCGGAGCGAATTCGAGTTCATGCACTGGCCAAACGGTTGGGAGTGACCAGCAAACGCATCCTGGCCAAACTGGCCGAGCTGGGCGCCGAGGCGCGCAGCGTGCAATCCAATGTCGATCGCGCGGTCGCCGAAACGGTGCGCGACGCGATCGCCGCCGCTGACGCCGAACCCGGCGCCCCCAGCGAACCCGCAGCACCCGCGACGCGCGCCAAGAAGCAGCGCGCCGCGTCCACCCCCGTCGCCGAGCAGCCGGCCAACACCTCCGCGGCGCCCGCGTCGCTGTTCTCCGCACCGCATGTCGCGCGCACCGACGAGGTGTTCGCCGCCATGCGCGAGGACGCCCACACGGACCTGTTCACCCACCGGTCCGCCGATACCACCCCGCAGGTCGAGGCACCCGCCTTCGAAGCGCCCGCTTCGGTGGGTATGCCGCTGTTCCTGCCCCCGGATGCCACCGCCGCCGAGGAGACCCGCAAGCGCCGTCGCGCGGACCGGACCCCCAAGCGCGAGGAGCCCGTCGCCGCGCCGGTCGAGGAGATCGAGGCCGAGGCCGAGGTCACCGACGAGTCCGCTGACGACGCCGCCGACGACAACGACCACGATGCCGACGGCCAGCCGCGCCGCCGCCGTCGTGGCCGTCGTGGCCGCGGTCGTGGTCGTGGCGAGCAGTCCGCCGACGGCGAGGACACCGAGTCCGACGACGACGACACCGACGAGGCCGAGCAGCAGGCCGAACCGGTCGCCGCCGAGGCCGAGCCGACCAGCGTTGCCGCCGAGGCCGAGGCCGAGGACGCCGACGACGAGGACGGAACCTCCGATGGCGCCAGCCGTCGCCGTCGCCGTCGTCGCCGCCGCAAGGTCGGTGGCGAGTCCGCCGAGACCGAGACCGTCACCGAGGACGATCCTCCCAACACCGTCGTGCACGAGCGCGAGCCCCGCAACAAGCGGCGCGAGCGTGCCGGCGCGAGCAACCCCGACGAGGTGCAGGGCATTTCCGGCTCCACCCGTCTGGAAGCCAAGCGCCAGCGTCGCCGCGACGGTCGCGAGGCGGGGCGTCGTCGTCCGCCGATCCTGACCGAGTCGGAGTTCCTGGCTCGCCGCGAGGCCGTGGATCGCGTCATGGTCGTGCGCGAGAAGGCGTTCGACCCCGCCGAACACGCACCGGGTCACCAGACCACCACGCAGGTCGCGGTGCTCGAGGACAACATCCTCGTCGAGCACTTCGTGACCAGTTCCGGCCAGGCGTCGATGGTGGGCAATGTCTACCTCGGCAAGGTCCAGAACGTGCTGCCCAGCATGGAAGCCGCGTTCATCGACATCGGCCGCGGCCGCAACGGCGTGCTCTACGCCGGTGAGGTGAACTGGGAGGCCGCCGGTCTCGGTGGTCGTGAGCGCAAGATCGAACAGGCGCTCAAGCCCGGCGACACGGTGCTGGTGCAGGTGTCCAAGGACCCCGTCGGTCACAAGGGCGCCCGCCTGACCACCCAGATCTCCCTGGCCGGTCGCTTCCTGGTGTACGTGCCCGGTGGCACGTCGACCGGGATCAGCCGCAAGCTGCCCGACACCGAGCGCAAGCGGCTCAAGGAGATCCTGCGCGACATCGTCCCGTCCGATGCCGGTGTGATCATCCGCACCGCGTCCGAGGGTGTCAGCGAGCCCGAACTGGCCCGCGACGTCGAACGGCTGCAGGCCGCCTGGCGCACCATCGAAGAGGCCGCCGCCAAGGAGACCAACGCACCCAAGGCCCTCTACGAAGAGCCCGACATGCTGGTCAAGGTCATCCGCGACCTGTTCAACGAGGACTTCGCCAAGCTGGTCATCGAAGGCGACCGCGCGTGGAGCACCGTCGAAACGTACGTGCGCACCGTCGCGCCGGACCTGCTCCCGCGGGTCAACCGGCACGAGAACAACGGCGTCGACGTGTTCGACGCCTACCGCATCGACGAACAGCTGGCCAAGGCACTGGATCGCAAGGTGTGGCTGCCCTCGGGTGGCACCCTCGTGATCGATCGCACCGAGGCCATGACCGTGGTCGACGTCAACACCGGCAAGTTCACCGGCTCGGGCTCCTCGAACCTCGAGGAGACCGTGACCAAGAACAACCTGGAAGCGGCCGAGGAGATCGTGCGCCAGATGCGGCTGCGCGATATCGGCGGCATGATCGTGGTCGACTTCATCGACATGGTCCTGGAATCCAACCGTGACCTGGTGCTGCGTCGTCTCACCGAGGCGCTGGGTCGCGACCGCACCCGCCACCAGGTGTCGGAAGTCACCTCGCTGGGTCTGGTCCAGATGACCCGCAAGAAGCTGGGTACCGGGCTGGTCGAGGCGTTCTCCACCACCTGTGAGCACTGCAACGGGCGCGGCATTCTTGTGCACTCCTACCCGGTGGATTCCGGGTCGGGTGTGGAGGAACCGCGGACCAAGGACAGTGCGCGGCGTCGTCGCGGCAAGGATCGCGACAAGCCCGCCGTGGCCGCGGCACCCGCGACCAACGGCACCGCACCGGTCGTCGAGCACGCCGAGGAGGAGATCGCGGTCAAGCGGGCTCACCCGGTGGTGCTGGCGATGACCGGTCACCACGAGGACGAGCCGTTGGACGTCGAGGTGGTCGAGGAAGCAGCTGTCGAGCCTGCCACCCGGTCGCGTTCGCGGTCGCGTTCGCGCAGGTCGGGCCGTGGATCCGCGGCCGCGCACAGCGAGCCGAGTACCGAGGGTCCGCTGACCGGGGTCATGTCCGCCGAACCCGAGGAGGAGGTGACCTCGACACCCGTCGAGACCGTCGCCGAGGCCCCGGTCGTCGAGGCGCCGGTTGTCGAGCCCGAGGTTGTCGAGACTCCGCAGCCAGAACCGGCTGCCGCCGAACCCGCGGCTCGCGCACCACGTAGGCGCCGCGTAGCCCGCTCTACGGCCGCACCCGCACAGGACAGCGCGGGCGCCGTGTTCGTGCTGTCGGCCAACGATCAGCCGCCCGCAGCGGCCGTCGTGGACTTTGCCGCGGAGCCCGTGGTCGTGCCCGAACGCAAGCCGCGTCGACGCGCCGTGGGTCGCCCCGCGGGCGCGCCGACCGACACGAAGTAGCTCGACCGTTGCCCCAATTCGGTCCTTGACCGGCCGAATTGGGGTAGTGGATACCGTTCTGGTAACCTAGGTCGGTCGCTGCCCAGTGATTGAGCGTCTGGCCGAACAGGCCGGATGCGTACCGCAGGCAGCAAACGTTCTTCCCCCGCTCTTGCGGGGATGAGCCCAGAAATACACGTCGCAGCTGCGGCGTGGACATGTGCAGCACCAATGTGAGTGGAGGAAGCCGACCGATGGCAGCGTACGCAATCGTCAAGACCGGCGGAAAGCAGTACAAGGTCGCGGTCGGTGACCTGGTGAAGGTCGAGAAGATCGAGGGTCCCGTCGGCACCGCCGTGGCGTTGACCCCGGTTCTCGTCGTCGACGGCACCGATCTGACCACCGACGCCGACAAGCTGGCCAAGATCTCCGTGGCAGCTGAGGTCATCGACCAGACCAAGGGCCCGAAGATCCGGATCCACAAGTTCAAGAACAAGACCGGCTACCACAAGCGCCAGGGTCACCGTCAGCCGCTGACGGTCATCAAGGTCACCGGCATCAAGTAAGAATTTTCCCGAGGAGACGAAGCAATGGCACATAAGAAGGGCGCATCCAGCTCCCGGAACGGCCGCGATTCGAACGCACAGCGCCTCGGCGTGAAGCGTTTCGGCGGCCAGAAGGTCAGCGCGGGCGAGATCCTGGTCCGTCAGCGCGGAACCCACTTCCACCCGGGCGTGAACGTCGGCCGTGGTGGCGACGACACCCTGTTCGCTCTCGAAGCGGGCGCGGTCGAGTTCGGCACCAAGCGTGGCCGCAAGACCATCAACATCGTCGTACCGGAGCCGGTCCAGGCCTGACCGCCTGGAGCTTTGCTCCCCACAGACACCAGAGCGGGTCAGGGTTGTTTCCCTGACCCGCTTTTTGGTGCACAAGGAGGAGAATCAATCCATGTCCAAATTCATCGACCGCGTCGTGCTGCATGTTCATGCCGGTAGAGGTGGACACGGTTGTGCCTCGGTGCATCGTGAGAAATTCAAGCCTCTCGGCGGGCCCGACGGCGGCAACGGCGGCAGTGGTGGCGACGTGATCCTCGAGGTCGACGCCAACGTGCACACCCTGCTCGACTTCCACTTCCACCCCAACGCCAAGGCGGGCAACGGCAAGCCGGGCGAGGGCAGTAACCGGGAGGGCAAGAACGGCGCCGATCTGGTGCTGCAGGTCCCCGACGGCACGGTCGTCGTCGATGACGACGGCAAGGTGGTCTGCGACCTCGTCGGCGCGGGCAACCGGTTCATCATCGCCCGTGGCGGCCGCGGTGGCCTGGGCAACGCGTCGCTGGCGTCCAAGGCCCGCAAGGCGCCCGGTTTCGCGTTGCTCGGTGAAGAGGGCGACGAGGTCGATGTCGTTCTCGAGCTGAAGTCGGTCGCCGATGTCGGCCTGGTCGGGTTCCCGTCCGCGGGCAAGTCGTCACTGGTCTCGGTGCTGTCCGCGGCCAAGCCGAAGATCGCCGACTACCCGTTCACCACGCTGGTCCCGAACCTGGGCGTGGTGCTGTCGGGTGACACCACCTTCACCATCGCCGACGTGCCCGGCCTGATCCCCGGCGCCAGCGAAGGCCGAGGCCTGGGCCTGGACTTCCTGCGCCACATCGAACGCTGCGCGGTGCTGGCCCACGTCGTGGACTGCGCGACCCTGGAACCCGGCCGCGACCCGGTCTCCGACGTCGACGCCCTGGAAGCCGAGCTCGCCGCCTACAAGCCCGCCTTGTCCGGTGACGCCAGCCTCGGTGACCTCGCCGACCGTCCGCGCGTGGTCATCCTCAACAAGACCGACGTGCCCGATGCGGCCGAGCTGGCCGAAATGGTGTCCGCCGAGTTCGCCGAACGTGGCTGGCCGGTCTTCGAGATCTCCGCCGTGAGCCGGGCGGGCCTGCGCCCGTTGACGTTCGCGCTGGCCGACATGGTTCGCCAGTACCGCGAGGATCACCCCAAGGCCGCACCCAAGCGCCCCATCATCCGCCCGATCGCCACCGACGAGACCGGCTTCAGCGTCATCGCCGATCCGGAGGAGGCCGGCGGTTTCATCGTGCGTGGTACCCGCCCCGAGCGTTGGATCAAGCAGACCGACTTCAACAACGACGAGGCCGTGGGTTACCTGGCCGACCGGTTGGCACGCCTGGGTGTGGAAGCCGAGCTGGTCAAGCAGGGTGCGCAGCCGGGTTGCCCGGTCACCATCGCCAACGTCACGTTCGAATGGGAGCCGATGATCTCGGCGGGTGTGGACATGCAGCCGACCGGTCGCGGCACCGACCTGCGCCTGGAGACCAACGACCGCATCGGTGCGGCCGAGCGCAAGCTCGCCTCGCAGGCGCGGCGTGGTCTGCTCGACGAGAACGGCGAACGAAAAGAGTGAAAACCGGTCGTGCCCGGCGAAATTCGGTGTCGGGCGCGACCGTGGGATCGGCATACTGCGGGTTCGGTAGTACGTCGGTGATCGTGGTGCAGGGAGTGAAGCGATGCAGGTGAGTCAGGGCCGCGCGGCGATCGTGTCGGCGCGCACCGTGGTGGTGAAGATCGGTTCGTCGGCGCTGACCAGCCTCGAAGGCGGGTTGGACACCGCGCGACTGGATCTGCTCGCCGACGCGGTCGAAGCGCGGATGCGGTCGGGTTCGGATGTGGTGGTCGTGTCCTCGGGCGCGATCGGTGCCGGGCTGGCACCGCTGGGCCTGTCGAAACGGCCCAAGGACCTGGCGACCAAGCAGGCCGCGGCCAGTGTGGGGCAGCTGGCTCTCGCGCACGCCTGGGGGACCTCCTTCGCTCGTTATGACCGCACCGTCGGCCAAATCCTGCTCTCCGCAGACGATTTCGCGCGTCGCGAGCATCATCGCAATGCCCAGCGGACGCTGGATCGGTTGCGAGCCCTGGGTGCGATCGCGGTGGTGAACGAGAACGACACCGTGGCTACCGAGGAGATCCGGTTCGGCGACAACGACCGGCTTGCTGCCCTGGTCGCGCATCTGGTGGGGGCCGACGCGTTGATTCTGCTGTCCGACGTGGCGGGGTTGTACGACGGTGACCCGCGTAAAGGTGCCGCGAACTTCATTCCCGAGGTGCGCAGTAGCGCTGACCTCGACGGTGTCATCGCTGGTAGTGGCGGGGCGCTGGGTACCGGGGGAATGGCGTCGAAGCTATCCGCTGCGCGACTGGCCGCTGATGCGGGGATTCCGGTGCTGTTGGCCTCGGCGGCCGATGCTTCGTCCGCGCTGACCGACGGTGCTGTGGGGACTGCGTTCGCTGCTCGCGCAGTTCGGTTGTCGGGGCGCAAGTTCTGGGTGCGACATGCTGCTGATCCGCGGGGGGCGGTGTTGTTGGATGCCGGTGCCGTGGATGCGGTGGCTGGGCGGCATTCGCTGTTGGCTGCGGGGATTACGGGGATTCGGGGGCGGTTCTTCGGGGGGGATGTGGTGGATTTGGTGAGTCCTGAGGGTGTTGTTGTCGCTCGGGGGGTTGTCGAGTACGACAGTGCTGAGGTTGCTGCGATGATCGGGCGGTCTACTGCCGATTTGCCTGAGACTATGCAGCGTCCGGTGATTCATGCGGATGATTTGGTGAAGGTTTAGGGGCTGGGGTTTGGGTGGTGCCGGGGCGGGGTGGTCCGGCAAAGCCACGAGGTTTGAGTGGTCCCGGGTTGTTTGAGGCTGTGTTTTTGGAGCGCTGGCGCGCTCGAGCGCGGCCCCTGAGGGGCCGCGAGTTAGCCACCGTTGCTTGAGGC
>NZ_JBHXRY010000010.1:0-144205 GCF_042714895.1 Nocardia sp. NPDC058666
GGGCCCTGATCTTCCCTCCCTGCGGGTACTCCTTCGTCGCACCCTCCGGTCAGTCCAGATCAGGGCGGGGCCCTTTGGTAGGGACTTCCTGGTGACTACCCGAACCGAAAAGGCGCTGTCTCTTTGGGTCTGGCCTTGTCGGTGGTTACCCGGCTCAAAAGGTGGGGTGGTGTCGGGGGCTGGTGCGGTGGCTACGCATCCCTCGGTGGTTCGGTGCTTACACTGCGCGGCATGCGCGTGGATCCTTCGGATGGTCAGTTGAGCGAGCGGGACCGGTTCGGGTTGCGGGTGGAAATCGCGGTCGTTCTGCTGGTTACCTTCGGGTTGAGTGGGATCAGTGCCGGTCTGTCGCTGCTGGATTCGGCGTTGTCGCCGGGTGGGATCGGTGGGCGGACCGTGGCGTTGAACGCCTCTCGGTCGAATAATTCGTTTCTGGATCTGCTGTTTCAGCTCGTCGGAGTGACGCGGCTGTTGGCGTGGGCGGCGCTGGGGCTTTATCTGTTGTGGCGCAGCGGGATCGGGCCGCGGTTGATCGGGCTGGCTCGGATTCGGCGTGGGGATGTGGTGGCGGGGTTGGTGCTGGCCGCGGTGATCGGGGTGCCGGGGTTGGGGCTTTATCTGATCGCCCATGCGATGGGGGTCAGTGTCACCATCGTGCCTAGTTCGTTGGCGGAGCAGTGGTGGCGGTTGCCGGTGTTGGTGTTGTCGGCGTGTGCGAATTCGGTCGCCGAGGAAGTGCTGGTGGTGGGGTATCTGATCACGCGGCTGCGCAAGTTGGGGTGGTCGGAGAATTCTTCGCTGGCGGCTTCGGCGCTGCTGCGGGGCAGTTATCACCTGTATCAGGGGCTGGGCGGGGGGCTCGGAAATGTGGTGATGGGGGTGATCTTCGGCCGATATTGGCAGCGGACGAACCGGTTGTGGCCGCTGATTCTGGCCCACGCGACGATCGACGCGGTCGCCTACCTCGGTTACAACGTGCTGCGGGGGCGAGTGGGCTGGCTGCCCTGAGCCCTAACGCGCTGAGCTAGCAATGCGGACTGAGCCGTCAACGCCGTGAGCGGGGCTTCCGCACATCGCGCGGACAGCGTGTCGCGGCGAGTTTCACCACATCGGCGCGTTTCGCGCTAACACGCACCCTCTCACGGGGTATCCAGTAGTGACCGAGCGCGCAGAACCGCTGCGCGTCCCCCACGATCAGTAGAGTTTGACGGTGATGAACGGCGACGAACCCCGCGAGGACCCCCGTACACGCCGGGTGCCGCCGCCTATGGGCCGCCCCGGTGGTCCTCCCATGCCGCCGCAGGGCCGCGGTCCAGACCCCCGTTACGGTCGTCCGCCCGGCAACGATCGCCGTCCGGATCCCCAGGACGGGCCGACGGTCCGCTACAACCCGGCGCCTCGGCGCGGCGCGTCGCACGTGGAACCCACGCAGGTGATGCACCGCGGCAACTCCGGTGATCAGCCGCTGGCCTATTCGCAGACCCCGCCCGAGAAGTTCCCGCCGCGTCGTCCGCCGCCGAATCAGCCGCCGCCGCGCCGGGAACCGCCCCGTCGCGAGCAGGGCGGGCACGCGCCGACGCAGCGACCGGTCCCCCATCACGACGGCGTCCCGCCTCGACGCAACCGCCCGCCCGTCGCCCCGGGCAGGCAGGCACAACCGCCGCGACGCAGGCGCAAACGTCATCCGTTCCGGTGGTTCATGGTGATCATCGGGCTGCTGGTCGTGGGCATGATCGCCGCGGTCGTGCACCTGGACAACTCGCTGACCCGCATCGCCGCGCTGACGAACTACAGCGACCGCGTGCGCGATACCCCCGGCACCAACTGGTTGCTGGTCGGCTCCGACGGCCGCGGCGACCTGTCCGAAGAGCACCAGCAGGAACTGGCGACCGGCGGCGACACCGGCCCCGAGCGCACCGACACGATCATGCTGGTGCACATCCCGTCGTCGGGTCCGACCACGATGGTCAGCCTCCCGCGCGATTCCTACGTGAGCATTCCCGGCCACGGCAAGGACAAGCTCAACGCCTCGTTCGCGCTGGGCGGGCCTGAACTGCTGGTCCAGACGGTGGAAGTGGCCACCGGAGTGCGGATCGACCATTACGCGCAGATCGGTTTCGGCGGTTTCGCCGGCGTGGTCGACGCGCTGGGCGGGCTCGAGATGTGCCTGGACCAGCCGATCGTGGACCCGCTGGCCGGGCTCGATCTGCCCGCGGGCTGCCAGGAACTGAACGGCCCGCAGGCGCTGGGTTTCGTGCGTACCCGCGCGACGCCCAATGCCGACGTGGACCGGATGAACCATCAGCGCATGTTCATGGCGGCGCTGTTGAAGAAGGCGACCAGCATCGGCACGCTGGCGAACCCGTTCGCGTTGTGGCCCATGGCCACCGGGGTCGCCGGGTCGCTGAAGGTCGACAACGGTGACCACATCTGGAACCTGGCCGCACTGGGCTGGGCGATGCGCGGCGAGACCGTCACCACCAGCGTGCCGATCGGCGGATTCGACGACACCGACGTGGGCAATGTGCTGCTGTGGGACAAGGCGAAGGCGACCGGGTTCTTCGAAGCCTTGGCTACCGATCAGCAGATCCCGGAGGAGCTGCTCACGCGGTAACGTCGAGGTATGGCCGAGAACTCGACATTCGACGAACTGCTTCGTGACCAGGTCAGGAACGGTCTGACCGCGGCACATCAGTATCTGGCCGCCGCGGTGTACTTCGACGCGCAGGACCTACCGGAGCTGGCCGCGCAGACCTACGCGCGCTCCACGGCCAACCACGGGCACGCGATGCGCATGGTGCAGTACCTGCTCGATCGCGATGTGCCGTTCACGATCGGCGGGCTGGACGAGGTGCGCCCGGATTTCGATTACCCACGCGCGGCGATCGCGTTCCTGCTCGATCGTGAGCGCGTCACTACCGCGCAGCTGAGCGGTTTGGTCGCGGCCGCGCGTGTCGCGAATGATTTTCTCGGCGAGCAATTCATGCAGTGGTTCCTCGGCGAACAGGTCGACGATGTCGCGGGGATGACCACGCTGCTGACCGTGCTCGACCGGCAGGACAACCTGTTCGACGTCGAGGAATTCATTCGACGCGAATTGCGCGGCAAGGCCCCCGTGGACACCACCGCACCCCGAATGGCAGGCGCGAGTTAGGCGTACCTCCGCCTTCGCTCCGGCCGTGCGCAGCTGAGGAACGCTGCGCGTCGGCGCATATTAGGAATTGCTTACTTAGGCAATACTGCCCTCAATAAGGTTGCACTTGGATGACAACGCGGTGTGACCAGCATTAATGTGGCCGCATGTCGATTCATCCGGAAGCCCCGCGAAGCAAGTTCCACACTCTGCTCCAAGACCAGATCCGGCATGAGTTCAACGCCGAACATCAGTACATCGCCATTGCGGTGTGGTTCGACAACAACGACCTGCCGCAGCTGGCCAAGCGTTTCTACGCGCAGTCGGTGGAAGAACGAAATCACGCGATGATGATCGTGCAGTATTTCGTGGACCGCGACATCAGCGTCGAGATCTCGGGCATCGACGCGGCGAAGTCGAAGTTCGAATCCGCGCGCGAGCCGATCGAGTTGGCACTGGCCCAGGAGAAGACGGTCACCGATCAGATCGTCCAGCTGGCCAGCACCGCTCGTGAAGAGGGCGATTACCTCGGCGAACAGTTCATGCAGTGGTTCCTGAAGGAACAGGTCGAAGAGGTCGCGCACATGACCACGCTGCTCAATATCGCCGATCGCGCCGGGTCGAACCTGTTCGACCTGGAGGCGTTCATGTGGCGTGAGCTCAGCACCCCGAAGGACGCGTCCGGCGCGCCGTCGGTGGCCGGCGGCAGCGTCTAGCTATCCAACGCGACAAGGATTCGGCTCGCACGCGGCGAGCCGAATCCTTTCTGCATATCACCAGCCGGAGCCGGAACCGCCCGAACCCGTGTTGGCGAAAAGGGTGCCGATCACGATCTGGGCCAGTCCTGCGATAGATCCGAGAAATTCCACGATGCCTCTTTCGTTCGATCACCGAGTGTCCGGCTCGATCGTGAATCTAGCCGTCACACCCCTGTGAAAGAGGCATGTTTCATTAAGTTCAGCGCAGGGTGACCTGACGCGAACGCAGACCATCGCGCGAACGACGCTCCTCGGTGGTCATCGGCTCGTCCGACGCCAGTGCCTCGGCCAGGCGGGCACCGAACTCACGCGCGGGGGCCTCCCACTCGGCCGGGTGGCGCTCGGGATCCAGATCGAACACCGGCACCAGCAGGCCGTGCGTGCGGAACGAACCCGCGAAACGCGAACCCTCGCCCATGTGCAGGCCACCGGTGGCGTGCACGCGAGCCAGCGCCAGCATCAGCGCGTCCTCGTCCTCGGGACGCACCCAGCGCACATGCGCCTTCTCGCCCGCGTCGACCCACCAGGCCGCGCCGACGGAATCGGGGCCCAGGTTCAGGCGCGCCGACGGCATGATGGCCTGCTTGGCCTGCTCGATCGTGGCCGCCACCTGCGGATCGGGGGTGACGCCCTCGGGCACCCACCAGTCGAAGTCCTGGTGCACGGTCAGTTCCAGGTCGGCACCGGGATCGATGACATCGGCCAGGCGCGGCCCACCCTCGATCGACTCGGCGGACTCCAGCGACTCACCGGGCTCCGCGGACTGGGTCCACAGGATCGCGGCGGCGATATCGGCCGACGGGTCCTGCCCACGGAACTGCATCTGGGTGCCGACGAAACCGACGGGCTCGTCACCGGCACGCACCAGCGCGGAGACCGCACCGGGCAGCACGGTGGCCAGGGTGACCTCACGCTGCGCGGCCACACCGGGCGCGAGCTTCAAGGTCGCGGTCGCCGACGGCACGAACTCCCGCAGCGCCACCAGATCACATTCGGCGGCAAGCCCTTCGAACGGCCGGGTGACAGCCGTTGATGCCTGCTCCTGCGCCGCACGCCGCTGCGCGAGACGCTGAGCCCGATTACTGTCGGGCTTCGGACTGTTCCGCTTGCTTTTACCCACGGGGGGAGTTTATGGGCGTGCGGCATGTTCGCTGACCGCGACCCCTGTGGAGTTGCGAAATGGTGTCGACAGGACGTCGCGTGCGGGCTGTCAGACCTGCGCCAGTAGTGCTTTCGTTCGGCCCGGATGGTTGGTCGCGACCCAGCTGACGCCTAGGTCCGCGCACAGGGTCACGTCTTCGGGATCGTCGACGGTCCAGCAGTAGGTTGCCCGGCCCGCCGCCGCGGCTTTGTCGACCAGTTCCGGGTGCTCACGAAGGGTTTTCACCGACGGCCCGACCGCAGTAGCGCCGACCGTGGTGGCCGCGCCGCCACCGAGGAATCGCGAGGACTCCCCCAGCAGAACCGTCGGCAGAAGCGGTGCGGCGCGGCGGATTCGCCACACGGCGGTTGCCGCGAACGACATCACGACCGCGCGCGAATGGTCCGCCGAGGCCGGCGTGGCGATGCCGAAACGCTGCAGTTCGGCGAGCACCTTGTTCTCCACCAGCGCGCCGTAGCGCACGGGATGCTTGGTCTCGATGAACAGCTTGGTGGGGCGGGTGCGCCAGTCGAGGACCAGGCCGATCAGGTCGCTGAGGGCGAGCACGGACTGCGGTTCGTCCTCGGTGCCGAAGTTGGTGTCGCGCAACTCGTCCAGGGTCAGTTCGCTGACCAGGCCGGTGGCGTCGGAGGTGCGGTCGATGGTGCGGTCGTGCACGCAGACCAGGTGTCCGTCGCGGGTGAGCCGGACGTCGCATTCGACGCCGTCTGCCCCCTCCTGCAACGCCAACTCGTACGCGGCGAGGGTGTGCTCCGGCTTCGCCGCGGACGCACCACGATGCGCCACCACGAATGGCGGGCGATTGCTCTGGCTCACTTGGCCCCGACCTCCTCTTGCGAATTCTGCTCCATGCGACCGGAATTCGCGCGTTCGACCTCATCGATCGGCTCTGGGATCGCGCCCGGCTCGACCGGCGCGATCACCACCTCGGCGGGATCGGCGGCCATCACCCAGCGATGCGCCGACCTGGTCTGTCCGCGCAGGTCACGGCCTTCCAGCGTGCGCACGGTCCACAGCGTGAGCACCGCGAAACCCGCGGCGCACAGGTTGGTGAAGCCGCTGAACGAGACGCCGTCGGCTTCGGCCTGCAGTGTTCCGGCGTCGCGCCACAAAGTCGCCGCGATCAACAGCAGACCGCTGAAAGCCCAAGCGGCCCACCAGATTCGCACGGCTTTGAGCTTGCGCGGTTCGGGCTTAGCGCCGATCAGTTCGGTGAGGAACACACCCGGCCAGACCAGGTTCACGCCCGGCACCAGGCAGCCCGCGATCAGCGACCACCGCCTGCGCGGATCACGCCTGCCGTGCGCGGCGAAGACGGCCTTGCGCGCTTCGATCAGCCAGGCCACCAGCGACACCGCGGTCACCAGTGCGCAGATCGGCGCGAGCAGGCCGAAGATCCACACGGTCGCGTCGGAGAACCACAGCAGCCAGCTGGGGATCAGGCGGGTGCGGTTCTGCAACAGGATCAGGTAGCGGCCGTATTCGGCGCAGGCGGCGAGCAGGAACGCGAGGGCGGTCCATACCAGCAGGCGGTCGCGGTGGGCGGCCAGGCCGCGCAGCGGGCGCTGCGGGGCGGGCGCGGGCATCGCGGGCGGGTCGAGCAGGCCCCAGCGTGGGGTCTGGGTGTAGCGCGGGGTCGGGTCCAGGGGGGCCTGGGTGGTGCCTGCGGCTTTGCGGGTGCGGTGGTCGGGTCTGCGGGCGACCCAGCGGTAGTTGCGCTGGGTGGGCGGCGCGTCGACCTTGCCCGGCGACAACAGCACGCCACGGCAGCGCGGGCACCAGTGCATCGGCGCGCCCTGCACGGCCCAGCGCGCACCACAGCGCGCACATGGTTGCACCACCGAACTCACCCGCGCACCCCGCTTCCGGACTAGTAGATCTTGGCTTGATGTTCGCCGTCGGCGACGACCGGGCGGCCGGTCTGCTGCCAGGCCACCATTCCCCCCGCGACGTTGACAGCTTCGTACCCGATATGGGCGAGGTAGCGAACGACCTCGATGGAACGACCGCCCTGCCTGCACACGACGTAGAGCTCGGCGTCGATATCGAGCTCGTCCAGGCGGGCGGGCACGTCGACCATCGGGATGTGGATCGCGCCGGGGGCGTGCCCGAGGTTCCATTCGTCGGGTTCGCGCACGTCCAGCAGCTGCGCGCCCGGCGCCGGGTCCGCGCGGTCGAACGCGGTGGGTACCGCACCCACCGGCACCGTGGGGACATCGGAGCTCGTCACGCCTCGATCCTGCCATGCCGCGCGCGTGCCCGGGCGAGCCTGTGCTGCGACGATCGAATCGGCGAGGTCCAGCAATCGGTCAGCACACTTTCGCCGGGGGCGGGCGTCAACCGCGCTGACAGCCCCGTGGGCTTGTTCGGGAACGACCGATCCGAGACTCCCCTCCATGTCATCCCGGAGCGGTCGTTCGCCGCTGACGTCGGGATTCGCAAGTTCGAACTGTCCCGACATCTACTTGGACGCAAGCGGGGCCCATTCGGTTCCATAAAAACGAGATCAATAGAGAAAATCTTAAATCCTGGGATCTGGGCGGTCGGATCGGTAGCCTGAGCGCATGAACGTGAGCAGGGGGCTACTCGACAGTTTCGACATCAACGGCTTGAATACCGCTTTGTCCGAATCCACGTGTCTAGGGGTAGATGTGGATGCCGAGGCAGGACGGCTGCAGCTCGCACTCGAGGTGCTGACGTTACCCACGGATGGACCAGCACCGATCGACACGAAAGTGCTGCTGACCTTCACCGGAGTCACCCGGGTCGCCGCCTCGTTGCGCATCCAGCGCTGGGACGACGTCGACCCGCGCGTGCTGCCGCTGACGCTGGATCAGCTCGACGAGGCCATCGAGAGCTTCGGCGGCGGCGGGCTGCACGGGTGGGAGTTCATCGACCTCGACGACAGCGGCTGGACGCTGTGGAGCGAACTGCTCAGCTTCGACACCGTGCTCGACCAGCGGATCGCGGCGCACGTCATCGAGTTCTCGCAGGAAGAGGGGATCGACCCGCGCGAACTGGATGTGCGGGTGTGGTTCGACAAGATCGTGGTGACCGATCCGGCCGGGCGGGAGATCCCGATGGCGGAGTTCATCGACGGCGGTCGGCGCTGGTGGGACGCGCACGCTTCGGGTGACGCACGGACGTCGAAGGCGGATATCGCACCGCCGCTGTAGCGGTGGGGGAATGCGGGGGCGCTGGTCGCGGGTTGCACGGTGCGGGTGTACGAATGATGGTTGGTGTTGTCGTCCGAACTGGGCGCACACAGCCCGACATACGGAAAGGGACATCGTGGCCGTCTACACGCTGCCGGAACTCGATTACGACTTCGGCGCACTGGAGCCTTACATCTCCGGTGAGATCAACGAGATCCACTACACCAAGCACCACGCGGCCTACGTCGCAGGCGCCAACAAGGCCCTCGAACAGCTCGAGGAAGCCCGTGAGTCCGGCGATCTGGCCAGCATCCTGCTGCTCGAGAAGAACCTGGCCTTCCACCTCGGTGGCCACTACAACCACTCCGTCTGGTGGAAGAACCTGTCCCCCAACGGCGGCGACGCACCGGAAGGCGACCTGGCCGCGGCCATCGCCGACCAGTTCGGCTCGTTCGACAAGTTCCGCGCGCAGTTCACCGCTGCCGCCAACGGCCTGCAGGGCTCCGGCTGGGCCGTGCTCGGGTACGACACCCTGGGCCAGAAGCTGCTGACCTTCCAGCTGTACGACCAGCAGGCCAACGTGCCCACCGGCATCATCCCGCTGCTGCAGGTCGACATGTGGGAGCACGCCTTCTACCTGCAGTACAAGAACGTCAAGGCCGATTACGTGACCGCGTTCTGGAACGTCGTCAACTGGGCTGACGTGCAGGACCGCTTCTCCCGCGCCGTGACGCAGGGCAAGGGCCTGATCTTCTGATCCGCCTCTCCGGGTATTTTGCCGGTCGTAGGTAGCGCCGCAGGTTCGTAACCGGACCGGCGGTCGGGTGCCCCAGGCTTCTGGGCGTGCCCGACGAGTTACCCATGTCCTCGCGAAATCAGGCGTTGCGCGAAAGACCTCCCAGGAAACTGGGGGGTCTTTTTGCGTAGATTGCCCGTTCTGGCACTCGTTGGTACTTGTGTGCCAGATGGGTATAGGGCTTTCCTGTGTATACGGGCACAGTCGCCCCCGTTAGTCGGGAGGCCATCATGAACACGCAGGGTCCGATCGGGATCACGCCGTTTCAGGCGCGGGGTCAGTTGCGGGGGTTCGTGGTTTCGGGGCGGTGGCCCGATACCACCAAGGAGTGGGCGCAGGTGTTGGTGTTGGCGGTGCGGGTGGCGTCGATGCCAGGGTTGCTGGTGACCAGCACGGTGTTCGGGGTGCGCGAGGAGCTGCCCGACGATCCCGAACCGGGCACGGTCGGGCTGGTGATGGCGGAGGGGCCGGTACTGGGGGCGGAGGCGATCGAACCAGGTCGGTTCGCCGCGCATGTGCCGCCGGCGTTGCTGATGCTGCATCCGCCGTCGGAGACTCGGCCGTCGCTGCCCGAATGCGCGGGGGCGGCGTCGGGTTGTGTGCTGTTGCCCGGTGTGCCGCATCTGGGTTTGGAGCATCGTGCGGCGTGGGCCGAGGCCGAACTCGACGGCACGATTACGTCGTTGGTGAGTCGGGTGGGGATGGATTTGATCAGCGATCCCGACACGGCCGTGCTCGCAATGCTGCTCGCGGCCTGAAACTTTCACGGTTCGCCGGCTCAGCGAACGGCCGGCAAAGGGCTTGCGTGATGTCCGAATCAGGGAAACCGAACTATCACCGCCGCGTGCCCAAACTTCTTGTGTCCATTGAGATTTGGCTTACTCGAGGTTGGCATACCAGGAGCAACCGGACTACAGTGGTCAACAGCGAAGGGGAGTAGCCCGCAATCGCACAGTCGACATACTGATCGCCGCCTCAGGCGCGGTCCGGCTGCGCGAACCGGTCACCACCGGTGGGCGAGACCTTCGGCCACACAACCGATCCGTTGACCGGTGTGGCTGAAGGCACCCGTCTCAGCCGCAGGCCGGAGTATTTCCCTGGGAGCTGAATCCATGATCGCCACCATCGCGCTGAGTTTCGGCGTCATTTTCCTCGCCGAACTGGGCGACAAATCGCAACTCATGGCCCTGACCTTCTCGCTGCGCTACCGCTGGTGGGTGGTGTTGGCGGGCATCAGCGTCGCCAGTGTTGCCGTGAACCTCATCGCCGCGGGCGTCGGCCATTTCCTCGGCACCGCACTTCCCGCGAACGTCATCGCCGTGATCACCGCACTCACCCTGCTCGTGGTCGGCCTGTGGACCTTGCGCGACGCGTTGACCAGCACCGATGACGTCGACGACGCGCCGCTCGCGCCCAGTGCGCGCAATGCCCTGCTCGTGGTCATCTCCGCGTTCACCCTCGCCGAACTCGGCGACCGCACCATGTTCGCCGCCGCCGCCCTGGCCTCGCACAACAGCTGGTTGGCGGTGTGGATCGGCTCGGTGTTGGGCATGGTCGCCGCGGGCGGGCTCGCGATCGCGGTCGGCAAGCTGGCGGGCAAGCATTTGCCCGAGCGTGGGATCGCTATCGCTTCGGGTCTGCTGTTTCTGTTCTTCGCGGCGAAGACTGTGCTCGACGCGTTCGTGCCCGGGCTGGGTGGTTGGGGTTCGGCGGGGCTGGCTCTGATCGCGCCCGCGATGGCGGGGGTCGTGGTGTGGCGTCGGGGTGGCAAGCCTGCCGCGCACGACCGGGAGCTCGCCCAGATCGCGAGCTGAGAGATCAGGCGAAAGCGTTGCCGTAGAGCGTGCCCGAGCGCGCGGCCAACGCGATCAATTGGTCCTTGATGCCGCGCAGACTTTCCGGGTCGTCGGCGGCGATCCGGCCGGTGACGATGGCGCCGATCGCGGCGGCCAGGGTCGCGCACGCGAACTGCTGTTCCTCGGTCTCCGCGCCGAGCATCGCCGCGACCACCGCCACGAAACGGTGTTGCAAGGCCATTCGCGCTTCGATCGCCGACGGGCCCACCGCGTAGACCTCCACCAGGAACAGGCGCGCGGAGGCGGGGTCGTCGATCATGTGGTCGAAGTAGGCGGTGAGGATGCGGTCCATTCTGGTCAGCGCGTCGGTGTCGGCACACTCAGCGATCACGGCCTGCAGCTTCTCGGCCAGTGACTGGGACACCCGGTCGAAGGCCGCGTTGAAACAGTCCTCTTTCGACCGGAACAGCTCGTAAAAAGTTTCCCGTGAAACCCCGGCTCGCTTGAGCACGGCCGCGACCGGGGTGCCGACGTAACCGCCCACGGTCATCGCCTCGCCCAGCGCGATCAGAATGCGTTCACGCTGGGAAGCCACCACTTCTTCGCGCGACAGGTGGTGCCGTCCACGGGGAAGCTGGCGCAGTGATTCGCTCACGATGGTGACTCCGTAACTCTTGCGGCTGACGCCACGGGGGGTTCACGGTCAGGACTGACGTTCCATTTTGCGGGGTCGGGCGGGTTGTTCGGTGGTGAACGGGACGTCTTCGACGCGGGCGATCTCGACGGCGCGGGCCAGGCGGTCGCCCTGCACTCGTTGCACGACCAGTTGGGCCAGCAACCGGAACGGTCGGACCAACGCTACCCACCACGGCGAGACAACGGTCTTGCGTCGTCGCGCGATCGCCCGTTCCATCGCTTCGACCGCGGGTCCGATCGGCGAGTTCCCGGTCAGCGAGGTCTCCCCCAGCACCGTGCGCGCGGCCGCGGTACCGAAACCGCGCACGGTCATCTCGGTGTCGATCCCGGCGAAATAGGTGACACCCACCTTCGCGCCGGTGGACCGCAATTCCGTGCGCAAGGTGGCGCCCAGCGACGCGACCGCCGCCGCCGACGCGCTGTACGCACCGCCCAGCGGCAGCTGGACCGAGGTGGAAATCGACGACATCATCAGCACATACCCGCGCGGGTGCGAAAGATGCGCGCCGGCCGCGGACACCACATAGGCCACGCCGAGCACATTGACCGCCAGGGTTTCCTCCAGCACCGAGATGTCCCCGCCGATCATCGCCATCTGCTTGGCGATGCCCGCATTGGCCACCAGCACATCGAGCCCACCCAGCTCCGCCACCAGCGCCTCGACCACCCGGTCGACCTGCGCCCGATCGGCCACATCGCAATACCGCCACGGCACCCCACCGCATTCCGCGGCAACCTCGGCGAGCAGTTCCGGTTCCAGCCCGAGCAGCGCGACGTGCGCCCCGCTCGCGGCCAACCGCCGAGCCAGCGCGGCCCCGATCCCGCGTGCGGCCCCGGTGATCAGGACCTTACGTCCGGCCACGGTTCGACCGGCGAACGATCTCATGACGGCACGCTACCACCGGTAAACACCGGTGTTCACGGTGATTTGAACCCCACCCGGAATGGGTGTTCCAGACCACACCCCGCACGCGCTAAGGTGCCCTTATTGGCAAGCGGCGCAATAAGCCGCCTCACCTACAGATTGGACCGTTCGTGGAGATTTCGGGTTCCGCAGCCATTGTTACCGGGGGCGCTTCCGGCCTCGGTGCCGCTACCGCCAAGCGTCTGGCTGATGCGGGTGCGACCGTGTTCGGGCTGGATGTTCCGGCGTCGATCGAGCGTGCGGGCGACAACGTCCCCGCCGGTGTCACCCTGATCGCGGCCGACGTGACCAGTGGCGACGAGGTTGCCGCCGCGATCGCCCAGGTCACCGAGGGTCCCGCGCCGCTGCGCATCGTGGTCAACTGTGCCGGTGTCGGCTGGGCGGGACGCATCCTGTCCAAGAACGGCCCGCACGACCTCGAGCTGTTCCGCACCGTCATCACCGTGAACCTGCTCGGCACGTTCAACGTGATGCGCCTGGCCGCCGACGCCATCGCCAAGACCGAACCGGTCGACGAGTACGGCTCGCGCGGCGTGGTCATCAACACCGCCTCGGTCGCGGCCTTCGAAGGCCAGATCGGCCAGATCGCCTACTCCGCCTCCAAGGGCGGCGTCCACGGCATGACCGTCCCCGCCGCCCGCGACCTCGCCCAGTTCGGCATCCGCGTCAACACCATCGCCCCCGGCATCATCGACACCCCCATGCTGGCCGGCGTCACCCCCGAATACCGCGCAGGCCTGGAAGCCGGCGTCCCCTTCCCCTCCCGCCTGGGCCGCCCCGACGAATACGCCCAGCTCGTGGAGTACATCGCGTCGCACGACTACCTCAACGGCGAAACCATCCGCATGGACGGCGCGCTGCGCATGGCCCCGCGCTAGTTCCTGCCGAAGACCCGGCGAAATCACGCAATCGGAGCTCGAAAAATCAGAAAACTGATTCGAAAGCCACCGATTGCGTGATTACGCCGGTCCCCCGGCTGGCTATACCGGGCGGGTGAAGGTTATGAGGGATCTGCCTGGGCCGTTGTAGTTGGGGATGGGGCCGGTGACGGTGAAGCCCAGGCTGCGGTGGAAGTCTATTGAGGTGTAGTTGGTGGGGGAGGTTATGGCGGTGACTGTGGTGCGGTTGTCGGAGCGGGCGAGGGTGAAGAAGGCTTCGTAGAGGGTGCGGCCCAGGCCGGATTTTCGGGTTTCGGGGCGGACGGCTACGAAGTGGATGTAGGCGGTGCGGGGGTCCGAGGGGGAGCCGAAGCCGATCAGGAAGCCGGCGAGGCCGTCGTCGTCGGCGGCGATCAGGCTGGTTCGGTGGAAGTGGTCGAGGAACATTCGGGGGAGGTTGTGGACCGCTGCGCGGCCCCACCAGTTGTCGACCACGGCGATGATGTCGTCGTAGTCGTCGGGTCTTGCTCGACGAATGTTGTGCCCCACCATCACTCCATGGTGAACCTGTTCAGGGACCTCGGCACACGTATTTCGCGTGAACAAAACTGCCCGCTACCGGAATTCGGTAGCGGGCAGTTTCGGATGGGCCGGCTCAGACCGTGCGGGTCAGCCGCTCGGTGAGCAACTGAGCGAACCGCGCCGGGTCCTTGAGTTCGCCGCCTTCGGCGAGAACCGCTGTGCCGTAGAGCAGTTCGGCGGTTTCGGCGAGTTCGGGGACCTTGCCTGCTTCGGCGTCGGACTTGCGGGCGTCGTAGGCGTCGCGCAGGCCGGTGACCAGCGGGTGGGTGGGATTGAGTTCCAGGATTCGCTTGGACTCGGGCAGGGCCTGACCCGACGCTCGGTACATGCGTTCGAGCATGGGGGTGAAGTCGTAGACGTCGCCGACCAGGCAGGCGGGGGAACTGGTGAGGCGGTTGGTGAGGCGGACCTCTTTGGCCACCTCGCCCAGCGTGCTGCCCAGCCAGGTGAGCAGGTCGCCGAAGTCTTTGTCCTGCTGTTCGCGCAGGGCTTCGGTTTCCTTCTTCTCGTCCTCGGTTTCCAGGTCGACCTCGCCCTTGGCGATGGACTGGAACGGCTTGCCCTTGAACTCGGGAACCGAGCCGACCCACATCTCGTCGACGGGGTCGGTGAGGATCAGGACCTCGAGCCCCTTGGCCGTGAAGGCTTCCAGGTGCGGCGAGTTCTCTACCTGCGCACGGCTTTCGCCGGTCATGTAGTAGATCGAGTCCTGGCCGTCCTTCATCCGCTCCACGTACTGCGCGAGCGTGGTGAGCTCGGATTCCGAGGCGGTGGACGCGAAAGACGAGACGGTGAGCAGGGTTTCGCGGTTGTCGGTGTCGGACAGCAAGCCCTCCTTGAGGACTCGACCGAACTGCGACCAGAACGTCTGGTACTTGGTCTGATCCTGCGCGGACTGCATGTCCTTGATCGTGGACAGCACCTTCTTGACCAGACGCTTGCGGATCATCTGGATCTGCCGGTCCTGCTGCAGGATCTCACGCGAGACATTGAGCGAAAGGTCTTGGGCGTCAACGACTCCCTTGACGAACCGCAGGTACTCCGGCATGAGTTCTTCGCAGTTGTCCATGATGAACACGCGGCGCACATACAGCTGCACGCCGCGCTTGTGCTCGCGGGTGAACAGGTCGAACGGCGCGATCGACGGAATGAACAGCAGCGCTTGGTATTCGAAGGTGCCTTCGGCCTTCATCGGGATGATCTCGAGCGGCTCGTCCCAGGCGTGCGAGACGTGGTGGTAGAACTCCTTGTATTCCTCGTCGCTCACCTCGCTGCGTGGACGCGTCCACAATGCCTTCTGCGAGTTGAGGATCTGGTCTTCGACCAGGATCTTCTCGACCTTGTCCTCGCCTTCGCCTTCGGTGACCGTGCGCTCGACCTGCATGCGGATCGGCCAGGCGATGAAGTCGGAGTACTTGCGCACGATCTCGCGCAGTTTCCATTCCTGCGTGTAATCGAACAGGTGGTCGTCTTCGTCTGCGGGCTTGAGTTCGAGGGTCACCGTGGTGCCCTGGGGGGCGTCGGGCACGGTGTCGATGGAGTAGGTGGAGCTGCCCGCGGCGGCTTCCCAGCGGGTGCCTTCGGTTTCGCCGGCCTTGCGGGTGGTGAGGACGACCTTGTCGGCGACCATGAAGGTGGAGTAGAAACCGATGCCGAACTGGCCGATCAGTTCCTCGGCGGCGGCGTCGGACTTGGCCTCGGTGAGCTTGCGGCGCAGGTCGGCGGTGCCGGATTTGGCGAGCGTGCCGATCAGGTCGATCACTTCGGCGCGGGACATGCCGATGCCGTTGTCGCGCACGGTCAGGACGCGCTTGTCCTGGTCGACCTCCAGCTCGATGTGCAGGTCGTCTGTGTCGGCGCCCAGGTCTTTGTCCTGGTAGGCGGCAAGTTTGAGCTTGTCCAGCGCGTCGGAGGCGTTCGAGATCAGCTCGCGCAGGAAGGTGTCTTTGTTGGAGTAGACCGAGTGGATCATCAGCTCGAGGAGCTGGTGGGTTTCGGCCTGGAACTCGAGGGTTTCGACGTTCTGCTCAGTCACGCCGCCGATTTTATTACGGTGCCTTCTGCGGCGCTCCCGAGGACCCTGCGTGGTTACGCTGCGCTACCTCCTCCGGGTCCGCCGGTCGCGCCGCGCCGTAATCCGCCAGTGAGGGAACCTCGGCAACTGCGCGCTTCGACATCCATTCGCGCAGGACTTGAGTGGCGCGAACGTCGTCTTCGTTGTAGACGAACAGGCGGGTGCGCTGGGACATGTCGATGTCGTCGTCGTAGCCGACGGCCCGGCGGTACCAGCCCATCGACGCCTCGCCGCCCGCTTCCGGATCGCGCCAGCCGAAGCCCGCGACGGGGGCAATCTTCTTGAGGCCCTTGCCGTTCGGGCAGATGAACTGCTCGGTGACAGCCTGGAACATGTCGACCCATTCCTTCGAATCGACGAAGGCGCGCACTTCCTCGTGGGTGGGGATGCCGGGGCGGCCGGCGAACCGGCGGGCCGATTCGTACAGCCACTTGTCTTCGGCGGTGCGTGAATAGCAGTAGGCGGCAAAGGTTTTGCCCGCGGCGTGGGCTTCGGCGCGACGTTCCATCAGCCAGGTCCAGAACTCGCCGAACGAGCGGCCTTCGTCGGGAGTGGGCAGGGGATCCCAGGTGACGAACGGGCGGTAGACGCCGTCGAGCAGGGTGCCCCACAGGTAGGCGCCGTCCTCCTGGTAACTCTCCAGGTCGACGTCGATTTCCACGTCGGCGCGGCGCACGCTGACCTGCTCGAACCGGCGCACCAGCGGGGCACCGTCGATCCAGGCGCGGGCGGTGACCACGGTTTCGGCGAAGGGGCCGTGCTGCCAGTCCTCGGGGTCCTCGCCTTCCCATGCGGCGAGTTCGTCGACGGTTTCGATGCCGTGCAGGCGCAAAACGTCCGCGCGCGAACCCGGCGCGACCAGGCTGACGTCACGCATCTGCGCCAAAGTCGCCTCGCAACTGGGCTCGCCGTCGGCCCCACGCACCCACCACGGGCACTGCCTGCACTCGGGCACCTTGGACGGCTGGGTCGGCAGTTCGCCGCGCACCACCGCGATGCGGTCGGCGTAACGCTGGTCGTAATCGGCCAGCACCGTGGTCAGGTCGTGCACGAGGATCCGGTCGCCTGCCAGGCCGATCGCGCCGCCGATCAGGGCGGGGCTGGCCATGCCGTACCGCTGCAGCATCCGGTACAGGTGGGCCAGGCGTTGCTGGTCGCGGGGTTGCGGGCGCAGTTTCACCGTTTTGTCGCGGCTGGGCTGCCAGTGGAACAGGTTCGAGGTCAGCGGGTGGAAATCGGCCGGGTCGGGCCTGCGCGGGTCGGTGACCTTGTGGTTGACCACGATGATCGGGATGTAACCGCCGCGGTCGTTGTCGCGCAGCAGAAACTCGACACCGCCGCGTCGACCGGTGTCGGCTTCCTGGGGCAGCAGCCCGCCCCAGATGCGCGCGGCGCCGGACTCGATGGCGGCCATCGTCGCGGCGGCCTTGGCGGCACCGCGCAGTTCCGGGTCGATCACCACCCAGTCGGCGGGGGCGGCGGCGACCAGTTCGTCGCGGATCTTGGTGCGATGGGCGGTGGCGGCGTCGCGACGCTGCTGCACGCCCGGATCCTCGCGAACCTGCGCGAGCACGCCGGGATGCTGCGCGTCCAGCCGCAGGCGGTGCCTGCACCCGATCAGCGAGCGCGCGTCCAGGAACGCGGTGCGCGAACCCCCGCTGTCGGGACCGCGATCGGGCGCAGCGGAAGGGCGGGCCGGGCTACGCTCCGGCTCGCCGTCGAAGTCGTCCTCGGCTGGTCGCACGCAAGCAGTATGGCCTCTCCCCCCGACACATTGCCCAATCGCTACCCTGAGCCCACTACGCTACGAAGAACGGCAGGCCGCTTGGAGGCGGTGCTGCCTCATGACATGGCGAGCATGACGGAGGGCCTGATCTCATGGGGTTGTTCAGCAAGCGTAAGCGGCGGCCCAGCCGTCGCGCTGAGGCGAAAGCGCTCAAGCACAAAGCGGCGGTGGAGGCGAAGCTGGGCGCCAAGAACGAGCGCAAAGCCGCCAAGGCGGGCGAGCGCGTGAACCGGCGCACCGCCAAGGCACAGGCGCGCACGGCCGACAAGGTGGCCAAGGCGCAGATCGCGACCCTGCAGGCCGAGGAGAAGGCCGCACAGAAGGCCGCGGCCAAGGCCGAGCGCGAACTGTTCAGCGCGGGCCAGATCCGCAAGTACATCGGGGTCGCGCGGGTGCTGATCCCGGTGCTGGCGCCGTTGGCCTACCGCGGGGCGACGCTGGTGCGCGGGCAGCTCGACGCGCGCAAGGCGCAGCAGCTGGGCATCGGGATGGACCAGCTGGGCGAGTTCAGCGGGCACGGTGCGCGGCTGCAGGCGCGCATCACCAATACCGAGGAAGCGCTGGACAAGATCGCGGCCGACAAGGGCGCCGATGGCGACACCAAGAAGTTCGTCGAAGCGGCCCGTTCGCGGTTGGCCGATCTGAACGTCGCGGTGAAGACCGCCGAGCAGATGCCCGCCGCGCGGCGCAAGGCTGTGCACGCGTCGATCTCGGCCGAGCTCACGGTGCTGGAAAACGACGTGCTCGCCCGCCTGGGCGTTCGCTGATCCTGTGATCACGCCGCAGCTGTCCTCCCGCTTGCGCGGTGGTGGCTGCGGCGTACTCGTGGGGGCGCTGGCTGTCGCCGCGCACGGGGTCGGTGATGGTGGGGTGCCGCGGTCTGCGGAAGTTGCTTTGCTGCTGCTGGTTTCCGCGATAGCGGGAGTGTTCGCGACGAAGTCCGGTGCGGCCGTGCATGATTCGGTGCCGAAGATTGGCCGACGATGGCGCGAGCTTGTGCCGACCATGAGCGGGCACCCGGTGGTGCGGACGGCCGGTGCGTTGATCACGGGACAGTGGGCTGGGCACTTCGCGTTGTCGGCGACGTTGGATCATCACGGCGGGTGGTTTCATCTGCCGAGCGTGCCGATGATCGCGGCGCACTTGGTTGCGGCATTTGCTTGTGCTGCACTGATTCTCGTTGCTGAGCGGCTGTATCTCGTTGCGTCCAGCGTTGTTCGGGCGGTGCTCGGTGCGCCTTCGCCTGTTATCGGGGCACGGGTTGCTCGCTGGATTGCCACTGTCCGCGTTGTTCGCGTGGCACGTGCGAACGGTGCGCGATGTCCGCGCGCGCCGCCGTCATTCGCCTGATTCGCGATGACATGACTCTTCGGACGACAAGGCAAATCCATTGCACAACTTCATTACTCGTAGCACCGGCACCGTCGCACTCGCGGCGGGACTGGTCGTGGCCGCTTGCGGTTCGGCCGCCGCGCATGTGACCGTCGACGCGCCGGGCGCTGCCAAGGGCAAGTACACCGTGGCCACTTTCAAGGTGCCCACCGAATCCGACACCGCGTCGACCACGGGGCTTCGCGTCACCGTGCCGAACCTGAAAAGCGTTCGGACCGAACCGATGCCGGGATGGACCTCGAAGGTCGAGCGCAATGACAAGGGCGAGTCGGTGGCCGTTGTCTGGACCGTCGAACCCGGGAACACGGGTGTCGGGCCGGGGCAGTTCCAGCGGTTCGTGCTCTCGATCGGGCCGCTGCCTGACCAGGAGACGGTGAATTTCCCTGCGCAGCAGACGTATAGCGATGGGAAGGTCGTTGCTTGGGATCAGCCGAGCACTGACGGTGCCGAGCCTGAACACCCGGCGCCTGCGCTCACGTTGACCGCGAAGAGCGGTGCCGAAGGTAGCGATCATCAGGTCGCTTCGGCCGAACGTCCCGCTGAGACAGACACTGTCGCGCGCTGGCTCGGTGGTATCGGCCTCGCGCTCGGCCTGTTCGCCGCGGCGCTGGGCCTCGGTCTGGTGTTCCGATCCAAGCGGTCGTCGTGATGCGCGGCGCAAGCGGTTCGCCCCAGCCCACGACACTCGGCCCCTCCGCACGACGTCGCACCCCCGCGCGCCTGCTGGTGACCCTGCTCGCCATGCTGTTCGCTTGCGCGTTCGCGGCGGCGGGTTCGGCCAGTGCGCATTCGGGTGCGGTGAGCAGCGTGCCTGAGGACAAGTCGACCGTCGATGTGGGCCCGGCGCGGGCCAGCATCACCTTCAATGAGGAACTGCAGCAGACCTTTCCGACCCTGACCGTGATCGGCCCGGATGGCAGGCTGTGGTCGAAGGGCAACGCGCAGGTCGAAGGGCGAACTGTCAGTGTGGAAGTCGGCGAGTTGGGACCGGTTGGCGAGTACACGATCGCGTTCCGGGTCACTTCCGCCGATGGTCACTCTGTCACCGGGACAAGGACTTTCACGCTGAGCAAGGCGGGCACCGGTACGCCGGGAGCGCGCCCCGGTGCGGATGAGTCCGAGGGCGGCAGCGGCGGCGGTGTGCCCGTGTGGGTGTTCATCGTCGGCGGTGTGGTGCTGTTCGGTGCGGGCCTGGCGGTGGCCTTGCTCGGCGGCCGTTCCGGTCGCAAGAAGTAGTAGTTCGATGACGACCGGTCGCCGGGTACCCGGCTCTACACGGGTCCTGGCACCGGTCGTCATTGCCGCACTCACGGGCGTGGTCTCGGCGTGGATATTGCGTCATACCAACGGTTTTCCGTGGGTGGCGTTCGCGCGGGTCACCGCCGACGGCGCGGGCGCGGTGGTGCTCGGATTGGCCGCGCTGCCCCGCCTCGATGACCGGCTCACCGTCGCCTGGCGCCCACTGGCCGTGCTGGCCGGCATCTGGTTCGCCGCGGAGTTCGCGCTGCTGTTGTGTGAGGCCGCCGAGATCGTCGGCGTCACCGTCACCGAGCTCACCGCCTCGGAGTTCACCACCTTTCTGGGCCGACTCAGCGGCGGCCAGATCGGCATCGCGATCCTGTTCTGCACCGGCGCGATCGCCTGCTACGCGGCCATGGCCTTCCGCCGCCCCGACATAGCGTCGGCCGACCTCGTGCTGGTCTTCGCCGCCGTCGCCCTGTCGCTACGCCCGATCACCGGCCACATGTCCCAACAAACCCTGGGTTCGGTCCTAGCCGCCCTGCACGCACTGGCCGCCGCCTGCTGGCTCGGCCTCCTACTGGCCATGGCCCTGACCCTGCGCACCCGCGGCGCCTGGGCCACCACCCTCCCCCGCTTCTCCACCGCCGCCGCTCCCCTGGTCGCCATCGTCGCACTCACCGGCCTCATCAACGGCCTGGTGCGCCTAGGCGGCCTCACCCCCCTGCTGACCACCGGCTACGGAAGAATCCTGCTGGCAAAGCTCACCATCCTGTGCGCCCTGATCGCCCTCGGCTGGTGGTGGCGCCGAACCTGGGTCCACAAAGCCACCACCCACCGCACCACCGCCGAGACCTCCCTGCGCAACGCAACCCTCGAGGTAACCGTCATGGCAGTCGCATTCGGCCTGGCAGCAACCCTGGCCGTCACCGCGTAGTCGCCTCGGTCACGTTCGGTGTCGAGCGCTATTTCAGACATCCGGCACCTATTACAGTGACGAGCATGACCGAAGTGAGGATTGTTGAGAACGGCAACGCCCCCGCCGAAGCAGCGTTCGCGTTCATCAACGACTACCGCAATCTGCCGAAATTCTGGTACGGCATCGAGTCCTTCACCCCGGTCACCGCGCAGACCGACGGTGTCGGCGCGAAGTTCGACGGGAAGATGAAGCTGGGCCCCGCGTCGCTGACCTCGCGCATCGAAGTCGTGGGTTGGGAAGAGGGCCGGTTGATCGCCACGAAGTCGATCAAGGGCATCGAGATCGTGTCGACCTTCAAGTTCATTCCCACCGGTGACGCGACGTGCACCGTCGACGCGCTGATCGACTTCAATGTCGGTGGCGGTATCGCGGGCAAGGTGTTGGGCAAGACCATCGAGCCGTTCGTGAAGATCGCCGTCAAGCACACCACCGATTCCCTCATTCGGGAGATCGAGAAGAACTACCGCGAACAGCAGTCCTGAGATGAGCGCGCGCAGCACCCCGAATTTCCCCGAACGCCTCGGCTACATCTGCGGCCGGACCTTGCCGCCGTCGATGCGCGACTGGGTGCTGCGCGACCTCACCGGCCCCGGCGCCACCCGCCGCTACCTGCTGCGCATCCTGGTGCCGTTGCTGCCGGTGATGGCCCTGTTCCTGCTGGTGCCGGGCCCCGCGTGGATGGGCCTGTCGATGGCGGCGCTGCTGTATCTGCCGCTGATCTACTTCACCATCGCGCTGACGTACGTGTTCCGCCGCAATCGCCTGCTGCGCCACGATCTGGACCCCGAGTTGGCCGACGCGGGCGCACGTGCCAAGGAACAGGTGCAGCGCACCGCGTACGAGCAGCGGCACGGCCGAGCCTGACAGCCTCGCACTGGCGAAACCGGACCGGCCTGACACAATCTCAGTCATGACCGAATCAGGCAATGTTGTGGCCACCGCCGATCTGGCCGACGAGATCGGCCCGCAGATCCGCAGCTGCGATACGCAGTTCATCCAGTTCGGCGGGCGCGCCGAGTTCGCGGGCCGGATCACCACGATCCGCTGCTTCCAAGACAACCTGCTGGTCAAGCAGACCCTGAGCACTCCGGGCAACGGCCGGGTCCTGGTGGTCGACGGCGGCGCCAGCGTCCACACCGCCCTGGTCGGCGACATCATCGCGGGCCGCGGCGTGGACAACGGCTGGGCCGGCGTGATCGTCAACGGCGCGGTCCGCGACTCCGCGATCCTGCGCACCCTCGACATCGGCGTAAAAGCCCTGGGCACCAACCCCCGCAAGAGCACCCAAACCGGCAGCGGCGAACAGGATGTGCCGGTCGAGTTCGGCGGCGTCACCTTCATCCCCGGCGAAATGCTCTACAGCGACTCCGACGGCGTAGTAGTCCGCGCGGAGGACTGAACTCCCCAATTCCGCCACGCCCACACAAAACCCACCCCCACCTGCGACCCATAGGGAGCAGCGGCCACGCAGTGGCCGTAGCGGCCCGGCCGCGAGTTAGCCGCCGTTGCGTCCGAGGCGCAGCCTCCAGCAACGGTGGCTAACTCGCGGCCCCTCAGGGGCCGCGCTCGAGCGCGCCAGCGCTCCAAAAACACAGCCTCAAACAATCTGGGACCACTCAAACCCCGAAGTCAGGGCACTATCCCTGAGACACTCGCGCTTTGTTCCCCGCCAACAACACAACATCCCCAACTTCCAACTGCCGCCCGCGACGCAGCTCCACCTCGTCGTTGACCCGCACCAACCCCTGCGCGATCACCGTTTTGGCTTCGGCCCCCGAATCGATCAGGTTGGCCAGCTTCAAGAATTGCCCGAGCCGGATGACAACGTCATCAATAGGCACATCGACTGGTTCCGACATGCGCTAATACTTACCCTCTCCCCTGTTTCCGCGAGCAACCGCCCCCGCCCACGGACACGCCGCGCCCACCGCCCCCACCTTCCACGCCGCGGGCACGCACACTGGACCGGTGACTTCCGTGCAAACCGAGCAGCAGCCAACCGTCGAGCCTTCGGCGCAGCCGGGCAGCGGGTCGACCGTGCACCGCCCACACGGCCGGTTGTCCGAGCTACCGCACATCATCGGCACCGCGCTGGGGGTGTTCTCGGTGCTGTGCCTGCTGTGGAGTTTGTCGCCTGCGCTGCGGCATCTCACGCAGGTGCCGCGCCACTACATCGACCAGTACTACTTCGACGCCCCCGAGACCAGTCTCGTGTGGGCGTTGGTGGTCGGTCTGCTGGCCGGTGCGACCGCGAGCCGGAAGCGGATCGCGTGGTGGCTACTGGTGGGCTACATGGTGTTGTTCGCGCTGGCCAATGTCGCGGAGTACACCGACAAGCACGACACCGACGCGCTGGTCGCGTGCGTGGTGCACGTGGTGGTGGTCGTGCTGTTGGTGGTGGCGCACAAGCAGTTCTATACGCGCGTGCGGCCGGGGGCGCTGTGGAAGGCGCTCGGGGTGTTGGTGGCGGGCCTTGGTGTCGGGTGGTTGGTCGGCTGGGGATTGATCGAATTGTTCCCCGGCACTTTGATTTCCGATGGGTGGCAGCGTCCGCTGTGGTCGATGTATCGGGTGTCGGGTGCGGTTCTGGTCGACAACGAGCATTTCGACGGGCGGCCGCCGCACCTGGTGAATTTCGCGCTGGGCCTGTTCGGTGCGATCGCGCTGTTGGCCGCGGTGATCGTGCTGTTGCGTTCCCAGCGCGCCGACAACGCCATGACCGGCAAGGACGAGTCGGCCATCCGCGGCCTGTTGGCCACCGCCGATGTCGAGGATTCGCTGGGCTACTTCGCCACCCGCCGCGACAAGGCGGTGGTTTTCGCGCCGAACGGCAAGGCCGCCATCACCTATCGGGTGGAGCTGGGGGTGTGCCTGGCCAGCGGCGATCCGATCGGTTCGAAGGAATCGTGGCAGGGCGCGGTGCGGGCGTGGCTGCAGCAGGCCGACCGATTCGGGTGGGCGCCCGCGGTGATGGGCGCGAGCGAGATCGGCGCGACCGCCTACCGCGATGCGGGGATGTCGGCGCTGCGGCTGGGCGACGAGGCCATCCTCGACACCCGCACGTTCTCGCTGGCGGGCCCGCACATGAAGCAGGTGCGTCAGGCCGCGAATCGTCTTCGCAAGCAAGGGTATTCGGTGCGGGCGCGCCGGTGGCGCGACATCCCGGCCGACGAGTACGCGCCGATCATCGCCCGCGCGGACGCCTGGCGCGACACCGAGACCGAACGCGGGTTCTCGATGGCGCTGGGCCGACTCGGCGACCCGCTCGACGGGGACTGCCTGCTGGTGGAGGCCGTCGACGGTGACGACCAGGTGCGCGGCATGTTGTCGTTCGTGCCGTGGGGTCGCACGGGGGTGTCGTTGGAGTTGATGCGGCGCGATCCGAGCAGTCCCAACGGCGTGATGGAACTGATGATCTCGCAGCTGGCGCTGACCTCGGACCAGTACGGGATCACCCGAATCTCGTTGAACTTCGCCGTGTTTCGCTCGGTGTTCGAGGAGGGCGGGCAGATCGGCGCAGGCCCGATCCTGCGGGCGTGGCGGCGGGTGCTGCTGTTCTTCTCGAAATGGTGGCAGCTCGAGGCGCTGTATCGCTCGAATGTGAAGTACCACCCGCGCTGGGTGCCGCGGTTCTTCCTGTACGAGGACAGTCGGCAGTTGCCGCGGGTGGCGATGGCGTGTGGGCTGGCGGAGGGTTTCCTGCCGCGGATCGGCAAGGAGCCCGACGCCGCCGTGCACACCGGCCTCGCTTCGGCCGTGCCCGCGACCGTCGCCGGCCTGCACGGCGACGGCAGCCCGCCGGAACTGCCCGACGGCGCCGACACCGACCAGGGTCCGCGCAGGCCGGAGCAGGTGCGGGTGCGCCTGGACAAACTCGACCGCCTGACCGCCACCGGCATCGACGCCTACCCGGTGGCCTACCCGCCGACCCACGACATCGCCCAAGCTCGCCGCTGCCCCAAGGGCACCACGGTGCGAATCGCGGGGCGTATCTTGCGGATTCGCGACTACGGCGGCGTGATCTTCGCGGTGGTGCGGGACTGGACCGGCGAGATCCAACTGGTGATCGACCGCGACCGGGTCGGCGACGAACGCAGCAACGAGTTCACCGAATTCTTCGATCTGGGCGATCTGATCGAGGTGAGCGGGCAGATCGGCACCAGCCGCAACGGCGAACTGTCGCTGCTGGCGCAGGACTGGCGGATGAACGGCAAGTGCCTGCACCCGCTGCCCGACAAGTGGCGTGGGCTGGCCGATTCCGAGGCCAAGGTCCGGCAGCGGTACGTGGACATGGCGATCAATCCGGAGACCAGGGAGCTGATGGCCAAGCGCAGCGCGGTGCTGCATTCGCTGCGAGACTCGTTGTACGCGTGGGGTTTTCTGGAAGTGGAGACCCCGATCCTGCAGCAGGTGCACGGCGGCGCCAACGCCACCCCGTTCCGCACCCACATCAACGCCTACGACCTGGACCTGTACCTGCGCATCGCCCCCGAGCTGTACCTGAAACGGCTGTGCGTGGGCGGCATGGAGAAGGTGTTCGAAATCGGGCGCACCTTCCGCAACGAAGGCGTGGACTTCAGCCACAATCCCGAGTTCACGATCCTGGAAGCCTATGAGGCGCACAGTGATTACCTGCAGATGATGCACCTGTGCCGTCGACTGATCCAGCACGCGGCGATGGCGGCCAACGGTGCCGAGGTGGCGTTGCGGCCCACCGACGACGGCTTCGAGACCGTGGACATCTCCGGTGAGTGGCGGGTGAAGACCGTGCACGGGGCGGTGTCGGAAGCGATCGGCACCGAGATCACCGCGCGCACGGAAGTGGACCGACTGCGTGAATTGTGCGACGAAGCGGGCGTGCTCTATCAAAGTGGTTGGGACGCAGGGCAAGTGGTGCTGGAAATGTACGAGCACCTGGTCGAATCACAGACCACCTACCCCACGTTCTACCTCGACTTCCCCACCTCGGTCTCCCCGCTGACCCGCTCGCACCGCAGCATCGACGGGCTGGCCGAACGGTGGGACCTGGTGGCTTGGGGCGTCGAACTGGGCACGGCCTACAGCGAACTCACCGACCCGGTCGAGCAGCGGCGCAGGCTCACCGAACAGTCGATGCTGGCCGCGGGCGGCGACCCCGAGGCGATGGAACTGGACGAGGACTTCCTGCAGGCCCTCGAACACGCGATGCCACCCACGGGCGGGCTCGGCATGGGCGTCGACCGGGTGGTCATGCTGATCACCGGGCGCAGTATTCGCGAAACGCTGCCGTTCCCGTTGGTGAAACCGCGGTAGAAACGGGTACAGCTGTAAACGAATCGCAGCACACCGGCGATCACTATCTGCTCCGAAACCTACAGCGACAGCGCTAGTCTCGGAGTTCCGGCGCCGGGAGGGATGTCGGATCACCAATACTCGGGATGGGATCACATGTACCTGGACTTGCTCACCACCGCCGCACTGGTCGACCCGCACGTGTTCATCGACACCGTAGCGAGCTCGGACGCGGTCAACGCCACCACGGACCTGCTCGCGAAAAAGAAGAAGAACAACAAGGGCATGATCATCGGCGGCATCTGCTGCCTGGTCGTGGTGGTGCTGATCGTGGGTGGCATCTACCTGATGAAGAACAAGAAGAAGGGCAACGGCCAGCCATGATCTGATCCGGGGCTCGCGGCGATAGCCTGCGTACATGGCTAGCGAACGCAGCGAGTCCCGCGACGGTTACCTGCTGGTCAAGGGGCTGTCGGCGACCATGGTCGGTGCGGTGTTCCTGCTGCTGCGCATGTTCGCGATCTCCGACTACGAGTGGGACAGCGCCTTCGCGCTCGCCGACATCCTCAGCCTCGAAGACGTGGTCGGCATGGTGCTGGGCACCCTGATGGCCGACCCGGTGCTCGGTGGTGCGGCGATCGCGGTGCTGTGGCCCGCCGCGATCGTCACCCGGATCCGGATGGGTAGGCCCACGTGGGACAACGCGGGCAACCTCGCGTGGCTGATCATCGTCACGCTGTTCGCGGTGTCGCTGCTGCTGAGCTTCCACATGTGGTGGGTGCTGGTGTTGACCTTGGTGATCGTGGCGGTGGTGACGTTCCTGCTGCGGGCGGGCGCGCACGGTCAGGACCGGTGGGGCGCGGCCGTCGCGCACTGGTACATCGCGGGCACGGTCGTGCTGATCACCGTGATCGGGCTGGTTTTCGCCGCGGTGCTGCGGGTGCCGTGGGCGCCGCTGGAGCGGATCGAAACCAAGAAGGGGCCGGTGGTCGGGTACGTCATGCGGGTGTCGCCGGGCTACCTCGATGTGCTGGTGGAGAAGGGGCGCGACATGATCGTGGTCGATACCGACGAGGTCACCGCCCGCGAGGAATTGGACGAGGCACCGTAGTTCCAGCCGGGGCCCCTAGGGTGTGGGGGTGCAGCTGATTCTTGTGCGTCATGCCCAGCCCGAACGCGTCGTGGGGGTTACCACCGGCGCGGACCCCGGTCTCACCGAGATCGGGCGTCTGCAGGCCGACCGGGTTCCGGCCGTTTTGGCGCCGCACGCGATCACCCGGATTGTCAGCAGCCCGCAGCGCCGGGCCCGCGATACCGCGCTGCCGACCGCGACCGCGCGCGAACTGGCCGTCGAGGTCATCGACGATCTGGCCGAATACGATCGCGACCTGCCCGCTTACATTCCGATCGAGGATGCGAAAACCGAGCTGGCGCAGGCATATGCGCGGATCAAGGCCGGGTATCTGCCCGATGAGATCGATGGGCCGGCGTTCACCGCGCGGGTGCTCACCGCCGTCGACAAGCTGGTTGCCACAACGGCTCCCGATGACACGGTCGTCGCCTTCGCTCACGGCGGTGTCGTCAATGTGTTGCTCGCCGCCGTCCTCGGCCTACCGCGACCGCTGACGTTCCCCATCGACTACTGCTCGGTCACGCGAATCCTGTACTCACGCACCGGCACTCGCACAGCGGCCACCATCAACGAGAACGGCCACGTCTGGGACCTGCTGCCACGAGCCCTGTCTCGCAAATAGACCCAGCGCAGCAAAAAGCCCGGCGCCGCAGCACGCGACACCGGGCTCCAGGAAACGTCAGGCCTGCTGAGCGATCCAGTTGTGCATCCACGAGATAGCGGTCTGCCCGCCACCCACCGAGTAACTGCCGTACAGCGTGTGCGCCTGCGAGCGGTAGAACTGCTCGAGATCCTTGGCCCGCTTCTGGTTGGCGGCGTCGGTGAGCTGCGCGCCCAGTGTCGGCACGCCGCCGTGCATCATCAGGTCGTTCATGATGGCGCCCGCTTCGATCTGGTAGCGCCACAGGTTGGCCGGGTTGGCGTCCGAGCTCTGGGCAAGGAAGCCCGCGAAGCGCGTTACGAAATCGTCGGTGGCGGTGGCGCAGTACAGGTCGTCGACCGCGCAGATGGTGCGCGTGCGGTCGCTGAGCCAGCCGAAGCCGCCCGGACGAGCACCACCGGCACCGGCACCCGCGGCGTGCGGGCCGACCTGCACGTCGGAGGGCGAGCGGCGCGGATCGGAGATCAGGCCGACCGCGGCGACCCGGTCCTGCGGGATCGTGCTGATGCCGGTGCCGATCTCGGCGGCCAGATCGCCTGCGGCGTCGGCACCCTGGCTGTAGCCGACGATGGCGGCCTTGGTGTCGCCGCAGAACGCGAGCTTCGCGGTGATCAGCGAGCGCGCGGCATCCACGGCCTGCTTCTTGGAGTTGCCGTAGACATCGCCTTCCCAGGGGAACGCGGTCGCGGCGTAGGTGACGTAGTCCACGTCGGTGTTGCGGGGTAGGCCGTTGGTGACACCGGCGAGCATGCCGGGACCGGGCGACTTGTCGTGGCCGGTTTCCCACGTGCCGGGAATGGCTACTACGTACAGACTCGGGCAGGCCGGCGCCGCGTGCGCGCTCGAGCTGCCGACAACAATTCCGGACATCGTCGCGGCGAACGCTCCCATAGCCGCGACAACCTTCTTCACCTGCATACCGCTCCAGTCCAACCTTGCCCGCGCGTGCACGGGCAAACCCCGATACCTGACGTTGTGGCCCCAGACCTCGCCGCGAATCACAATAGGCGTCCGGGTCCCGCCGTGCCACATGACCGGTGATCTTGTGACTCGACGCACCGATATTGTCCCGTGCGCGAGCGAACAGCACGGGTCGATCAGTTGTCCCAGCGTTCATTTCGAACCGAAGACATGGAAATGTCGGCGGCACACCAGCGCCGCCGACATCCCCCTGGGACGAAACCCCTAGACCTCGAGGTCTTCTTCGATGCCCTTGAGCTTGTGCCGCGACAGCGCGAGATTGGCGCGGCCGCGATCCAGGGCCAGGTACAGGAACAGACCCTTGGACTTGCGCCCGGTCATCGGACGGATCACGTGGTACTGGGTGCCGAGGGTTATGAGGATGTCCTCGATCTCCTCGTTGAGGCCCAGCTGCTCGATGGTGCGCATCTTCGCTCGCACCACCTCGGTGTTGCCCGCCGCGGCGACCTGCAGGTCCAAGGACTTGCTGCTGCTGAGCATTCCCAGTGCCATACCGCTGCTGTAGTCCACGATCGCGGCGCCGATCGCGCCGTCGATCACCATCATGTCCTTCAGAGCCAGATCCATATTCGACATGTCGTGCCTTTCATTCGAGTGCCGGCGTCGCCAGATGGGCGGCGATGGCGCGTGCTACCGGTCGCGACTCCAGGTGGAGTCGGCCGACGTTTATTTCCGGACCCGCGAGCACGGCAAGGCAGGTGTAGCCGGCGGCGTAGATCACCACCTGCCCCTCCGTGCCGTGCACGACGACCTCGTTGAAGCCGCCGCCGTGCGCGGTGTTGGCCAGTCGGTACGACAGCGACAACTGCGCGGCCGACAGCGCGGCCATGCCCGCCGGTTCCAAGTGGGCGGGCAGGTCGTGTTCGATGAGCAGACCGTCACCCGAGGCCACCAGCGACCCCACGATCTGCGGTAGTCGCTCACGCAACGACTTCAGCTCGGCTTGCACCACCGGATAGTGCTGTGGCGCACCGTGTTCCGGCCTGCCGTTGTCGGGCGCGGTCATCGGCACCTTGGTCAACCTTCCCCTCCATTCACCGAGCAGTTTCTTCCGCACGGTCACGCAAGCTCCTCCAACGCCGCCCTGAGCCGGATGAGTATTTCGCGATCCACCTGTTCCCACTGTTCGGGTTGTCCTGGGTGGGAACGGGTTACGCGAAACTGGGTGGACGCGGTCGCTTCCTCGTCGATCGCGTGCCTGCCCGATCGTGCGCCCGTTCCCTGCGGGGAGCGGACCGGTCCCAAGCTGCCGGGTATGCGTTTGGGCAGCGAGGGCACGTGGGGTGTCGAAGTGTTCGACGGTTCGTGGTCGGCCGGTGTTGGCGCCAGCGTGAGGTGGCGGCCGCGGTGTTCGCCTTGGACCTGCTGCGGTGGCTCGATCACGCCCGCGGCGGTGAGTTGGCGCACGGCGACCAGGCAGCCGTAGGTGGTGCGGCCCAGATCCCTGGCGATGTCGGCGATGCTGCGGCGCGTGTCGGCCGCGGCCAGAACTTCGACCTGACTTCCGGTGAGCAACAGGTGGTTTCGCTTGACCCTCCGTGCGGGCACGACCGGGACCATGGTCACCAGGTCAGCGGACCACGCGCTGTCGTCGCTGTCGCTGCGGCGTTCGCATTCGTGCACGAGCGCGCGGGGGGCGATGTGACAGACCGGCGCCAGCCAATGTTCCGGTGTGGCAAGGAATTCCGGCTCGTCGTCGGAGGCCAGCAAGAAATAGGCGGCGTCGAATACCGACAGCAGCGCAAGTGTTTCCAGTTGGGGGCGATGGAGCAGTGGGCCGGGGTCGCCCGCACCCGCTCTGCGCCAATCCTCCGCCGTTGCTACACCGGCCTCCACGGCCAATCTGTCGAGGCCGATGGTTCGCTCGCAACCCACCGATGCGATAGTGCCGCGCACCAGGTGGAATTCGCCGTCGCCCGCGCGCAATATGCCGGTGGAGCCTTCTTCGCCGAGGCGATGCAATTCGTCGGCCAGTGCCACGCTCATCGGTTCCCGCCCGTCAATTCCTCCAGCGCCGACCGCAGTTGGTAGCGGGCCATGCCCAGATTGCCGGTGTCGCCGTCGAATTCGACGTGCATGAACAGTCGGCCGTCGAAGTCACCGTCGACCAGGTGCAAGAGGTGAAAACCCCTGGTCCGGCACACCACGATCTCGGTGAGGTCGTCGTCGGCGCTGCCCAGCGCGGTGCACCCCAGCGCCGCGCGCACCACATCGGTGGTGCCCGCCGCGTCCTCGTGTTCGTCGATGCCGTGGCGCTGGCCCGCCCCTGCGATGGCCAACCCACTCGCCCCGTCCACCAGTGTCACACTGCGCGCCCCGGGAATGTCCATGATGCGCTTCAAGCAGCCATCAAGTGAATTCACCGCGCCCCCGAACGTCCTCGTTTGTCGATCGGGAACGACGGTATACCCGCGGGCTATTCGCCGCATCTCGAACGCCGGAAAATTGCTGTCGCACAATATGTTTGCTGAGGTTTGCTGGTAAACCGCGCGGTATCAATACTTTTCAGTAACTCGCCCGATGGTTCGCTGCCACCCGCTATAACCGGTGATCACTGTGCGATTCCACTGTTCAGCGATTACCGGGCGAACTATCGTTTCGGATTCTTCGCAAGCATCGCCGAATCGAACGCGCACTGTTCCCATCGATGGGAACGCAATAGTGCGAATCAGCCGGCCGCGCGGCGGTACCAGGCTTGCGCTTCCCGGTGCGCGCCTTGGGATTCCAGCAGGGCGGCCAGATTCGCCATCGCACGGGGGTGGCCCAGATCTGCGGCGCGACGGAAGCAGCGGCGGGCCTCAGTGGTGGCGCCACGGTCTCGCAGCAGCATGCCCAAGTTGTTCACGGCATCGATGTCACCGTGATCGGCGGCCTCGCCGTACCAGGCTTCGGCATCGTCGAAGCGGCGCTGGTCTTCGCACAGGCGCGCCAGGTTGTACATCGCGTCCACGTGGCCCGCCATGGCCGCGTGGTGGTACCAGGTCTCGGCGTCCACACGGTCCCCGGACTGGTAGAGCATCGTGGCCAGGTTGTACATGGCGTTGCTGTTGCCGCCCGCGGCCGCACGGCGGTACCAGGATTCGGCCTCGTCGAGCTCGCCGAACTGATCCAGCAGCACCGCGAGATTGTTCATCGACCGCGTATGACCCGCCGCCGCGGCACGCCGAAACCACAGCTCCGCCGCCTCGAAATCGCTGTGGTCGTGGTAGAAGTGGGCAAGATTGTGCATGGCGGTACCGTCACCGCCCTGCGCGGCTCGGCGAAGGTTCGCCAACGTTCCCGGCGGCAACGGCACAGCTCCCCCTCGGATCACCGGTTACACCTAGACACGGAAAGTCTATGTGCTGCACCGGAGATGAGCTAGGTCGTTTGCCGAGGCACCGAACCTGTTGCACCACATACCCGTTCATACCCCCACGCACATTCCCCGCAAACCCGCAGGTACCCGGCAACGTGTCCGGTTTCCACGGCCGATCCGCCGTGTGTGGGGGGAATGACAAATATTGAGCGACTACTCATCACATGCGAGCGATTTCCGCCACCACGAACTCGGTCCTCGCACCAGTCGATCCGAGGTCGTTGTTGACCTGTCCCGAGTTGGTGACGGTCGCGCGGAAACGCTGGCCGCGGGCCATGTCTGTCAGGTTGACGCCCACATCGGGGGTGAGGGTCACAGCGGCGTTCCAGGTGCGGGCGTCCGAACCGGTGCCGATGCGTGCTTCGATCACTGCCTGCCCGCTGGCGTTCACGTACGCGTGCGTCACCTCACCGTAGACGTCTGCCCGCCGACCCGCGTAATCGCCAGGGCGAGCCACCATTTGCGCCAGCTCAGCGTCGAGCGGCGGGAAGTAAGGTGTCCCATTTCCCACATTCGGCATACCAGCCGACCCGAAATCCAGTGGGCCGATGGCGGGAGCCGGCGGGAGAGCCGACGCGACGGGAGCCAGCAAGACAGCCGCGATGGCGGCAATGACCGTGGCTTCCAACAACTTTCGCATATTCACTTCTTTCGGGAACGCAGTACTTCGAGAACTAGCTGAAGCTAGCAGAGGGGCGCGTATGCCCGAAACCAGTTGTGAAGTGCCACAAGGTAAGACGCCGGAGAGCCGAGGTCCGCAGGTGATACGGCTGTCAGTAGTGGAACCGGGCTTGCTGTACCACCACGGTGTCGTCGATAACCACGTAGACCAGGCGATGCTCTTGGTCGATGCGTCGCGACCAGGCGTTGTCGGCGAGGTGCTTCAGTCGTTCAGGTTTGCCGATGCCGTCGTATGGGTCGCGGGTGATGTCGCGGATCAGCTCGTTGATCCGCTTCACCTTCCGCCGGTCGGTCATTGTCCAGTGGGTGTAGTCGTCCCAGCCGTCTTCGGTGAACGTGATCTTCACTCGACCAGCGCCCGCTCGGTATACTCACCGCGGCGGGTCGCTTCCAGGCTTCGTAATAGTCGGGCGGCGTTGGCCGGGCTCGACAGTAGATACGCGGTCTCCACCATGGCGTCGTAGTCCTCCTTGGACATCAGAACGGCATTGCCCTTCTTGGACACGATCTCGATGGCGGTGTGATCCTGGTTGACCTGCTCGATCAACGGGAACAGACCTTTGCGGGCATCAGTGGCGGTCAACGCAGTAGTCATGCATTTAATAGTACCAGAGTGGTACCTGATTAGGTACGACTGGAGATCGGCGCCAGAGTTCTAGACTGATCAGCCGCCGTCTCGCATCCGAGAATCCGCATCCCGTTCATCGAAAGCCGAGCGTGCGTACGAGGCATCCTCGTCCGGTATCGGCCCCAGCTCCTTGTCCCAGGACGCGAGGAGCTCGCCCAACGCGGCGCGACGAGCACATCGCGCGACGTGCTCGGTCAGTGCCTCGTCCACCACGGCCATACTTTTATGCTACCGCTGAGAGGGTAAAAGTAGCCCTCGAAGGTGCCATCACGACAAGCGCCCGCGGACTCGGAAGTCCGCGGGCGCCTTCGGGTTCAGCGGTTAGCGCTGGGCGACAGCCGTCGGGGGGATCGGCGCGGGCAGCGCGGTTTCGCCCTCGAGGAACTTGTCGACTGCCGAGGCGGCGGCGCGGCCTTCGGCGATGGCCCACACGATCAGGGACTGGCCGCGGCCCATGTCGCCGGCGACGAACACGCCGGGGATGTTGGTGGCCCAGTTCTTGTCGCGCTGGACGTTGCCGCGGCCGTCGTAGCCGACGCCGAGGTCGGTGAGCAGGCCGGGCTTCTGGGGGCCGACGAAGCCCATGGAGAGCAGGACCAGGTCGGCCTCGAGGGTGAAGTCGGTGCCTTCGACCTTCTCGAAACGACCGTTGGACATCTTGACCTCGTGGGCCTCGAGCCCGGTGACCTTGCCGTCCTTGCCCACGAAACGCTCGGTGTTCACCGAGAACAGGCGTTCACCGCCCTCCTCGTGTGCCGAGGCGACGCGGTACATCAGCGGGTAGGTCGGCCACGGGGTCGAGCCCGCGCGCTCCTCGGGAGGACGCGGCATGATCTCGAACTGGTGGACCGACTCGGCGCCGTGGCGGTGCGAGGTGCCCAGGCAGTCGGCGCCGGTGTCGCCGCCACCGATGATGATGACCTTCTTGCCCTTGGCGTGGATCGGGGGCAGGCCTTCTTCGTCGGCGATGTCGTCACCGAGCTGGACCCGGTTGGACAGCGGCAGGAACTCCATCGCCTGGTGGATGCCGTCGAGCTCACGCCCGGGGATCGGCAGGTCGCGGGCGATGGTGGCGCCACCGGCCAGCACGATCGCGTCGAAACGCTCACGCAGCTGCTCGGCGGTGATGTCGACACCGACATTGACGCCGGTCTTGAAGATGGTGCCTTCGGCCTCCATCTGGGCCAGACGACGGTCGATGACCGACTTCTCCATCTTGAATTCCGGGATGCCGTAGCGCATCAGGCCGCCGATGCGGTCGTCGCGCTCGAACACGGTCACGGTGTGACCGGCGCGAGTCAGCTGCTGGGCGGCGGCCAGACCGGCCGGACCCGAACCGACGACGGCGATCTTCTTGCCGGTCAGGCGGGTCGGGTACACCGGGGTGACCCAGCCTTCGTCGAAGGCGTTCTCGATGAGTTCGACCTCGACCTGCTTGATGGTGACCGGCTGCTGGTTGATGCCCAGCACGCAGGACGCCTCACACGGGGCGGGGCACAACCGACCGGTGAACTCCGGGAAGTTGTTGGTGGCGTGCAGGCGGTCGATGCCTTCGCGCCACGCACCCTTGTACACCAGGTCGTTCCACTCGGGAATCAGGTTCCCCAGCGGACAACCCTGGTGGCAGAAGGGAATTCCGCAGTCCATGCAACGGCTGGCCTGGGTCTGCAGGGTCTGCTTGGTGAAGGACTCGGTCTCGTAGACCTCTTTCCAGTCCATCAGTCGCAGATCGACCGGACGACGGGCCGGGGTTTCCCGCGAGGTGTGCTTCAAAAAACCTTGTGGGTCAGCCACGAGCCGCCTCCATGATCGCGGTGTCGACATCCTTGCCGGCCTTTTCGGCCTCGGAGATGGCGAGCAGAACCTTCTTGTATTCGCGGGGCATGACCTTCACGAAATGGTTCACCTGCTGGGACCAGTCGCTCAGGATGCGTTCGGCCACAGCCGATCCCGTTTCGTCACGGTGGGTGGTGATGATGTCGCGCAGCCAGGTGAAGTCGTCACCGGACAGCTGCTCGATCGCATCGACCTGATCCGGGTTGACCCGACCGGGCAGCTTGCCCTCCGGGTCGTAGATGTAGGCCACACCACCGGACATGCCGGCACCGAGGTTGCGGCCGGTGTCACCGAGGATGACCACGCGGCCACCGGTCATGTACTCGAGCGCGTGGTCGCCCACACCCTCCACGACCGCGGTGGCACCGGAGTTACGCACGCCGAAGCGTTCGCCCGCGACACCGTTGATCAGGATGCGACCGCTGGTGGCGCCGAACATGATCACGTTGCCCGCGATGATGTTGTCTTCGGCGACAAAGCTTTCCGGTGCGTCGGTCGACGGACGGACCACGATGCGGCCACCCGACAGACCCTTGCCGACGTAGTCGTTCGCGTCACCGAACACGCGCAGCGTGATGCCGGCCGGGACGAACGCGCCGAAGCTGTTGCCCGCCGAACCGGTGAAGGTGATGTCGATGGTGTCGTCGGGCAGGCCCGCGCCACCGTAGAGCTTGGTCACCTCGTGGCCGAGCATGGTGCCGACCGTGCGGTTGACGTTGGTGATCTTGGATTCGATCTTCACGACCTGGCCACGCTCGAGCGCCGGGGCGCTCTGCGCGATCAGTTCGTTGTCCAGCGCCTTGTCCAGCCCGTGGTCCTGGGTGGTGGTGCACCGGGTGTCCTGGTTCATGAACGCCGTTTCCGGCATGTCCAGGATCGGCGACAGGTCCAGCTTGGCGGCCTTGTAGTGCTGCTTGGCGGCGGCGGTGTCGAGCAGGTCGACGCGGCCGACGGCCTCGTCGAGCGTGCGGAAACCGAGCTCGGCGAGCAGCTCACGGACCTCTTCGGCGATGAACATCATGAAGTTCTCGACGAATTCCGGCTTGCCGGTGAAACGCTCACGCAGAACGGGGTTCTGGGTGGCGATGCCGACGGGGCAGGTGTCGAGGTGGCACACGCGCATCATGACGCAACCCGAGACGACCAGGGGCGCGGTCGCGAAACCGAACTCCTCGGCGCCGAGCAGGGCGGCGATCATCACGTCGCGACCGGTCTTCATCTGACCGTCGACCTGGACCACGATGCGGTCACGCAGGCCGTTGAGCAGCAGCGTCTGCTGGGTCTCGGCCAGGCCGAGCTCCCAGGGACCACCGGCGTGCTTCAGCGAGGTCAGCGGCGAGGCACCGGTGCCGCCGTCGTGGCCCGAGATGAGCACGACGTCGGCGTGTGCCTTGGACACACCGGTGGCGACCGTGCCGACACCCGGCTCCGCGACAAGTTTCACGTGAATCCGAGCCTGCGGGTTCGCGTTCTTCAGGTCGTGGATCAGCTGGGCCAGATCCTCGATCGAGTAGATGTCGTGGTGCGGCGGCGGGGAAATGAGCCCCACGCCCGGCGTGGAGTGCCGCACCTCGGCGACCCACGGGTACACCTTGTGCGCGGGCAGCTGGCCGCCCTCGCCCGGCTTGGCACCCTGGGCCATCTTGATCTGGATATCGGTGGCGTTGGTCAGGTAGTGCGCGGTGACGCCGAAGCGACCCGACGCGACCTGCTTGATCGCCGACCGACGCCAGTCACCGTTCTCCTCGACCTCGAAGCGGGCGGGGCTTTCGCCACCCTCACCGGAGTTCGAGCGAGCGCCGATGCGGTTCATCGCGATCGCGAGGGTCTCGTGCGCCTCGGCCGAAATCGAGCCGTAGCTCATCGCGCCGGTCGAGAAACGCTTGACGATCTCGGACGCGGGCTCGACCTCGTCGATGGAGATCGGCGCGCGCTGACCCGACTTGAACTTGAACAGCCCACGCAGCGCGGCGAGGCGCTCGGACTGATCGTCGACCAGCTTGGTGTACTCCTTGAAGATCGAGTACTGACCGGTGCGAGTCGCGTGCTGCAGCTTGAACACCGTGTCCGGGTTGAACAGGTGGTACTCGCCCTCACGACGCCACTGGTACTCGCCACCGACCTCGAGCTCGCGGTGCGCGCGCTCGTTGCGGTTCTCCAGGAACGCCACGCGGTGGCGGATGGCCACCTCTTCGGCGATCTCGTCGAGACCGATGCCGCCCAGCGGGGAGCGCAGACCGGTGAAGTACTCGTCGACCAGGTCCTGCGCCAGGCCGATGACCTGGTACAGCTGGGCGCCGTTGTAGGAGGCCAGCGTGGAGATGCCCATCTTCGACATCACCTTGAGCACGCCGTTGGAGCCCGCGGTGCAGTAGTTCGAGACCGCCTTGCGGAAGTCGGCGGTGTGGTCGCCGGTCGAGCCGGGCATCTCCAGCGAACCGCGCTCGAGCATGTCCTCGATGGTCTCGAAGGCCATGTACGGGTTGATCGCGGCGGCGCCGAAACCGATCAGCAGGGCCATGTGGTGCACCTCGCGGGCGTCACCGGCCTCCACGACCAGGCCGACCATGGTGCGGGTGCGTTCGCGCACCAGGTGGTGGTGCACCGACGAGGTCAGCAGCAGCGACGGGATCGGCGCCAGCTTCTCGTTGGACTCGCGGTCGGACAGCACGATGATGCGCGCGCCGCCGTCGATGGCCGCCGACACCTGGGTGTTGATGGCCTCGAGTGCCTTGCGCAGACCCTCGCCGCCCTCGGCGACCGGGTACAGACCGCGCACGACCACCGAGCGCAGGCCCGGCTGGCTGCCGTCGTCGTTGATGTGCACGAGCTTGGCCAGCTCGTCGTTGTCGAGAATGGGCTGTTCCAGCGCGATCTGACGACAGGAGTCAGGGCCAGGGTGCAGCAAGTCGGCCTCGGGGCCGAGGTTGCGCTTGAGGCTGGTGACAACCTTTTCGCGGATCGCGTCCAACGGCGGGTTCGTGACCTGCGCGAACAGCTGCGAGAAGTAGTCGAACAGCAGACGCGACCGGTTCGACAGCACCGCGATCGGGGTGTCGGTACCCATCGAGCCCAGCGCCTCGCCGCCGGTCTTGGCCATCGGCGTGATCAGCAGGTTCAGGTCCTCGGTGGTGTAACCGAAGATCTGCTGACGGATCAGCACGCGGTCGTGCGACATGTGCACGTGCGGGCGATCGGGCAGGTCGGCCAGTCGGCTCACGCCCTGGTCCAGCCACTCCTGGTACGGCTCGGCCGCGGCCAGCTCGGACTTGACCTCTTCGTCGGTGACGATGCGGCCCTTTTCGGTGTCGACCAGGAACATCTTGCCCGGCTGCAGGCGGATCTTCTGGACCACGGTGGAGGGGTCGATGTCGAGGACGCCGACCTCGGAGGCCAGCACGACCAGGCCGTCTTCGGTGACCCAGATACGACCCGGGCGCAGACCGTTGCGGTCCAGCACAGCGCCGATCTTGGTGCCATCGGAGAAGCAGACCGCCGCCGGGCCGTCCCACGGCTCCATCAGCATCGAGTGGTACTCGTAGAACGCGCGCCGCTGCGGGTCGAGGTTCTCGTTACGCTCCCACGCCTCGGGGATCATCATCATGATGGCGTGGTGCAGCTCGCGACCGCCCAGGTGCAGCAGTTCCAGCACCTCGTCGAAACGCGCGGTATCGGACGCGCCGGGGGTGCAGACCGGGAAGATCTTCTGCAGACGGTTCTTGCCCGCCTCGTCCTTGCCGAACACATCGCTGCGCAGCAGCGCCTCACGGGCGCGCATCCAGTTCTCGTTACCGGTGACGGTGTTGATCTCACCGTTGTGAGCCACCCGGCGGAACGGGTGCGCCAGCGGCCACGAGGGGAAGGTGTTGGTGGAGAAGCGCGAGTGCACGATGCCCAGTGCGGACTCCACGCGCTCGTCGTGCAGGTCCAGGTAGAACGCGCGCAGCTGCGGCGTGGTGAACATGCCCTTGTAGATGAAGGTCTGGCCGGACAGGCTCGGGAAGTACACCGATTCCTTGCCGACGGTGCCCTCACCGGGACCGGCCTGGCCGAGCTCGTGCTCGATCCGCTTGCGGATCACGTAGGCGCGACGCTCGAGGTCCATGCCCGACAGCTGCTCGGCGGAGTTCTTGGGCGAACCGATGAAGATCTGCCGCAGGGTCGGCATGGCATCGCGCGCCAGTGCGCCCAGCGACGACTCGTCGATGGGGACCTCGCGCCAGCCGAGAACGGCCAGACCCTCTTCGGTGACGATCTTCTCGACGCCGTAGGCGGCACGCGCGGCTTCGCGACGGGCCTGCGGCAGGAAGGCGATACCGGAGGCGTAGGAGCCTTCCGGCGGCAACTCGAAAGTGGCGCCTTCTTCGGCGAGGATCGCACGGAAGAACTTGTCCGGCAGCTGCAGCAGGATGCCCGCGCCGTCGCCGGAGTTCGGCTCGGCACCCGCAGCACCGCGGTGCTCCAGGTTCAGCAGGGCCGTGATGGCCTTGTCGACGATGTCTCGACTGCGCCGTCCGTGCATGTCGGCGACGAACGCGACGCCACAGGCGTCGTGTTCGAATGCCGGATCGTAGAGCCCGGTGACTCCGGGTGACCTGTGGCCAGGAAGTTGCGTCATGCCTCTGCCTTCAAGAAAGTCGGCTGTCGATGTCGGCCACTCAGCGAGCTGAGCGTGGGCCCTTCGTCGTTTCGCCTCCGTCAAGACTGCGTCCGTACGATCCACAAACCAGCGGCGATGATGGTTCGGGGCGTTGACGTAGTTGGGGTGCTCAGAGGTAACGGGATGCTTACTCATCCCTTACCTCTGTGCGGGGTTTCACCCGCTACTCTTGGCCCGGTTTCACCGGCCCTCGATCGGGTGGTTGTGCCGAACATGGGTGCGTTCGGCGTAAGAGCAAACGATAAGTCAGACGGCAGACCCAACCAACTAAGGTTGTGCTAAGTACCCCGTCTAGCTGGGCTTTGTAACGGCCGCTTGCATCGTCGCGCGCGTCGTCCAGTGTAAAGCAGACCGGGGCCTGGATCGATCCCGAACAACCCGCGCTCACCTGCGCGAACACCGTCGACGAGCAGCCTGTGATCAGCCTTCGACCCGAGGCCGAAAGCTCAACTCACCTGCACCGCAGCAGATTTCCCGTTCCTTGACCTGGTCAAACCTGCTATCCCCGCTAACCAGGGGTGTGGGCGGTGAGATATTCCCGACACGGGCCCCGACGAGCACGCCAGTGGGCCGACCGTACGGTCTGTATTGTCGAATGTGCGCCACAGCACACCACTGGCTAACTCTGGGCAGTGTCCTTGGACACAAATTCGGCGCGGGCGGCGGTTCGCCTCGGCTCGCCGGGTGTGACACGCCGAGGTCGTCGCCGAAATGTCGGACGCACGCACCATGCCCGGTTGACATCACTGTGAGGCTGACCACAAGCAGGGCTTCGACGCTCGGTGTGTCGCCTGACGGCCTGTCACGCTGACAGCACGAATCCATGACAGTTTCGCCATGCCTGTGGAGCTCGACCCGGGGAGAATTGATGACCGGCTTACTCACCTGGCTGGGCGGCGGGCTCGCCACGCCCGCGCGTAGGGACCCCGAAACGGGCGCTGACCTGGCCTACAACCATGAACAGAGCCGCTATCTGATCACCGGTGCGGCGGTAGCGCTGTTCGCGGTGATCGCGGGACTGGTGGCGATGGCCGCGCTGCTGGCCGCCTCGAGCGGGGTGGTTCTCGCGGTGCTGTTCGCGCTGGTCGTCGTGGTCGCGGCGGGTGCGCTCGGGCGGGCGTTGGCCACCACGCGTCCCGGTGCCGACGACGATCGGCTCGGTATGGCCGCCCGGATCGGTGTCGGCGTGCTGGCCGGGGCGTTCGTCGCCGAACTGGCCGCCACCGTGCTGCTGGGCGCCACCGTCGACCGGGAACTGGACGTGCGCGCGCACGCCGACGCCGAGAACGCGCCCGCCGTGGTCGCCGCGCGCACCTCGTTCGACCTGGCCACCGCCGACCGCGGGGCGCTCGACCTGAGCATCGCCAAGTCGCAGGCCGAGATCGACCGGTCGCTGGTGATCGCGCGGTGCGAGTTCAACCCGACACCGGAATGCCCGCAGACCAGGATCACCGGCGTACCGGGTCGCGGTCCCGAAGCGCAGACCGCCAACGACATGCTCGACGACGCCCGCAAGCAACTGGCCACCTCACAGAGTCGCATCGAGGGTCTCGACCAGCGGGTTCGCACCGAATCCGCGGCCCTGGCCGCCGCGCGGACCACCGCGTTCGCCGAGGGTGACCGAGGGCTGGGCGCGCGCTGGTTGGCCATGAACAGCTACACCTCGTCGCACGCCGGTGCCGCCGCTTTGCGACTGCTCATTCTTGTCGCCGGGGTCGTGCTCGCCCTGCTGCCGCTGCTGTTGCGCTGGTGGCGCGGGGAAACCTCCCTGGACCGTCGCGTCGACGCCGCCGAGGTCGCGGATCGAGCCCAGCGTGAAGCCGACGCCGCCATCGCGGTGAAACGCGCCGAGGTCCGCACCGAAACCGCGGCGATGCGCGCCGAACACGAGCTCACCGCCGCACAATTGGCCATCGAGGCCGATACCGTGATCGATCGAGAACGTCAGCGCACCAGGATCATCGCCGCGATCGGCGGTTTCGAGCTCGGATTCTCCGAGCCGCATCGAAAGGACGACTCCGTGTCTCTGGAGCCGAACGTGACATCGCAGCTGCCCGCCGGGTACGTCCAGCACGCGCTGCCCACCGGGACCTCGGGGGCGTTGGTGCCCGCGCAGCAGGCCCCTGTTCAGCCGGCGCCCAGTGGCGGCTTGGAGCTGCCGATCATCGGGACGGTGCCGTTCACCGATACCGCCGCGCGGTGGATTCGTCCGCTGGTGCCCGCGTTCGTGGCCAACGCCTTCGACTCGGCCACGCACCCCATGCGGACCGCGCGCCAGGCGTTCGAGGAGGTCGAAGAGGTGACGTTCACGCTGCGGCGCACTCGCAAGGTCACTGTCGATACGCAGGATTCCTCGGCGCCGCAGGCCGTGCCCGCCGGATATCAGCTGCAGGGACAGCCCGTCCAGGGATTCCTGCCGCCCGGCGCCTACCAGCAGCAGCCGTACGCGCAGCAGATCGCCTCGAACGTGGTCGACGCGCCGTCCAGCCGGTTCCATCCGGATCCGCGGCAGTACCAGTCGGCGCCGAACTACTCCGCGCTGCCCGCCGGTCAGGGCAATGGACTGCCCGGTGGACACGGGCACGGCGAGCTGCCCGGCCGCCACGACGAACTGCCCGGCAACGATCCGCGTCAGCTGCCGCCCGCGCGCTGAGTGAACACTTGTACATCGAATAGCTGCGCAGACGCGTTCTCGTGCGGCTGCCCGGTGGATGATCACAAAACCGGTGACTACCAGTTTGTATAGCGGCCCGACGCGGGCAGTGACCTGAGCTACTCTACTGCCGGTACCGGGTAGACCGGTTTACAGTTCGAGGGTGATCAACCGCGATGGACCCGCCGGCGTGAGATCAGCGCCGTGGGGCTCCCCGCTGCTCGGACCGGTCGACGAGAAGTCGATGGCGCGCCGCGTTCGAGTGCAGTTGTTGCTCACCATTCCGCTGATCATCGCCAACCTCATCGGCATCACCATGGTCGTGGTGCTCGCCGGCTTCGTGCTGCCGGGACCCACCGTGTTCACCAGGGAATTGTTGCTGGTCAACACCGTGATCACGCCGGTCTGTGCCGGGCTGGCGCTGGCCGTCGGCACGGTGTGGGGCACGGTGGCCGGGGTGCGATCGATGCGCTGGGCCACCGACACCGAACAGGTGCCGACGCCGCACGAACAGCGCGTCACCGTGTCGGCGCCGCGCTGGATGGTGTTGCAGCAGGCGGTGCTGTGGACATTGACGCTGATCGTGCTCACCGTGATCTACGGCGTGCTCGAACCCGCGCTCATCCCCAAGGTCGTGCTCGCGATCGGCGCCGCCGCCATCGTCGTGTGCGCCAACTCGTACCTGATCATCGAATTCGCCCTGCGCCCCGTCACCGCGCGCGTGCTCGCCGCCGACCCGCACCGCCGTCGCGGCATCGGCGTATTCGGCCGCACCATGCTGTCGTGGCTGGTCGGGGTCGGGGTGCCGGTCGCGCTGTCGATGACGGTTGCGGTGTGGGCACTGGCCGACCCGGCGGTGAGCAAGGCCCGACTCGCGGTCTGCATGCTCAGCCTCGGCGGGTCGGCGCTGCTGTTTGGGTTGATCCTCATGGCCCAGGTCGTCGCCGCCACGGTCGCGCCGATCAAGGGTGTGCGGCAGGCGCTGCGCCGGGTGGAAAACGGTGACCTCGCCGCCGAGATCCCGCTCTACGACGGCACCGAACTGGGCGAACTGCAGAGCGGGTTCAACATGATGGTGCACGGGTTGCGCGAACGAGCCATGATCGAGGACCTGTTCGGCAAGCACGTGGGCCACGACGTGGCGATGGCGGCCATCGCGTCACAGCCGGTACTCGGCGGCACCGAAACCGAGGCCGCGGCGCTGTTCATCGACATCATCGGATCCACGACGATGGCGGCGACACTGCCCGCACCGGAGATCGTGGGGATTTTGAACCGGTTCTTCGACATCGTCGTCGACGAGGTCGAGCGGCATGGGGGGTTGTTGAACAAGTTCGAAGGAGATGCGGCGTTGGCGGTGTTCGGGACGCCTGCACCGTTGGAGGATCTGGCGGGGTCGGCGTTGTCTTGTGGGCGGGCTATTCAGCGGCGGTTGAAGGATGCTTCGGATTTGGATGCGGGGATCGGGGTTGCGGCTGGGCGGGTGGTGGCAGGGAATGTGGGGACGCACAACCGGTACGAGTTCACGGTGATCGGGGATGCGGTGAATGAGGCTGCGCGGCTTTGTGAGTTGTCGAAGCAGTATGAGGGGCGGTTGTTGAGTTCGGCCACGACGTTGGAGGCGGCTGGTGCGGGGGAGGCTGCGCAGTGGGTTTTGGGGGAAGAGGTGACGTTGCGGGGGCGGTTGAAGACGACTCGGGTTGCGTTGCCGAAGCTTTCGGTTCGGTAGGGACTGCCTGGGTGAGACTGGTCCTTGGCTGTGTGCCTTGCTGTGTTTGTTGGAGCGCTGGCGCGCTCGAGTCGGGGCCCTTCGGGCCCCCGATCTTCCCTCCCTCCGGGTACTCCTTCGTCGCACCCTCCACTCAGTCCAGATCGGGGCGGGCCCCTCCGTACGAAAAGACATACGGGGTCTAGGTGGGGCGGGTTGGTTACACTCGGCGCGTGCGTCCCCCCGTCGAAACGGTTGGCGCCGTCGGGGCGGGAATCGATCCGGCGTGCAGGTCTTCATCGCTGCCGCCGACGCCACCCACGGTGCCGGTTCGTCCGCTGCGTTTTCGCGAGTTGCTCGATGAGCCGTTCGCGCTGATCCAGGCCCATCTTCGGGCCTTTGCTGTGCTCGGCGGTGGGGCGCTGGTGGTGGGGGTTCTTGTCGTTCTTGCGTTTACCGGGACGGTTTCGCATCTCACCGATGGGTCTGATGCGGGGACGGGGTGGGCGGCGGTGCTGTCGACTGCTACCTGTGTGTGGGTGGTTCGGCTGGTTTTGCGTGGTGCGACTATCGCGATCGCGTTGGCTGATTTCAAAGGTGTTCGTTATGGGGTGCTCGATGGGTTGCGGGGTGCGAGTCATCATGCGGGGGCGCTGATTTCGGCGCAGATCATGTTCACGCTCAGCGGGGTCGGGGTGTTGCTGTTGGGCAGCATTTTGATCATCACGTATCCGCTTGCGCTGATCTGGCTGTCGAATGTGCGGGCGCGGCGGTTTGTCACCGAACCGGTGATCGTTGCCGAGGGGGTCGGTTTCGGGGTGGGCGTTGGGCGTTCGAAGGAGCTCATGCACGGGGCGGTCTGGTCGACTGCGGGGTTGTGGCTTACTCAGCGGCTTCTTTTCGCGGCGCTTGCTGTGCCCGCGTTCGGGATTCCGTTCTTTCTCACCGATGTCTCCGGTACGCACCGGTGGGCCGTGATCACGTTGCTGGTGGGTGGGTGTCTGCTGGTGGTGATCGTGAGTGAGATCGTCGAGGCGAACAGTCGCGTGCTCTGCTACATCAGTCGACGGTGTGTGCGTGAGGGCTTGGATATCCGGATTCCGGGTGGTCGGCGATGACGAATCCGCCCGATGGGATTCCGCCGCAGCCACGCCTCGGTGCCGCTGCCGAGCATCGTGCCGCTGCCGAAAGTGCTGCTGGCAGACGGGATTACGACCGTGCGTTGCGTGAGCGTTTTCGTGCGGTGTTGCGTGGGCTCGAGCAGGACGGCAGTTTGCCGGTTCGTCGTTCTCGCACGGCGCAGGAAACCGCCGATGACGCGACCACTGCACTGCCGCCCGAGCATTCGGCCGAATTGCACCCGGCCGCACATAGTTTCGATGAAGTCGTCTACGGCGGTCGCGCGGCTACCGAGGACGAATACCGTCGGCTCGAGTACGCCGATCGCTACTCCCAATCCGCGCCACCTCCCGTCCTCGATCCACAAGAGATCGAGGTTGTCGAACGAGAACCCAAGCAGCGCAAGACACTTCCGCCGCTGCCCGCGATTCTGCGCAGCCCGCGATTCTGGGCAGCGCTGGCCGCGGGACTCGCTATCGCCTTGCTGCTCTACGCCACGATGCAGTCCTGCGGCGCCCCTACCGCACCCACACCGCCCGATCTGCCCCCACCACCGGACCCACCCGACAAACCGCCTTCCGATAACGACTTCGACTTCGGGAGCGGCAAAGACTCGATCTTCACCCGGCTGCCGGGGTGGCTCGCGTTCGGTGGGCTGCAGTTCCTGCTCGCGTTCGCCGCGGTGATCTGGTGGCGGGCGCGCAGACGGGGGGCGCTGGTCGGCGAGCCGCGACCGGTCGAGGTGCCCGCCAACGAACTGCTCGCTGGTCAGGCGGGGTTGTACCGCAAGTCCGGTGACGTGGCGCATGTGGCGGGGATCTTGCGGGCGGCGACGCTGCGGCGGATCAAGCCGCGGCTGGGCCGGGAGTTCACCGACGATCAGCTCGTGAATACCGTGGCGGCACGTCTCGACGTACCCGCCACGCAGATCGGCACTGTCCTGTTCGGCGAGGTGCCCGACGAGACGACGCTGAATTACATTGCCGCACACCTCGAATGGATCGAGACGGAGCTCGGATGACCGACAACACAGTCCTGCAGAAACCACCGAGCGCGACCGAAGCCGCGGCGGCGCTGGCCGCGTTGCGCACCGAGATCGGCAAGGCGGTGGTCGGCAACGATCAGGCCGTGCTGTACCTGGTGCTGGCACTGCTGTGCCGCGGCCACGTGCTGCTGGAAGGTGTGCCCGGCGTGGCGAAGACCCTGCTGGTGCGGGCGCTGGCGACCTCGCTGGACCTCGAGCACGCGCGGGTGCAGTTCACCCCGGATCTGATGCCGGGCGACGTCACCGGTTCGCAGATCTACGACCCGCATTCGGCGGAGTTCACCTTCCGCAAGGGTCCGGTGTTCACCAACCTGCTGCTGGCCGACGAGATCAACCGCACGCCACCGAAAACCCAGTCGTCGCTGCTGGAGTCGATGGAGGAGCGCCAGGTTTCGGTCGACGGCCAGCCGCGCCCGCTGCCCGATCCGTTCGTGGTGATCGCCACCCAGAACCCGATCGAGCAGGAGGGCACGTACCCGCTGCCCGAGGCGCAGCTGGACCGATTCCTGTTCAAGGTCGATATCAGGCTGCCCGACCGCGACGACGAGTTCCGCATCCTGCAGCGGCACGCCGCCGGCTTCGACCCGCGCGATCTCGGCGCGGCGGGGCTGCGTCCGGTGGCCGGGCCCGAGCACATCGCGGCGGCGCGCGCGGCGGTCGGACAGGTGACGGTGAGCCCGGAGGTGCTGGCCTACATCGTGGACCTGTGCCGCGCGACCCGCTCCTCCCCCGCCGTCGCGCACGGTGCGTCCACGCGTGGCGCGACCGCGCTGCTGGCCGCCGCGCGCGCCTACGCCTGGCTCAACGGTCGCGCGTATGTGACGCCCGATGACGTGAAAACCGTTGCGATGGCAGTGCTTCGGCATCGTCTGCAGTTGCGGCCGGAGGCGGAGCTGGACGGGGTGAGCACCGAGGGTGTGCTCTCGTCGTTGCTGGTCTCGGTGCCGGTTCCGGTCTAGCGACGTGGTGGTCACAGGCCGGTTCGCGCTGCTCGCCACGGTCGCGGCGGCGGTGGTGATGTTCGTGGTGCCGACAGCTGTGGGTGTGCTGGCCGCGTGCGCGGTGCTGGTGACGGTGCTGCTGGTCGACATCGCGTTGACCGCGCGGGCCGATGCGTTGTCGGTGACCCGCGAGCCGTTGACGGTGGTGCGGTTGGGTCGCAGCGCCGAGGTGGAGTTGGCGGTCACCAATGTCGGTACGGGCACTGTACGCGGCACGTTGTGGGATTCATGGCCCGATAGTGCGCGTGCCGAACTGCGCGGTCATCACCTGGACCTGGCGCCGCATACGCGAATCCGGTTGCGTACCAAGCTGACTCCCACCTACCGCGGCGATCGCGTCGCGGGTCCGGTGACGGTGCGGCTGCTCGGACCGCTCGGACTGGCGGGCCGACAGAGCCGTATCGATGTGCCCGCTCGCGTGCGCGCGCTGCCCGCGTTCCGCAGTGAGAAGCTGCTGCGTTCGAAGGTGAAGCGGCTGCACCATCTCGAGGGCCGCAACGTCGCCAATACGCGCGGGCAGGGCACCGAGTTCGATTCGTTCCGCGAGTACGTGGCGGGCGATGACGTGCGCAGTATCGACTGGCGGGCCACCGCGCGGGCGAATGACGTGCTGGTGCGCACGTGGCGGCCCGAACGCAACAGGCACATGCTGATGGTGGTGGATACCGGGCGGGCCAGTGCGGGCCGGGTCGGCGAGGGCACGCGCCTCGACAGTGCGATCGAGGCGGCGCTGCTGCTGGGTGGATTGGCTGCCGCGGCGGGCGACACCGTCGACCTGTTGGCCTATGACCAACAGGTGCGCGCGGAAGTCAGTGGCGTGGGCGGCAATCAGCTGCCGTTGAAACTTATGCACACCCTCGCGGGCGTTACTCCACAGCTGCTGGACACCGATACGACCGGCCTTGTGCGTACGGTGATTTCGCGGGTTCGCAGGCGGGCGTTGATCGTGTGGTTCACCAGTCTGGACGGGCCGACCGTCACCGAACATCTGCTGCCCGCGCTGCCGACTTTGACCCGACGGCACCGGGTGCTGATCGTGTCGGTCACCGACCCGGAAATCGCCGCGGCGGCGGGCGATAGGACCGCGGTGTACTCCGCGGCGGCCGCGGAAACCGTGTTGGCCGAGCGTGCTGTGGTGCAGGAATCGCTGCGTCGGCGCGGGGTGGCGGTGGTGGCCGCGGCCCCCGATCAGCTGCCAGAGGCGCTGGCCGACGAGTACCTCGAACTGAAGCAGTCCGGCTCGCTGTAGGGCTGTGCACAACGCGAATTGTGCACAGCCACACCACATTGTGGATAACGGGAGTTTCCACCGGTACTCACAGCTCATCCACCGGTTCGCTAACAGATTCATCCACAGGGGGATTCGTGCACAGGCGCGTTCGAACACACCCGAATTCATCCACAGGTGATTCATCCACAGGCTGTGGATCTAGACGCGCGAAAGCTGCTGTCGCCGAGCCATGATCGCGCCGAGCACGTGATACGGCGGGTAGCCCACAGGCTGTGGACAACGCAGTTCCGCACACATCGCCTCGACGAGCTGAGTGCCCAAATAGTGCTGTGTGGGCGGGGTCAGGGTCGGCAGCCGGGTGAGATACCGGCGTGCGGCCGCCGCCATTTCATCGGAGATGCCAGTGGGATCCAGCTGCGCCGACCAGGCTGTGAGCCAAGGTGGCGCGACGGCCAGCGAGGGTGACGGCATGGCCTGCCGGTTGTGGACAACCACCGTTCCAGCCAGCACATCACCCACCCGTTTGCCGTCGCGTGAACTCAGCGACGTGATCACCGCGACCGCGCCGAACGCGCCGAGCATCCAGAAATCCACAATGGCTCCCGCCAGTCCACGGGTGAGCGCGTGCCGGAAATCGATCGGCCCGGCGTCGGCGCGCACCACCCGCAGACCGAATGCCATCTTGCCCAGTGAGCGTCCGCGCGTGAGGGTTTCACTGCAGACCGGGTAGGCGATCAGCACGGTCACCACCGTGACAACCATGCTCACCGACAGCCAGGCGGAGTCCGCGTCGGTGGCCAACAGGATCACCGTCAGCGCGTACTGCAGCGTCAGCGCCAGCATCAGCTGCAGCGTCAGGTCGAGCAGAAAAGCGCCCGCACGGCTGGGGATGCGCGCGATCGGGAGGTGCAGCGCCACCGCTTCGCCGGTGGTGAATTCAGCCATATCGCTAGCATTCCCGATATGGACACCGATTCCTACAGCTGGGCGCACCAACGTTCGTGGTACCGCCTGGATCAGTTGGTGCGTCAGCGCAAGCTGACCGGTGCCGAAGCCGACGAGCTGGTGCGGTTGTATCGATCCACCTCGCAACAGTTGGCGAAACTGCAAGGCCACCAGCCCGATCCGGAGCTGGTGGAACGGCTCAGCGCGCTGTTGGCGCGAGCGCGCGGCCGGGTGCTGTCGGCGAAGTCGCAACCGTGGCAGGAAGTGGGCCGTTTCTTCACCCGACACTTTCCCGCGGCTGTGTATAGAGCCTGGCCGTGGTGGTTGGGGACAACTGCGATTTTTCTCGCCGTCTCGACCGTGATCGCCGTGCTTGTGGATAAGTCCGCGGCGGCGCGCGACGCCCTGGGGATACCCGACGGAGATCTGTCCACAGTCACCGGACCTGGGGGTTCGTTCGAAACGTACTACTCCGAACACCCCAACGACGCCTTCGCGGCGAAGGTGTGGACCCACAATTCACTGGTCTCGGCGATCGCGTTGTTCACCGGTGTACTGATCCTGCCGGCTGTGTATGCATTGTTCATGAATGCCCTGAATCTGGGGATAACCGGTGGATTGATGGCCGACGCGGGGCGGCTGGACTCGTTCTTCGGCTTCATCCTGCCGCACGGCACGCTGGAGCTCACCGCGCTGTTCGTGGCGGGCGGGGTGGGGTTGAAGCTGGGGTGGACGCTGGTGGACCCCGGCGGGCGCAGCAGGGCCGCTGCGATGGCCAGGCAGGGGCGGGCCACCGCGACCGTGGCGCTGGGGCTGGTGGGCGTGCTGCTGGTGTGTGGACTGCTGGAGGGGTTCGTGACGCCCAGTGCGCTGCCCGCGCCCGTGCGGATCACGTTCGGGTTCGCGGCGGAGGCGCTGTTCCTGTTCTACGTGTTCGGGATCGGCAGGCGGGTGGCCGAGGAACAGGATGCGCTGGCAGTGGCACCGGACGCGCTGCCGGATCCGACGCAGCGGTGGCTCGGCGCACCGGCACAGGTTCTCGACCGCGTCTGAGCTCGCAGGTGTGCGTGCATTTGCGCGGCCGACAACTGCGAGCACACGGCCCCGGGACAGCACGGGACAACCGGCAGCTACGGAAGGTTACGAGACGGTGAAGAACTCCCCCATTTGAGTTCCGCTGGCCGCAGCGAGTCGGGCTCGAACTGCGGCCAGCGTTACCGTCAACTGTACACAATCGTTATGCCCACGCAACCCCCAACGCGCAGGTCCGGGGTAGGAATTGCGAACCTGCAAAGGCCTGTGGACACACCAATTTTCACACCTGCAGCAAACTTCCGGCACCACGGAGATCGAGCAGTCGGCGGCACCGAGAATTCACCCCCGGCAAACCTTCGAAAACGAGTCATTCATCCGTCGCAGCTATCTCGGGCGAATATCGGTCGGGGTTGCCCCCGATCACACTGCGGTCTCGCCATAGCCGTTCACCTGCGGTTACAGCAACGGAATTACAGTTGCCGACCAGTTGACACGCCGAAAGAGACCTCGAGTTTGTTTACAGGCCTGCAAACATGATCACCACTCAGCAATCCGGGGAAAAGACCGGATTCGAGGCCCATAACTGGACGGATGACCGGTTGCGAAAGGTCCGCCGAACACCTCGAAATCGGCAGGAGAACAGCAGGAATACGGCCCCGAGTGGGCAAGTGTGACGTTCGACTCATCTACGGCCCGCGAGGACTATTCGGCGGCCGACGGGGCAAAGAGGTCACCGGCAGGACACGACGTGCCCGCCGACGATCAACCCACGCGCACGACCCCGGAGATGGTCCCCTGCCACAGCGCGCCGTCACGCGCGATGAGCGCGGCCATCTGCAGCGGATCCTCGGCGACAGTGCCTGGCAGGGGTGTGGAGGTGCGAACAGCCCCGGTTTCGGGGTCGATCACGACATAGTCGAATCCGTCGAGGGGGGTTGTCACGTCGGGTCCGACGCGGCGAACGGTGTGGATGCCGCCGTCGGCCAGCGACAGTCGCGGGACGGCGGCGCTGCGGATCGCGCTGTCCCACACCGGGACACACCCGCCGACGGTGAGATCGACCCGGCTCAGCCCGCCACGGAACGGCGCGTTGGCTGGAACCGCAGGTCCGGCGCCCTCGGGAACGGTGGGATAGGGGTAGCCATAGGTGCCTGCGACGAAGATCGACGAGCCGATCGCGATCGGCGAATTCTCACTGCCACGCACCGGCACCGGAATCGAGCAGACCTGCGCCCCCGAGCCCGAGCGTGCCACGATCAGGTTCACCTGGTCGTCGGCGTTGTCGACGATGGCGAGGTATTCGTCGCCGGTCACCGGGCCGAAGTAGGTGGGTGTCGAACCTGTCCCCCAGCCCAGCTGTCCCGGCTTGCGCGCGGACCCGCGGTCGTAGGGTGCGCGCCACAGCAGTTGGGGCAGACCATCTTCGGCTCGCAGTTCGTAGAGCGCGTGCGAACTGGCGACGGCTACACCGCCATTGGGTGCGGAGGAGATGCTGTTGGTCACCTGCTCGCCGGACGGCAGCGTCACCGTCGCGACTCGCCCCTGCGCATCGACGAACCCGACGATCCCGCGCCCCGTCGCGAACCAGACATTGCCCGCCCAGTCGGGTACGAGCCCGGTCACGTTGTCCCCCTGCGGAATAGCACCGGACAGGTCCGCCTGAACGCCGGCCTCCAACCGCCACGCCCCGTCCCCGTTTCGCACATGAGCGACCCGCAACAGCTGCCGCCCACCGTCGACCACCACCAGCCGGTCCTCGTTGTCGAGGTACGCGTACACCCCGCCCAGCAGGCTCCCCTTGGCCAACGGCAACGACGCCACGGCCTTACCGACCGGCCCGGTCGCCGCGGCGTCGAACAGAAATACCGTCGGCGTCTGCCCCGCGATCGCCGTGCACAACCCGACCACCAGCCCGTCGGACCCTTGCAGCAGCGTCGGGCAGGCCGCCGCGAACGGATACACCGTGACCGCCGCACCCGGCCGAGGCCCCGCCAACGGCGTCACATCCGACGACCCCGCGTCGCCGTGCATCGTCGCCGTCCCCAGCGGACCGAGAAAGGGGTTGGTCGCGAGCGGACCGGTCACCGGGTCGGCCGACGCCGGACCCGCCCAGGCGCACATCGATACGAGGGCAAGGGCGAGAACGCGAGTTACAGACGACACGGTCGGTATCGAACCCGAATTCCCGGCCGAAGAGAAGTATTCCGATCACGCTGCGGCATCGGCGACGCGTGGATCCCCCTACGATGACGACATGACCGGGGTCAAAGATCGCCTGCTCACGACAATCGCCGGCCAGCTCGGCAACCCGCACGGTGTGCTCGGTAAGGGCGTGGCGTTCGTGCTCAACCGCGGCAACAAACGTGCCATCGCGGCGGCCGTCGAGGCCGCAGCCCCCACCACCGGCGCGACGGTCGCCGACATCGGCTTCGGCGGCGGCGTCGGGCTGGAGTTGCTGCTCGCCCGCATCGGCGCCGAAGGCGTGGCCCACGGCATCGAGCCGTCCCCCGACATGCTCACCCGCGCCCGCGGCCGTTTCGCCATGGAAGTCGCCGAGCGCCGCCTCGCCCTCGCCGACGGCACCCTCACCGCCCTCCCCCTCCCCGATGCGAGCCTGGACGCGGCGATCACCGTCAACACCATCTACTTCCTCGACGACCTCCCCGCCGCCTGCGCCGAACTCGCCCGCGTCCTACGCCAGGGCGGCACAGCGGTGATCGGCATCGGCGACCCCGAAGCGATGGGCAAAATGCCCTTCACCCCTTACGGATTCACCCTGCGCCCCGTCGCCGAGGTCACTGCGGCACTCACCGCCGCCGGACTCACCGTCGAACAGCGCACCCTGCCGAATCCACCCATCCCGCACCACCTGCTCATCGCCCACAAGGCCTGAATCTCGCGCGCACAACGATCGGGCCGCCCTGCTTCGCATCGCCCGCCCCTGAGCCCGAAAACGACTGAAGGCCCGATCCGATTGGATCGAGCCTTTAGTCTGGTGGGCGAAGGGGGACTTGAACCCCCACGTCCTTACGGACACTGGCACCTGAAGCCAGCGCGTCTGCCATTCCGCCACTCGCCCGAGCGACTGGAAAAATCTAACATGCCCCGCGTGTGAAAATAAAATCGATTCCCTGACCTGCGACGATGCGGCGAAATTCGGCGGGGGAACCAGGCGGAGCCGCCGGGAGTTACCCAGGTGGAGGATCGTGGATATCATGCAAGGAACGTGGTCGGGTTCGGACACGCCGTAACAGTGTGTCGAGGAGGGCGGACACGCGCACCGAAGGGAGGGCTGTGATGGGGATCGTCTCTAGATTCGAACGTCGTCTACAAGGCGCTGTCGGTGACGTGTTCGCGCGGGTGTTCGGCGGCAGTGTGGTCCCCCAGGAGGTGGAGGCCGCGCTGCAGCGGGAAGCCGCAGATCAGATCCAGGATCTGGAGGGCGGGCATCGACTGGCGCCCAACAGTTACGTGATCACGATCAACGAGACCGATCACGGCAAGCTCGACGCCGACCACGACCTGACAACCAAAGCGTTCGCCAAACACTTGCAGGATTACATCCGCGAGCAGGGGTGGCAGACCTACGGCGAAGTACACGTGGCGTTCGAGGCATCACCTACGCTGCACACCGGAATGTTCAGAGCGAGCGGCCGCGTCGACCCCGACGCAGGCCGTGGGACGGCCCCACCTCGCCCCGAACCGCCACAACGACCCGCACACCCGCAACCAGGAGCTGGCCCCATGACGCATAACTCAGGCTACGAGCCCGGCCGAGAGCCCGCGGAGTCCGATCCACGCAACCGCGGGTACCAGCCGCCCGCTGCCGCGCCGGGGGCTCCCTACCCTGCCGATGATTACGGCCGCGGTGGCTACGGCGCGCCCGAGGCGCAGCCCGGATACGGCGGCGACTACCAGAACGGCTACGACCCGGCCGCGCCCGCGCAGCCCGGTTACGGCCAGCCCGGGTACGGCGCCGCGCCCGCGTACGGCGAGCCCGGCTACGACCAGCAGGGCGGCTACGGCCAGCAGGCGTACAGCCAGCAGGGTGGCTACGGCGCCCCCGCGCCCGCACCCGGCTACGACCAGCCCGCGTACGACCAGCAGGGTGGCTACGGCCAGCAGGGTTACGCGGAACCGCAGCAGCAGGGCTACGGCCAGCAGGCCGGATACGGACAGCAGGGCTACGCCGAACCCGCCTACGACCAGCAGGGCGGCTACGGCCAGCAGGGTTACGCGGAACCGCAGCAGCAGGGCTACGGCCAGCAGGCCGCGGGCTACGGCGCCCCCGCCCAGTCCAGCTACTCGGCCACGCTGCAGCTCGACGACGGCAGCGGCCGCACCTACGCGCTGCGCGAGGGTTCCAACATCATCGGCCGCGGCCAGGACGCCCACTTCCGGCTCCCCGATACCGGCGTCTCGCGACGCCACATCGAGGTGCGCTGGGACGGTCAGACGGCCATGCTGTCAGATCTGGGTTCCACCAACGGAACTCTGGTCAACGGCTCCCCCGTGCAGGATTGGCAGCTCGCCGACGGCGACGTCATCCGGGCCGGACATTCCGAGATCCTGATCCGGATCGTCTGATCCCGTAAGCTGCGCGGTGCACGTCTCGAGTCGACGCTGTCGGCTCTATGATGCTGCCATTACACGCACGGTCCCGACCTCGGGACCCGCAAGCCAGCACGCTGGTGGGGGTGGTTCGCGCCGCACCCGCCGTATCGACGTACCCGGGCGAACAGGAGGTGGAACGCCGTGCAGGGATTGATCCTGCAACTGACCCGCGCGGGGTTCCTGCTGCTGCTCTGGTTGTTCGTCTGGGCCGTTCTGCGGACCTTGCGCAGCGATATCTACGCGGCATCCGGCATACGGATTCAGCCGAGGGCAACCCGCGGAAATCGCGGGTCCATCGGTCTGCCCTCCTTCAGCCGAAGCCAGAAGGGCGCCAAGTATCTAGTGGTGACTCATGGATCACTGGCCGGCACTCGGATCACCCTCGGCACGCAACCGGTTCTCATCGGACGCGCCGACGATTCGACGCTGGTACTCACCGACGACTACGCCTCGACCAGGCACGCGCGACTGTCTCAGCGTGGTGACGACTGGTACGTGGAGGACCTCGGTTCTACCAATGGCACCTATCTCGACCGCGCGAAAGTCACCACCGCCGTCCGCGTTCCGCTCGGTACTCCTGTCCGGGTCGGCAAAACAGTGATCGAGCTGCGATCGTGACTCTTGTTCTGCGCTACACCGCGCGAAGCGACCGCGGACTCGTCCGGGGCAACAACGAAGATTCGGTCTACGCGGGGGCACGACTGCTCGCGCTGGCCGACGGCATGGGTGGGCACGCCGCCGGAGAAGTGGCCTCCCAGTTGATGATCGCCGCACTGGCGCATCTCGACGACGACGAGCCCGGCGACGACATCCTCGGAAAGCTCGACCACGCAACGCATTCCGGCAATGCCGCGATCGCCGACCATGTCGAGGCCGAACCCGAACTCGACGGCATGGGCACCACGCTCACCGCCATCCTGTTCGCGGGACGCAAGCTCGGCCTGGTGCACATCGGTGACTCGCGCGCGTACATGTTGCGCGACGGCGAGCTGACCCAGATCACCCGCGACGACACGTTCGTGCAGTCGCTGGTGGACGAGGGTCGGATCACCGCCGAGCAGGCGCACACGCACCCGCAGCGTTCGCTGATCATGCGCGCACTCACCGGCAACGAGATCGAGCCGACGCTGATCATGCGCGAAGCCCGCGCGGGCGACCGGTATCTGCTGTGTTCGGACGGTCTGTCCGATGTGGTCAGCGACGAGACCATCGGCAACACCATGCGCGAGGGCAATACCGACGAGTGCGCCGACCGGCTCATCGAATTGGCTTTGCGCTCAGGCGGTCCCGACAATGTCACCGTTGTCGTGGCCGACGTGATCGACCTGGACTACGGGCAGAGTCATCCGATCCTGGCCGGTGCCGCCTCCACCGAGCAGGAGGAGGACGCCCCGCCGCCGAACACCGCCGCGGGTCGGGCCGCCGCCATGCGTCCCCCGCGCGCGCAACCGCGCCGGGCCGCCGCGGCACCGCCGCCGGTGGAGACCAAGTCGCACAAACTGCGCTGGCTGCTGCTGTCGGTGGCGTTGATCGCCGCGGTCACGGTGGGACTCGTGGTGGGCTACAAGATGATTCGCAGCAACTACTACGTGGGCGCGGACAACGACCAGGTGGTCGTGATGCGCGGGCTGCCCGGTTCGATCCTTGGCTACTCCATCCAGGACGTGGAGCTCACGGCCTGTGTGACCAACCAGAGCGAGCTCACGGTGGTGGAAGCGGGCAAGTCCGCGCCGGCCGGGTGCAAGAAGCTGATGGTGGCCGACCTGCAGCAGGCCGTGCGCGAACAGGTGCGCAAGAGCCTGCCGCCGGACTCGCTGGACAAGGCACGCGACAGCATGAAGGCGCTGAAGAAAGAGCTCCTGCCGCCGTGCGTGAAGAAGGAAGCGGTCCCGCAGCCCGGCGTGCTGCCGCCCGAGCCCACCCCGGTGATCCCCGGCGCGACACCGACTCCCGGCCCTGATCAGCCGGCGACGCCGACCACGCCCGCGCCGACCACCGCGCCGGTACCGACCACCACCACACCCCCGCAGATCTCAGGGGAGAACTGCCGGGTGACGGACTGATGTCCGCACCCCCACAGCCGTCGGCCGGGGCCTTCCCAAGTCCCCCCGGCGGATTCGCGCCCGCGCCACCACCGTCGACACGCCGCAACCAGGAGTTGCTGCTGTTGGCGGGCGCGGCGGGAATCACGACGGTGTCGCTGTTCATCGTCGAGGCGAGCCAGGAACAGTCGATCACCTGGGACATCGCCAAGTACGGGGTGGCGTTCCTCGCGCTGTTCGGGATCGCGCATCTGGCGGTGCGCCGGTTCGCGCCGTTCGCCGACCCACTGCTGCTACCGATCGTGGCGCTGCTCAACGGTTTAGGGCTGGTGCTGATCCATCGCCTTGATCTGGCCGAGGCACAGCTGGCCAAGTACAACGCGACCCCGGTGCCTTCGCCCGACGCCAACCAGCAGATCATGTGGACCGGCTTGGGCATCGTGGTGTTCATCGGCCTGCTCGTGGTCTTGCGGGACTACCGCACGCTGGCGCGTTACACCTACACAGTAGGCCTGGTCGGGCTGATCGCGCTGGCGATTCCGGCACTGTTGCCCAGCCGTTTCTCCGAAGTCAACGGCGCCAAGATCTGGATCCGGCTGCCCGGATTCAGCATGCAGCCGGGCGAATTCGCGAAGATCGCGCTGATCGTGTTCTTCGCGGGCGTGCTGGTGGCCAAGCGTGACCTGTTCACCGCGGCGGGCAAGCACTTCCTCGGCATGGAGTGGCCGCGTCCGCGCGATATGGGCCCGGTGCTGATCGTGTGGGTCGTGTGCATCGGTGTGCTCGTGCTCGAAAAGGACTTGGGCACTTCGCTGCTCATCTTCGGCACGGTGCTGGTGATGATCTACATCGCCACCGAGCGGGTGGGTTGGCTGATCATCGGCGGCGGGCTGCTCACGCTGGGTTTCGTGTTCGCCTATCAGCTGTTCGGGCATGTGCGCGTGCGCGTGGACACCTGGCTGCACCCGTTCGACGACTACCACAACACCGGTTACCAGATCTCGCAGTCGATGTTCGGTTTCGCCACCGGCGGCCTGGCGGGCACGGGCCTGGGTAGCGGGCGCCCGGACACGGTGCCGTTCGCCAAGACCGACTTCATCGTCACCACCATCGGCGAGGAACTGGGCCTGATCGGCCTGACCGCGGTGCTGATGCTGTTCCTGATCTTCATCGTGCGTGGGCTGCGCACCGCGCTCGCCGTGCGCGACAGCTTCGGCAAGCTGCTGGCCGCCGGCCTGTCGTTCACCATCGCGATCCAGATCTTCGTGGTCGTGGGCGGTGTCACCAAACTGATCCCGCTGACCGGTCTGACCACGCCGTTCATCTCCTACGGCGGATCGTCGCTGCTGGCGAACTACGCGCTGCTGGCGCTGTTGATGAAGATCTCCGATGCCGCGCGCGCACCGGCCCCGGCGCGCAAGCGTGCCCCGGCGCCGATCGCCGACGCCGCGACAGAGCTGGTCCGCAGGCCGGAAAGCAGGGTGAGCGAATGAATACACCACTGCGTCGCGTCGCCGTCGCCGTCATGGTGATGGTGGTGGCGTTGCTCGTGAACGCGACCTACCTGCAGGTGGTCAAGGCCGACGACCTGCGCGCGGATCCGCGTAACTCGCGGGTGCTGCTGGACGAGTACTCGCGCCAGCGCGGTCAGATCTCCGCGGACGGCACGGTGCTGGCGAGCTCGGTGGCCACCGACGACCGGTACAAGTACCTGCGCGAATACCCTTCCACCCCACCGGCTTACGCACCGATCACCGGTTTCTACTCGATGCAGTACGGCAAGACCGGCCTGGAACTGGCCGAGGATCCGTTGCTGTCGGGCAATGACTCGAGCCTGTTCGGTCGCCGACTGATCGACATGTTCGCCGGTCGCGATCCGCGCGGGGCCAACGTGCTGACCACGCTGAATCCGATCATGCAGCAGGTGGCCTACGACCAGATGACGTCGAAGGGCTACACCGGCTCCGTCGTGGCGATCGAGCCGAGCACCGGCAAGATCTTGACCATGGTCTCCACGCCCAGCTACGACCCCAACGAGCTGTCCGCGCACGACGGCGCCGCGGGCAAGGCGGCCTGGGAACGGCTGAGCACCGACCCCACCCAGCCGATGCTCAATCGCGCGATCTCGCAGACCTACCCGCCCGGCTCGACGTTCAAGGCCGTGGTCACCGCCGCGGCGCTGTCCAACGGGGTGGCCGGGCCCAACGACCAGTTCACCGCCGCGCCCAACATCACCCTGCCCGGCACCAGCACCACGCTGGAGAACTACAACGGCAGCACCTGCGGCGACCAGCCCACCGCCAGCCTCTACGAGGCGTTCCGGCGGTCGTGCAACACCGCGTTCGTGGAACTGGGTGTGAAGGTCGGCGCGGCCAAGCTCAAGGACGAGGCGGCGGCGTTCGGCATCGGTCCCATGCGTGGCGTGCCGATGCCCGTGGCCGAGTCCACCGTCGGTCCGATCCCGGACAACGCGGCACTGGGCCAATCCAGCATCGGCCAGCGCGATGTGGCGGTGACCCCGCTCAACGTCGCGGTGATCGCCGCGACCATCGCCAACGGCGGCACCAGAATGCAGCCGTACCTGGTGGACCGGATCCAAGCGCCCGATCTGTCCGACCTCGGCGAGACCGAGCCGGTCAGCATCGGCCAGGCCGTGAGCCAGCCGGTAGCGTCGACGCTGACCGACCTGATGATCGCCTCCGAAGCCAATACCGCGGGCGGTGGGCGAACGCGCTACCAGATCGCGTCCAAGACCGGAACCGCCGAACACGGCAGCAATCCCCGTAACACCCCGCCCCACGCCTGGTATATGGCCTTCGCGCCCGCGCAGAACCCGAAGATCGCCATCGCGGTGATCGTCGAGAACGGCGGCGATCGGGCGCTGGCGGCCACCGGAGGTTCGGTAGCCGCGCCGATCGCGAGGTCGGTACTGGACGCTGGCCTGGCAGGGGGCTGAACGAAATGAGTGTGCGAGTGACAACACGGGGGCCCCGATGCTGAACAACGGTGCTTTGATCGCCGACCGCTACCGCCTGCAGCGGCTCATCGCCACCGGCGGTATGGGTCAGGTGTGGGAGGCCATGGACACCCGGCTGGATCGCCGGGTGGCGGTCAAGGTCCTCAAGACCGAGTTCTCCGCCGACCCGACCTTCCGCGCGCGATTCCGGGTGGAGGCGCGCACCACCGCGCAGCTCAACGCGCCCGGTATCGCCGGCATCTACGACTACGGCGAGACCGCCGACCCGTCGGGCGGCGAGACCGCGTACCTGGTCATGGAACTGGTGCAGGGCGAACCGCTCAACGCGGTGCTCAACCGGATGGGCCGACTCTCGGTCATCCAGGGTCTGGACATGCTCGAACAGACCGGGCGCGCACTCGAGGTCGCGCACGCGGCAGGCGTGGTGCACCGCGACGTGAAACCAGGCAACATCCTGGTCACGCCGACCGGTCAGGTGAAGATCACCGACTTCGGCATCGCCAAGGCCGTGGACGCGTCGCCGGTGACCAAGACCGGCATGGTGATGGGCACCGCCCAGTACATCGCGCCCGAGCAGGCCATCGGCGAAGACGCCACCGCGGCCTCGGACGTGTACGCGCTGGGCATCGTCGGCTACGAAGCACTGGCCGGAGTCCGTCCGTTCACCGGCGAGGGCGCGATCACGGTCGCGATGAAGCATGTGCGCGACGCACCGCCGCCGCTGCCCGACGACCTGCCCGCCAACGTGCACGAACTGATCGCCATCACCATGGCCAAGGACCCGCTGCAGCGCTACAGCAGCGGCGGCGAGTTCGCCGACGCCGTGGCCGCGGTGCGCGCGGGTCACATGCCGCCGCTGCCCGGTGGCGCCGGTGGTGCGTCGATGACCGGTGCGACCAGGGTGCTGCCGCCCGGACCGACCGTGGCCATCCCCGCGGCCGACTACGACGGCGCCACTATGCGTTTCGGTCATCAGCCCGGTGGTCCCGCGGGCCCGCCGACCGGTGGTTACAGCGGTCCGGCCACGCAGGCTGCCGCAGCCGCGCCGGTCCCGGCGAACAACGCCAAGAACAACCAGAAGTGGCTGATCGCGCTGGGTGTGGGCGCGCTGGTGCTGGGTGGTGGTGTGCTGTATCTGCTGTTCGGCACCGAACCCACCCGCGGTACGGGGCCCACGACCACCACGGTGCAGACCACCACCAAGACCACGCCGCCGGTGACCACCACCAAGGTCGTGCCGCCGCCGGTCGTGACCACCGAGGACCGGCCGACCACCACGGAACCGCCGCGTCCGACCACGACCACCGAACCGCCGGTGACCACCACGACCGAACCGCCGGTGACCACCACGACGCCGCCGGAAACCACCACCAAGCCCAAGCCGACGACGACGACCAAGACCACCAAACCGCCGGTCACGACGGAACCCGCCGCGGGCACCACCACCGCGGGTCGACCTCGGCTGCCCACCTTCGACCTGCCGTTTCCCAATGGCGACACGGTCGTAGGCCCGACCATAGGACAACCATGACGACCCCGAAGAATCTCTCCTCGCGGTACGAGCTTGGCGAGATCATCGGGTTCGGCGGCATGTCGGAGGTGCACCGCGCGCGCGACGTGCGGCTGTCGCGCGACGTGGCGATCAAGGTGCTGCGGGCCGACCTGGCCCGCGATCCTACGTTCTACCTGCGGTTCAAGCGTGAAGCCCAGAACGCGGCCGCGCTGAACCACCCGGCGATCGTGGCCGTGTACGACACCGGTGAGGCCACCGTCGACGGCGGGCCGCTGCCCTACATCGTCATGGAGTACGTCGAGGGCGACACCCTGCGCGACATCGTGCGCGGCAAGGGCCCCCTTGCTCCGCGCAAGGCGATGGAAGTCGTGGCCGACGTGTGCGCGGCACTGGATTTCAGCCACAAGGCCGGGATCGTGCACCGCGACATGAAACCCGCCAACATCATGATCAACCGCGCCGGTGCGGTGAAGGTGATGGACTTCGGCATCGCCCGCGCGATCGCCGACAGCGCCAACCCGATGACCCAGACGTCCGCGGTGATCGGCACCGCCCAGTACCTGTCGCCCGAGCAGGCGCGCGGCGAGACCGTCGACGCGCGCTCGGACGTGTACTCGGTGGGCTGTGTGCTGTTCGAGATTCTCACCGGGCAGCCGCCGTTCACCGGTGACTCGCCGGTCGCGGTCGCCTACCAGCACGTGAAGGAAGATCCGCCGCTGCCGTCGTCGGTCAATCCCGGCGTGCCGCGCGAACTGGATTCGGTGATCCTCAAGGCCATGGCCAAGAACCCGGCCAACCGGTACCAGACAGCCGCGGAGATGCGCGCCGACCTGATCCGGGTGTTGGGCGGGCAGCGGCCCAGCGCGCCGATGGTGATGAACGACGAAGACCGCGGCGACTACGACTACGACGACGAACCCGCGCCGCGCACCTTCCACGACCGCCGCGACGACACCTCCGAGCACGCCGCGATCGGCCCACCCAGCGAGGAACGCAACCGCACCGGGCTGATCGCGCTCGGTGTCGCGGCGGCGCTTGCCGTGGCGTTCGGGTTGTTCTGGGTGCTGGTCGGTCCCGGCAGCAAGGCCGATCAGGTGGCCGTTCCCGACCTGTCGGGCAAGAGCTCGCAAGAGGCTCAGGGCGAACTCGTGCGCGCCGGTTTCCATGTGTTCGTGCAGGAGAAACCCGACGCGAAAGTGGCGCAGGGCAATGTGATCGCGACCCAGCCGCTGGGCGGTTCGCGCATCGACGAGGGCAGCACCGTGACCGTGCAGGTCTCGACCGGACCCACCCAGGTGCAGCTGCCGCGGCTGATCGGGATGAACCGGGCCGACGCCGAACGGCAGCTCAACGCCATCGGACTGCAGATGGATCCGAATGTGGTGCGCCAGCCGTCCAGCACCGCCGACATCGACAAGGTGATCGCGCAGGAACCCAGCGCGGGCATCAAGGTCGACATCGACCGGCTGATCATCGTCACCATCGGCGGTGGCCCCGAGGAGATCCGGGTGCCGCAGGTGGTGGGCCAGGACATCTCCGTGGCCAAGCCGAACCTGGTCGACGGTGCCGGTTTCAAGGTCGAGGTCCAGGAAGTGAAGTCCGCGCAGCCCAAGGGGCAGGTGCTGGCCACCAGCCCCGGCGGCGGCAGCAACGCGGAGAAGGGGTCCACGATCACGGTCCAGGTCTCCGCCGGCGACCGGATCACCATCCCGGATCTGAGCGGGCTCACGCCGGTGCAGGCGCAGGAAGTACTGCGCGGGCTGGGATGGACGGGGCAGCTCAGTCAGACCACGGTGATCACGTTGGACGGCAATGCCTCGGGCAAGGTCGTCGGGCAGAATCCCGCGGCCGGGTCGTCGGTGACGATCAGCGGCAACGTGGTGCTGCACGTGGGTGCTTCGCCGATTCCTCGCTGACGCGGGGCCGATTTCACGCTGAGACCTGGGTCGGAACCTGTTCGGTTCCGACCCAGGTCTCGATTGCATGGCGAACGCGTGCGCCGCGGTCGCGCGGGCGCAGAATGAGGCTGCTTCATCCCTATCCAGCTCTGCTGAAACAGGAGTAGCCGATGACCACAGCCAGGGACATCATGAAACCGGGTGCGCAGTGGATCACCCGCGGTGACACCGTCGCGACCGCCGCGGCCGCGATGGCCGATCTCGGGGTCGGTTCGCTGGTGGTGGCCGACGACGACGAACGCATGTGCGGCATCATCACCGACCGCGACATCGTCGTGAAGTGCATCGCGCTGGGCCTGTCCCCCGACACCACCACCGCGGCGGAACTGTGCGAGGCGACGCCGCGTTGGGTCAGCGCCGACGCCGATGTGGAAGACGTGCTCGACGAGATGGAATCGCACCGGGTGAAGCGGATGCCGGTGATCGAGAACAAGCGGCTGGTCGGGATGATCAGCGAGGCCGATCTGGCCCGGCACCTGGACGACAATCAGCTCGGTGAGTTCGTGACCGCGATCTACGGGCGGCCCTAGCTCTAGCTCAGGTCCAGGTGGGTGTTCATCGACATGGCCTGTTCGGCCAGGTCGGTGAGCTCCACCACGCGCACGCCGTGGGTGCGCAACGTGTCCACACCCTCGCAGGCGGCCACGAACAAGCTCGGCTCGCGCCAGGCGATGACCACGGTGGGGATGCCCGCGGCCAGGATGCGGTCGGTGCACGGTAGGCGGGTCGCGGTGGCGCGGGTGGAGCACGGTTCGAGCGTGCTGTAGATCGTTGCCCTGGTCAGGCGGGGGTCGTGCGGGTCGAGTTTGTTCAGTGCCGCCTCTTCGGCGTGCACTTTCGCGTCGGTTTCGCGGGAGAAACCGGTCGCGATCTCCACACCGTCGGCGACGATGACCGCGCCCACCGAGTAGGCGGTGTCGCTGGGGGGACACTGTCGGGCCAGTTCTATCGCCCTGTGCATGAACCGGTGATCGGTGTCTTCTCGGCTCACGGGCAGTCCCTCCGGTTCGAAGTTATCCACAACCCTGGCGTGATGTGGAATTGGTCATGTTCACGTGTGGAGAAAAGTTGTCCGCGAACTGTGAACAGCTATATTTTCCCAGGTCAGTGCAGGGAAGTTGTTCGCGGTACCAGTTAGTTGTCGGGGTGTGTACCGGGGTTGACCAGGTAGTTCATCACAGCGATATCCCCAAGTTTCTCCACACCCGCCAGGTGTAGTCTGCGACCTACGCCACCGGGGAACTGGGCGGGTCCGACGAAGCGGGGAGCGGCCGGATCGCCGACCAGGATCGGGGCGATCGCCAGCCGGATCTCGTCGACGAGGTCGGCGGCGAGGAATCCGGTGTGCATACCGGTGCCGCCTTCGACCATGAGGCTGTGGATATCTCTGGTGCCGAGGTCTTCGACCAGGCTGGGGAGTTCCAGACGCTCGCCGAGGCTGATCACTTCGGCGAGTCCGTCGAGCCGGTTGCCCAGTTTCGCCGCGCCCCGGTTCGAGGTGTAGACGAGTTTGTCGCCGCCGGTGTGCCAGAAGTTCAGGTGTGGATCGAGATCGCCGGAATCGGTGACGGTCACCTTCACCGGATATTCCGGCTTGCCCTGCGCTACCCGCGCGGCCCGGCGCTGCGCACTGTTCACCAGCAGCCGGGGGTTGTCGGTGCGCAACGTCTGCGCACCGATCAGGATCGCGTCGGATTCGGCCCGGATCTGATCGACCCGATCGAAGTCTTCGGCATTCGACAGGAGCAGACGCTGCGCGCTCGTGTCATCGATGTACCCGTCGAGACTGGCCGCGACCGAGAGCAAGACTCTCACTTGGTCACCAGCGCGGCGACCTCCGCCTCGAGCGCACACACGAGACCTTCCGCGGGACGTTCACCGCAGACCTCGAGCCAGTTCGCCAGCATCCGGTGGCCGCCCTGGGTGAGCACGGACTCCGGGTGGAATTGCACGCCGTGGATGGGCAGGGTGCGGTGGCGCATGGCCATCACGATGCCGCTCTCGGTGTGGCCGACGACCACCAGTTCCTCCGGCATGGTTTCGGGCAGGACCGTCAGCGAGTGGTAGCGGGTGGCGGTGAACGGGTCGGGCAGGCCGGCCAGCACGCCGGAACCGATATGGAACACGTCGCTGGTCTTGCCGTGCAGCAGTTCCGGCGCCCGGTCCACCGTGCCACCGAACGCCTCACCGATCGCCTGATGCCCCAAGCACACACCCAGCAGCGGCTTGTTGTGCTTCGCCGCCGCGTGCACCAGCGGAATGCTCGCACCCGCGCGATCCGGACTGCCGGGCCCGGGACTCACCAACACCCCGTCGAACGCCCCGCCTTCGTCACCGACGGTCAGCAGAGTGTCCAGATCGGCCAGGCGAGGATCGTCATTGCGCCAGACCACGGCGTCGGCCCCAAGCTGGCCGAGGTACTGCACCAGGTTGAACACGAAGCTGTCGTAGTTGTCGACGACCAATACACGCATGCGTTGAGCGTACTTGTCGGCCCAGTAGGTCGTCGCGTCCATTACCTGGTGGGATAGCCTGGTATTTAACCTGTACTCCGAATTCGAGGACGTCATGCCCAAGTCCAAGGTCCGCAAGAAGGCCGACTACTCCCCCAGCCCTGCCAGTCGCACGCCGGTGAAGGTGAAAGCTGTGGGGCCGTCGCCGGTCTGGTACGTCGCGATCATGCTGGGCTTCATGCTCGCCGGCCTGATTTGGCTGATCGTGTATTACCTGGCCGCAGAGCACATCGGCTTCATGAACGACCTCAACGCCTGGAACTTCCTGATCGGTTTCGGCCTGATGGTCGTCGGCCTGATCATGACCATGCGCTGGCGCTGATCCCACACCGGATTACACGCGTGTAATTCATGCACACCTGTGGATAACCCTGTGCACAACTCGAGGATAAAGGGGCGGACACCCGCGTGAACGAAGCACAACCCGTCTCGTGGTCCACCCCCGTAGCGGGTTTGTTCGCGGTCGCCGGTGGCGGATTACTGCTGGTAGCGGCCGCAATCCTGGCCAAGGACGGGCCGAGCCGACTGCTGGTCGGCATCGGCGCGGTCGCCGTCCTGGCGATGGCGGCCCTGGCGGTGCGTCAACGGCCCCGACTCACCATGATTCCCGGCTCGAAGCCGCGCCTGGTGGTCGGCACCCTCACCGGGCCCAAGGACTACCCCCTGGATCAGATCGACCGGATCCGCATGGTGTCCTACCGTCGCATCGGCCGTAAATCCGCGATGCTCGAGATCGACGTCCGCCACAACGACGCCGAACGCCTCCTGATCTTCGGCCGCTGGGACCTGGGCACCAACCCCCACGACGTCTACGACGCCTTGGTAGTCAACGGCTTCGCCTCGGTGACTTCCGACTGACGTTGTTTCACGTGAAGCAAAGAGCTCCCCGCCGCAGAAGATCGCGACGGGGAGCTCTTTTTGTGCCAGTGACAGTGTGTGACTAGTCGATCGTCACGGCCGAGATGATCACGGGCTCAGCCGGACGATCGTTGCGGTCGGTCTTCACCGAGGCGATCGCGTCGACGACCTTGCGCGAATCCGGGTCGACCACCTCGCCGAAGATCGAGTGCTTGCGATTGAGGTGCGGCTGCGCGCCGACGGTGATGAAGAACTGCGAACCATTGGTGGCGGTACCCGCGCCCGCATTGGCCATCGCGAGCAGGTAGCCGCGGTCGAAACGCAGGTCCGGGTGGAGTTCGTCGGCGAACTCGAAGCCCGGCCCACCACGGCCGGTCCCCGTCGGGTCGCCACCCTGGATCATGAACCCCGGGATGACCCGATGGAAGACGGCGCCGTCGTAGAACGGGCCCGCTTCCGTGCCACCGGCGTTGACGGTGGAGTACGGCGCGCTGCCGTCGGCGAGGCCGACGAAGTTGCGCACCGTTTTCGGGGCGTGGTTGCCGAAAAGCGCGATCCTGATATCGCCGTGGTTGGTGTGCAGAGTCGCCACGGCCGTCTGGTTGGGTGAGGTCACGCAGTTATGGTGCCACGCGGCGCGCCGAATCCGGCTGTGCCACAGTGGTGGAATGAAGCTTCGTAATCCGCTGCTCGCGTCGCTCGCACTCGCCGGGGCCGGTGCCGTGGCCTACCTGGCCCGCGCCAAGCGCCCACAACTGCCCGAACCGGCCGCCGAGCCGCCGCGCTTGGGTTATTCACGCAACGGCTCGGCGCACTAGTTCCGCGTCAGCGGGCGACCGACTTCTTGTACTGGATCTGAGCCAGCGGCACGAAGATGATCAGGATGACCACGATCCAGATCAGCGAGGTCGCCACCGGATGCTGCATCGTCCACGCCTGTGACGCGGGCGCGAGCGGACTGGTGTTGCCGAACAGTTCGCGCACGGCCTGGGTGACCGCGGACATCGGGTTCCATTCGGCGAAGATGCGCAGCGGCGTGGGCAGGTCGTCGATCGGCACGAACGCGTTGGACAGGAACGTCAGCGGGAAGATCACCATGAAACTGGCGTTGTTGAACACCTCCGGTGCCCGCACGAGCAGCCCGACCACGGCCATCATCCACGACAGCGCGTAGGCGAACAGCAGCATCAGCGCGTAGGCCAGCACCGCGTCCAGGAACGACCCGCGGATGCGCCAGCCCACGATCAGACCGGTCAGCGACATCACCACCAGGCTGACGACATTGATCACCACGTCGCTGATCGTGCGGCCCACCAGCACCGCCGACGGCGCCATCGGCAGCGAGCGGAATCGGTCGATGATGCCCTTCTGCATGTCCTCGGCCAGGCCCGCGCCGGTGAACGAGGCGCCGAACACCACGGTCTGCACGAAGATGCCCGCGATCAGGAACTCGCGGTAGCCGCCTTCCATGCCGGGGACCTTGATCGCGGAGCCGAACACGTACGCGAACATGAGCACGAACATGATCGGCGACATGGTCGTGAAGATCAGTACGTCGGGCACGCGCTTGATCTTGATGACATTGCGTTTGGCGATGGTGATGCTGTCGCTGACGACCATCGACAGTCGCTGCGCGAGCGGAAGTTGTTCCACCCCATGCTTGTCCACGGTGACGGTCATCGGTTCTTTCCTTCCCCGGCGCCTACGGTCTGCGCTTCACCGTTGACGAGTTCTTCGGCTTCGTGCCCGGTGAGCGTCAGGAAGACGTCGTCGAGCGAGGGTCTGCGGAGGGCGACATCGCTGATCTGGATCTTGTGTTCGGTGAGCCTGCCGATCGCGGCGACCAGGTCCTGCGACCCGTCCGACACCGGCACCGTGAGCTTGCGTAAGCCGGGTTCCACGTGGATCTCCCCGTCGGCCATTCCGCCGAGCACCTGCTTGGCAGCGGCCAGCTGATCCACCGAACCGACGGTGAGTTCGATGCGGTCGCCGCCGACCAGTGCCTTGAGTTCGTCTGCGGTGCCGCGCGCGATCACCTTGCCGTGGTCGATCACCGCGATGGAATCGGCGAGGCGGTCGGCTTCGTCCATGTACTGGGTGGTGAGCAGCAGCGTGGTGCCGCCGGCGACCAGTTCCTCGATGACGTCCCAAAGATCAAGGCGCGCACGGGGATCCAGGCCGGTGGTCGGCTCGTCGAGGAACAGCACCGGCGGATTGGCCACCAGCGCGCCCGCCAGATCGAGGCGTCTTCGCATACCGCCGGAGTAACCCTTCACCGGCCGGTCGGCGGCATCGCTGAGCCGGAAGCGGTCGAGCAGTTCGCGCGCGCGTTCCTTACTGCGCTGGGTGCCCAGATGGTAGAGCCTGCCCACCATTTCGAGGTTCTCGAAGCCGGTGAGGTACTCGTCCACCGCGGAGTACTGGCCGGACGCGCCGATGCGGGAGCGCAGGGCCTGTGGATCTTTCAGTACGTCGATGCCGGCGACGGTGGCGGTGCCCTCGTCGGGGATCAGCAACGTGGTGAGCACGCGGACGGTGGTGGTCTTGCCCGCGCCGTTGGGGCCGAGCAGCGCGGTGACGGTACCTTCCGGCACGGTCAGGTCGAGCCCGTCCAGGGCGACGAGCTTCCCATACCGTTTGACCAGCCCCTCGGCGACAATTGCGTCGGGCATGATTCTCCTGAAGTCGTAGGTGGCGAACCCTTCGGACCCAGTATTGCCCTACCCACTGACAAGTCGCATCCCCAATTCCGGCGGGTCCCGCGGGCCGGGTGTACACAACTGTTCGACATGCCGAACGTCGCGACACGCGGCGAATCGGACTGATTTTCTGGCTCTCGCCACGAACAAGAGCACCTTTTCCTAGTGACCTCGCCAGGGTCGCCACGAGAACACGTTCACCGCCATTTTCCCGTAAAACCGTGCGTACCAGCATCTTTCAGCGATATTCGGGCAGCCGACCAGTACTTCCAATCAGTACAAAGCGGGCGCGCGGCCCCCGGCCTGCGCCGACACTCGCAGACACCGCCGAAAAATCTCGTAGAACTCACCCGATGCGCGTACCCGAATTCCGCTCATATCGCGTAGGATCGTTCAGGTCGGCCCCTCCCCCCCGGGCCGACCCTACGCGGGCCTCGGCTAACTCCCCCCCTTCGCCGAGGCCCGCTCCCCATTTTCCGGCAAGGTCGCAGTTCGGTGGATCAACCACCGCGCACCGAAGCCGCAGCGTCACCGGTCGGGCCGATAGCCCGGCGATTACCCGGCTATCGGGAATTATCGCCGGGATCGGCTCACAGAAATCACCGCAGTTCGGCCACCGTGCGCCACGCCGTCGCCAGCCGCAACGCCCGCACCTTCCCCGCCACCCCGAGCAGCGGCGCGTCCCGCTCCCACCGGTCCCTGGTGTGCGCGTCGACTTGCGGCCACCACGGCTGTATCTCCTGCCGCACCCGCGTCAACTGCTCGAAAACCCCACCGAGCGCGATATGCGCCCCCGCCGACGCCGGATCCTGCGCCGCCACCCCACGCACCGCCGCAAACAGCGCCAGCAGCTGTTCTACGGGCTCCGCGGGCCATTGCGCTAGCCGGGCAACCCGCACGAGCTGACCGAGCACAGCGGCCACCACATGCAGGTCCTCGACGGTGCGAAACGGCTTCAGATAGTCCGCGTAGCCGTCACCGGGCAGTACTTCGCCACAAGCATGATCGAAAGTGACTGTGGCATGCGGGATTTCGGGTGCGAACGGCAACGCGGGCAGCGGTGTCACCGAGGTGGCCGGCCCGGCGGGCACCAACACCGCTCGCAGCACCGGCCGACCGTCCTCGGAAGTACCGGCTCGCGCGATCACCAGAAAGCGGTCAGCGAACGTTCCGAGCGTGGCGAAGGACTTCGTTCCGTGCACGATGCCGTCGTCATCGACCGTGGTGGTCATCGTCGACGGTCGCGCACCGGCGGCCTCGGTCGCGCACATCGACGACAGTTCAGCGGGACCCAGCGAGGGAACAAGCGCGTGCAGCGCTTCTTGATATCCGCCGAGGAAAGCCAGACCTGTTCCGGCACTGTCGAATCCGGCGATCGCGGCCCGGTCGATGGAATTCACGAATCCGGCGGACCGTTCGCGGTGAGTTGCCCACGCACCCGCGAAATCAACCGAAACGGAGTCGGCGGGGGTGGCAGTGAGGAGGAAATCGAATACCGAAGAATTCACAGATGTGGAGCCTAGGGGAATCGAACCCCTAACCCCTGCCTTGCAAAGGCAGTGCTCTGCCAATTGAGCTAAGGCCCCTTACTGGTCAAGTGACCAGTTGGCATAAACCGAAATCAGCGGGTGGTGACCTCACGCCAGAGGTCCGCGTCATCGCGCTGACGGAATTTGTTGACGCCGATCAGAACGGCGATCACAACACCGACCATGAGGACAATCTTCATGATTCCCACCCTACTGTGCTGTTCGGGAGTGGGCCTAGGAGGACTTGAACCTCCGACCTCTTCGTTATCAGCGAAGCGCTCTAACCGCCTGAGCTATAGGCCCGAACTCATTGTCGATCCCCTGCGTGAGCAGTGAACCGCAACGAGAAACGAGGTTACCTTACCGAGCTACCGATAACCAAAACGGCCGGTCAGACCCGGTTTCCCGAGCCCGACCGGCCGTGGTCGAACACTGACTTCTAGTCCGGATCGGCCAGGGTTACCTGGATGCCACCGACCAGATCACAGCACTGGTTGTAGATGAACACGCCGACCGTGGCCAACGCGGTGAAAAGCACCACATTGATCAGACCGATCACGCCCGCGTACCCGAAGATCGTGCCCGCGTCGATCAGGCTCGACGAGCTGCCCTCCTGGTTCAACATCTCGCCCAGCGAGTTGTCCAGGTTGTCCCACACGCCCATGCCGGCCAGCACGATGTAGAGCAGGCCCACGGCCAGCATCCACACGAAGAACAGCGCGACACTGATCACCAGGGTGATCTTCAGGGTCGACCACGGGTCGATCCGGCGGATCTGCACCGTGGCGCGCAGCGGCTCACCCGACGCCGCGATGGCCACCGGCACCGCCGGCGAGACCGTGCCCGCCGCGGCCGCACGGGCACTGGGCCCCATGGGACGCTGCGGGGTCGGCGCCATCGGCAGCCCAGGAGGCGCCACCGGCGCTTCGGGAGCCGGGTGCCGCACGTCGGACAGGTCGGGCATGTCCTTGACCAGTTCCGGACGCGCGATGGAACGGGTCGGCCCGTCGATACCGACGGACTTCACCATCGCCGCTTCCTTGCGCGCCGCCTTGGCCGCCAAGTCCGCGGTGGTGCGGGCATTGGACGCGCCGCCGCCCTTCAGGCCGCCCGAAGACGACCCGGCACCCGAAGAACCCGTGCCCGAAGAACCGGCAGCCGGCTTGCCCTGACTCGGCGATTCGCCGGGCCGGTACAGGTTCGACTGCGGTTCACGCTGCGGAAGCTGAGCCCACCCGTCCTGGTAGGGCGACGATTTGCTGCCCTTACCGTCGAACGAATCGGCCCCGGCCGCACCGGTTTCCGGCGCCGAGCCCTTCGCCGGACCGCCCTGGCCGTCGGGCCTCGGTATCGGTCGCGGCTGGATTCCAGACGTGGCGATCCGCTCGGTGACGCCGTTGGTCTGGTTCCGATCGTCGTTCGACTGATTCGGTGTGGTCAAGGGAATCCTCAGATCCGTTCGTTGCCGCCGCTGTTTGGTGTTACTACTCCGAAGCCACGTCGCCGGTGAGCTGATCGGGATCGGGCTCGTCGGCGTTGCGCGCGATCGCTAGCAAGGTATCGCCATCCGCGAGGTTCATCAATCGCACGCCCTTGGTCTGGCGTCCGGCTTTACGAACCTGCTTGGCTGCGGTGCGGATGACACCACCACTGGAAGTGATCGCGTACAGCTCGTCCTCGTCGTCGACGATGAGCGCACCCACCAGGCTGCCACGTTTCGGGTCGTACTGGATTGTCAATACGCCTTTTCCGCCACGACCCTGCGCGGTGTACTCCTCGATCGCCGTACGTTTGGCGTACCCACCTGCGGTGGCCACAAGCAAGTACGTTTCCGGGCGAACCACATTCAGCGACAACAGTTGGTCGTCGGTGTTGAACCGCATGCCCTGCACACCGGAGGTGGCGCGACCCATCGGACGCAGCGCCTCGTCGGTGGCGGCGAAGCGGATCGACTGCCCGTGCGCCGACACCAACAGCAGGTCGTCGTCGGACGAGCACAGCACCGCGCCGACCAGTTCGTCGTCATCGCGCAGGTTCACCGCGACGATGCCACCGGACCGGTTGGAGTCGAAATCGGTGAGCTTGGACTTCTTCACCAGGCCCGCGCGCGTCGCCAGCACCAGGTACGGGGCGTCCTCGTAGGTCTTGAGCTGGATGATCTGAGCGATCTTCTCATCCGGCTGGAACGCGAGCAGGTTGGCCACGTGCTGACCGCGCGCGGTCCGGTTGGCCTCGGGCAGCTCGTACGCCTTGGCCCGGTAGACGCGACCCTTGTTGGTGAAGAACAGCAGCCAGTCGTGGGTGGACGAGATGAAGAAGTGCTTGACGATGTCGTCCTGCTTCAGACCGGCGCCCATCACGCCCTTGCCGCCACGCTTCTGCGACCGGTACAGATCGGTCTTGGTGCGCTTGGCGTACCCGGTCTCGGTGATCGTGACGACCACGTCCTCGCGGGCGATCAGATCCTCGTCGTTGACGTCACCGTCGGCGGCGATGATCCGGGTACGACGGTCGTCGCCGTACTTCTCCACGATCTCGGCCAGCTCGTCACGCACGATCGCGCGCTGACGCTCGGGCTTGTCGAGAATGTCCTTGTAGTCGGCGATCTCGATCTCGATCTTGGCCAGATCGTCGACGATCTTCTGCCGCTCCAACGCCGAAAGGCGACGCAGCTGCATGTCCAAGATCGCGGTGGACTGGATCTCGTCGATCTCGAGCAGCTGCATCAGGCCGGTGCGGGCGGTGTCGGTGTTGGCCGCGCGCCGGATCAGCGCGATGACCTCGTCGAGCATGTCCAACGCCTTGACCAGGCCACGCAGGATATGCGCCCGCTCCTCGGCCTTGCGCAGCAGGTAGCGGGTGCGCCGGACGATGACCTCTAGCTCGTGATTCACGTAGTAGCGAATCATCTGGTCCAGGCGCAGCGTGCGCGGAACACCGTCGACGATCGACAGCATGTTCGCGCCGAAGCTGGTCTGCAGCTGGGTGTGCTTGTAGAGGTTGTTCAGCACCACCTTCGCCACCGCGTCACGCTTGACCGTGACCACGATGCGCATGCCGACACGGTCCGAGGACTCGTCGTGGATATCGGAGATACCCGCGATCTTCGCGTCCTTGACCTGCTCGGCGATCGAGTTCACGAAGTTGTCGGTGTTGACCTGGTACGGCAGCTCGGTGATGACGATCGTGGTGCGGCCACGCGCGTCTTCCTCGATCTCGACCACACCGCGCATGCGGATGGAACCGCGACCGGTGGTGTAGGCGTCGTGGATGCCCTGGCCGCCCACGATCAGGCCGTGCGTGGGGAAGTCGGGGCCCTTGACCCGTTCCATGCACGCGGCGAGGGTGGATTCCTCGTCGGCCTCGTAGTTCTCCAACGCCCAGTAGATGGCGTCGGCGAGCTCGTTGAGGTTGTGCGGCGGAATGTTGGTGGCCATGCCGACCGCGATGCCGTTGGACCCGTTCATCAACAGGGCGGGCACGCGCGCGGGCAGCACGGTCGGCTCCTGCGAGCGACCGTCGTAGTTGGGCACGAAATCGACCGTCTCCTGGTCGATATCGCGCAGCATCTCCATCGCCAGCGGCGTCAGACGGCACTCGGTGTATCGCATGGCGGCCGCGCCGTCGTTGCCGCGGGAACCGAAGTTGCCCTGGCCGTCGACCAGCGGGTAGCGCAGCGACCAGGGCTGGGCCATGCGCACGAGGGTGTCGTAGATCGACGAGTCGCCGTGCGGGTGGTAGTTACCCATGGTCTCCGCGACCGGACGCGCGGACTTCACATAGCCGCGATCGGGGCGGTAGCCGTTGTCGTACATCGCGTACAGCACGCGCCGGTGCACAGGCTTGAGGCCGTCGCGCACGTCGGGCAGCGCACGGCCAACGATCACGCTCATCGCGTAATCGATGTAGCTGTTCTGCATTTCGGTCTGGATGTCGACCGGTTCGACCCGGTCGCCCGCACCGCCGGTGGGCGGCAGCGTGGTCTCAGTCATCAAATCTCCTTCGAGGGGCCGACGTGCTCGCGGGCGCGCTGGAAAGCGCTGCGCTGCTTACACATCGAGGAAGCGGACGTCCTTGGCATTGCGGGTGATGAAGCTGCGACGTGCCTCCACGTCTTCGCCCATCAGCACCGAGAACAGCTCGTCGGCCGCCGCGGCGTCATCGAGCGTCACCTGACGAAGCACCCGCACCGCCGGGTCCATGGTGGTTTCCCACAGCTCCTTGGCGTTCATCTCGCCCAGACCCTTGTAGCGCTGGACGCCGTCGTCCTTGTTGATCTTCTTGCCTGCTGCCAGGCCCGCCTCGATCATCGAGTCACGCTCACGGTCGGAGTAGGCGAACTCCGGCTCCGAACGCATCCACTTGAGCTTGTACAGCGGCGGCGCGGCCAGGAACACGTGACCGTGCTCCACCAGCGGACGCATGAACCGGAACAGCAGCGTGAGCAGCAGCGTCGCGATGTGCTGACCGTCCACGTCGGCGTCGGCCATCAGAATGATCTTGCCGTAGCGCAGCTTGGCCAGATCGAACTCGTCATGGATGCCGGTGCCGAACGCGGTGATGATCGACTGGACCTCGTTGTTCTTGAGGACACGGTCGATCCGGGCCTTCTCGACATTGATGATCTTGCCGCGCAGCGGAAGAATCGCCTGGTACATCGAGTCTCGGCCGGACTTGGCCGAACCACCGGCGGAGTCGCCCTCCACGATGTAGATCTCGCACTTGGCCGGATCCTTGGAACGGCAATCCGCCAGCTTGCCCGGCAGCCCGCCCAGATCGGTGGCCGACTTGCGACGCACCAGCTCCCGCGCCTTACGCGCGGCCATGCGGGCCTGCGCCGAGGACACCGCCTTCTGCACGATGGTCTTCGCGTCGGCCGGGTTGGCCTCGAACCAGTGCTGCAGGTGCTCGTTGCAGGCACGCTGCACGAACGACTTCACCTCGGTGTTGCCCAGCTTGGTCTTGGTCTGACCCTCGAACTGCGGCTCGCCGACCTTGACGCTGACGATGGCGGCCAGGCCCTCGCGGATGTCGTCACCGGTGAGGTTGCCGTCTTTTTCCTTGAGGAGCTTCTTCTCCTTGGCGTACTTGTTGACCACCGTGGTCAGCGCCGCGCGGAAGCCCTCTTCGTGGGTGCCGCCCTCGTGGGTGTTGATCGTGTTGGCGAAGGTGTGCACGGACTCGGAATAGCCCGAGTTCCACTGCATCGCGACCTCGAGCTCGTGGCCGGTGCCCTTCACGGTGTACCCGACGACCGAGTTGTGGATGGCCGACTTGGTGCGGTTGATGTGGCGCACGAAGTCCACCAGGCCGCCCGGGTAGTGATAGGTGCGGGTCTTCACCTTGTGCTCGACCGCTTCCGCGGCCACGACCTCGGCATCCTTGGGCGCCTCGGCGGTCTCACTGACCACCTCGTCGATGACCTCACCGTCGCTGACCCGCTCGTCGGTGAGCTTGATGGTCAGGCCCTTGTTCAGGAAGGCCATCTCCTGCAGGCGCCGCGCCACGGTCTCGAAGTTGTAGTGCGTGGTCTCGAAGATCTCCGGATCGGCCCAGAAACGGACCGTGGTGCCGGTGGCCGAGGTCGGCTCGCCCTGCACCAACTTGCCCGGCTTGGCGTCCTTGTAGGTCTGGCTCCAGTGGTAGCCGTCGGTGTTGACCTCGACCTCGACCTTGGTCGACAGCGCGTTCACCACCGAGATACCGACACCGTGCAGACCACCCGACACCGCGTAGGAATCGGAGTCGAACTTGCCGCCCGCGTGCAGCTGGGTCATGACGACCTCGATCGTGGGCACGCCCTGGGCGTGCATCGCGACCGGGATGCCACGGCCGTCGTCGATCACCTCGACGCCGCCGTCGGCGAGCAGGGTCACCTCGACCTTGCTGGCGTAGCCGGCCATCGCCTCGTCGACCGAGTTGTCCACAACCTCCCAGATGAGGTGGTGCAGACCGCGCTCGCCGGTGGAGCCGATGTACATGCCAGGGCGCTTGCGCACCGCCTCGAGACCCTCGAGGACCGTGATGGAAGAGGCACCGTAGCCTGAATCTTTGCCCGATGCGTTGGAGTCGTTGGCAGCCACTTGTCGGTAGCTCTCCTTACTTGCTGATCCCTGGCGCAGCGACCTGGGCAGCACGCGCACGGCTCGATCGGAGCCATCAGATATCACGGACTGCACAGCACGCGCCGAAGGTTCGCCGCTGGTTACGTCACCATCCTACTGGTAAGCCCAACTTACAGTGCACCTACGACACCCCTAGCTTCCCCGGTAATGCAAGAACTCGTATGACTGCGGGAGTTTTGCGCCCTGTCCGCTACTCCGCGCCTCTTGGTCGGATCTAGGCGCGGGGAACTCTGCGCTGGCGGCCAGACTTGTGATGGCGGTTCGGTTGGCCCGTTCCCGGTGAGTTACCCATGTTCTTGCGAGACCAGTTGTCACCATGGGAGTTATCCACAGGGCCTGTGTACAAGTCGGGGCGAGAGCGGTGCGGGCTCAATGGATCTCGCGCCGGTCACCGCGCGGCTACCCGTAGGTATCGCGCGGTCCACGGCCCTTGACGTGGCGATCGCCCTTGCGCCAACTCGGTGCCGCGGGGCCGGTGATCCGCAGCGAGGTGACCACGCCGTGACCGACCGCGGCGGCGATCTTGGCCAGGATCTGGCTCTGCAACATGCGCAGCTGAGTGGCCCATGCGGTGGACTCGGCGGCGATCTTGAGAACCCCGTCCTCCAGGGTCACCGGGGTGGCGTGCGAGGCGATGTCCTCGCCGACCACGCGGGGCCAGCTGCCGAACACTGTCCCCTCGGCTACCTTGCCTGACCAGCCACGACTCTTCGCCAGCGTGCCGCTCAGCGCGCCCAACAGTTGGGGATCGCGGGCGTCGGGACCCGAGCCGGACCACCCGCTGCGACGCCTGCCGCCCGCGCGTAATTTGCGCACCGGTGAGGCTCTGCCCTGCCCGACGGACTTGCCGTTGGCCTTGGCCGCGGCCCGCGCCTCCTCCAGCGCGCGGCGGGCCAGATCGATGCCACGCAACTCCGGGGCGGGATCTTCGGGCACGGGCTTCCGCCTTCCGGTGTCGTGGGTGGTGCGGCGCGGATCGCAGTCTACGCCGGGGTGCCGACAGCTTCTTTCGGCATATGTCCAGCATGTTGCAGGTTTTCCACAGGGGCTGGGGATAACTTTCGCTAACTGTGCATATCTTCGGGCTGTTCGACCGGTTCGAGCACGATCTGTGAGGTACGCCGGTCGGCCTCGCCGGTGGTGTGTACACGCAACGGTGTCGCGGCCAGTTCCGACGGGACATCCTCGGCCACGGCGGCGGTGATCAACACCTGCTCGGCACCCGCGGCGACCTCCGCCAGCGCGGCGCGTCGACGGCGATCCAGTTCGGCGAACACGTCGTCGAGCAGCAGCACCGGCTCGGAACCTTCGCTGCGCAACAGTTCGAACGAGGCCAGTCGCAGGGCAAGCGCGTACGACCAGGATTCCCCGTGACTGGCGAAACCCTTGGCGGGTGCGCTGCCAAGTAGCAGTTCCAGATCGTCACGATGGGGACCGACAAGGCACACGCCGCGGTCGAGTTCGCGACTGCGGGCGGCGGCCAGTTCGCGCAGCATGATCTCGTGCAGCAGCTGTGGATCATCGGGCTGGGGTGTCCTGGCCGGATCGAGTAATTCCGGTGGCAGGTAGCCCGAGCGGTAAGTGATTGCGGCAGGACGTGATTCGGGCGCGATCGACCGATAGGACTGGGACACATGGGGATACAGGTCGTGGACCAGCCGTAACCGTTCGGCCAGCAGCACTGCCGCGTGGTCGGCGAGGTGCCCGTCCCACACGTCAAGGGTGCTCAGATCCGCACGCGAACGGGATTGGCGCCCAGCGGTTTTCAACAGGGCGGAGCGTTGCCGCAACACCTTGTCGTAGTCCGCGCGCACGCCGGCGAGCCTGGGCAAGCGGGCTGTGGACAACTCGTCGAGGAACCGTCGCCGCTCCCCCGGATCGCCGCGCACCAACGCCAGATCCTCGGGCGCGAACAACACGGTCTGCAGAATCCCCAGGATCTCGCGGGACCGGCGCACCGGCGAGCGATTGATCTGTGCGCGGTTGGCGGCGCCCGCTTTGAGTTCCACATCCACGCGCAGTTCGCGGCCGGTGTTGACCACCGAGGCACCGATCCGCGCCTGGGTGGCGCCCATTCGGATCAGGGGCGCGTCGGCGGAGACGCGGTGCGAGCCCAGCGTCGCCAGGTAGCCGACCGCTTCGAGCAGATTGGTCTTGCCGTTGCCGTTGGCCCCCAACAGGACCGTGCGCCCTGGGGACAACTCTAGGTCGGCATGTTCCCACGACCGGAAATCGCGGACCGACAGCTCACGGATGAACATGCCGCGACAGCCGACTCAGCCGGGCAGCCGGACCGGCATCAACAGGTAGATGTACTGGCTCTCCAGCGCCGCGAACGCACCCGACTCGAGCACCTTGGGCTCCTCGTCGGAAGCGGGCAGCAGCACCGCGGGACGACTGGGGGTGGTGAACCCGAAGGTCACCCGCTCGGTGTGCAGCGCGGCCAGGCCCTCGGTCAGGTAGCCGGGGTTGAACGCGATGGTCAGCGGTTCGCCACGGAAATCGGCCTCGAGCCATTCCTCGGCCCGGCCCGCGTCGTCCCCACCCGCGGACAGCAGCACGCCGTCTGTGGAGAACTCCAGCCGCACCTGGGCGCCACGCTCGGCCACCAGGGCCACGCGCTTGATCGCCTCCGACAGCACCGCGACGGGCAGCGTGGCGATGGAGGTGTGTTCCTTGGGCAGCAACTGGCGGAACTTGGGGAACTCCGCGTCGAGCAGGCGGGTGGTGGTGCGGCGACCGCCGTTGACGATGCCCAGCAGGCCGTCTGCGCCACCGGCGCTGCCCAGCGACAGCTGCACGGGCGCCTCGGCGGCACCGAGGGTCTTGGCGGCTTCGGACAGCGTGCGCGCGGGGATCAGCACCGCGGTCTCGATGTCGGAGCGGGTGGGATTCCACTGCAGGTGCCGCACGGCGAGGCGGAAACGGTCGGTGGCCGCGAGGACCACGTCGTTGCCTTCGATCTCGACGCGGATGCCGGTGAGCATCGGCAGGGTGTCGTCACGGCCGGCGGCGACGGCGACCTGGCCCACGGCCTCGGCGAACACGTCGACGGTGAGTTCACCGGTCTGCTGCGGTACCTCGGGCAGCTGGGGATAGTCCTCGACCGGCATGGTCGGCAGGGAGAACTTCGCGCTGCCACAGGCGATGAGCACGCGAGTGCCGTCGACCGAGACATCCACAGGCTTGTTCGACAGCGACTTGGTGATGTCGGCGAGCAGGCGACCCGAGACCAGGACCTGGCCGGGACCGGCGACCTCGGCCGCGACGCGCATCTGCGCGGAGACCTCGTAGTCGAACCCGGAGACCGTCAGCCCGTTCTCGTCGGCCACCAGCAGGACACCGCCCAGAACCGGTACCGCGGGCCGGGACGGGAGACTGCGCGCCACCCAGGCCACTGATTCGGCGAAGTCCTCTCGGGCGACCCGAAACTTCATGCTCGCAAGCTCCATCGCCCGATTGTCCTCTCCGAGTTTCGAATCCGTGTGCGGGGGTGTGTCAGCGAAGTCCAGCTGCTGTGTCGGCCGCGCCCCGAGTCTGGCACAACCAACCGACAACCAGACCGTACCTGGGTGATCCGCGATCTCCGCATCGACCCTCCCGGTGGTTTCGCACCTACGTCCCCATCCCCGTTCCTCCTTGCCTGCCTGTGAGTGGACGACCGCCCGGCTGGACTGTCCCCAACCGAGTTTCCACACAGCCTGTTTTAAAAGAGTTCTCTCTAGAAGGAGAACCGAAGTAATAGTAGGCACTGTGGAATCTGTGGATTCCGGCCGTTTTCGCAGGTCAGACGGCATGGCGGCCTGGGGATGGCCTGGGGGTGACTCGAGGATGAATCCGCGGCGCCTGTGGAGACCCGAAGTTGTCCACAATCCATCCTCGAGTTGTCCTCGAGTTGTTCCACCAGATTCACCCAGTTGTTCACAGCCGAGGTCACCCTGGTGACAACGTTGTTGATTCCTCGAGGAGTCCACAGGAATTCCTCGAGGAATCCACAGGCCCGATTCGGCGATGTCGCAGGTCACACCTAGTGCATAGCTGTTAGTAGATCGTCCTGTGGAAACTGTGGACAACTGCCTGTGCATGAACGCTCCCCAGGCTCGGCCAACACCCTGTGCACCGACCTGTTGGTAACCCTGTTGGTAACCCTGTGGATTCCTCGAGGATTCCACAGGAACTCCACAGGGCAAAAAAGAACACCGCCCCAGGTCAGGGCGGTGTTCGGGCTGTGGATGAAATCAGCGGGAGCGCTGTTTGATTCGGGCTGTGAGTTCTTGGACCTGGTCGTACACGCGGCGGCGCTCGGTCATCTCCTTGCGCACTTTTTTCTCCGCGTACATCACCGTGGTGTGGTCGCGACCGAACGCCTGCCCGATCTTGGGCAGCGACAGATCGGTCAGCTCACGGCACAGGTACATGGCGATCTGCCGCGCCTGCGCCAGCGGCCGCGCCTTGCCCGGCCCCGTCAGCTCTTCCAGGGTGGTGTTGAAGTACTCGGCGGTCACGGCCATGATCGTGGCCGCGTTGATCTCGAGGGCAGCGGTGTCGGGCATCAGATCGCGCAGCACCACCTCCGCCAGCGACAGGTCCAGCGGCTGACCGTTGAGCGAGGCGAACGCCGTCACTCGGATCAGTGCGCCCTCCAGTTCGCGGATATTGCGCTCCACGCGGCTGGCGATCAGCTCGAGCACGTCGTGCGGCACGTCGAGTCGATCCATGCGCGCCTTCTTGCGCAGGATCGCGATGCGGGTCTCTAGCTCGGGCGGCTGCACGTCGGTGATCAGGCCCCACTCGAAGCGAGTGCGTAGTCGTTCTTCCAGCGTGGCCAGCTGCTTGGGCGGGCGGTCCGAGGACACCACGATCTGCTTGTTCGCGTTGTGCAGGGTGTTGAAGGTGTGGAAGAACTCCTCCTGGATGCCTTCCTTGCCCTCGATGAACTGGATGTCGTCCACCAGCAAGATGTCGGTCTCGCGGTAGCGGCGCTTGAACGCGACCTTGCGGTCGTCGCGCAGGCTGTTGATGAAGTCGTTGGTGAATTCCTCGGTGGACACGTACTTCACCCGCATACCGGGGAACAGCCGCTGCGCGTAGTGACCGGCCGCGTGCAACAGGTGCGTCTTGCCCAATCCCGAAGCGCCCCAAACGAATAGGGGGTTGTACGCACGCGCGGGTGCCTCCGCGATGGCCACCGCGGCGGCATGCGCGAACCGGTTGGACGCGCCGATCACGAACGTCTCGAACGTGTACTTGGCATTGAGACTGGCCGACGAGGACTGCGGCGCGGACTCGGGCGACTTGTTGAAATACGTCGGCCAGTTGTTGCGGTTGCTCACCACCGGCTCGTCATCGGCGGGCTGCGCACCGGGCTGACCGGGGAACGGCTTGTCGGCGCTGTCGCCGTCGGACTCCTCGGCCCGGGCGGGCTCGTCGGCGGGCCTGCGCGTGGGTGCGCGCTGCGGCTCCGGCGTGAACAGCGACTCCTGGCCCGAAGGCTCGCGACGCGACGGGGCGGGCTGCTGGTCCCGGCGTGGTGCGGACTCGGGTGTGGGGCGCGTGCCACGGAAGTCACGGCCGCCGAACTCGCCACCGGCGTAGTCCGCTGCCGGGTACCCCGAGTTCTGCTCGAAATCGGTGCCACTGAACTCGGCGCGCTCGCCCTGGTACTCGGTGCGCTCGCCCTGGTATTCGGTGGGCTGGCTGTACTCCGACGACGGCTGCTTGTACTCGGGTGCCTGGCCGTATTCCGGGGCCTGGTTGTACTCGGAACCTGGCTGCTTGTATTCAGTGGGCTGGTTGTATTCGGTGGGCTGGTTGCGCTCGCCGGGGCTGTACTCGGCGGGCGGCTGTTTGTACTCGGGGGCCTGGCCGTATTCCGACGGTGCCTGCTGGTATTCCGGCTTCTGCTGGTACTCGGGCTGTTGCTGCTGGTACTCCGCGTCGGCGGGGTACTCACGGTGCCCGGAGTAGTTGTCGGCGCGCTCGCCGTACTCGCCGCCCTGCCCGGGATACTCGCGGCCGCCGTAGCTGTTGGGGTACTCGCCGGTGGCGGGATAGTCGTTGCCGTACTCGCCGCCCTGCACCGGGTAGTCGTTCGCGCCGTAGCGGGGCCTGCCGTACTCACCGCGCGCGGCGTAGTCGGGAACACTGAAATCGGGGCCGGGGTACCCGGCGGGCGGACGCACCTGTTCGCGCGGACGCTCCGGTCTGCTGGTCATCCTGGCGTGCCGCGGCGAATTGCCGGCCCGCTCCCCCGCGGCCGGGCTCGGCGCGGCGATGCGAACACCGAGTCCTTCCACCCGCGGACCCAGTCGACGGGCCAGCGATCGCAGGATCGGCTCGCGCAGATCGCGCTCGATAGCCTCCTGCGCCAGCGACGACGGCACCGACAGCAACGCGAAACCCTGCGCGACCGTGAGCGGTTTCACCAACTTCAACCAGGCCTGCTGGGCACGACTGACCGCGGGGATGGCGCCGTCGGCAGAGCCGGTGGTGAGCTCGGCGACCACCTCCGGCCACACTGTGGCCAGCACGTTCTGCTCGTCGTCCATGCAGCGTCCTCCCCGGACCGGTTGTTGGGGCCTACGGCCTGCGCGCATGTCGGAAAAAGCCTGTGACCAGGTGAAATCCAGTGATGCTGCGTACAACCGAAGCCGGTCGGACGCGGTGCGATCCGGTGATCCCGGACCGCGGCGCGGGCACCGTCGGCCCTAGTAGATACAGCTGAATATGCCACTGCGGCAGGTTATCCACACAATTATCCACAGATGTGGACAAACCTGGGGATAAAGCAATTCTGCCTGCGTGCGGCAGTGAACTGAGCCCGACCAGCGGTTCTTCAGCAATCCCCCGGCTACAGACCATAGCCCCCGGCTACAAGACCCTAGCGGCGGCGCGCGCGCAAAGCCACCGGTGTGGATGAACTCACGAAAACTTGCCGCGTGCGTCACTGATGCTCGGGCGTGTCGTGCCTGGTCGGGCCGACTCCGGGTCCGGTTCGGTGGTCCGGTATTCTGGAGCTCGTGCCGGTGACAGGTACGTGGGGGCCGAGTTTGACCCGGCCCTTCGGGGTAAGTACCCTCGTACAGTCACCCCTTGGCGCGGTTGGCGGCTGTCTGCTGCACATCGATCGCCAAGGCAATCTGCGCGTAGACCGCGGTCCGCTGCGCAGAGAACAAATCATTTGTACAGACTTAGGGCGCCCAACGGTGCCCAACTACTACAGGAGTTGACCGTGGCCAAGGGCAAGCGGACGTTCCAGCCGAACAACCGTCGTCGGGCACGCGTGCACGGCTTCCGTCTCCGGATGCGTACCCGTGCGGGTCGCGCCATCGTCGGTGCGCGTCGCCGTAAGGGCCGCACCGAACTGACTGCCTGATCGCGCGTAGTCGCCACGCTCGGGTGTTGCCTGAGCCGTATCGGTTGCATCACCGTGCCGAATTCTCCCGCACGGTGCGCCGCGGTCAGCGAATCGGGAGACGAGATCTTGTCGTGCACGCGCTCACGCTCGGGTACGACGATCTCGTCGACGGCGATTGTGTGGTCCGCGTAGGCGGTCCGCGATTCGGACTGATTGTCAGCAAGGCGGTGGGTAACGCGGTGGTTCGCCACCGCGTCGCCCGCCGCCTGCGTCATATCTGTGCCCAGGTCGTCGAGGAACTGCCCGCCGATACCGACGTCGTGATCCGCGCCCTGCCCGGCGCCGCCACCGCTGATTCCGCCGAGATGCTGCGCCAGCTACGCACCGGTCTACGCAAGCTGCGCTTGCATGTAGAACCGGAGCTCGCGCTCGGTCGCACCCCGGCCGGTGAACGGCGATGAACACCATCACCCGCTTCCCCGCTAAGGCCCTGATCGCCCTGATCGAGCTCTATCGGACCTATGTCTCCCCCACCCGGATGCCGATCTGCCGGTTCACCCCCACCTGCAGTGAGTACGCGGTGACTGCCTTGCGAACCCGCGGGTTGGTCGTCGGATCGGCATTGACGGTCGTGCGCCTGGGCAAATGTGCGCCCTGGCACCCTGGAGGGTGGGATCCCGTGCCTGGTCGCGGGTCGAATGCCTTCACCAAGTCATCGCCCGCGCTGACCGGCGATACGAACGACGGGAGTACCTAGAGCCGTGCTCGACATCATCTATTGGCCGGTATCGGCGATTCTGTGGTTCTGGCACAAGGCCTTCGGCTTTGTGTTCGGGGCCGACAGCGGGCTCACCTGGAGCCTGGCCGTGGTGTTCCTGGTCTTCACCCTGCGGCTGGTGCTGTACAAGCCGTTCGTGAAGCAGGTCCGCACCACCAAGCAGATGCAGGAGCTGCAGCCCCAGATCAAGGAGCTGCAGAAGAAGTACAAGAACGACCGCGAGACCATGGCGCGGGAGATGCAGAAACTGCAGAAGGAACACGGCTTCAACCCGCTCATGGGCTGCCTGCCGGTCCTGGTGCAGGTGCCGGTGTTCCTCGGCCTGTTCCACGTGCTGCGCTCGTTCAACCGCACCGGCCACGGCTGGGGCCAGTTGGGCATGTCCCCCTACGACAACGCGCACACCGCGAACTACATCTTCAGCGCGCACGACGTCCAGTCGTTCCTCAGCGCGCGCATCTTCGGTGCGCCGATCGCGTCGTTCATCACCGCGCCCGCCAGCGAGATGCAGGCGTTCGCCGACTGGGGTGGCACGCCGACCAAGCTGAACATCGCGATGATCGCGATCCCGCTGATGATCATCGCCGGTCTGGCCACCCACTTCAACGCGCGCGCCTCGGTGCAGCGTCAGACTCCCGAAGCCGCGGCCAACCCGCAGGCCGCCATCATGAACAAGCTGTCGCTGTGGGTCTTCCCGCTCGGCGTCATGGTCGGTGGCCCCTTCCTGATGATCGGCATCCTGCTGTACTGGGTCGCCAACAACATCTGGACCTACGGACAGCAGCACCTGGTGTTCGGCCGGATGGAGAAGGAAGACGAAGAGCGCAAGCAGAAGAAGCTCGAGCAGCGGGCACAGAACGCGCCAAAGCCGGGCGTCAAGCCGGTCGATGTTCGCAAGCGCGTGCAGGACGCGCCCGCCGAGGATCAGTCCTCGACCAACGGCACCGCGTCGACCAACGGCACCCCCAAGCAGTCGGCCAACAAGCAGGGCGGCGCCAAGCGCAAGCCCGGCGGGCAGCAGCGGCCGGGCAACCGTGGCCGCGCGAACCAGAAGCGTAAGCGCTGAGACGCGACCGGATAGAGGGAATCCAATGACTGTTGAGACCGAGACCGACGGAGGGGACGCCACTGTGTCGACAACTACCGAAGTGCCCGACACCACCACTGCTGTGGCGGAAACCGCTGTTGATGACGTGAACGAGGTAGTGGTCGATGCCGAAGAGGCGTTGATCGAAGAGGGCGAGATCGCCGGCGACTACCTCGAGCAGTTGCTCGACGTGCTCGACTTCGATGGCGATATCGACCTCGATGTCGAAGGCGACCGCGCCATCGTGAGCATCGACGGCGGCCGCGATCTGACCAAGCTGGTCGGGCGCAACGGTGAAGTGCTCGACGCGCTGCAGGAGCTCACCCGCCTGGCCGTGCAGCAGGCGACCGGCGTGCGTAGCCGGCTGATGCTGGACGTGGCGGGCTGGCGTGCGCAGCGTCGCACCGACCTGAGTGAGATCGGTGTCGCGGCGGCCAAGCGCGTGCTCGCCTCGGGTGCGCCCGAAGCGCTGTCCGCGATGACGCCGTTCGAGCGCAAGATCGTGCACGACGCGGTGGCGGATATCGATGGGGTGGCGAGCGAGAGCGAAGGCGCCGAGCCGAATCGTCACGTGGTGGTCGTGCCCGAGTAGGGTGACTCCTGCCGTAACCACGAACTTGTGATTAGGCCTCCGGTCTCGGACCGGGGGCTTTTTCATTGCCCTCAACGGAGAAGGATGTTTCACGTGGAACGAGAACTGGGCGCGCAGTCCGACGAGCAGGATCCGCCCGCCGCCGCTGCTCGAGTGTTCGGCGACCGCTTGGACATCGCCCGCCGGTACTACGCGGCGCTGGCGACGGCCGGTGTCGAGCGCGGTCTCATCGGACCACGGGAAGTCCCCCGGCTATGGGAGCGTCACATTCTCAACTGCGCGGTCATCGGTGAGTTGATCGATGAGGGCGCCTCGGTGGTCGATATCGGTAGCGGCGCAGGGCTTCCCGGTATCCCCCTTGCCATCGCGCGGCCGGATCTTCGGATCACGCTCGTGGAGCCGTTGCTGCGTCGCACGATTTTTCTCAGTGAGTTCATCGAAGAAGTCGGTCTCGACATCACGGTGGTGCGAGGTCGGGCCGAGCAGTCCGGTGTGATCAAGGAAGCGGGCGGCGCGGATGTCGTCACTTCGCGTGCGGTCGCTCCCCTTGCCAAACTCGCGCACTGGTCGCTGCCGCTGCTCCGCGATCACGGACGGATGCTCGCGCTCAAGGGAACCAGCGCCGCCGAAGAACTCGAACGCGATGGCGCCGAGTTGATTCGCGATGGTGCTACCGATCTTCGGGTCGTGGGTTGCGGTGCCGGGATCGTCGAGGTGCCGACTCTGGTGATCAGTGCCGAACTACTCCCCCGTGGCGAACGTCCGAGTCGTCGGAGCGAACGGAAAGCAGCCGGGGTCGAGAAGAAGGCGCGGAAGCGTCGATAGGCCCGATTTCACGTTTCGTAACGTGACGTTTCAAGGCAGGGGTCCTTGCCTAGGCCGGGATTTGGCGGATTTTTGCTAGTTCCGGCCGAGCTCAACATTGTTGGATGCCGGCGTCGTTTCACGTGGAACGTGACGGGTCCACTCCCCCTGTTTCCCGTGAAACATCGGTCCGGGGGGTTAATTCTTCGGTCTTGGGTGTGTCTTGCTCGGCGAGCCCGCGATTCAGCTTTCCGAAACGGGTTGGGGCTGGCAAGCTGTCAGAGTCGGGCGGGAGCGAGCCACCCTCCTCGAATCTTCGAGTTCTCCACCGACACTGTTTGTTTGTGACGACACGGCGCCGACGCTCGTCGGGGGTACGTGATCTGAAGTTTCTCGGGTAAGGAGCAATCTATGTCGAGCGGTCCGGCGAATGTTTCACGGGAAACAGCGTCGCGGGTCCCGGGGATGCTGGATTCCAGCAGCTTCGACGCGGAGACGTTCGGGAACACTCCTTTCGGGCACATCTCCCCGGCCGAGACCCCGATCGCGGCGGAAGCGCAACGCGCCAGCCAGATTCTGCATCCAGGAAAGGTCACTGTGCCGAAACCCCGTGAGCAACGGATCATCACGATCGCCAACCAAAAGGGTGGCGTGGGTAAGACCACCACGACGGTCAATCTCGCTGCGGCGCTAGCGCACCAGGGAATGACGGTCCTGGTGGTCGATCTTGATCCGCAGGGGAACGCGAGTACGGCGCTGGGCGTCGCGCACCAGTCGGGTGTGCCGTCCAGCTACGAGTTGCTGATCGGCGAAGTGACGGTCAAGGACGCGATCCAGGTGAGCCCGCACAGCGAACGTCTGCTGTGTGTCCCGGCCACGATCGACCTGGCCGGCGCGGAGATCGAACTGGTCTCGATGGTCGCGCGGGAAGGGCGGTTGAAGACCGCCATTCGCGAGGCGAGCATGGCCGGATTCGACATCGATTACGTGCTGATCGACTGCCCGCCGTCGCTGGGTCTGCTCACGGTGAACGCGCTCGTGGCGGCCAAAGAGGTCCTGATTCCGATCCAGTGCGAGTACTACGCGCTGGAAGGTGTGGGTCAGCTGCTGCGCAATATCGGGCTGGTGCAGGCGCACCTGAACCCGGAACTGCACGTGTCCACGGTCCTGCTCACTATGTACGACGGCCGCACCAAGCTGGCCGATCAGGTGGCCGAGGAGGTGCGCAATCACTTCGGCGACATCGTGTTGAAGTCGATGATCCCGCGCAGCGTGAAGGTCTCGGAGGCGCCGGGCTACGGCATGACCGTGCTCGATTACGATCCGGGCTCCCGCGGTGCGATGAGTTACATGGACGCGGGCCGCGAGCTGGCCAGTCGCGCGCAGCTCGAGCAAGACGCGTCGTAGCGGTGAGTGTGAGTGGGAACGCTGTGTGTGAACGAGGAAGGGATCAGTAGCCGATGAGTCAGGCGAAAAAGGGCGGTCTGGGTCGCGGGTTGGCGGCATTGATCCCGACGGGTCCGGCCGTGGCGCCGGGCTTGAGCAGTGCCGCCGCGAGCGTGATCGGGATCAATCCGATCGGCCCGCAACCGGCGGAGGCGTTCCTGCATCGCGTTCCGGACGTCGAGCCGGAACCCGAGACCGACGCCGCGGCCGAAGCGGAACTGGTCTCCCCCGGCGGCGCTGTGTACCGGGAGATCCCGGCGGAGCAGATCGAGCCGAACCCGAAGCAGCCGCGTCAGGTCTTCGAGGAAGACGCACTGGCCGAGCTGGTGCACTCGATTCGCGAGTTCGGGCTCATGCAGCCGATCGTGGTTCGCCGGGTCGATCCGGGCGTGGACAAGTTCCAGTTGGTCATGGGCGAGCGCCGGTGGCGCGCGTGCCAGGAGGCAGGACTCGCCGCCATCCCGGCGATCATCCGCGACACCGACGACAGCTCGATGCTGCGCGACGCGCTGCTGGAGAACATCCACCGCGTGCAGTTGAACCCCCTCGAAGAGGCTGCGGCGTATCAGCAGCTGCTCGAGGAATTCGATGTCACCCACGAGGAACTGGCGTCGCGAATCGGTCGCTCCCGCCCCGTGGTGACGAATATGATTCGCTTGCTGAAGCTGCCGATTCCGGTGCAGCGTCGGGTGGCGGCCGGAGTGCTGTCGGCCGGACATGCCAGGGCGCTGCTGGGTTTGGACGCGGGTGCGGACGCACAGGAAGTGTTGGCGGCACGGATCGTCGCCGAGGGATTGTCGGTTCGGGCCACCGAGGAAGCGGTGACGCTGGCCAACCGCAACCCGTCGGAGGTCGCTCCCCTGGTGCCCAAGCGCAAGCCGATTCACATGCCGGGTCTGCAGGAAGTGGCCGAGCGGCTGTCGGGTTCCTACGACACTCGGGTCACGGTGAGCCTGGGCAAGCGCAAGGGCAAGATCGTTGTCGAGTTCGGGTCCGTCGAAGATCTCGAGCGCATTGTGGGGCTCATGGAGCAAGTCGGATCCGAAACGTCACTGTGACTGAAAGAGGCAGCAGGACAGTGGATAGTGATGTGGCGTGAGCGTGGATGAATCCGAAAGCTGGCGGCTGAACCGGGCGGCGCCGACCAGCGTCATGGCGTTGACTCTGGACGGGCTGGGACAGCTGCCCGCACACACGCGACGATGTGTGTTCTGGGAACTGGACCCGGCCGTGGCCGCCGACTCGCACGCGTTCAGCGATCCGGTCTTCGAAAAGGAAGCCTGGCTGTCGACGGTGATGCTCGAGTGGGGTTCGTGCGGGCAGGTGGCCCACGTGGACAACAACCTCGCGGGCTGCGCGCTGTACTCGCCCCCGAGCGCGGTGCCGCGGTCGTCGCTGTTCCCCACCTCTCCCGTGAGCCCGGATGCGGTCCTGCTGACCACGCTGCAGGCCGAATTCCCCTACGACGAGGCCGATGTAGCCCACCACCTGGTTACGGCCGTGGTGGGCGATCTGGTGCGTCGTGGCGTGCGGGCGTTGGAGGCGTTCGGCATTCGCAACGGTCCCCCGTCGAGTTCGGTGGCCGATCGCGGGTTCGGGTCGTCGATGCGGTTGATGGAACGCATCGCGGCGCCGCTGCGCGATCCGTCGTCGGCGACCCGGTGCAGTCCCGAAACCTGCATGATCGACGCGGACTTCCTCGCCGAGGTCGGCTTCGAAGTCGTTGCCCCGCACCACCGCTTCCCCCGGCTGCGACTGGAGCTGGACTCCGATCACGGCTGGAAGGAAGACGTCGAGCGCGCGTTGGATCAGCTGCTCGCAGCCGCGTCGATGGAACCGCCGACGCGCGTGGGCGTGCACTGAATCTCGGACGAACGAATAAGGGCCCCGCGAGAAATCGCGGGGCCCTTATTCGTTGACAGTAATTACACGCGAGGTGCCGGAACGTTGTCCGCCGCCGCCAGTTCTTCGGCCAGCAGTTCGGCGAAGGTGTAGGTGCCGGTGGGCTGGTCGTCCTGGCCGAGCAGATACAGGCGCTTCACCGAGATCAGAATCGCTTCGGCGATCACGTCGCGCATGCGCGGGTTGGTGAGCACCGAGGCGTCGTGGGAGTTGGTGAGGTAGCCGAGATCGACCTGCACGGTCGGCATCTTGGTCAGCCGCAACAGATCCCAGGTGCGCTGATGCGTGCGGCAGTCCTGCACCGAGGCGCGGGCCACCACTTCGCGCTGGATGAACCCGGCCAGCACCTGACCGATCATCGACACCGAACCGTGCGAGTTGCCCCAGTAGAAGCCGGCCACACCTTGCGCGGACGGGTTGTCACTGGTCGCGCAGCGCAGCGAGATCATCAGATCCGCGTCGAAAGCGTTGGAGGTTTCCGCGCGTTCGACGTCGGTGGGGTTGGCGCCCCACGGCCGGGACAGGAAGGTTTCCATGCCCGTGGCGGCCATCCGGCCCTCGAGCCGCGACGCCAGATCCCACAGGATCTCCGACTCGAAAACCTCGCCGAATTCGGTGGGCACCGCGAAACCCTTGTCGGTGCCACCGAATCCGGGGTCGATGACGATCCGCTTGCCGGTGAGCTGCGGGCCCGCCCGGTGCACCACTTCTTCCTCGGCGATGCGATGCGGGTTGCCGCCGGTGACGCGCGCGCCCAGCAGATCCAGCGAGCGCAGGGTGTCGGGTCCGCAGATGCCGTCCGCGGACAGGCCGATCTCGCGCTGGAACGCGCTGAGCCCCTCGTGCGTGTGCGGACCGAAATGGCCGTCCACCCGGTACACGTAGAAGCCCAGATCCTGCAGCTTGCGCTGCAGGGTGGCTACGTCGTCACCGTAGAGCGGTGCCGACAGTTGGTAGATCAGTGTGCGAGCACCCAGCCGGTAGGAGGCTTCCTTCAGCGCGCGATAGGTGGCCGGACCGACCACCCCGTCGACGAGCAGTCCGCGCTGCTGCTGGAACGCGCGGATCGCCGAATCGAGGGGCCGATCGAACACCGCCTCGGTGTCCTTCCAGAACTCCCCCACGTCGGACCCGTCTTGGGAGTCGCCGTGGGGCAGATGCAGAAGGCCGAGGCTTGCGAGGGTGCTCCGAACCTCTGCGACGGCTGGTCCTGAATCGCCGTGACGAAGTCGGTGCATGCGTAAGAGCCCTTTCTTCGGCCGGAGCGTGGCCTCGATTGTCTCAGACCCGGGCCGCTTTGCGGGAATCCCGGGTCCAGGCATCCTACGGCGCGTCGGCCGGTAGGAGGTGCTTTTATCGGACGCTCTGTGTTAGATGAGGCCGTCGAGTTCGCGCAGCAGAGCGGCCTTGCCCTTGGCTCCCACGATCTGCTTCACCGGCTTGCCACCCTGGAACAAGATCATCGTCGGCAGCGACAGGATCTGGTAGTCGCGGGCGGCGCCGGGGTTGGCCTCGGTGTCCAGCTTGGCCACGGTCAGCTTGTCGGCGTGGGTGCCCGCGATCTCCTCCAGCACCGGGGCGACCATCTTGCACGGGCCGCACCAGTCGGCCCAGAAGTCGACCAGTACCGGCTTCTCGCTGAGCAGCACGTCGTCGGCGAAGGACTGGTCGGTGACCGTGATGGTGTTGGCGCTCATGGCTTCTCCTGTTTTCAGTTGGGGGTTTTCAGTTGGTGGGGACCGCGGCCGAGCCGTCGGCGTGGTCGAGCGTGTTGGCGGTGATGTCGCCCTGTTCGGCCAGCCAGCGTTCGGCGTCGATCGCGGCGCGGCAGCCGGTGCCCGCGGCGGTGATGGCCTGCCGGTAGGTGTGGTCGACGAGGTCGCCGGCGGCGAACACGCCTGCCACGTCGGTGGCGGTGCCCGGCTCGGTCACGCGCACGTAGCCTTCGCCGTCCATGGCGACCTGGCCCTTGACCAGTTCGCTGCGCGGGTCGTGGCCGATCGCCACGAACAGGCCGGTCGCGTCGAGCTGCGACTCCTCGCCGGTGCGGGTGTCGCGCAGGGTGAGGCTGGTGACGCTTTTCTCACCGTTGACCTTCACGACCTCGCTGTTGAGGCGGAACTTGATCTTGTCGTTGGCCTTGGCCCGCTCGAGCATGATGCGCGAGGCGCGGAACTCCTCGCGCCGGTGCACGATGGTCACGCTCGCGGCGAACTTGGTGAGGAAGGTCGCCTCCTCCATGGCCGAGTCGCCGCCGCCGACTACGACGATGTCCTGGCCCTTGAAGAAGAACCCGTCGCAGGTGGCGCAGGCGCTCACACCGCGACCCAGCAGTTCCTGCTCCCCCGGCACGTGCAGGTAGCGCGCGGCCGAACCCATCGCCAGGATCACCGCGTAGGCGGAGAACGTCTCGTCGCCGACGGTGACCTTCTTGACGGTGCCCGACAGGTCGATCGCGTCCACGTCCTCGGTGCGCAGCTCCGCGCCGAACCGCTTGGCCTGGTCGCGCATCTGCTCCATGAGGTCGGGCCCCATGATGCCGTCGCGGAACCCCGGGTAGTTCTCCACCTCGGTGGTGGTCATCAGGGCGCCACCGAACTGCGTGCCCTCGAAGACCAGCGGCTTCAACTCCGCCCGTGCGGCGTACACCGCGGCGGTGTACCCGGCAGGTCCTGAGCCGACAATGATCAGGTCGCGAACTGGCGTGGTCATGAGGCCCTTCCGAAAAAGCATCTGGGGAACGTCTCGGTCAACACCAGCCTAATCGCTGTTGTTCCCGCCCCCGGGCCGGGTAATCCTCGTGCCCGCGCACTCCGGGGAAAGCTCTACCCGATATCCCGCACGGTCAGCTGCTGCGGTGCCCCGGTAGTGCAGCCGGTCCCCACGACAAGCGCCGTGATCGTCGGCGCGACCGCCCCCTGCACCAACACCAGCACAGCATCCGCCCCCCGGAACGTCATATTCGTCGCCCCCAACACCCCCCGATCGATCCCATTGGCCCGCACACACCGGGTGAGAGCGGCCTCGTCCGCCAGCGGCCCGACCACGTCCCGCTTACCCAACGCCCGCAGAGCAGCAGCCGTGTTGAGCTCGTCGGGCCGGTCGGGTTCGGTGATCGGTGCGGCAGTCGGCGTGCCCTCGGTGGTGTCGAACATGCTGACCATCGCACCGCCCCCCGCGAGCACCGCCACCGTCGCGGCCGCCGCGGCGAGCAGGCCCATCCGCCGCCGAGCCCGGTACCGGTCCATCGGAATCACAGCCGCGACCCGTTCGGTGGTTTCGTCCGGCCGCATCGGCGTGATCCGCTCGGTGGGGCCCTCCCCCGCGTCGAGTTCGGCCACGAATCGGAACATCCGGTCGGCCACGTCGTCGGGCATGGGGTGCATGATCCGGTCGTCGGCGGCCAGTGTGCGGAGGTGGGTGTTCACCTCGTCGAGCTTGTTCAGGTAGTGCAGCGCGTCTACGTCGGTGCGGACCATCGGCCACAGTTGCTCGCGCAGATCGGGCGCGAGGTTGTCGGCATGCAGATCGGCCAGCAGTTCCGACGGGAACGGAGGCTGCGGTACGGATCGAGTCACCCTCGCACCTCCCCTGTTCTGTCGATATCGGATCGCAGGATTACATCGCTGACTTGTTCGTCACTGTTTATGACGCATCTCGACTAGTTCCGGTTCCCTGGATCCCGGAAAAATTCCAAACGTTCTTGCAAACGTACGCGCGCTCGGGCGCAGCGGCTCTTGATGGTGCCTTCCGCCACGCCGAGCGCAGCGGCGGCTTCGGCCACGCTTCGCCCCTCCATTTCGGTCATGACCAGGGCCAACCGCTGTTCGTCAGGGAGGGTGAACAACGCCTCGCTCACCACCGTCGACAGTTCGTAGTGGCCGTACGCGTCGTAGGGGTCGACCGCCTCGGGCATCGTGTCCGGTGTGATCCATACCGCACGGCGGGTCTTGTTGCGCCGGATCCGGTCCAGGCAGGCGTTGACCACGATGGCGTGCAGCCAGCTGCGGACCTCGGATTCGGCGCGGAACGAGTCGGCGGTGCGGTGGGCGGAGAACAGCGCGTCCTGCAGGCAGTCGGCGGCGTCCTCGCGGTTGTAGGAGGTGCGCAGCGCGGTCTGCCACAGGTGGTCGGAGTGGCGGCGCAGCAGTTCGGCGAACACGTGCGGTTCCCCGCGCACGTGGGCGGCCAGCAGTTGTTTGTCGCTGCCGTTCTCCAGCAACGAGCGGACGTGTGACGCCCCCTGCCGTGGCGACGCACCACGGACTTGCTCGTTGACTTCCGACGACAAAACGGACCCCTAGACAGCGCTCATGACGGCGACTTCACGTCGGCGAGCGAGCCGATCCATCACCTGACTACTTACGCGGCGTCCAGGATCGACGTCGACAGATCCTGGGGAGCTCCCAACCGAGAGCGCGGGGCTATCGTACCGTCGATAACAATTGGGCACCAACCGGACCGCGGTTCGGTGAAGATCGACAAAGGGCCGAGGAAAGTTCTCCCACCTGCACTGATGCCGGTGGCGACGGGTTTTTCGGAGCGGGCCGTATTACGGAGCGGCGTCGAAGCGGACGTCGGCGATCGCGGTCTGGAACTGCCCGCCGGAATTGGCCAGCCCGGTGATCCACACGAGCACGAAACGCGCGGCCTGATCGGTCTTGACGGCGATGTCTGTGACCCCGTCGCCCAGCGTGGCCGAGCCGATCAGCTGGGTCTGATCCAGCGTGGGCGTCTCGGTGGGCGAGGTGCGGATCTCCACGGTGCTGCCCGCGCTGGGTGAGGTGATCGACACATTGGTCAGCTTGGCCGGGGTCGGCAGCGTGGCCAGCAGCCCCACGCCCTTCTTGAGGGCGGGGAACTGCTGGAAGTACTGGTCGGTGCGCCACAGCGTGGTCGCGTTGTGGTCCAGCACCGCGCCCGCCGCGGCGGCACCGTCGGGGGTGCCCTCCGGGGAGAACACCGCGGCACCGGTGACCGGCACCGGCACACTCGTGGGCGGTGCCGCGGGATCGGAGGCGGGCGGTGCGGACGCCGCGGGCGGCGCCACACTCGAGGTGAGCCCGATATTGATCTGCTGGTCCAGCGGCTTGTCCGACGCGCCGGGCGCGAACACGCTGACCATCCACCAGATCAGCACGCCGACCACCAGCGCGGCCAGCACGCCGAGGCCGACCATGATCCACATCATCCGCTTGGAGCGTTCGCGTTCGGCGGCGAGCAGTTCCGGGTCGGCGAGCGAATCGGCACCGGGTGCCACCGCTCGCTGACCCAGTCGTAAGACCGGAATGAAATCGGTCTTCTGATCCACGACCGACGCCTGCTCGAGCACGTGCTGCACGGTCGCGGCGGTGCGCACACCCTTGTTGGATTCCAGCGAACGGACCGCGACCGCGGAGATCTCGAACGGGACCTCCGGCCGGATCTGCCGCGGTTCCACCGGGGTGCCGTCGGGGCCGAAGTCGGCCAGGCGCAGGCCGCCGATGGTGGCAGCGTTGCCGGTGACACCGCCGACCCGAAGGGGCCAGCGCGCGGTGATCAGGGCGTAGAGCATCGCGCCCAGGCCCCGGACATCGGATTGCGCGTCGGAGTCGCCGAGCGTGGCCGGGAAGGCGAGCACGGCGTCACCGGAGGCACTGATCCGGATCCGGTCGGGATGATCGATCGACAGCGAACCGCCGCCACGGTGGGCCAGTTCGGCCGCCGAGGCCAACGCCCGGATCGCCCTGGCCGCGCCGATCGGCGACGGCACGGTCTCGGCCATCTCCCGCAGCGAACGACCGGGGGTCCACTCGGCCACCACGATGCCGCCGGAGCTACCGCGCACCACATCGAGCACGCGCGCCAGACCCGGCGAGTTGATCCGGCCCAGTCGCAGCGTGCGCGACAGCACCGCCTGCGGCCCGTCGTGCCCGGAGTTCTCACTCGCGGACTGATCGGCGTCCACGAACGTCAGCGCGACCTCGCGATCGAGCTTGATGTCCAGCGCCTGCCAGAACTTCAGCCCGCGCGCACCGCCGTGCCCGGCCAGCAGCCGATAGCGGCCACCCGCCACGGACGCGCCGGGAATGAGCTTGGGACCGCGTTGCGCACGGTTGGCCGCGGCGCTGGGTGGCACCTGCGGCGGGATCGGCAACATTCCGGTGTCGTGCGTGGGATCGTGCGGCGGCATGGCCGGACGCGCTTGTTCGTCGTGCGTCTCGCGTTCGTCCGGCGCGTGCTCGGAATCCTTCGAGTCCGGCGCATCGGGCCCGACATCGGTGGACATTCCTGCTGCCGCGCGCGCCGCAGAATCAGCGGCCGGGACGCCGCCCACCGCGTCATCGCTCACCCTCGGTCCTCCTTCGGCCTGAAAACCCGTGTCGGTCTGCGGAACAGCGTACGGGAACTGTGGTTTACCGGTGCTGTCAACAGCCCCCGGTCGGATTACCGGCAGCACCATGGTCTGGGTGTCCAAAGACTGGCCGTATGCGGGGAATCCGTACGTATCGGGTCTGCGCAGGATGGTGGTCGCGTAGATGTCGTCGGACGGGGTGTCGTCGAGTCCGAGATCGGGCGCGGGCGGGGTGATGCCGAGCTTGCGCGAGACCGCGACGGTGATCGCGACGACCTCGGGCACACCGGCCAGCCGCATCAGGGCAAACGCCACGGTGAACATCACGATCGCGCCGACGGTGACCCGCAACAGCGACGCGGGCCCACCCTCGAGCTGGTCCATGCGGGTGACGGTGTCGACGATGAGCATCACCGCGCCACCGGCCACCGACGCCAGCACCACGCGGGTCACCGTGCGACCCACATTGGACATGCGCAGATCGCCGAGACTGCGGTGCAGCAGGATGCCGCCGATGATCGCGCCCGCGGTGAAACCGAGTCCGGTGGCCACGCCGAGGATGATCACCACGTCGTCGCTGTCGCGCGCCAGCACCGGTGCCAGGCAGGAGAACAAGATCTTGATCGCGGTGATGCCCAGGATGATCCAGGTGGGCGTCCACGCCTGTTCGCGGGCGTAGAACACGCGCAGGTGGATCAGCACCAGCGAGTACGGGATCAGCGAGAACGCCGACCAACTCACGGCCGCGCCGAGGCGTTCGGCGTCGCCGGCGAACCGGGCGTAGCCATACAGCGCCTCGCCGACCTGCGGGCCCGCCAGCGTCAAGAACATGACCACCGGGATCAGCGCGATCATGGTGAGCCTGGTCGCCACCGACAGGTCGTCGACCACCGCGGGGGTGTCGTCGTTGGCGGCGTTGCGACTCAGGCGCGGCATGATCGCGGTCAGCAGGGTGACGCCGAGGACGCCGTACGGCAGTTGCAGCAGCAGCCAGGCGTTCTGGAAGATCGCCGGACCGGCCTCGTCGGCCGAGGACGCGATGTGGTTGGCCACGACCAGGCCGACCTGGCTGATCAGCACGTACAGGATGATCGCGCCGCCCATTTTGCCGAACTGCTTCAGGCGCGCGTCCACTCCCCACAGCGGTCGCAGGTTGATGCCGTGCCTGCGGATCGCGGGCAGCAGACTCAGCGCCTGCACCGCGACACCGGCGGTGATGCCGATGCCAAGCGTCAACAGTTTCGGGTCGCCCATTCGCACCGGATCCAGGCTGATCTCGCCCGGGGTCAGCGCGTAGACCGCCAACACCACCAGCACCACGATGTTGTTCAGCACCGGCGCCCACGCACCCGGTTTGAACGCCTGTCTGGTGTTCAAAATGGCGGTGAACAGCGCGGACATGCCGTAGAACAGGATCGCGGGCACCAGCAGGTAGGTCAGCGCGGTGGTCAGATGGGTGTTCACCTTGCCGTCGGCGGCGACGAACACATGCGTGGCCAGCACCGGGGTCGCGGCCAGGGTCAACACGGTCGCGGCGAACAGCACCGTGAACGCGGCGGTGACCAGTCTGCGCACGAACGCGGCGCCGTTGTCGGCGTCCTCCTGTTCGGCGCGGATCAACGTCGGCACCACGATCGCGGTGAGCACGGCACCGAGCACGAGCTCGGCGATCATGTTCGGGACCAGGTTCGCCGAGGTGAACGCACTGGCGATGGCCGGACCGAGCACGGTCAACAGCAACAGCTGCTTGGCGAACCCGGTGATCCGGCTGATCAGCGTCGCGACGGCGATCGACCCGGAATCCTTGAGCAGCTTCGCGTTGGCACTCATCGGAGCGGCGCCCGCCGACTCCTTCTCGGCGGACACCTTCTTGGGCCGCGCGATGACCTGAGTCCGTTCGGACGGATCGGCTACCCGACGATCGTCGACGAATCCGGCAGGCTCACGCCGAACCTGACCAACGGGCGCAGCCGGCATCCCGGGAAAACTCGGACGCGGCGGCGCGGGCCGAGTCGGCTCCGGCGGACCCTGCCGACGATCGAAACCCTGCTCCGGCCGAGCCTGCCGCGGAATCGCACCGGACTGCGGCCCACGCGGCGGCCCCGGACGCTGCTGCGGGAACTCGCCCGAACGCGGGGCGGGACGTTGCGGAGGTAAAGGACGGCCGTCGGGGCCGAACGCGACCGCGCGCGCGGGCGGACCAACCGGTCGCTGCGGCGGGCCGGGTCGCTGCGCAGGCCCTGGGCGCTGCTGCTGCGGGAACTCACCCGAGTGATTCGCCTGACCGGGTGGCCGTTGACGAGGAGGCGGTCCGGGGCGTTCGCCGTGCGGCGGGCGCTGCTGGTCCGGTCCGAAGTCGGCCGGTCGGGGCGGCAGGTTCGGTTCCTGGCGGAATCCACCTTCGACGCGACGGTCGGCGGGAGGCTGCGGCACATCGCGGTCGGGTCCGGGCCGGAAGTTCGTCGGTGGCGGTTCGGGTCGATAGCGCGGCTCGCCCGGCGGCATGGCAGGTCGAGGACCCGCACCCGGCCGGTCGGGGGTCGGACGTGGTCCGGCGGGCTGGTCAGGCCGGTATCCGGCCGGTTGCTGAGGCGCTGCGCCGGGATGACGCGGAGGTTGACCGGGCGCGGGCGGACGGGGCATCCCCTGCTGGTCGAACTCCCGCGCGGGCGGACGTCCATCTCGCGGCTCGGGCCGATATCCGGGCCGTCGATCCGCGTTCGGCACGGCTTCGTCGCGGTCGGCGTCCTGTCCGGCGGTCATCGCGCGCTCCCACGGCGCGGCGGGGGCCCGGCGCAGGGTCGGGTCGTCGCGATGGTCGTCGTGGTCGCGCGGATGAGCGGAATCATCGTCGCTCATCATGCCTCCTGTACCCGGCGTAACCCGCGAATCCCGCCGGTCCGGTGAGCGTTTCGCTCACCCGTGCCACTGCTGTCCTTGTCTGTCATGGTGCCTGTCTCGCGCGTCAGGCGGGTGGGTTCACTGCCGTTGCAGCCGCGCACGTGCTCGCCGCAGTCGGCCGGCCCGTTCGACGGTGTCGGGGGTGAACCCAACGTCTGCGGGGTCGGGTTGGCCGCGGAACCGCCGCAGCAGTCGGCGGCCGGCCAACAGCAACAGCAGTATCGCGGCACATCCGGTAATTATGGCCAGGGCTTGACCGTAGGCATTGGACCGGACGGAGACCGAGGTGGGCTCGCCTAGCGTGATGCCGTCGGGGGTGGTAAGGCTGATCGGAATCACCAGCTTACGGCTGTCGGACACTTCGGTCGGTATCTGAAATGACCGAGTTCCGGACGGTGGAAGCAGCTGTTCGCCGATATCGGTGATGTTCGTCTCGGCCGGTGCCTCGATCCGGAACATCACCCGGATCGCCACGGGCAGTTCATTGCGCGCGACCAGCAACAACGGGCTCTGTTCCGACGCCAGCGTGTACACCCCGCCCGGCGGCAGCACCGACACCGAGGCGAACATCGCGTCCAGTTCGCGGGTGGCCTGGTCGATGCGGCGTCGCGCGTGCAGGTCGGCGAGCGTGTCGTTGTCGGCGCGTCGGTCGGACAGGCTCAGCGCGCGCAGCAGATCCTCGCGCGCCGGTGTCATGAACGCGAGCGGCGTGAGTTCGGATTCCGGTAGTTCGACCAGCGCGTTCATCAACTCGGTGACCCGGGCACCTTGCGCGCGCACCGGCTCGATGAACTGCTGCGGCGCCGCGTCCTGAGCGGCGCGCGGCAGATATTCCAGGGTGAACGGTTGCGGGTCCGGCGGTGTCGCGACGAGTTCGGCGAAACTGCGCGGGGTCGCGAGCTGATTGCGGGTGAGCAGTTCGACGTGCTTGAGCAGCGCCACGCCCTCCTCCCGACTGGCCCCCCACTGCTGCGGCGGCATCAGCAGCTGCGATCGCGGCCGGTCCGGTGCCGGATTGAGCGAACTCCACGCGATCGCGCCGAGTGCGTCCTGCAGTCGGGCCGCGCGCGAGTCGTTGGTGACGTCGAACCGCACTTTCGACGGTGTGAACGACGGCGTCGGCGGACTCGAACCGACCGCGGCCAGCGCCGTCGCCGACCAGATATCGAAGGTGGCCACCCGCAGCGCGGGATCGGTAGGTGAGCCCGCGGGCTGTTCGACACTGACACCGGGCACCCGAACGACATCAGGCGCGGCCTGCTCGCCACCGACGACGACACCGGGCGCGAGCGTGGTCGGCGCGGTGGTCAGGGCGTTATCGGTATCCACCGGCACCCCGTCACTCGACACCGCCGAACTGGCCAACACCGCCGTCCCGAACCCATATCCGCGCAACAAGTGCCCGGCCGGATCGTCGATGGTGCCCGAATCGGGCAGGCTCACCCCGCGCATCGACTGGGTGGCCAGAATCGAGTCGACCACGTCGGCGGGCGCGAGCAGGGCCCGCGCCGACAGTCCCGGATCGTTCACCGCGGCCAGCGCCGAGATGTCGACCTGGGCGAACGGCAACGCCACCGTGCACATCGACCCGGCCAGCGCCCGCAGCCGGTCCAGCCACTCCTGCGCGGCCACGGCCCCTGTCCCCTCTCGGGTGGCGCCGCTGGGATCGGACGGGCTGGCCAGCACCCGGTAGCCGCGCGTCATGGTCTGCACGGTGGACACCAGATCGGGATCGATGGCGATGCACACCGACCCGGCCACCCCTTTGTCCTTGCCGGGCGCGGGGGCCACGGATTCCAGCGCGGCGACCAACTGTTCCAGCCGCCCGCCCTTGCCGACCGAGACCGCGAGTTCGTCGTCGAGCAGTTCGACCTCGCCGTGCACTGACCCCGGTTTGCCCGCGACCATGCGCGGCCGGTCGGCCAGCGGCCAGATCATCGTGGTCGCCACGGGCGCGACGGTCGGCGGTGCGGCGGCGGGTGGTTCGGTCGGGTCGGTGCCGGGCAGGCCGAGCACCGGGAGCAGGAAACGGGCGTCGTCGAGCCGGGCCTGCGTGCCGTAGGCGGGCTCACCGTTGACGTTGAGCAGCAGCGGATACACGCCGGGATCGGTCAGGCCCAGCGAGGCCTCCGACCCCGCGCGCAACGCGATACTGACCGAGAACTGCTTGCGCTGACCAGGATTCAACCGCTCGGTCACATCCTGGAACGGCCCCGTGACCTCGTAATTCACCTGGTCCAGTCGCAGCGAACTGCGCAACCCGCTGGGCGAATCGACCGCGGCCGCGCGCTGGATCCGCACGCTCACGTCGTCGACGGCCCGGTCGCCGATATTGGTGACCGTGCCCGAGATCGTCAGTTTCTGGTCGCTGCTGGTGGTGACCGTGCCCGGCGCCACCGCGTCCAGGGTCAGTTTGAGGAACTTCGGCGTGCCCGACCCGTCTGTTTGAGCGTGCGCGACCGCGGGCAGCAGCGTCATCGAACCCAAGATGGTCAGGACCGCCGTGATCAGCCGGAACAGTCCACCCGTCATCGCTTGCCGGTCTCCATCCGGTCGATCATTCGATTCGCCACTTCGGCCAACCGTCGTTCGTCGGCGTAGGCCAATCGGGAATCCAACTCGCTCAGCGGAACCCACGCAACCTGGGTGACCTCGACGTCGGCGTCGGACAGCTCACCGCCCAGACACCGCAGCAGGAAATGGTGCACGGTCTTGTGTACCCGCCGACCCTCGGTGACGAACCAGTAATCGATACTGCCCAGCTCGGCGACGACCTCACCGTCGATCCCGGTCTCCTCGGCGACTTCGCGGATGGCGGTCTGCTCGCAGGTCTCACCGGCTTCGATGTGGCCCTTCGGCAGCGACCACAGCAGACGGCCGCGTCGGTCGGTGCGGCCGATCAGTGCGGCAGTGCGCTGTTCTTTAGGTCCGTCGAGGCCTTCGACGACGAGACCACCCGCGGAAGTCTCACGCACGGTTCGCATACGCGGTTTTCCAGCATTGTTCGCCGAACCGCGCCGCCGCGGCTGGCGGCGTCGACTGTTCGCGCGATCGGCCGGAGGAGACACTCCGCCAGCTTAGCTGTGTTTATTTTTGCGGCACCTGCGGTGCCGCGGGGTTTGCGCCCCCTTGTGTCCCGCAGTTGGGAGCACGATTTTTGTTCCTTCGTCGCAAAAATCGCACTCCCAACTGCGGGACGGGCGCAAACCCTCCGGTGTTGGACCTACATACGGGGCGGTGGGCGCAATCGATTGGACGGGGTCGGTAAAGTCGACATTCGTGGTTTCCCCTGACGTTGTCCCTGATGCTGTGGCGGATCGTCGTGCTCGCCTGCTGGCGGGGGCGGCGGTGACTTTGGGGCAGCTCAGTGATGTTTTGGCGCCGTTGGGGGCGATGTTCGCCGAGCGGGGGCACAGTCTGTATCTGGTCGGCGGCAGCGTGCGGGATGCGGTGTTGGGGCGGCTGGGCAATGATCTGGATTTCACCACCGATGCGCGGCCGGAGGTTGTGCAGGAGTTGATGCGCGGGTGGGCGGATCATCTGTGGGATACCGGCGGCTTGGCGTTCGGGACGGTCAGTGCGGCCAAGGATGATCAGCAGCTCGAGATCACCACGTTCCGCGCCGACACCTATGACCGGGTGTCGCGCAATCCCGAGGTGACCTTCGGTGACACGCTCGACGGCGACCTGGTGCGGCGCGATTTCACGGTGAACGCGATGGCGGTGAAGATCGCCTCGGACGGGTCGTTGGAGTTCGTCGACCCGCTCAACGGCATCGACGCCCTGCTCGCGGGCGTGCTGGATACCCCTGCGCTGCCGCAGGATTCGTTCGACGACGACCCCCTGCGGATGCTGCGTGCCGCGCGCTTCGTGGCCCAGTTGGGTTTCGAGGTGGCGCCGCGGGTGCGGGCGGCGATCGTCGACATGGCCGAGCAGATCGACCGGATCACCGCCGAGCGGGTGCGCGCGGAACTGGACAAGTTGATCGGCGCCGACCACCCGATCGACGGCATCAATCTCATGTGCGACACCGGTCTGGCGCAGCGCGTGCTGCCCGAGGTGCCCGCGATGAAGCTCGAGATCGACGAGCACCACCAGCACAAGGATGTGTACCAGCATTCTTTGACGGTGCTGCAGCAGGCGATCGACCAGGAGGACGGCGACCCGGACCTGGTGTTGCGCTGGGCGGCGCTGCTGCACGACATCGGCAAGCCCGACACCAAACGCAACGAGCCCGCGGGCGGGGTGAGCTTCCACCATCACGAGGTGGTCGGCGCGAAGATGGTGCGCAAGCGGATGCGGGCATTGAAGTACCCGAAGGCGTTCACCGAAGAGGTTGCGCGCCTGGTGTTCCTGCACCTGCGTTTCCACGGGTACGGCAAAGGTCAGTGGACGGATTCGGCGGTGCGCCGGTACGTGACCGACGCCGACGACCTGCTCGATCGGCTGCACAAACTCGTGCGCGCGGATTGCACCACGCGCAACAAGCGTCGCGCGGCAGCGCTGCGTTCGACCTATGACGAGCTCGAGCAGCGGATCGCCGTACTGCGCGAGCAGGAGGATCTGGCGCGGGTGCGCCCGGATCTGGACGGCAACGCGATCATGGAACTGCTCGGTCTGCCGCCGGGTCCGCAGGTGGGTAAGGCGTGGAAGTTCCTGAAGGATCTGCGGCTGGACCGTGGTCCGATGACGCGCGAAGAAGCCGAAACAGCCCTGCGCGAATGGTGGGCGCAGCAGCAGTCCTGATCAGAACACGATCAGTGTTGTCCCGGCGATGATGGCGTCGCGTATCTGGGTCAGGTCGAACGAACCGGTGGTCTCGGGCAGTTCGAGCCGGAATTTCACCACGTCACCGCGCCGGTGCGCGTAGTTGATGCTCGCCCGGTTGGGCAGGTCGTCCAGCAGCAGCGCGGGCGCGGGCACCACGCGTTTGGGCAGGCGGATGCCGTACCAACTGGCCCGGTGGACGTCGAGGGTGAGCAGGTTGTCGTAGACCTGTCCGTCCACGATCGCGGTCATCTTGCGCGTGCGATGGGTGGCCACGATGCGGCCGCGCTCGTCCAGGCGCACCCGCCAGTCCAGGTTCTGCGCGTCCACCCAGTCCACCAGCGCGCCGATCCCGATGCTGCCCTCGATGTCGAGCTGCTGCACCCGCACCTTGGTCGGCACGCCGGGAATCAACCGCACGCCGTGCGCGATCACGGTGACCGTGTCGAACGGATGCGAGTCCCACACCAGGTTCGACAGCACCGTTTTGCTCTGGAAGTGAGCGCCGCGTCTGCGCACCTTGAACGTGTCGAGGGTGGCTGACAGGTCGTGGCCCAGCAGCGTGGCGTCGACTTCCTGGCCGCCGAAGCGGCTGAGAATGCCCTCGCTGAGCACGGTCAGCAGCACGTCGGGCAGCAGCGCGGTGACCGTGCCGGAGCCCAGATCGGCGACGGGATCGGCCCAGGACGTGGTGAAACCGAGCCACTGGTCGATCCAGGAGGGGTCGAGCAGGCGTTTGCCCATGTCGACAGCACCTGCCAGTGACCAGGACTTCGGATCGAAATACGTGGCCATGATGGATTCGAGCGTACTGGGCGCGACCCCCCGTGACCATGAAGTGTGACCGGATTAGGAGACATCACGACCGGTTGGTTCCGAAAATGCGGTGATATTTGCTTGTTGTAGACGAATCTGCGGATCTATCCTGTTCGCGTGGCCTCATTGCGAATCAAGGAAGCGGCCGATCTGCTCGGCGTCAGCGACGACACGGTGCGTCGCTGGATCGACACCGGCACGCTGACGGCGACCAAGGACGCGGCCGGGCGCCTGGTGCTCGACGGCCGGGAGCTGGCCGAACATGCCGTCGAGGCGGCGCGCACGCCACAGACCCAGGTGGGTAGTGCCAGTTCGGCACGCAATCGGTTCCCGGGGCTGGTCACGCGGGTGGTGACCGACACGGTGATGGCACAGGTGGAGATGCAATGCGGTCCTTTTACCGTGGTTTCGCTGATGAGCAGCGAATCGGTGCGCGAGCTGGGGCTGGAACCCGGCAGTGTCGCGCTGGCGAGCGTCAAGGCCACGACCGTGGTGGTCGAAAAGGCAGCACCGTGATCCGCCGGATCGCGCTCGTCGGTGCGCTGGCGGTGCTGGCCGCGAGCTGTTCGAGCGAAATTGCTTCGGACACAGGCAAATCGACTCTGACCGTGTTCGCGGCGGCTTCGCTGAAGAATGTGTTCACGGGACTGGAGAAGGAGTTCGAATCCGCCAATCCCGGTGTGGACGTGCAGATGTCGTTCGCGGGATCGTCCGATCTGGCAGCGCAACTCCAAGCAGGCGCTCCCGCTGACGTTTTCGCCTCAGCAGACCAGCAGACCATGGAAAAAGTGATCAAAGACGGTCGAATCACCGCAACACCAACAACTTTCGCCACCAACGTGCTCACACTGGTCACCGCACCGGGAAACCCCAAGGGCATCAACGGAATCAACGACCTCGCCGACGCCACCTTGGTCATCTGCGCCCCCCAGGTCCCGTGCGGTCGCGCGACGAAGAAGGTCGCCGACGCCGCAAACACCACCCTGCACCCCGTGAGCGAGGAATCGTCGGTCGCCGACGTGCTCACCAAGGTGACCTCCGGCCAAGCCGACGCCGGCTTCGTCTACGTCACCGACGCCGCGAGCGCGAAGGTAGGCGTTGTCGCCGTTCCCGAGGCATCAGTAGCCGTGAACACCTATCCCATTGCGGTGGTGGCAGATTCGAAGCAAGCAGCCACCGCGCAGAAATTCACGGACCTGGTCACCGGCCCCACGGGTCGTGCCGCGCTCACCGCCGCAGGCTTCGGCGCACCGTGACCGCAGCCGCGGGATTGCCTCGCTGGCTGCTGATCCCTGCCGTCGTGGGCTTCGCCCTGGTGGTGTTGCCCTTGGGGGCGTTGGCCTGGGGTGTCGAGTGGAGCCGGTTCCTGGAACTGGTGACCACCGAAGCATCAAGGGACGCACTGTGGTTGAGCCTGCGAACCGCGACAGCGAGCACAGTGTTGTGCCTGGTATTCGGGGTCCCGATGGCCGCAGTGCTGGCCAGGGCGCGCTGGCGAGGGCTTCCGGTATTGCGCGCACTTGTGTTGCTGCCCTTGGTATTACCACCGGTGGTCGGCGGCATAGCGCTGCTCTACACCTTCGGCCGACGCGGCCTACTAGGCGAACATCTGGAAGCAGCAGGGATCCAAATCGCGTTCAGCACAACAGCAGTCGTGCTGGCACAAACCTTCGTGGCACTCCCGTTCCTGGTCCTCACCCTCGAAGGAGCCCTGCGCACGGCAGGCAGCCGCTACGAGCAGATCGCCGCGACCCTCGGCGCGGGACCGAGCACCGTCTGGTGGCGGATCACCCTCCCGCTGCTGCGCCCCGCCCTGATCTCGGGCGCGGTCCTCGCCTTCGCCCGAGCCCTCGGCGAATTCGGCGCCACCCTCACCTTCGCGGGCAGCCTCCAGGGCCGCACCCGCACCCTGCCCCTCGAGATCTACCTCCAACGCGAAGCCGACCCCGACGCCGCGGTCGCCCTCTCGGTGGTGCTGATCATCGTCGCGGTGCTGATCGTGCTCCTCGCCTACCGCCGAACCAGCCCCATCCCCGGCACCCAACTGCGCAGCGGCACCCCTGCGCTGCGCGAGGTGAAGTGACCGTGGATTCCGAACAGTCGATGCCGCCGATCGCACCCGACGCGACTGCCAAGGGGATCGGAGCAGGACTTTCGGTATCAGCGCGAATACCCGCCCGCGACCTCGACATCCACCTCGAAGTCGCTCCCGGCGAAGTCTTGGCCGTCCTAGGCCCCAACGGCGCAGGAAAATCCAGCCTCCTCCAGGTCATCGCCGGCCTGATCACCCCGGACACGGGCCACGTCCGACTAGGCACCCGCACCCTCACCGACACCGCGAAGGCCATCGCACTCCCCCCGCATCGCCGCGGCATCTCCCTGCTCGCCCAGGACCCACTCCTGTTCCCCCACCTCACCGTCCGCGACAACGTCGCCTTCGGCCCCCGCAGCCGAGGCAACCGCGCTGCGCGAACAATCGCCGACAGATGGCTGAAAGCCGTCGACGCCACCGAATTCGCCGACCGCCACCCCGCCACCCTCTCCGGCGGCCAAGCCCAACGCGTCGCCCTGGCCCGCGCCCTGGCTGTCGACCCGGACCTGCTCCTGCTCGACGAACCCATGTCCGCCCTCGACGTCGACGTGGCCCCCGCCATGCGCACCCTGCTGCGCGCAGTCCTGCGCGACGATCCCCCCCGCTGCGCCGTGCTGGTCACCCACGACATCATCGACGCCATCACCCTCGCCGACCGCCTCGTCATCGTCGAAGCGGGCCGCGTCGTCGAAGAAGGCCCGGTCGCCGAGGTGATGTCGCACCCACGCAACCCCTTCGCCGCCCGCATCGCCGGCCTGAACCTGTTGCGCGGCACCGCGTCGAAGCAGCTCACCGAAGGGCCGACACTGGGCACCGTCCAGGTCGACGATTTCGCCGTAGACGGCTGCGTCATCGGCGAACTCCGCCCCGAATCCCCTGCGGCGGCAGTGTTCTCCCCCGCCGCGGTCTCGGTCTTCCGCACCACCCCCGGCGGCAGCCCACGCAACGTCTTCACCGTCGACATCACCGAGATCACCGACCGAGGCGGCATCGTCCGAGTCCGCGGCGACGCACCGCAAGCCCCCGGCCTGTGCGCCGACCTGACCCCCGCCGCCGTCGCCCAACTCCAACTCACCCTCGGGGCGCAGGTCTATTTCGCCGTGAAAGCCACCGAGGTCCGCGTCTACGCCTGCTGACGCGCGGATAACAGTTCGGTTCAGTTCGTTCGTGGTCGATTTGTCGGGGTACATTCCCGGCATGCCGCTGGATCTGAACAGTGACCTGGGCGAAGGCTTCGGCCCGTGGCGGATGGGCGACGACGCCGCCATGCTCGACATCGTGACCAGCGCGAATATCGCGTGCGGTTTCCATGCCGGCGACCCGTCGATCATGCGCCGCACCTGCGAGCTCGCCGTGGCCAAGGGGGTGCGAATAGGCGCCCACGTCGGTTACCGCGACCTGGTCGGTTTCGGCCGCCGCGAGATCGCCCTCTCCCCCGCCGACCTGCGCGACGAGGTGCTCTACCAAATCGGCGCCCTCCAAGCCTTCGCCACGGCCGCGGGCGACCGAGTCCGCTATGTGAAAGCCCACGGCGCGCTCTACCACGCGGCAGCCCGCGATCGCCTCCTCGCCGAAGCCCTGGTGGCCGCCGTGGCCGAGGCCGACCCGAACCTGGCGCTGCTCGGCCCCGCCGGCACGGAGATGGAAACCGCCGCCCACAACCTGCGTTTCGTCGGCGAGGGTTTCGCCGATCGCGCCTACACTGCAACAGGTTCGCTGGCCCCGCGCGGTGTTGCCGGGGCGGTGCTGTCGGTCGACGATGCCGTGGCGCAGGCGATATCTCTTGCGCTGTCAGGGACCGCGCGTACCGTAGACGGTCCCGGTACGGTCGCCGTGTCGGCGGCCAGTGTGTGCGTGCACGGCGACTCTCCGGCAGCCGTGGATATGGCGGGCCGGATCCGGGTGGCGCTGCGCGAAGCCGGAATTCCGGTGCAGCCGTTCAGCTGAAGGGGAGGCACGATGGACTGGAACACGCGGATCCGACCGGCGGGCGACCGCGCCATGCTCATCACCCTCGATGACCCGCGCCCGGTGCAGCGGCTGGCCTCGGCGTTGCGGGTGCACGCCATCGCCGGCGTGGAAGACGTGCTGCCCGCCGCGGAAACCGTGCTGATCACCATGCATTCGGTGAACTACGGCACGCAGGTGCGCCGCGAGTTGATCTCGCTGCTGGACCGGTTGGATCAGCAGCCGCCGCAACCGGATGTTTCCCGTGGAACAGTGGACGAGAACATCGTGGAGATCCCGGTTCGCTACGACGGCGAGGATTTACCCGAGGTCGCCCGGCTGCTGGACCTGTCGATCCCCGAGGTGATCGCGTCGCATACCGGCACCGTCTGGCACTGCGCGTTCGTCGGTTTCGCACCCGGTTTCGGTTATCTCACCTCCCCGGACGGCAGGCTCACGGTGCCGCGTCGAGCCCGCGCGCGCACCGCCATCCCGCCGGGTGCGGTGGCCTTGGCCGCTGGTTACTCGGGGGTATATCCGCGCGGCACGCCGGGCGGCTGGCAGGTGATCGGCACGACCGATCTGCGAATGTGGGTGGTGGACCGCGATCCACCCGCGCTGGTTCGGGCGGGTTCGGCGATTCGGTTCGTCGCGTCCGAGTAAGAGCCGTTTCGGCGGTACAGGCAAGGGCTGCTCAACGATGCGCCGCCTCGACAGCGAATCGGGGAGAGATCGCATGCTGATCTTTATCGAGCGGGTGGGGCCGCTGGCGACGGTGCAGGACTTGGGCAGACAGGGCTGGTTCGATTCCGGCGTCGGTCAGGCGGGTGCGGCGGATCGCGGCTCGTTGCGGTTGGCGAACCGGCTGGTCGGCAATCCGGAGGACGTCGCCGCCATCGAGGTACTGCTGGGCGGCCTGGAACTGCGCGCCGACGGCCATCTCACGGTCGCGGTCACCGGTGCCCCGGCCCCCGCCACGATCGACGGCACGCCGGTCGGACACGCCAGCGTGCTCGAACTCGAGGAGGGCCAGGTACTGCGACTCGGCCTGGCCACCACTGGTTTGCGCAGTTATGTGGCCGTGCGCGGCGGCATCGACGTGGCCAAGGTGCTCGGTTCCCGCAGCCGCGACACCCTGTCCGGCATCGGCCCCGAACCCCTCCAGGTCGGCACCCAGTTACCCGTGGGTCCCCCGCCGCGCACCCTGCCGACCGTGGAGTTCGCGCCGGTCCCGCTCCCGCCGGAAGTACTGGAAGTCCGCGCGACCCCCGGCCCGCGCGCCGACTGGTTCACCGACCCCGACCAGCTGTTCCGCGGTTCCTGGACCGTGTCCGCCGACACCGACCGCGTCGGCGCTCGCCTCGATCGCGCCGACGGCCCCCCGCTGATCCGGTCGATCACCCGCGAATTGCCGTCGGAGGGCGTCGCGCTCGGCTCGGTGCAGGTGCCGCCCAGCGGTCAACCGATCGTCTTCCTGGCCGATCACCCGATCACCGGCGGCTATCCGGTGATCGCGGTCGTCCTGGACGCCGACGTGGACCGCGTCGCCCAAGCCCGCCCCGGCGACCGGCTGAAGTTCGTGATCAGCGCGGCGGACGCAGGCGCGCGTGCATGAGGTACACGTTGTAGCTGTCCCACGCCGACATCGTGAAATACAGATCCTGCGCCGTCGACCACGGGTGGATGAAGCCGCCGTACGCCTTCGGATACATCTGGGTCGAAACCAGCGGCACCGCCGACGTCCACGCACCCTGCGGTTCACCCGCGGTCCGCAACACGATCTGACTCGCGGCCGAATCCAGGTACACCATCTGCCACTGCTGGCTGTCGGCGTCGAACCGCACCGACAGCTCACTGGCCGTGCCCTGGACCAGCGGCGTCGCCGAATTCTCCGCCGCAGGCGCCCATTTGCCGTCCACCCAGTACTGGTAGGCGGTCTTGTTGAGCACGTCGTCCTTGCGCACCCTGGCCAGCCCGATCACGCCGATCCGACCGTTGGGTGTGCCGAACATGTACACGTACTCGCCGTGCGGCACCATCGCCGCCACCTGGAATCGACCCAGCCCGAACATGTTCTCCCAGCGGGCATGCTGATCTTTGGTCCAGGTCTGCCCGCCGTCATCGGAGTACGCGAGACCGCCGTAGTTGGTCAGCCACATGCCCGGGATCTTCGACCAGTGGTTCACCGACATGTAGCTCATGAATTGCCGCTTGCCGAGGGCGAATCCGGAGGTGGGGATCGTGGTGGTTTCCCAGTTCTTGATCTTGCGGCTGCCCAACAGTTCTGCGGCGTGGCAGGCACTGTCCTGCACCATGGAGTCGATGGTGATGCCGTCGCCCAGGTCCCGGTCGGTGCTGTAGGCCAGCGCATTCGAACGCCAATCGGCCGTGTCGGCCCCCGCCCCGCCGTAGGCCCAGCCTTCGCCGAAGGTGTCGCCGAAAACCATGGCGACCTTGCCCGGTTCGGTTTCCCAGAACAGTCCCAAGTCGGTGCCGTCGACCTGCCAGCGCATGTCGGTCCGGTTGGCCGAACCGTGCCCGGTGACCTGCTCGACCAGGCGCACCGACTCCACCGACGCGGGCATGATCGGCGCGCCCAGCGGTCCCGATTCGACCGGCCGGATCACCGGCGCGGGCGCTTCCTGCGCGGGCTCACCCTCGCCGCCGGGCACCGGAATGGGAATGGGTTCGATCTCCGGATTCAGCCGAATCCTCGGTAGCGCCACCGCGGAACCGGTCGAAGTCTCCTCGACGCGTTCGGGTTCGGGTTCCGGCGTGTCCCGGACCTGCGGACACGGATTCCGGCACGGATCCGACGGCAGCGGAACCTGCGCCACCCGGGTCTGATCATGCGGCGGATCCGGCACCGGCACGGGCGTCAGTTGCGGTACCCAGATCGGGATGTCGATGGTCGGCGGCAGGGCGGGCAGCGGCGGTGCGGCGGGATCGGGCAACCGGCTGACCGGGTCGAATCCTGTTTCGCCACAGGCGTTCACCGGCGGCGGCGCCCACGGCAGCGGGACGGCCTGTGCGGGGACAGCGAGGATGGCGCACAGCACCACACCCAACGCGGCAGTTCCGTGCGGTCTTGCGCGCATCTGGCTCCCTCGAATCGGCGTCGACACCGAACACCGTGATCTTGTGCGAACTTACCGGAACCGAATGGGCTCGGGATGCGTCCTAACAGATGTGAACGACATCGAGTACGTCTTCGGAACCGGTGACCCGCTCGCGCACCACTGGTGCGGCCACGCCGATTTGGCCCACAGCAGCCTCGCCGACGCGCTGTGGGTCGATTACGACGCACCCATCGACGACATGCCGTGGAGTGCGGGCGTGTCGTTCGACGACGAACTACTGCCCGACATCCCGCACGCCACCGTCGACCATCGCACCGTGCTGGCCCAGGACCCGCCGGTCAGCGAACGGTTCGACGGGAGTTGAACGCGATGGCCGCGATGCCGACCGCGTACACCGCGGCACCGGCCAGCACCACCCCGATCGACCGTCCGTCGGCGGGGATCACCAGCGCGGTCACCGCGATCGCCAACACGAAGGAAATGTTGAACACCGTGTCCTGCAGGGCGAATACCTGTCCGCGCTGATCGTCGGGAATGTCGATCTGCATGCTCGCGTCGCCGGTCAGTTTGATGGTCTGACCGGCAACGCCGAGGCCGAACGCGCCCACCAGCAGCAACCGGTGCGCGTTGTCCACCGCCGATCCGGTGGCCAGCGCGATCGGGGTCACCAGCGTGAGCTGCACGATCAGCGCGGTCGTCAACCCGAGCAGCACCGTGCGCGGCCTGCCCAGCCGCGGAATCAGGATCGGTGCGGCCAGCGCCGCCACCAGCATGCCCGCCGCGATCACCACGATCACCACCCCGAAACCGACCAGCCCGCCGCTCATCTCGGAGTCGGTCGGCGCCCGCAACACCAACACCATGATCAGCGTGTTCATCCCGAACACGATGCGGTGGGCGCCGATACCGATCATCGCCGTGGTCACCTGCACCGAATGCCAGACCGCCCGCGCACCCGTGCGCAAGCCCGCCGCGATGGCGTGCACGGTGCTCTCGGTGTCGGCCGAACCGCGGTCGGGCCCGAGCACGTGCGGGCGGAACCCGTAGGCCAGCATCGCGCCGACCAGCGAGCCGATCCCCGACAACCCCACCGCCACCGCCGACCCCGCATCCCCCGGGCCGATCAGCGCGATCACCGCCACCGACGCCGCGGCCCCGATCCCCGCGCACGCCGAAGCCACCGTGGCCAGCACCGAATTCATCGGCACCAACCAGCGTTGTTCCAACACCTGCGGCAGCGCCGCCGACACCCCCGCCAGCACGAACCGGCTGACGCCGACCGTGGCCAGCGCAAGGATCAGCAGCGGCGTCTCCCCCACCCCGAAGCACAACCCGATCGCCGCCGCACCGATCAACACCGCCCGCGCGATACTGGCCACCAGCAGCACACTGCGCCGATCCCACCGGTCCAGCAGCGCGCCCGCGTACGGTCCGAGCACCGAATACGGCAGCAGCAGCACCGCGAACCCGGCCGCGATCGCCAACGGGTCGGCCTCGCGTTCGGGATTGAACAGAATCGCGCCCGACAGTGCCGCCTGGAACATCCCGTCGCCGAATTGCGCGATCAGCCGCAACAGGGCCAGGCGCGGCATCCGCGGGTTGTCGCGCACTATCTCGCGGGTGTCGCGCACCAGATGTTTCAGCGAGATCGGCTGCTCATCCGCCGTATTCGAGCCGTCAGGGGGATGGGTCGACACGCCATGACCTTAGTGCCCCCGCGTGCCGCCGCGGTGCGCGCTCACCCCGTGCTCGGTGCATCCTCGCTATCGGTGCCAGAATTGAACCGTGACGCCCTCCTCGACGACACCGCCGCGCATCGAATTACACCGTGGTGGTGACCGGATGAAGACGCGGATCCCGTGGCTGGATTCGAAGCATTCGTTCTCGTTCGGCGAACATTACGACCCCGACAACACCCATCACGGGCTGCTGCTGGTCAACAACGAGGACGTGGTGCTGCCCGGCGAGGGCTTCGACACCCACCCGCATCGCGACATGGAAATCGTCACCTGGGTGCTGGGTGGCAGCCTGGTGCACCAGGATTCGCTGGGCCACAACGGCATCATCTATCCGGGTCTGGCGCAGCGGATGAGCGCGGGGACCGGGATCCTGCACTCGGAGAAGAACGATTCGTGGAGCCTGGACGGGCGCACCCACGACGAGCCGGTGCACTTCGTGCAGATGTGGGTGGTGCCGGACTCCCCCGGCGTCGACCCCGGCTATCAGCAGCTCGAGATCGATGACGAACTCGCGCGCGGCGAGTTGGTGACGGTGGCGTCGGGGCTACCGCGCTATCGCGACCGCACCGCCATCGCGATCAACTCCTCGCACGCGGCGATGCATGTGGCCAGGATGGCGGCCGACAATCCCGGTGTGACGCTGCCGGACGCGCCCTACCTGCATGTTTTCGTGGCGCGCGGGGAGGTCGATGTCGAGGGTGTCGGCACGTTGGCGCAGGGTGACGCCGTGCGACTGTCGCGTTCGGGCGGTCAGCTGGTTCGTCCGCACGGTGACGCCGAGGTACTGGTGTGGGAGATGCACGCGCGCTTGGGCGGGCAGTGAGCTCAGGCTGATCCCGGCTGCCGCGACAGCGACGCCGACCTGGCGTTGGTCCTGGTAGCGGCGATGATCTGCGCGAAATCCGGGCGGAAATCACCGTCGGGCTGTTGCATCCAGGTGCGATATCCGCTGCGCTCGTCGGCCGGTGACGGCAGCACGATATCGCTGCCGGGCAGCGCGACCGAGGCGCACACCCGGAACAGTTCGGCGAACAGTTCGGTGTCGAGATAGGAATTGTCGACCGGTCCGGTGAGGAAGGTCCAGCGCCCGGAGCGCGGGTGGGCGATGATCGGCCCGCAACGCATGCCGCGGGAGATGAGCAGCCCGCGGACTCGTTCGCCCAGCGTCGACGGCATCACCACCGCCCCGACCGCGCCGATCTCGAGCACGATCCGGCCCAGTGTCGCATCGACCACCCCGTAGAGGCCGTGGTCCTTGCGGTAGCGGCGACAGCGCGCCAAAGCGTCTTGGGTGACCGAGTATTCCTCGGCCGCCGAATACCCGCCCTTGTCCTCATCAGTGCGCAACGTGCTCATCACGACCTCGTCTCCGTCGACGGTGGACTCGATGTAGCTGTGAATTCGCTTGCTCGGAGCTTGGTGCTGCGGTACGAGCGGATGGGGCGGGAAACTTTTTCATAACGGCTGGATGCGAAGGAAAATGGCCGTTCTGTACAGCCTATAGCCGCACAACCGCGCTGACAATAGTCAGTAGCTGGCGTGTCGGTCAGCGTACGATAACTGTTCATGGCTCCCGTTTCGCCGACCGTCGCGCGTTGGGAACTCGTGTTGCGTTTGCGCGATCTGCGCGAGCAGCGCGGTTTCGATTCGGCCGGTTTCGCCCGCCGGGTCGGTTTCACTCCCGCCAACTGGTCGCATGTGGAAAAGGGCAGGCGGGTACTCACCCGCACCACCATCGAACCGGTCCTCGATGTTCTCGACGTGGCCGGCGACGAACGCGGCGAACTGCTCGCGCTTCTCGAAGCGAGCAAAGAGCGCGGCTGGTGGGCCACGACCGCCGCGGCCCTGATCGGTCCCGAACTTCAGCGGCTGTACGGGATGGAGGCCGGCGCGCAGAGCATCCGCAGCTACGACAGCATGATCGTGCCCGGCCTCCTGCAAACCGAGGCGTACGCCCGCGCCCTGATCAGCGCCGATGTGATGATCCGCCCGGTCCAAGTCGACCAATTAGTCTCGATACGACTGCGTCGCCAACAGCGACTGCACGGCCCCGATCCGCTGGAACTCACCGCCGTCCTCGGCGAGGCCACCCTGCGACAACAAACCGGCGGCCCCGAAGTCCTGCGCGAGCAGTTACGCCACCTGGTGAAGCTGGTCCGCGAACTCGACACCGTGGAGGTCCGAGTCATCCCCTTCACTGCCCCCGAAGGTGCCGTTCTCGGCGGTTCCAGCTTCCACCTACTCGACTTCGCAAGCGACCAGCTACCTACCTTCGCGTGGGCCGAAAGCGCCGTCTTCGGCGGTCACGTAGACGACGCCGAACAGGTCCGAGACCTGGGCTTCGCGTACGTGCGCGCCCGCGAGCAATCCCTGTCCCGCGCCGAATCTCTCGCCCTGATCAGCGAGTATGCCAGCGTGTAAGATTCGAGCTATGTCCACCACCGCTCGCCGCACCCCGGCCGACCACGGCTGGTTCACCTCGTCACGCTCGAACAACGGCAACCAATGCGTCGAGGTCCGTTTCGTCGAATCCACTGTCCAGATACGAGACAGCAAATTCCGCCGAAACCCGATGAACGCCGGCTCCGAAGAGCCCATCATCACCGTCGACGCAGCCCTGTGGACAACCTTCCTCCGCTGCCTACTGAGCTCCCGCCGACACCCGTCCCTGGTAGCCCACACCTCCCCCGACGGCACCACCACCCTCCGCCACGACAACACCCTCCTCCACTTCACCGCCGAAGAATGGCAAGCCTTCACCGCCGGCGCCCGAGCCAACGAATTCGCCTGCGTCTGAATCTCGCCCCGTATGAGTCAGGCGTGGTCTCGCTGGTGTCGGTGTTCGAGGATTGCCACGATTCCCAGGTAGCACAGCGTTATCCCCAGGTAGCACAGCGTTGCCGCGCCAGTGATCACCGTCAGCCAAATACCGACGTAGCCGTACCACGTGGTGATTTCGTCAGTGGGCTCGATATACAGCAAGGTGGCCCCGAACACGTCGATACCGAAGACGGCCGCGGCCAGCCGTTTATCCCGATCTTCGTCGGTGACCGCGGCGAGTGCGAGCATCAGTGCCCATGCCGTCAGTCCCGCAGTGCCGATTGTGATCGCGACGACGAAGCCGACGACGCCAACCCACAACGCGACCGTGGCGGCCCGCCCTATGAAGGCCGCGCGCTTCGAAAACCGGTCTTCCGGTGGCCAGTCGTATCCACACCCGCAGTCGCCATCGAAACTGTGGTGTGAGTCGTCGTCGTCCATCCGTACCCCCGACTTGCACACCGCGCCGACGCCACACGGTTCGACCGACCACATTGTCGCAGCTGGCGAACCACCGCGCTAGGCAAGACCCACACGGCGACAGCGTGTTTCGTTGATCGAGTCAGTCGATGAGTTCGACGTGGCACGGGAGTCCGGGGGCTCGGCTCAGTTCGGCGTCGCTGGTGAGTAGGGCGATGTCGAGTAGGTGCTAGGCCGGGTCGGTGTGGAGGTGGCGTAGTCGGCGCGGTTTGCTCGGGAGGGACAGGCGTAGGACGACGCCGCTGGGGCCGCGGGCGGTGGTTCGGGTGCGGTGGTCGAGGTCGATCATGACCTCGGTCAGTTGCCTGCTCATGACTTCCGATGTCCGGCGATCCAGGCGATAGATGGTCTTTCGGGTCGTCACGAAAGATGCCGCGCAGATACCGATGATGCAGGTCACCAGTACGAGTGCGCCCCACTGCCACGCCGCGATGGCGGGCAGGATGTTGAGGCGATCGCCGACCTCGAGTAGCAGGTATGGCACCAGCAGGCAGATCAGCGCGGCGAACAAAACCTGGTACCGCGCGGCCCACTGCAATTCCAGGCCGACGATCGCTTCGGCGAGTGCGCCCTGCTGTTCGGTCGGCGAGAGGGTGTCGAACGCGGGCCCGATGGTGAGCATCGGTGGTTGCTGGGGTCGAAACCGTGGCTCCACACCGTCGAGGCACCAGCGGGGTGTCGTGCCGGCCTCGACTTCTGGAGCAGGCACCTCGAACTGTGCCGCCAGGTTTTCGACATCGGCCCTGATTCGATCTAGATCCACTTGCTGATGATCCACGACGTCACTGCGGGCCGCTCGTCGAGGGGTTGGCGATGCGCACCCCAGGCGTCGATGTTTGGGCATACTGGAGCGCGTGACTTCCGATCTGAGTGCTCCTTCCGGTATCGACCTGTCCTTCCGCGATCAGGAGGTGCGGGTGCAGGATGATCTGTTCTCGCATGTCAACGGGCAGTGGTTGGCGGGGTATGAGATTCCGGCTGATCGGGCTGTCGACGGGGCGTTTCGCACGTTGTATGACCAGGCCGAGTTGGATGTGCAGGCGATCATCACCGACAGTGCGTCCGGTGCCGCGGAGGGGGTGGATGCGCGCAAGATCGGGGATTTGTACTCCAGTTTTATGGCTACCGAGGTGGTGGCTGCTGCGGGGTTCGCGCCGGTTGCCGATGAGTTGAGGGCGATCGCTGAGGTCGCGGATGCGAGTGGGTTCGCGGCGTTGCTGGGTGGGTTGCAGCGGACCGGGGTTCGGGGGGCGGTGGGGTACTACGTCGATACCGATGACAAGGACTCCACGCGGTACCTCGTGCATGCGACGCAGTCGGGGATCGGGCTGCCGGATGAGTCGTATTACCGCTCCGAGGAATTCGCGGAGATCCGCGATGCGTACATCGCGCACATCACGAAGATGTTCACCATCGCGGCCGCCGATGCGTCGTTGGAAGGGCTGCTGCCTGCCGATCCGGCTGATGCTGCCCGGCGCGTGTTCGAGCTGGAACGCACACTGGCCGCGGGACATTGGGATGTAGTGCGTCGGCGCGATGCCGAAAAGAGCTACAACCTCACCACTTTCGCGGATCTGGTCGCCGAGCACCCGGAATTCGATTGGGCCGCGTGGGTAGACGCCATCTCGGCCGGACAAGATCGCGAGGGTGCGGACCTGTTCGCCGAACTCGTGGTCCGCCAGCCCGACTACCTGCGCGCCTTCGCCGACGCGTGGAAGGATGTCCCGCAACAGGATTGGCAGGCCTGGGCGGCCTGGCAGGTCCTGCACGCCCGCGCGGCTTTCCTCACCGACGAGATCGTCGAGGAGAACTTCGACTTCTACGGCCGCACCCTCACCGGCGCCCAGGAGAACCGCGATCGCTGGAAGCGCGGCGTGTCCCTGGTGCAGGAGTTGCTGGGCGAAGCGGTCGGCAAAATCTATGTCGCACGGCACTTTCCGCCCGCGGCGAAGGCTCGGATGGTCGAACTGGTGGCCAACCTGCAGGAGGCCTACCGCCGCAATATCGCCGACCTCGAGTGGATGGGCCCCGACACCCGCGCGGCCGCACTGACCAAGCTGGAGAAGTTCACCCCCAAGATCGGCTACCCCGACACCTGGCGCGACTACGCCGCGGTCGAGATCGACCCCACCGATCTGGTGGGCAACTACCGTCGCGGTTACGCCGCCGATCACGACCGTGACCTGGGCAAACTGGGTGGCGAGGTGGACCGGGGCGAGTGGTTCATGACCCCGCAGACCGTGAACGCCTACTACAACCCGGGCATGAACGAGATCGTGTTCCCCGCGGCGATCCTGCAGCCGCCGTTCTTCGACATGAACGCCGACGACGCCGCCAACTACGGTGGCATCGGCGCGGTGATCGGCCACGAGATCGGCCACGGTTTCGACGACCAGGGCGCCAAGTACGACGGCGACGGCAACATGCAGGACTGGTGGACCGACGAGGACCGCGCCGAGTTCGGCAAGCGCACCAAGGCCCTGATCGACCAGTACAACGTGCTGTCGCCGGCCGACCTCGACGACGAGCACACCGTGAACGGCGAGTTCACCATCGGCGAGAACATCGGCGACCTGGGCGGCCTGTCGATCGCGTTGGCCGCCTACAAGATCTCCCTGAACGGCGAACAACCCCCGGTCATCGACGGTCTCACCGGCCTGCAGCGCGTGTTCTACGGGTGGGCGCAGGTGTGGCGCACCAAGGCCCGCCAGGAAGAGGCGATCCGCCGCCTTGCCATCGACCCGCACTCCCCGCCGGAGTTCCGTTGCAACGCGGTGGTCCGCAATATCGACAGCTTCTACGAAGCCTTCGACGTGACCCCCGACGACAAGCTGTTCCTCGATCCCGAACAGCGCGTGACGATCTGGTGATGTGATTCGAGCCTGCCTGTCGCCCAGCCGGTAGGCTCGAAAATCATTGCTCCGGAGAGGGATTCATGCGTCACCAGCAGGTAGCCGACAACGTTTTCACCATCGCGGGCACCGACGTCAACATGGTCCTACTCCGCGACGGCAGCGACCTCACGCTCATCGACGCGGGCTGGTACGGCGACGCCGCCACCATCGAGAAGTCGATCCGCGCGTTGGGCCACCGCCCCGAAGACATCAGGGCGATCCTGCTGACCCACGCGCACCTGGACCACGTCGGCGCCCTGAACCACCTGCACCGCCACTACGCGATCCCGGTCTACACCAGCGAAACCGAAGTGGCCCACGCCCGCGGCGACGTGCACGAATCCGCCACTCCCCTGGACGTGATCAAGCGCCTGACCGACCGCAAAACCCTCGGCTGGGCCGCCCGCATCACCGCCGCGGGCGGCCTGCGCAAGAACCCGGTCCCCCACATCCAACCCTTCCCCACCGAAGGCCCCCTGGATTTCCCCGGCCACCCCGTCCCCGTCGCGACCCCGGGCCACACCTCCGGCCACACCGTCTTCCACCTCCCCCAGGCAGGCGCACTAGCCACCGGCGACACCCTGTGCACGGCCCACCCGACCTCGAAAATCACGGGCCCCCAGGTACTTCCGTGCTTCTTCAACCACTCCACCGAAGACACCGTCGCAGCCCTGGACATCCTCGAACCCCTCGACGCGGCACTGGTCCTCCCCGGCCACGGCCCCGTCTGGACCGACGGCATCGCGAAAGCGGTAGCCCACGCCCGCGAACACCCGCCGCGCTGATCAGCGCAGGCGCAGGTCGGTCTCGGCGTCGAAGAAGAAGACCTCGTCGACCTTGGGTCGCAGGTGCAGGGTTTCGCCCAGGGTGGTTTTGAAGCGGCGGTCCACTCGTACGACGATCTTGCCGGAGCGGGTGGACCAGTCGGTGCCCGCGCCGTGGGTGTAGACGAAGGATTCGGCGCCGAGTTCTTCGAGAAGTTCGGCGACGACGGTGATGCCGGCGGGGTCGGTAGTGACTTCCCACGATTCGGGGCGGACACCGAGCACTACGCGGGCACCGGAGACGCTGCGCGGCAGGGGAATTCGTAGGCCATCGAGCACGGCATAGCCTTCGACCACGGGCGCTTCGAGCAGGTTCATACCGGGCGAACCGATGAATCCGGCGACGAAAGTGTTCAACGGATTGTCGTAAAGCTCACGGGGAGCGGCGATCTGCTGCAACGTCCCGTCCAGCAGCACCGCAACCCGGTGCCCCATCGTCATCGCCTCGACCTGGTCGTGCGTGACGTAGACGGTGGTGGTCCCCAGTCGCTGCTGCAGGGCGGCGATCTGTGAGCGGGTCGAAACACGCAGTTTCGCGTCCAGATTCGACAGCGGTTCATCCATGCAGAAAACCTGCGGACGACGAACGATGGCCCGCCCCATGGCAACTCGCTGCCGCTGCCCACCCGAAAGCTTGGCCGGTTTGCGATCCAGCAGCGGCTCGAGCTCGAGCATCGCGGCGGCCTCGTGCACTCGAACGAACGTGTCGGACTTGGACATTCCCGCATTCCGCAGCGCGAACCCCATGTTCTCCGCCACGGTCATGTTCGGGTAGAGCGCATAGCTCTGGAACACCATCGCCACGTCACGAGCGCGCGGCGGCAGCCCGGTCACATCACGGTCGCCGATCCGAATAGTCCCGGACTCAACGGATTCCAGCCCGGCAAGCATCCGCAGGCTGGTGGACTTGCCGCAACCCGACGGCCCGACCAGCACCAGGAACTCGCCGTCGGCGATGTCGATGTCGAGTGCGTCGACGGCGGGGGCGTCGGCGCCGGGATAGCGGTGGGTCACACCGTCGAACTGCACTGTGGCCATGCGAATGTCACTCCTGAGAAAGACGAACGGGCCGGTGGTGCGACACCACCGGCCCGCGAAGGAACTACTTGGGCAGCTTGGGCGTGATCTGCCGGTCGATGATCGCCTGCACGTCGGCGGCGACCTTGGCCAGAACCGTTGCCGGATCGGCGTTCTGGAGGCCGATCTGTTCGTAGCCGGTGCCGATGATCTGGTCGGCGCCGGGCACGAACACGCGCGCGTAGTCCTGCGACTTCGCCACCGACAGCTGGTCGATGGCGACCTTGGAGTTCGGGTTCTTCGCCAGGAAGTCGATCTCGGAAGGATCGGTCACGGCCGACTTGCGCACCGGCATGTAGCCCGTGTTCTGCGTGAAGTACGCGGTGTTGGCCGCGTTGGTGATGAACTCGATGAACTTGAGCGCGTTCACCTTTCGCGCCTCGGAGATCCGCGACGGGATCGCCAGACCGGCGCCGCCGGTGGTGACGCCGGGCCCGTTGGGGTGCGGCAGGAACGCGGTGCCGACCTCGAACTTGCCGTCGGCGTTCTTCTTGATGCCCTTGAGGTCGCCGGTGGAGGCGATGGTGGAGGCGGCCACGCCGGTGCCGAAGTCGACCGCGATCTGCGGACGGATGGCGGCGTACTTCTTCACATTGATGGATTCACGCAGATAGGTGGCCGCGGCGATGGAGCCCGGATCGGTGAACTTCAGGGTCCACTTGTCGGAGTACGCGCCACCGAAGGTCCAGTTCGGGCCCTGGAAGGTCCAGCCCAGGTAGTTCTTGGCGTCGCCCCAGGCGTGCGCGAACTTGTCGCCGCCGACCACGGACTGCAGCTTCGGGCCCCACTCGTCGAATTCCTGCCAGGAGTTCGGGCCGCGGTCGGGCAGGCCTGCCTTGGCCCAGACGTCCTTGTTGTAGTAGAACAGCGGCGTCGAGCGGGCGTACGGCAGGGCGTAGTGCTTGCCGTCGAACAGGTAGTCCGCGGCCAGCGAGTCGACGTAGTCGTCGAGCTTCACGCCGGCGGCACCGAAGTGTCCGTCCAGCGGTTCGATCGCCTTGCTCAGCGCGTAGTTGAACCACCAGACATCGGACAGCACAACAACATCGGGCAGGTCACCACCGGTGAGCGCGGCGTTGAACTTCTGCGCCACCTCCTCGTAGTTCTTGCCCGCGTCGACCAGGTTCACCTTGAGCTCGGGGTGCTTGGCCTGGAAGCGGTTGATCAGCTCCAGCTCCAGCTCCTTGGAGGTGCCGGGGTGGTTGGACCAGAAGGTGATGGTGTTGGCGTCACCGGAATCGCCGGATCCACCGCCGGTGCCCGCGCATGCGGTCAGGGCGGCGGCAGCGGCGACGCCACCGGTCAGGCCGATGAAGCCACGGCGACTCAGCGCCGGGAATCGAGAGTGGGACACGGGCGAACTCCTGTTCGAGATTTAACCTTTGACCGCACCGGAGGTGAGGCCTTTGATCATGTGACGTTGCAGGGCAAGGAAAACCAGCAGAATGGGCAGCATCGTGAGCACGGTGCCCGCCATCACCGGCCCCCAGTTGGTGGTGCTGGGGTTCTCGGTGTTCTGCAGCAGGGTCAGGCCGACCGGCAGGGTGGCGACGTCGGCGGAATCGGCCATCAGGAACGGCCACAGGTATTCGTTCCACTCGGTGACCAGCGTGACCACCGCGAACGCGACCATCGTGGGCCCCGACATGGGCAGCACCACGCGGGTGAGCAGCCGCCACCAGTTCGCGCCGTCCATGCGCGCCGCCTCGATCACTTCACCGGGCAGCGACAGGAAGTGGTTGCGCATCAAGAACGTGCCGAAGGCGACGCCGCACAGCGGAATGATGATGCCCTGGAACGTATTTCGCCATCCCAGCTGCGCGATGAACGCGTAGTTGGAGATCACCGTGATCTGGTTGGGCACCATCAGCGCCGCGATGATCACCAGGAACACCAGGTTCTTGCCGGGGAACCGCAGGAACACCAGCCCGTACGCGCTGAACACCCCGAGCGCGAACTTCACCACCGACACGACCCCGGTGACGATGATCGAGTTCCGCAGGAACGTCCAGAACGGCACCGTGGTGGTGGCGTGGCTGTAGTTCTCCGGGTGCCAGCTCGACGGCCAGTAGACCGCGGGCTGGGTGTAGATCTCGGAGCGATCCTTGAGCGAGGTGATCAGGATCCAGAACAGCGGCACGCCCACGATGATCAGCACGCACACCATGGCCGCGTAGCCGAGCAGGGTGATCGCACGTTCGCGTCGCCGGTAGGAAAGGGTTTGCGGGCCTACATGTTTCATCGTTCGCCTCGATCCATCACACGCACCTGGATCAACGTGACCACCAGCAGCACCAAGAACATGATCGAGGCCACGGTGGCGCCGTACCCGGCCCGGAAGTTTTTGAACGACTCCTCGTACACCTGGAACACCATGGTGGTGGTGCCGTTGCCCAGCGGTCCGCCGCGCGTCATCACATTGATGATGTCGAAGACCTGCAGTGAGTTCAGCAGCACGGTGATCGACAGAAAAAATGTGGTCGGGCGAAGCTGCGGCAGTAGAACTTTCGTGAATCGTGTCCAGCTACTGGCGCCGTCCATTTCGGCGGCTTCCAGCAGTTCCGCGCGCACGCCTTGCAGGGCGGCCAGATAGATCACGAAGGCGTAGCCCAGGTTCTTCCAGATGTAAGTGATCGTCACCATGAACAGGGCCCAGTCCGGGTCCTGATAGAAATCGGGCACATTGTCGACACCGACACGATGTAAAAGGTCTTGTACCAGACCGAAGCTCGGATCGAAGATGAATTGGAAAGCTACCCCGATCGCCGCGCCCGAAATCACGAACGGCGCGAAAATCGCCGAGCGAACGACGTTGCGCCCGAACAGCTTTCGGTCCAGAAGCATCGCCAGCGCCAGACCGAGTGCCATGCTCACCACGACCGCGGCCACGGTGAAGATCACCGTATTGCTGACGACTTTCCAGGAGTCGTCGCGCTGCCACCATTCGATGTAGTTGTCGAACCCCACGGAATTGGCCACCGGATCGGCGATGTTCCAGTCGGTGAAAGACAACCGGATATTGTCGGCAAGCGGCCGGTAAACGAACAGGGTCAGCAACGCGAGGTTCGGCACGACAAGTACCACGAACAGCGCGTAGTCCTGCCATCGACGGCTTTTCCCGGGCAATACCCGCTCTGGACTCTTACGCACTGCGGCAGCCTTACGGCGCACGGCGAACTGTTGGTTAACCCTGCCCGCCGATTTTCTGAACATCGGGCACACAGTGGCCAGTACAGCAAAAAGCCGAACAATACGATCAGAAATGATCGTATTGTTCGGCTTTTGTTCAGAACACTAGTTCCAGTCGCCCAAACCATCGCCGGCACTGAGGGTTCCACCCTGCGTACCGGTCACGATCACGGCGTCACCGCGACGGGTGTTCTCCAGGAACCACTTACCGTCTTCGGTGCTCACATTGAGGCAGCCGTGGCTGGCGTTGGAGTAACCCTGCTGGCCCACCGACCACGGGGCGGCGTGCACGAAGATGCCGCTGTTGGACAGGCGGGTGGCGTATTCGACCTCGAGCTTGTAGCCCTCGGGATCGGTGACCGGCACGCCGTAGGTCGACGAATCCATGGTCATCTTCTCGAGCCGCTCGCCCACGATGTAGGTGCCGTTGGGGGTCTCGTAGCCGGGCTTGCCCAGCGAGGTCGGCATTTCGCGCACGACTTCACCGTTGCGGGTGACCACGATCATCTTGGTGGCGTCGTCGACGGTGGCCACGAGCGCGTCACCGATGTGGAACGAGCTGGTGGTGCCGCCCGCGACCACGGTCACGTCGGTGTTGGCCGGCCAGAACTCGGTGGGCTTCCAGCGGACCTGCTTGCTCGAGGTCCAGTAGAAGTGGCCGGGCGCGTTGGCGCTCGAGGTGACCTTGATGGCCCGCTCGGCAGCCGCGCGGTCTTCGACCGGCTCCTGGAAGGTGATGGCGATCGGCTGCGCGACGCCGACGGTCTCGCCGTCGCCGATGTTGATGTTGGGCGGCGCGAAGGGCGCGGCCTGCGCGGGCTCGTTCACCGCGGGCTGGCTGGAACCGCCGAGCCCGAACGGCAACAGGGGCTGCGCCTGCGCGGGCACGACGGCCAGTGCGCCGGTCGCGGCGACCGCTGCCGACAGCAACAGACCCCGGCGAAGCCAGTGCGATTGCGCAATATTTGCCTCGTAGTGCATAAGTTCTCGTCCATTCCATCTCCCGCCCCGCCTGCGACGGCGCGAGATCTTCTCATTGACGCGTAGTGACGCAGAGTCCGCGAAGGGTCTCCACGAGGTAACGATTCCCCGACCCTGACCCTCCATTACTACCCGCACTCGGTGACAACGTGCCAGCGGCGTTGCGCAGTGATAACAACGCGGCAACGATGTGCTGCAGGTCACATAACGCGTTGTTACTGTTCGGCTTTCGTCAAACCCGGCGCTCACAGCGGCAAGTCGGCGACGGTGCGTGCGAGCAGGCGGGAAGCACATCGGTGTAAGTTCCAAACGTCACGTGAGGCAGATCACCCGGCGAATGTGAAGTGGATCGCCCGGTGCAGGAGTCGACGGCGGTGGCTCGAGTGGTGTATTCACAGTGAGTGCTTGCAGATTTGCGATTCGGTCGACTCGTCGGCGCGATCGCCATCACCGTGACCGCGTTCGTCTCCACCGGTTGCGGCGGCACCATCGACGGTCACGCCCAGCCCGCGGTCGACGTCGTGCCCGCCACCAGCAGCGCGAAACCGACCAGCAAGCCGAGCAAACCCAGCAAGACCACCACCGGCAAGCCGACGCCGACCTCGAGCCGGGGCGGCCGGACCGACTTCCAGGCCAACGTCGGCGACTGCGTGAAACTGGGTGGCACGGTCGAGGACGCGAGCATCGAGAAGGCCGCGTGCGGCAGCCGCGAGGCGAACTTCAAGGTCATCGGCAAGGCCAAGAACAGTGAGGGGTGCGTGAGCGACCGCGACCAGGCCTACTTCGAGACCCTGGACGGCGTCCAGACCGGCGCCCTGTGCCTGGACATCGACTGGGTCGTGGGCGGCTGCCTCGATCTGGGCGGCGACGACCCCAAGCGCATCGACTGCACCGAGGGCGGCGTCGACCCGGTCAAGGTGATCACGATCAAGAAGAACACCGCCGACGTCAACGACTGCCCCGACTCCGCGGACTCCGGCTTCGACTACCCGGAGCGTCGGATGGTCGTGTGCACGGAAAGCCTGTAGCGCACACGAAAAGGGCGGGCCGCTGGGAAAATCCGCGGCCCGCCCTGTCTGTGCGAGAAGCTAGATGGGCCGGAAGCCCGAACCCACGCCGCCGCGACCGTTGATGTCGTCCATGATCGAGTTCATGTTGGTGCCGACCTCGGGGCCGAAGCAGGCCACCGCCAGGTAGGCGTTCACCATGCCGACCAGCGTCGACCCGACCACGACCGGCGCACCGGAATCGCCTTCGACCACGCACATCTGCGACCAGGTCTCGGTGTTGGTCTGGAAGACATCGCCCCAGCTGATGCCGCAGGTGTTGCCGGTGGTGCGGCCTTCCTTACACACGATGGTGGGGAACTGCGCGGGCCCGCCGACACCGGTGATGCTGACATTGCCGATCCGGTTGACCGGGGTGACCCGGCCGGGCGTGAACTCGATGACCGCGTAGTCCAGCTCGTGGTTGCTGTACGCGAACCGGCCGATTTCGCCGTAGCCGTGATCCGCTTCCGCCGCGACCGTGGCACCCGCGTCGCCGCAGTGCCCCGCGGTCAAACCGACCAGCCTGCCCGCCGCGTCGTGGCCGATCGTGGTGAGGGTGCACTCGAACGCGTTGTCGATCACGATGCCGGAGCCGCCGCCGATCACCGGGGGGCCGGGCTGTGCCTGGGCCGCGCCGGTGCCGAGCAAGGCTGCACCGAGGGCGAGTGCGAAGGCAGCGTTGGCCACCTTGGCGAGTTTGCTGAACATGTCCCTCCAGATGTCGGAAGTTCGCACGATATCAATACCGTCTGTCTATCGTGCCTGTATTCGGTCCCGGGCGTGGCTGCGGACCGGTGCGTTTGCCCACGGATTCGGTCGCCCGTCCGACTGTCGTTGTCATAGCGATTCCCTATCGAAATCGTGTCGCGGCGAGTCGTTCGTGTTTCGCGCGTGATCTGTTCAGATAATTCGACGAGGGTTTCGTTATGAATGACAGAGTTCCGCAATATTTGTTTGCCGCGACCGCCGGTACTGGGAAACCCTGTCCGAAAAGACCTTCGCGCGTTATCCGCGGACATGCGTAAATACGGGCTGTAGGGTCCGTCGTGACGGGTCTCATAGCCGATTACAACAGTGACCTCCATCTATGACAACGCTCACATGTCGGTGGTGTGTTCTGGGCTACTCCGTAGTAAGGTGCGTCAAGCAAACAAGTCGCCGGGGCGTTGAGGGCCCGGCGTCGAGAGGGGTAAAAGCAGTGCAGTCGACCGAGAGTCCACCCACACGTTCACGAGCCAGCGAGGCTGTCGACTGGACGAAGGGCCTTTGGGACGACCACCCCAAGAAGTCGCTGGAAACCTTCGGTCGACAGATCACGATGGGTTTCGAGGCGATCACGGAGTTGATCGTCGCGATCTTCCGCAAGCGCTTCCCCTTCGAAGAATTCATTCGGCAGTGCGCGTTCATGTCCAACGTCGCCGCCGCCCCGACGCTGCTGGTCGCGATCCCGATCGCGGTCATCGTGTCCATCCAGGTCGGCGCGATCGCGGGCCAGGTCGGTGCCACCTCGTTCATCGGCGCGGCCAACGGCCTCGGCATCATCCAGCAGGGCGCGCCGCTGGTCACCTCGATCATGATCGCCGGCGCCGTCGGTTCGGCCGTCTGCGCCGACCTCGGCTCGCGCACCATCCGCGAAGAGATCGACGCCATGAAGGTGATGGGCGTCGACCCGCTGCGCAGGCTGGTGGCCCCCCGCCTCGGCGCCGCGATGCTGGTCAGCCTGCTGCTGTGTGGCTTCGTGGTCTTCGTCGGTTTCATCACCGGCTACATGTTCAACATCTTCGCCCAGGCGGGCACCCCCGGTTCCTACATGAGTACCTTCGCCTCGTTCGCGGTCACCCGCGACCTCGCGGTGGCGCTGCTCAAGTCGGTGCTGTTCGGCCTGATCGCCTCGATCATCGCCTGCGACTGCGGTCTGAACGCCCGCGGCGGCCCCGGTGGTGTGGCCAACGCGGTGAACTCGGCAGTGGTCAGTTCCATGGTCATGCTGCTGGGCGTCAACCTGGCGATCACGCAGATCTACTCCGCCGTATTCCCCCCACAGGTGGTCTGAGCCTTGTCTTCAACTTACGTACCTCCGCTGCTGCGGCCGCTGCGCCAGCTCAAGGCGGCGGGCAAAGTCCCCCTCGATATGGTCGCCCGCCTGGGCCACCAGGTCTTCTTCTTCCTGCGTTCGGTCGGCTCGATTCCGCTGGCCTTCAAGCAGTACCCGAAGGAGATCTGGCGCCTGCTCTCCGATGTCACCTGGGGTAACGGCAACATCGTCGTCGGTGGTGGCACCATCGGCGTCATCCTGATCATCAGCGCCTTCGGCGGTATGACCGTCGCGGTCCAGGGCTACACCTCGCTGAACCTGCTGGGTCTGAGCCCGCTCACCGGCGCCATCTCGGCCTTCGCCACCACCCGAGAGCTGGGTCCGCTGCTGGCGGCACTGGCCTTCGCGGCCCAGGCGGGTTGTCGATTCACCGCCCAGTTGGGCGCGATGCGCATCTCCGAGGAGATCGACGCGCTGGACTCGATCGCCATCCGCCCGCTGCCCTACCTGGTCAGCACCCGGATGATGGCCGCGGTCATGGCGATCGTGCCGCTGTACTGCGTCGGCCTGGCGATGGCCTACCTGTCGTGCTCGGTGGTGGTCGGCCTGATCGGCGGCACCGCGTCGGGCACGTATTCGCACTACTTCTACCAGTTCCTGGTTCCGGCGGACGTGCTGTACTCGCTGCTCAAGGCGGTCATCTTCGTCATGATCACCACGTTCATCCAGTGCTACTACGGCTTCTTCGCCTCGGGTGGTCCCGAAGGCGTCGGCGTGGCCGCCGGCCGGGCGATCAAGATGTGCATCATCCTGGTCGTGTTCGCCGACCTGTTCATGACTTTGGCGATCTGGGGCATCGACCCCGGCATCAGGATCTCGGGGTAAGGGCGCGATGATCATCGATCCGAGTGGGCGTGGGCCCACAATGAAACAGCTGTACATAGCGGGCGTTGCCGGCCTGGCCGTGATCACCGTGATCCTGGTGTTCCTGATGGCCCGCTACGAAGGCTATTTCGTACCGAAGACCAAGGTGGTGGCCAGTCTCGGCACCACCGGTGACGGCCTGCCGTCCGAGGCCGACGTGAAGTTCCGCGGCGTGCTGGTCGGCACGGTCGACGGTGTCGACGTGCAGCAGCAGGGCGCGATCCAGAACGTGCGGATCAACCTCAAACCCGAGTTCGCCGACGACATTCCGGCTTCGGTCACCGCACGCGTGGTGCCCAGCAACCTGTTCGCGGTGACCTCGGTGGAGCTGGTCTACAACGGCTCCGACAGCAATCACCTGAAGGCCGGCTCGGTCATCCAGGAGGACAAGAGCAAGGGCACGATCGCGCTGCAGGACACGCTGACCTCGGTCCGCGAGATCCTCAACGAGATCGACCCGGTGCAGTTCGGCCGCGTGCTGGGCACCCTGTCCCAGGCTCTGGACGGCAGCGGCCGGGTTCCCGGCTCCACGATCCAGCGCCTGGACGAGTGGGTCACCACCGTCGCCGACGCCGGACCGAATCTGAACGGGATCCTGAACAACTTCTCCGGCGCGATCCACGCGCTCAACGAGTCCGCGCCGGAACTGCTCGATGTGCTGGGCAAGTCGGTGCAGACCTCGACCACCATCGCGGCCAACCGGCAGGGCCTGATCGACGTGATCGCGGGCACCTCGGCCACCGCGGCCCGCCTCGACGATCTGTTCATGCTCAACGGTGACGCGGGCAAGCAGATCACCACCGACGGCGCGGTGATGTTCGGTGCGCTGGCCCACGACCCCACGGGTCTGAGCAAGTCGGTCTACGAAATGGGCGTGGCCGTCGCGGCCCTGAATACAACCTTCACCTGGGGCCCGAAGAAGCAGCAGGTCTGGAATGCCGGCCTCGTCTTCCCCGGCATCACCTACATTCCGTACGCCCAGGGCGATTGCCCGCGCTACGGCGAGCTGGCGGGCCCGAGCTGCGCGACCGCGCCGGTCGAGCCGATCCTGGAACCGCTGCCGGACAAGCTGCGCCCCCGTGCGCTGGACTCCGCGGCGGGAATGGCACCGCTGGTGTCGATTCCGGGTCTGAACATCCCCGGCCTGACCCTGCCCGGTTTCGCCGCCCCCATCGCGGCACCCGAGCAGCCGCTGATCCCCGGCCTGCCCGCCATTCCGGGCCTGCCCTCGATCCCGGGGCTGACCGCACCGGCCGCGTTCACCGCACCGGCGGGCGCTGCCGCACCGGCGGCGACCACCCCGGCCGCAACGACCGTCAAGCCGATCTCCTACACCGGTAACGCGGCGATCGCGGCCATGGTCGGACGCACTCCGACCGTGGCCGAGTACCTGCTGTTCGGTCCGATCACCAAGGATTCGACGTTGACAGTGACCGAAGGCAAGGTCGATCGATGAGCATCAAGAAACCGCTGATCGGGTTCAGCATCTTCGCGCTGGTTTCGATTCTGGTCACGGTGGTCGTGTGGAACACCCTCGCGCGCACCGTGGCAGGCGACACCCGCAAGTACACCGCCATCTTCACCGACGTGCTCGGTCTTCGCTCCGGCGATGACGTCCGCATGGCCGGCGTGCGCGTGGGCAAGATCGAGAAGATCGAGCTCGACGACAGCAACAACGCCAAGGTGTCGTTCATCGTGCAGGCCGACCAGGCCGTGTACGGCAACACCAAGGCGCTGGTGCGCTACCAGAACCTGATCGGCCAGCGCTATGTGGCGCTGGCCCCTGGCAAGGACGGCAACACCGAGCAGCTGCGCTCGGGGGCCACGATCCCGCTGGCCAACACCGAGCCCTCCTTCGATGTCTCGGCCCTGCTCAACGGTTTCCAGCCGATGTTCCAGGCGCTCGAGCCCGCGCAGGTCAACGCCATGTCCGAGAGCCTGATCCAGGCTCTGCAGGGCGACGGAGTCTCGTTGTCGGCGTTCATCATCCAGGCCGCGCAGCTGGCCACGGACTTCCAGCGCCGCGACGCGATCCTGTCGGATGTGATCGTCAACCTGTCCGCGGTGATGACCGGTCTGGCCCAACGCGGTGACCAGCTGGAGACCCTGGTGACCCAGACCCGAGCACTGATCGGCGGCCTGTACTCGCAGGGCCAGTCGTTGCAGAACTCGGTGCAGGGGCTGTCGGACAACACCACCTCGCTGGTCAACATGCTCTCGGCCTTGCAGCCGAAGCTGACCGCGACCCAGGACCAGGTGGTCTCGGCGACGAACCTGCTGATCATCAACGGTGAGCGGCTCGACCGCGCCGCGATCGACCTGCCCGCGGTGGCAGCGGGCTTCGGCCGGGTCACCTCCGAGGGCGCGTACGCGAACTCCGGCTTCTGCCGGTTGGACCTCACGCTCTATGGGGTGCTGTTCCCTCGCGGCATTTTCAGTCAGATCGGCGGAAACAAACAGTCGGCGGTGTGCAGATAATGGTCAACAAATTCCGAAAGCGGTTCGACGGCAACCGCAACTTCTGGCTCGGCGTGATCGGTGCCGCCATCGCGGCGGTGCTGGTCGCGGTGGCCAGCATCTTCACCGCGCTGGGCCTCGGTAAGCAGTCGGTCGAGCTGGAGTTCCAGCAGGCCGCGGGCATCAGAAGCGGCGACCGTGTCGCGGTCTCCGGTGTCGGTGTGGGCACCGTGAAAAGCGCGGAGCTCGACGGCGACAAGGTGTTGGTCTCGGTCAACATCGACGGCGATATCGAGCTCAAGCGCAACGCGCACGCCACCATCAAGATGGCCACGCTGCTGGGCGCCCGCTACATCGAACTCGATCCCGGCGACGGCGAAGAGCTCGACGGCGACCGGATCTCGGTGGCCAACACCACGGTCCCCTACGACCTGGCCGACGTCATCCAGCGCGGTACCCCCGAGTTCCAGGAACTGGACACCGCCAAGCTCGCGGCGTCGTTGAACGCGGTGAACTCGCAGCTGTCGGGCTCGCCCGAACTGGTCGCCCAGGCGCTGGACAGCGTCGGCGCGGTCGCCAAGGTCATCGAACGCCGTCGGGTCGAGGTCGATCAGCTGCTCAAGGATCTGAGCCAGGTCACCACCATTCTGGGCGAGAACCGCAACAGCGTGCTGCTGGTGATCACCCAGGGCGAGGCGATCGCCAGCCGGGTGATGCAGCGTCAGGATCTGCTGCGTCAGCTGCTCGACAGTGTCGCCACGCTCACCCGTCAGCTGTCGGAGCTGGGCGTGGACGACAACGGCCAGCTCACCACCACCATCGACAATCTCAAGACGATGTCGGAAGGCCTGCAGAAGAACAAGGACAACCTCGACATCCTGCTCTCGGTCGGCCCGCCGACCGCGCGCTACCTGGGCAACGCGACCGGCGACGGTCCCTACGCCAACCTGGCGTTGCCGTGGTTGTTCCCTGACAACTGGCTGTGTGCCGTCGACCTCGTTGAAGGATGCCAATGAACGCGAGAATCCGTACGCGCATAGCACGATCGATCGCCGCGGGTGGTCTGGTGTTGGCACTGGGTAGCTGCTCGATGCTGCCGTTCGGTGACGTGCTCAGCTCCCAGACCAAGATCACCGCCGATTTCCAGAGTGCCGCCGGTATGTACGAGGGCAACGACGTGATGATCCTGGGCGTGAAGGTCGGCACCGTCGACAAGATCGTGCCCAAGGGTCTGTTCGCCGAGGTCCACATGACCGTCGACGCCGGCGTGGACGTGCCGTCCAATGTCGAGGCGGCCATCATCTCGCCGTCGGTGGTCACCGACCGCCACATCGAGTTGACCCCGCCGTTCACCAGCGGTGAGAAGCTGAAGTCGGGCGCCCACCTGCCCGAGCAGCGCACGCACACGCCGATCGAGCTCGAGAAGATGATCGAGACGATCGACAGCTTCGCCAAGGCGCTGGGCCCTGAGCCGGGCAAGGAGGGTCTCGGTCCGCTGTCGGGTCGGGCGTTGTACCCGATCCTCAACGGCAACGGCGAGAAGATCCGCGACACCCTCAGCGCGTTGTCCGCGGCGTTGAAGGTCGGTACCGACAACAAGGACGCGATCGCCAACATCATCATCCAGCTCAACGATCTCACCACCATGCTGGCCGAGAACGACCAGTCCGTGCGGGATTTCAGCAACCAGGTCACCCAGATGAGCTCGATGCTGACCGAGCAGGCGCCGGGCCTGCAGGCCACGTTGGACAACCTCAACCTGTTCCTGACCAACACCTCGACCGCGCTGGGCGCCAAGAGTTCCGACCTGGCGGCGACGCTGGCCGGGCTCACGTCGGTGACCCAGCAGCTGCGCGACAACTCGCGCGGTCTCACCGAGATCGTGGACGTGTTGCCGATGACGATGCAGAACCTGAGCAACGCGGTGGACCGCAACGGTCGCTACGTGCGCCTGCACGCATTGATCGGTGAGTCGTTGGACAGCGAGATGGTGATCACCTTCTGCGAACGGATTCAGATGCGCGGTGAGGCTTGCCGCACCGGAAACATGCAGGACTTCGGTCCGGACTATGGGTTGACCGCCGCGATGCTTGGACTGACGAAATGATCTCGATAACGCGAAAGACCTACCGCGCGAAGGCGATGCTGGCCGCGGCCGCGCTGACCACGGTCACGCTGGCGGTCTCGGGCTGCGGGCTGACCGTGGAGAGCCTGCCGCTGCCGGAACCCGGCGTCGGCGGCGAAACCTACACGCTGCACGCGGAGTTCGAGAACGCGCTGAACCTGCCCAACCAGGCCAAGGTCAAGATCGGTGGCTCCGATATCGGGGTGGTCTCCAAGATCTCGACCAAGAATTTCCAGGCCGTGATCGACATGCAGGTGCGCAAGGACATCCAGCTGCCCAAGGGCAGTGTGGCCGAGCTGCGGCAGGCGACCCCACTGGGCGATGTGTTCGTCGCGGTGGTCAAGCCGACCAACCCCAGCGGCGCGACGCTGGGCGAGGGCGACACCATCACGCGCGAGTTCACCTCTGCGGGTGCCACGGTGGAGCAGCTGCTGCTGTCGGTGACGATGTTGTTCAACGGTGGCGGTTTGGCCAGCTTGAGCCGGGTCGGTACCGAACTGGGCAACATCCTCGGCGGCCACGGCCACGAACTCGGTCACCTGACCACCGAACTCACCGGCGTGCTCGGTGATCTGAACGCCAACAGCGCCCAGATCGACTCGGTGCTCACCGAATTCAGCACCCTGTCGGCCACGATCAACTCCAAGCGCGGCGAGCTCGGCCAGGTCGCCGATACTCTGCCCAACGCCATCGGCGCGATCGCGGAGAACACCCAGGCGCTCACCGACATGCTGGCCAGGCTGGCGGTGACCACCAACGCGCTCGGCGACTACGCCCGCACCAACACCGAACAGCTGGGCACCGTGCTCGACAGCGTCACCAGCCTGTCCGGCCAGCTCGCTTCGACCGGTGACAAGCTCGGATATCTGCTGGACCAGCTGGCCCTTCTGCGGCCCGGTGTCGAGCAGACCATGAAGGGCAAGGGCCTGATTCCGTACGCGAATGTCACCAACCTCGACGTGCCGCTGCTCACCGCTCCCGGCACGTCCCGTCTACCGAATATGCAGGACGCGAACGACTTCGTCGGCACCTTTGTCCAGGTTCTGCTGACCGTCCAGGGCCGGCTGGGAGGCCATCGATGAGCAAGCTGTTCAAACACAAGCTCCTGCTGGCGAACTGCACGCTGGTGCTGGTGTTCCTCTTCGGTGGCGCCTACCTGTTGATCGATGTCATGCGCTTCAATCCGCTGCAGGGCAACTACGAAGTGACGGTGAAGCTGCCCCGCTCCGGCGGTCTGCAGGCGGGCAACGATGTGACCATGCGCGGTTACCGCATCGGTCAGGTCACCTCGATCAACGTCATCGACGATGGTGGCGCGATCGCCGCGGCGGTCAAAATCGACCGTCGATACCAGATTCCGGCCGAAACGCTGGTCACGGTGCAGGCGCTGTCGGCCGCGGGTGAGCAGTTCGTGGACTTCCGGCCCACCACCGATGTCGCGCCCTACCTGCGCAACGGTGCCGTCATCGATTTCAAGGACGGCAAGGTCACCACCCCGGTACCGGTGTGGGAAGTCCTCGACGACACGACGCTGCTGGTTTCGCAGGTGGATCCGAAACAGTTCAACGTGATTCTCAGCGAACTCGACACCGCGTTGAGCGCGGGCCCGGATCAGCTGCGCAGCCTGGTCGAAGGTGCCAGCCTCGCGGTCGCGGGTCTGCACAATCTGCTGCCGCAGACGGTGAACCTGATCAAGAACCTGCAGGTGATCATGGAGACCACCTCGCACGCTCAGCCGGACCTCGGCACGCTGACCCGCAACTCGGGTTTGCTGTTCGACCAGCTCAACAAGGCCGACGGCGAACTGCGGCAGGTCCTGCAGAAAGCGCCCGCCCAGTTCGACGCCCTTGGCGCGGTGCTGGACGAGAACCGGGATCCGATCACCTCGATCGCGTCCAACCTGACCGCGATCACCAGGGCGGGCACGCTGCGTGCGCCTGCGCTGCGACTGCTGCTCCCGTCGCTGGGGCAAGGCATCGGCGCGTTCGGTATTCCGGCCTACGATGGCGAGTTCCATGCCATGATCGACCTTTGGCCGCGCCCGGCGTGCAAGTACAACACCAAGTCCGAGCCCTTCTGGAAGGTTCAGGACGGCTCGTTCCCGAAGTGGAACTACTGCACCGATCCGCCGCCCGGCCAGCAGATTCGTGGTGCGGCCAACGCGCCGCGGCCCAACATTCCCGACAATGGTTCGTTCCTGCCTCCGGGTGTGGATCCGAACGAGCGTACGTTGAAGCCGGTGAACTGAGTCACCGACTCCCAGGCGCTGAGACGGCGTCGTGAGCGCCCGGTAGCCAGTGCAGACTGCCGGGCGCGCACGTGAGTGTGACACCCTGTCACAGCCTCGCCCATCGATGCGCAGCCGCGCGAAACAGAACAAGGATTTGATTTCATGGCAACGGACGACACCGCGAACGATTCGACGAAGGCCACGGCCGCTGACGCGGACGCGGTAGCGGAGAACAGTACGCCCTCGCCCGATCCGGCCGCGAAGGGTTCGGACGCCGAGAAGACCGTCGACACGAACAAGACCGTGGTCATGCCGACCGCTGTCGATACCGACAAGACCGTGACCATGCCGACCGCGGTGGACACGGACAAGACCGTGACCATGCCGACCGCGGTGGACACCGAGAAGACCGTGACGATCGACAAGTCCGCGGTTGCTCCTGTCCCCGCTGCTCCCGCTCCCGCTGTCGCCGAGTCGGCGCCGGCGAAGTCCCGTGGCGCGTGGCTCGTCGCCGCCGCCGCGGGTGTCGCCGCAGTGGCGCTGGGCACGGCGCTCGCGGTATTCGTCGTGCTGTGGGCGCAGCGTGGCGAGAAGATCGACGCCGCCAAGGACGCGACCGCGGCCGCGTGCGATTTCGTGCGCACGGTGTCGGTGTTCGACGGCAACGGTGACCTGAAGCCGTACTTCGAGGGTGTCGAGGCCAAGAGCACCGGTGAGCTGCAGTCCAGCTTCCGCACCGGCACCGAGGGCCTGCGCTCGGCGATGGTCGAGATCGGCGCGAAGTCCACCATCGAGGAACTGCAGTGCGCCCCCATCTCGGTCAACGACGACCAGGTGATGGTGGCGGGTACGTGGGTCCAGTACCAGAGCAACAAGCTCGCCGCCGAGGCTCGCCCGATGATCTTCCCGGTGCAGCTCACCGTGAACAACGTCGACGGCAAGTGGCTGGTGTCGATGATGAAGTCGCCGATCCTGGATCGTCTGGGCATGGGCGGCACCATGGGCGGTGTCGCGCCGGGCGCCGCGCCCGCGCCGGGCAACTGAATCCGTCCGCCGAGCAGGAGTAGTTGACACCCACAGAACGGGGTTGATTCGATGACCAGCGATGATGCGCAGAGCAACTTCGATGCCGCCGATAAGCCCGATCTGGGGAAGTCCGAGGACCCGATAGTGCAGGGTGCGGCGGCTCCGGCCGCCGCACCGCGCTCGAAGGGTCGGCTGGCCGCCGGTCTGGCCGGGGTGGTCGCGGTCGGCGCGATCGCCGCGGCCGTCGTGTTCTTCGTCCAGGACAGCATCAAGGCCGAAAAGCTCGACGCCATCGCGGAATCGACGAAGGCGGCCTGCGATTACGCGGCCGTGCTGGTCAACTACGACTCCGCCAACGATCTCGACGGCTACATCACGGCGATGAAGGCGGGCGCCACCGGCGACTTCCTGAAAGAGTTCAGCGATGCCAGCGAGCAACTGGGGGTTGCCATGGTGCAGGCCCAGCTGAAGTCCACGGGCGAAAACGTGCAGTGCGGGTACCTGTCGGGCGGTACCGACGACGCCAGGGCCATGGTCACCATGACCCAGATTCGCAGCAGTATCGCCCGGCCCGAGCCGGAACGGATGCTGTTCCCGATCGAGATGACCCTGGTGCGTTCGGGCGAAAAATGGCTGGTCAGCAGGCTGGATTCGCCGTTGCTCGAGTTCGGTGGGGGTGCCGGAGGTGGTGCGGCACTGGGCGGTCAGCCTGTCCCGCCGCCGGATCCTGCGCCGGGAAACTGACCCAGACCTACCGAAACGCCGCGAGCACTAGCTGCTCGCGGCGTTTCGCTGTGCGGTCCCACTCCGGTCGCACCGCGTTTCAGAACAGGGTCAATGTCCCTGCCGTCGGCGCGACCGACTTCCCTGTGGAGACCGTGTCTCTGGCGGCCGTCGCCGCGGGTTCTCGGCCCGTAGGCCTGGGTTCTGCCCTGTTGGCGGGCAATGTTTCGCCGCGGGAACGGCGGTTGGTCCCGGCCTGAATGGTCGGGCCGGAATCACCGCGGCTCGGTACCGGGTCCGACGCGGGTGCGAGCGTTCCCTCGCGAACCCCGCGCGCCGCTTCACCGGCCAGCTTGTCGGCCTGTTCGTTGAAGTAGTTGCCCACGTGCCCGCGTACCCAGCGGAATCGCACGGGACCTTCGCGCCGGGTGATCGCGGTGTCGATCTGCTTGATGATCTCGACGTTCTTCACCGCGCCGCCGGTGGAGGTGCGCCACCCGTTGCGACGCCAGCTGGTGATCCATTCCGAGGCGCACTTGATGGCGTACTGGGAATCGCTTTCGATGAGCATCGGTTCGGTGCCGGGGTGGGCGAGGATGGCTTCGAGCACCGCGCGCAGTTCCGCGATCTGGTTGGTGCCGCTGGCCGCGCCGCCGCTGTGCGCGGGACCGGCGTGATTGACCCAGGCCCAGCCGATGGCACCACCGGGATTGCGCAGGCAGGACCCGTCGGTGCTCACGATGATCATGACCGCCACCCTAGGCGATGCGTCCGACAAGATCGGTACCGTGGAATGCCTCTATCTCCCTTCGCAACCGCGATTCCGTTGCGCGCAGGGCCGACTTCGCGGCCGCGTCGACGGGGCCGTGGCACAGGCGGGCGAACATGCCGCGTGGTGGTGGATAGTCGGCTTCGGAGGTCAGCACCGACCGTTCGTAGCCGAGTGGATCGAATCGCAGGGTAACGGTTCCGTATACCCGCCCACGCAGGGTATACCCGATGACCGCGTTTCGCCGATATTCGGTGATCTCCACCGAAGTACGCAGCGGGATCACGCCGAACAGTCGGAATTTCACCGCGAAGGTGGCGCCCAATCCTTGGTGGGGGATTCCCATGGGCTCGCTGCCGGTGACGCCGTACATCCATTGCGGGCCGTGCCGGAAATCCTCGGTGTAGGCGAAGGCGGCGTCGACCGGGGCGCCGACGTCGCTGGCATACCTGATGTGGCCCATCGGCCCTCCCTGGATCGGATGGGCCCAAAAGTACTACAAAACTCCTCTTTATTTGGCGGAACGGCGCTGTTCACTCGGCGGAATCGAGCTGTTCGACCAGGTGCCGCGCGATCGGCATCGCCGACGTCGCGGCTGGTGAGGGCGCGTTGAGCACGTGAATCGAGCGCGGGGTGCGTTCGATGAGGAAGTCGTGCACCAGGGTGCCGTCCCGCAAAACCGCCTGCGCTCGGATGCCCGCGCGGTGCGGTAGCAGGTCGGCGGCAGTGAGTTCGGGGCAGTATTTCCGACATTCCGCGAGATACCCGCGCTTGAACACCGAGTTGCGCAGTTCGCGGACGCCGGTGGCGAAATGGTCGCGGGCCACCCGGCGCACGCCGGCGAAACCGAGCACGTCCAGGGCGTCGCGCCGGTTCACGCTGCCCTTGCGATAGCCCTCGCGCGACAGGCCGAGCACGGCGTTCGGGCCGACGGTGAGGTCGCCGTCGATGGTGGGGCTCAGGTGCACGCCGAGGAACGGCAGCGCGGGGTCGGGGACGGGGTAGATCAGCGTGCTCACCAGGTCGGCGCGTTCTCGGGGGAGCCGGTAGTACTCGCCACGAAACGGCACGATGCGAAAGTCGGTGTCTATTCCGGCCATTCGCGCCATCCGGTCGGCTTGCAGCCCCGCGCAGACCACCAGCGTGCCTGCGGTGATGGAGCCTTGCGGGCCCGAAACTGTGATGGCCGAAGTGTTTTCGGTGATGGCCTCGATCTGCGTGTCGAGGCGGATCTGTCCGCCCATCGCCTCGACCTGCTTGGCCAGCGCGGCGGTCACCTTCGTGTAGTCGATGATCCCGGTGGCGGGCACGAAAAGCGCTCCGACACCGGTGATTCGAGGCTCACGCCGCTTCAGCTCAGCGGCATCGATCGCCTCGACTTCCACCCCGTTGGCGATCGATCGCTCGTACAGCGCGAGCATCCGCTCGTGTTCGGCGGAATCGGTGGCTACCAACAACTTTCCGCATTCCCGGAACGGAATATCCTGCGCGGCAGCGAATTCCTTGGTCCACTGCGCACCGGCCCGACACAGCCGCGCCTTCAAACTGTCCGGCGGATAATAGATTCCGGAGTGGATGACGCCACTGTTGTGCCCGGTCTGATGCGCGCCGAGGGCGGATTCCTTCTCGAGCAGCACCAGGCTTGCGCCGGGAAAGCGGGTCAGCAGCTGATGCGCGGTGGCCACGCCGACGATGCCGCCGCCGACCACGCAGAAGTCGTACGCACCGCTCGAGGTGCCGGGAAGTGTCACACGTCGACGGTAGTCGGCAGCTGTTCGGTCGGCGACTCCGGCATTTCCGGTACGGGGGCGGGCTTCTCGACGCGCAGGGTGTGGCTGCCCACCCGCGGGTCCGACAGGATGACAACCAATTCGCCCTGGCGCGAATCGAATTCGGTGCGCACGGCGGTGACCGCAGCCGGATCCGGTGTCATGCCGAGGTATCTCGCCGCCGTGGTCACCAAGTTGGTGTCGACGGTGAAGGCATAGGTGTCGCTGCGCGCGGGCGCGACCTGGGCGCCGAGGTACGTTCCGCCGATGCCGAGACGGCCCGCGAGAGCCGAATTATCCAGTCGCGCACCGGATTGCTGCGCGGCCAGCGGAGTGGGCGTCAGCTCGTCCGCGGAGCGTTCCGCGCGCAGCGTCGACTCCCCAGTGAACATGACCAGGTCCACGGTGGACGTCGGTGCGGAATCATCGGCTGGAAGGGGCCGATGATGTCCGGGGTTGGGCGTCACGACCGGGGCGGCATGTTCGGTGGCCGGCGGCGGCGCGAGCGCGGGCATGTGATTGACGATGTAGGCGCCCGCGGCGACAGTCAGACACAGGCTGGCGGCGCCGGATGCCACGATGGCGGACAGGCGCACGATCTGAGCGGATCGGTGTGCGGTCACGATGCGGTTGGCCTTCCGTAGCTGTGGGTATACCCGAGCTGAACGGGGCCCGCATCGTTGAAAGCCACGCGCTGGAATCCACGGTACGTGGTCCGTCGCACCGCGACCGCTTCCTCGCTGTGAGATCAGGACCACATCCGAAACGAGGCTGTATCACTCCTAGTGGGAGTGGGTTTTTGCCCGGGCAAGTGTTTCTCACACGTAACAACGGGTATCTGTAGGAAGCAGGCGAGCGTCATTCACGACTGCCACGGCGGTCCCACCCCGGCCAATGATGTCCGGGGCAGTCGGCACGAATGGCGCTCACGGAGGGCGCTCGCCTGCTTGGGGTGCGGGGATGGCAGAGCCACGGGGTTTGAGTGGTCCCAGATTGTTTGAGGCTGTGTTTTTGGAGCGCTGGCGCGCTCGAGCGCGGCCCCTGAGGGGCCGCGAGTTAGCCACCGT
>NZ_JBHXRY010000010.1:144282-184812 GCF_042714895.1 Nocardia sp. NPDC058666
CCTCGGACGCAACGGCGGCTAACTCGCGGCCGGGCCGCTACGGCCACTGCGTGGCCGCTGCTCCCTATGGGTCGCAGGTGGGGGCTGGGTTTGTGTGGTTAGGTGAATTGGCCTGCTGAGCGGCCCTGTCCTGGAGGGCCTGCGAAGGCTTGGGCTATGCCTAGCCAGTGGTTGGCGTCGGGGCCTTCGGTGGTCAGGGTGGTGTCGGCGCGGTGGCGGCGTTGGGTGGTGATCAGGCAGAAGTCCAGGGCTGGGCCTGTTACGCGTTGGGGGGCGTCTTCGGGGCCCCAGGTCCAGAGGGTGCCGTTGGGGGCGGTTAGTTCTACTCGGAATTCTTCGGTGGGGCCTGATTCGCCGTTGACCATGTAGGCGAAGTTTCTGGTGCGGACGCTGATGTGGGCGACGGTGCGCAGGCGGTCGGTGGGCACGCGGGTGACGCCGAGTGCGTCGGCGACGTCTTGGCCGTGGGCCCAGGTTTCCATGATGCGGGCCGAGATCATCGACGCGGCGCTCATCGGGGGGCCGAACCAGGGGAGTTTGGTGCCCGCGGGGACGGCGCCCAGTGCGGCGATGAGCTGTTCGCGGCCCGCGCGCCAGCGGTCCAGCAGTTCTGCGGGCGGGATCTGGGCCAGTTCCTCGGCGGCGTCGTCGACGGCGGTCAGGATGCGCGGGGCGGCCTCGGCCACGAGTGCGGCGAACTTGTCGGCGTCGGTCGCGGCGAGGATCGATACCTCATCGGTCCAGGTCAGGTGGGCGATCTGGGTGGCGATGTCCCAGCGCGGCGCGGGGGTGGGGGTCTGCCACTGCTCGGGCGTCAGTGGCGCGACCAGGGTTTCCAGGTCCGCGCATTCGGCGGCGAAGTCATCGAGCAGCGCTTCCAGGTCAGCCATGGTGTTCCCTTGCCGATCATGGCGCGACCCGGTTCGGGTGCGCCGACGTGACAAGGGTCGCAGTGCTCGAGAAAAAAAGCAACCGTGCTTGTTATTGTCGCTGACCGGGTGCGCGCTACCAGCCGAAGGTCAGCAGATGCAGCGCGCCGACACCGATCCCCAGCGCCCCACCGTGCAGATACAGCAACCATGCGTCCTGTTCGACCGACGCGTAGAACATCTCCATGAACTCACCGGGCGTGAGCGTGCGAAGTTTTCGTGCCGCGAAGTCGTCGATCTTCTTCGCCTGTTCCAGCACGAACTGCTCGTCCTCGATCATCGTGCGCGCCGAGATCACCCCGGCCCCGGCCCCCGAGACCGCCAGATTCTCGAACTGTCGCTTGCCCAGCGCCGCGCGCACCATGAACGCGGTCGCCCCGAGCTGGTTGTGGATCTCCTCGGACACCACCCGCTCGATGAGCTGCCGGGTCTTGTCCCCGTTCGGCCCCTCCAGCAGCTCGTTGGACAGGTTCTCCACGGTCAGCACCTGGTAGGCCAGGATGTGCGCCAGGTCGGTGGCGGCCTGCGGTTGCCGTTTGGCCAGCAGCGCCTGCCGCCACAGGTACTTGTAGCGCGGCTGCGGATCGCCGGGTTCGAACACCATCTTGATCGCGATCACGTTCACCGTCACGCCGATCATCGCCGACGCGAACAGCACGATCACCCAGGACGGAATCGCCCCGAAGTACGGGATCTTCGAGTGCACGTGCAGGTACAGCGCCAAGATCAGACCGAACGGCGCGCCCAGCAGACCGATCCGCGCCATGAACTTGAGCTCGGGCGCGGCGATGGTGGTGGTCAGGTCCTTGAGGATGGCCGGGTTCTTCTCCAGGTACCGGATCACGAAGTTCTTCACGTCCAGCAGCTGGTCGATATTGTCGCCCAGGGTCTCGAACGCGCGTCGGCACAGCGCGGGCAGTTGCCGGTCGATCCGCTGGTAGATGGCCTGTTTCACCGGCCGCGGCAGCGAACGCCACAGGTCGGGGTTCTCCCGGTACATGATCTCGTCGACGATGGGCTGCACCTGATCGCGCGCCCGTTCGGCGAGATAGTCGCCGATGCCGTCCAGGTCCAGTTCGTGGATGAAGTCGCGCGGGCTGCCGATTCGCAGCAGCGCGCTGTCCACGCAGATGCTGGCCATCTTCTCCGCGCGCGCCGGGATGAACCCCTGGAACCCCAGCATCCGCCCGTCACCGGAGAACGTGGGCAGCACCTGTACCCGCCGGGGCAGGTACGGGTACAGCACGTGCAGCATCGGCACCCGGAAGCCCTTGAAGTACAGCGGCCAGAACAGCATGAGCACGCCGGTCCAGTTGGTGAGCCAGCCGGCGATCGCGCTGAAGATCGGGAAACTGACCAGGTCGACGACGAATTTCGACTGGCCGGTCAGCTCTTCCCAGTTGACGAAAAGTCCGGAGGCCAGTGTGGTCATCGAGGAGCCCCCTAGTGCGAACGCGCGAAGAACGTGAAGTCGTGAGGATAAGGCAATCACATTTTCACCGGTCGTGACGGGGTGTCAACGCGAGGGGGTGTGTGGGACGGCCGAGTTGTCGGTCGTCAGCGCTAGGCTGGCAGGGCTTGTCAGATGCGTCACCGTGTTCTTCCCGTCGCCTGTACAGAGGGAGTCGTCGTGAGCAGTGTTCCGAGCAATTATCTCCAGCGTCCGGTCGCGGTCATCGGGGGCGGCACGCTGGGCAGACGGATCGCCCTGATGTTCGCCACCAGGGGTGGTGAGGTGCGCATCATCGATCCCAACGGCGAGATCGGCAACCAAGCGGTGTCGTTCGTCGAGAAGAACTTGCCGTCGGTGGCCGCCACGATCGAGGGCGGCACGCCGGGCACCGCCGAGTATGTGCCCGATCAGGCGATCGGCGTGAAGGGCGCGTGGCTGGTGGTCGAGGCCGTCCCGGAGATCCTGGAGTTGAAGAAGAAGGTCTTCGCCCAGCTCGACCGCGATACCGACCCCGACGCGATCGTCGCGTCGAACTCGTCGTCGTACGCCAGCCGGTTGTTCACCGAGGGTTTGAAGACCAACGACCGCATGCTCAACACCCACTTCTACATGCCGCCGCAGTCCACGGTGCTGGACGTGGCGTCCGACGGGCACACCTCGCAGGACGTGCTCGACTTCGTCTTGAAGACCTTCCCGCAGTACGGCCTGCACCCGTTCCTGGTCCGCAAGGAGTCCACCGGGTTCATCTTCAACCGCATCTGGGCGGCGGTGAAACGCGAGGCGCTCGAGGTGGTCTACGAGGGCGTGTCGGTGCCAGAGGACGTCGACGCGATGTTCGCGCTGAACTTCGGCACCAAGGCAGGCCCGTTCCGGATGATGGACCAGGTGGGTCTGGACGTGGTCCTGGACATCGAGGAGCACTATCACCAGGAGAACCCGAATCTGCCCGAAGGTCCCATCAAGCTGCTGAAGAAGTATGTCGACGCGGGCAAGCTCGGCGTGAAGACCGGCGAAGGTTTCTACAACGACTACCCCAAGCCGAAGAAGGGCTGACCCGATGACCGACATCGTGGCGTTGGACCTGCTCGGCCGTGCCATGCACGCCATCTCGCTGGACGGCAAGAACGTGCGAACCCTGGTCGACGGCCTGGATCGGATGCCGGACGGCGTGGTGGTCGACCAGTTACGCGGCCACATCTACTGGACCAACATGGGCACGCCCGACGCACCCCCGGCGCCCGGCGTGGAACCAGAGTTCTTCTCCCGCAACGGTTCCATCGAACGCGTCGACCTCGACGGCGGCAACCGCACCACGATCGTGCCGATCGGCGGCTTCACCACCGGCAAACAGCTGACCGCCGATTTCGAAGGCGGACGGCTGTATTGGTGCGACCGCGAGGGGATGCAGGTACTCACCTGCGACCTGCACGGCGACGACCTGCGCCCCCTGGTGATCACCGGCCAGGGCGACATCGACGCCCGCATCCCCCGCAACTGGTGCGTCGGCATCTGCCTCGACCTGGACCGCCGACTGCTCTACTGGACGCAGAAAGGCGAGGCCAAGGGCGGCGACGGTCGAATCTTCCGCGCCCCCCTTGACCTGCCCGCGGGCGACGATCCCGCCGCCCGCACCGACATCGAACTGCTCTGGGAGAACCTGCCTGAGCCGATCGACCTCGAACTGTATGGCGTCGGCGACCTGGTGTGGACCGACCGCGGCGCCGCTCCCAACGGAAATGCCCTGTACGAAGCGCAGATTCAGCCGAAGGTCGGCACTCCGCGAATTATTTCGAGCGGCTACCGGGAGGCGATCGGGGTCACCGGTTTCGACACCCGCTTCTACGTGAGCGACCTGGGCGGCACGATCCGACTGGTCGACGTAGGCACGGGCACCGACACCGACCTGGTCCGCATCGGCAGTCCCCTCACCGGGATCGCGCTGGCGGATCTGTAGCACCACGGTGGTGCTCGAGATGTCGTGCCGCGCGGTGACGCTCGGTACCAGCCGATGGGCGCCACACACCGCAGCGCCCATCGAGTCGAACCCAGTTACGGTGACCGGACCACTCGCTGACCTGCGACGATGGGACGCGTGGCGGTGGGAATCGCGGGCCGCAGGACAGCTTGGATCGCGATGCCCAAGCAGCGGCCGACCGGGAATCGAGAGCCGATCATGATCAGGTTCATGACGGCACCGCCTGGGCGTAGATGTCGGCGCGGTCGTGTCGGGTGACCACCGGGATGACCTCGGTGCGATCCGGCCCCGGCAGCAGCGCGGGGTCCTCGCCGGGCAGCAGTTCGGTGGCCAGGATCGCCGTGCGGACCGCGTCGAACGCCTCGGCGGTTTCGGCGAAACCGACCACCACGCCGGAGCCGTCGGGGCGGCGCAGTTCGTAGAAGTCGAGCAGGCCGGGCACGGTGGCCGCGGCGGGCATGATGCGGTGCGCGTGCGCGAAGTCCACGGCGGCGAGCTCGTCGGCGTTGCGTGGCTTGTCGAAGTAGAGCAGGTGTGCGTACATGATGTGGCTCCTGACCTGGGAGGAAGTGATAGGTCAAGCCTGGCGCGGATCGGCGGCGCGCGGATCAGTGCCGGTACGTATTCGCAGTACTGAACTCGCGCACGCGCGATACTGAGGCGGTGCGTAATCCGGTGGTCGGACGCCATTCCGAGCTCGCCCGCCTGCGCGCCGCGGTGGGGGCGGCGGCGTCGGGTGCGAGCCGATTCGTGCTGGTCAGCGGCGCCGCGGGGATCGGCAAGTCCTGGCTGGCCGAACAGGTGGCCACGTTGGCCGCGCAGGCGGGTGTGCGGGTGGTGCGCGGCAACGCACTCGACGACGCGGGGATGCCGCCGTTGTGGCCGTGGCGCCGCGCCGCCCGCGACCTGCCGGAACTGGCCGCGGCCCTGCACACCGTCACCGAGCCCGGTGGCGGTGCCGCCGCGCAACGCTTCCGCATGTTCACCGAGGTCGCCGACGTGCTCACCGCGGCCGCGGCCCCGTCGGGCCTGGTGCTGATCCTGGAGGACCTGCACTGGTCCGACCCCACGTCGCTGGCCCTGCTCACCCACGTCGCCGCCGAGACGCCGCGCACGAAACTGCTCCTGGTCGCCACCGCCCGCGACCCGATGGGCGAAACCCTGCTGGCCCACCAACCGGACTGGTTGCGCCTACCCCACTTCCAATCCCTACCCGTACCAGGCCTTTCCGCACCGGAGGTCCGCTGCTGGCTCGAACAAACCGACCACGCCCCCGACCTGGCGGCTCGCATCCACGAACGCACAGACGGCAACCCCCTCCTGGTCCGCCTGGTCATCGAATCAGGCCTACACGCGGGAGACGACCCCCTCCTCTCAACCCCCGGAATCCGCCGCCTGATCCTCACCCAACTAGACCGCCTGGACTCCACCGCCACCGAAGTCCTCAGCGCCGCAAGCGTTATCGGCGAACGAATCGACCCCGTCCTGCTCGAACAGGTGTATGTGTCGACGTCGGGAGATTCACCGAGGCCGCGCCTGGCGCAAGGGGACGCGTCGACGCCGGGAGTGGAACATGCGGACTTGTCGACGTCGCACCCGGAACAGGTTGTGGGCGTGGGGGATCGGGTAGCGCGAGCGCTCGATGCGGCGGTTGCGGCGGGGATTGTTCGTCGATTCCCCGACAGCACACTGGGTTTCACCCACGCGCTGGTACGCGACGCCGTCTACGCGGAACTGGCGCCATCGCAGCGAGCCGCCTACCACCGTGCGGCGGCGCAGGCCTTAGCCACGCGCGGCGGCCCGGATTCCGCCGTCGCGGGCGCGATCGCCACGCACTGGCGGCACGCGTCCGCCTGCGCCGACTCACCCCAGGCCCGCCACTGGTCTCGCCGCGCCGCAGTGGCAGCCCGCGCCAGCGCCTCCTATGCCGAGGCAATTCGCCTCGGACAGTGGGCAATCGACGCAGCGACCACCGCGACCAACAGTGAACGCGCCGAGTTGCTGATCGAACTGGCCCGCGACGAGTTCGCGGCGGGTCAGATCACCACCAGCCTCGACCACTGCGTCGAAGCGGGCGCCCTCGCCGAACAGGCCGACCGCCCCGACCTGCTCGCCGAGGCCGGCCTTGTGGTCCAGGGCGTCAACTCGCCGTCGATCATGGCCCATCTGGATATGTTGTGTGGCAAGGCATTACGCCTGCTGGACCCCATCGAGCACCCCGACCTGGTCGCCCGCATCCTCGCCCAACACGCGCTGGCGGCCGCCGAACGAGGCGCGTGCGTGCAGTCCAGAAAACTGTCCGAACAGGCCATGCGCGCCGCCGAACGCTCCACCGACCCCGACGTCATCCTCGACGTGATCCATGCCAGGCACCTGTCCTTGGCCGCCACGGACTTCCTCGAAGAGCGAATAGTGCTGGCGGCCAAGGCAATAGAGATCGCCGTCGACGCCGAACAACCGCTGGCCCAACTCTGGGGACACGTGTGGACAGCCGACGCGGCCCTGCAACGCGGCGACCTCCCCGGCTTCGACGCGGCCCTTGACCACATCGAACTGCTCGCCGACCGACGCCGCCTGCCCATCGCCCGCTGGCACCTACAGCGCCTGCGCGCCACCCGCGCCGCCCTGGTCGGCGACTTCGCCGCCGCCCTGACCTGCGACGACGCCGCCTACAACCTGGCCGTCAGCATCGGCGACTACTCCCTGGTCGGCCTACACCACGCCTTCCGCGGAATGCACGCGGTGATCGTGGGCCATATCGACCGCACCGAACTCGCCGCCGCCCTGGCCTCGCTGGAGTTCGTCCCCAAGATCACCATCGCCCAACTGTTCGCCCCGATGCTGCACGCTCTGGCAGGCGAACTGGACGAGGCCACCGTCCTGTTCGCACCGTTCCGCCACCTGCCCGACACGATGGAGATCGGCGCGCGCTGGTCGGGCACCGTGTACTCGGTGGGCGTGATCGCCGAACTGCTCGCCGACGCCGACACCGCCGACCGCGTCTACCGCGCCTTCGCCGGCCGCGAACACCACTACGCCGCCGACGGCACCGGCGCCCTGTACTGCGTCGGCTCCATCGCCCGCATCCGCGCCGACAACGCCCGCGTCGCAGGTCATTTCGACGCCGCCGTACCCCTCTATCAGCAGGGCCTGACCATGGACACCCAAATCGGTGCCCGCCCTTTCACAGCCCTGGGCCACCTAGGCCTAGCCCGCACCCACCTGGCCCGAGCCGACCTCCCCGCCGCCCACACCGCCGCAACAGCGGCCGCAACCGCCTTCCGTCACCTGAACATGCCCCACCGCCTCCGAGAAACCGACACCCTCCTCACCGAAATCACCAAAGCCACCCGCACCACCGACCCCCTCACCCCCCGCGAACGCGAAGTCCACGACCTCATCGCCACCGGCCTGACCAACCGCGAAATAGCCACCCACCTGACCCTGTCCGAACGCACAGTAGAAACCCACGTCCGCAACCTCCTCGCCAAACTCACCTACCCCAACCGAACAGCCATCCCCCGCCGCAAGAAATAGAGCTACAGTGACCGGGCAGTTGACCTGATCTGAAGGAACCGCTCGCGATGGAACCGCTCGGCCCGAACGATCCTCGACGGATCGGCGACTACCGGCTTCTCGGGGTCCTCGGCGCGGGCGGCATGGGCAAGGTCTATCTCGGTCGCAACTCCGGCGGACGCACCGTCGCCGTGAAGGTGATCCGCCCCGACCTCATCGACGCCGAATTCCGTGCGAGGTTCCGTCGCGAGGTCACCGCCGCCCAACGCGTCGGCGGCAATTTCACCGCCCCGGTTCTAGACGCCGATGTCGACGCCGAATCCCCTTGGCTGGCAACCGGTTACGTAGCAGGCATCTCGTTGACCGACGCGATCACCCAGTTCGGCCCCCTCCCCGAACCAGCCCTGCTCGCCTTGGCCCACGGCCTCGCCGAAGCCCTGGTCGCCGTCCACGCGGCAGGCATCGTGCACCGCGATCTGAAACCGTCGAACGTGATGCTGGCGATCGACGGCCCCAAGGTGATCGATTTCGGCATTGCCCGCGTGCTCGAGGACGCCGCGCTCACCACGACCGGAAAGTTTCTCGGCTCACCAGGTTTCATGTGTCCCGAGCAGGTCGGCGGCGAAACCCTCACTCCCGCAGCCGATGTCTTCGCACTGGGCGGCGTCCTCACTTTCGCGGCCGCGGGTCACGGACCTTTCGGTAGCGCCGAAGTCATGCAACTGCTGTGGCGCATCGTCTACGAACAGCCCCGCCTCGAGGCCGTCCCGCCGAGCCTGCGCCCCCTCGTCGCCTCCTGCTTGTCCAAAGACCCAACCTCCAGACCCACTCCGCAGCAAGTACTTTCGGAGCTCGCGAGGATCGGCGCACCCGAACGCACGGGTTGGCTGCCACCACAAGTCTTCGAGTCCATCAGCACCAACGCGATCCGCCTACTCGACCTCGACTCCGGCCCCGCCGACGCGTTGCCGCCCCCGTCGGGCGCACCGACCGTCACCTCGGCACCGAACTGGCCCACTGCCAGCGGTTCGACGCCCCCTCTATACAGCCACCCCACCGCCGGTACAGACCGCGCATCGCGAGAAGCCGTCACTCATATGGGCCACGGATCACCCACCCCCAGTGGGGAATTCACGCAGCAACGCTTTGTGCCCCCGCACAATCACCCCGCACCCCGAAAACACCACACCCGCAACCTGTTGATCGCCGCATCGGCAACAGTCGCCTTGGCCGTGGCAGGCGGCGCCTACCTGATCGGCACCCAACTCAACACCGCAGGCGGCGCCGCAAGTTCCACCCAGACAGCCTTCCCGTCCACAGCCCCATCGCCCACCGCCTCAACGGGCACGAGCCCCACCCCATCGAGCACAACCACCGTCCCCACCGCCTTCCTCGGCACCTGGAAAGGCCGAGCCGCCGACGGCCCCGTCCGCTTCGACATCGAACTCACCATCTCCGAGGGCTCGGTAGGCCAGGAACTGGCCACCTCCGCCAACACCGGCACCTTCGCGGGCGAACGCTGCGCCCGAGCGGAAACCCTCACCGCCGCCACCCCCACCACTCTGACCTTCCGCGCCAGGCTGACGTCGGCGGGCAGCTGCCAAGACGAGGGCGCCACCTCGACGGTCACCCTGCAGTCCGACGGCACCGTGGCCTACAGCACCCCCGGCGTCTTCGGCGGCACCATCGCCGGTTCCCTGCGAAGGGTCTGACCGTGAACGCTGAAACAGGTTGCTATCCGATAGCCCGACCGAGCACCCGAAAGGGCCCACCCGGTCATTTGTCCAGATTCAGTCACCGCCGCCGAGCCGCGAATGGCATAGTGCGTGCGACGGGCTGTCACCGCATTACCCCAGGTGGTACCCGTCTCAGTAATTCTGGCATTGCGATCTGGGTCACTAATATGTCAAACTCTCGCCCACACTGTGAAGCCGGTCGGTCTCACAATGTCTGGAAAGGGAGTTCGGTGAGCAGGAGGCACGCGTTCATAGTTGCCGCCTTCTCGTGCGCTGCCCCACCGTCAGTCGAAAGTGACCAGCGCCAGCGCCGCGCCGGTGAGCAGATCGACCAGCTCGTCGACCGGCGGGCGCGACTCGCGCAGCAACCACTCGTGCGCCACGCCCGTGACCGCCCCGGTGATCAGCGCCGTGGTCAGCTCGGCATCGCCGCGCAACCGCACGCCGACCCCGCGCAGCGCCCCCTCGATCAGCGCCGACCAGGCGTGCCTGCGGGCGCGTCGATGGTCTTCCATCCGATCGCTGACCCCGACCACCTCGATCAGCGCCACCTGCGCGCGAAACGGGTCGGAGCCCAGCGACTCGAGGTACGCCCCGAATCCGGCCCGCAGCGCCAGTTGCGGATCGGCCGAACCGAGCGCGACCAGCGCGGTACCCACCGCGGTGGCCGCGTCGTCCTGGATCCGGTCGTAGGCCGCCAGCAGCACGTCCTCGCGGGTTTCGAACTCCTCGTAGAACTGCCGCTTGGACAGTCCGGCCGCCGCGCACACCTCGGCGAGCGAGCACGTGGCGTACCCGCGTTCGGCGAAAATTCGCGTCGCTGCTTCCAGGAATCGCAGTCGGCGTTCGGCTTTGCGCGCGACGACCGTACGACCCCCATACCGTCTGTCCGCTGTAGTCACCTCTCCAAAGTATCTGAAACCCGGGATAACACTGACCTTTCCGGGTTGCTTCATCTATCCACCGAACGAAGGACGGCCGACCAGTGCTGACCACCCGAGCATCGCGGACCGCAATGTCTGCCCTCGTACTAGCGGCGGGTGCGGCACTCGTGGCGCCCGCGCCCACCATGGCTGCCCCGCGGCCTGCCGTGTCACAGCCCAGCGTTCCCGCCATCGCCGAGAACGTCCCCTCCGGGACTCTCGCGGCGCTGGCACCGACGATCGTAGGCGCGATTTCCGCGCCGAGCCCCATCGCCGACGGCGCACAGGCGGGCATCCTCGCTCAAGCGCGCGTGCTGCTGGCAACCCCGGGCATCCCCGCACAGGTCAAGGCCACCTTGGAGAAGGTCATCACCTTCCTCGACGGCAGCGGCGGCGGCGGTCCCGAACTGCCGCCCTCGGACGGCCCGCGCATCGCGCAGTTCCTCTACCCGACCATCGGCAAGGGCTGCATCGGCCCGACGTCGGACTCTGTGGGCACCGCCCTCGCCGTGCCCGGCCCGGCCGTGCTGCCCCCGCCCGGACCGGCCGCGGGCCAGACCGGTTTCGTGTTCACCGCCCTTGGCACCAAAACCGCCACCCTGGTGCAGAATCCGCCGATGACGGTGCAGTGGGTCAACCTCGACAACCGCCGCACCGGCTCCCAGCCGCTCACCACCGCCGCGGGCATCAACCCCGACGGCCCGGCCACCCTGTCCGCGATCGCCGATACCGGCGCGGGCCGGGTCGCGGCCGTGATCACCGGCTCGCTCACCACGGCCACCGCCGACGGTGACCGTACCTGCTCGTTCGCCCCGACCCTCGGGTTCTTCACCGTCGCTTGAGTCTTCACGCAATTGGAGTTCGATCTATGAAGTTTGCCGTTCCCGGCCTGGTCAGCGGGCTGGCCGGCGCGGTTCTCGGGGTGATCGCCGTTTTCGGCATCACCGCGGCCGCGCAACAGAATTCGATCCCCGCGCCCGAGGAGTCCGGTGACCCCGGCTCGTCGCTGCTGGGCAACGTGCAGTACGGCTCGCGATGAGCAACGTGCGCAGGCTCATCGCCTGCATCCTCGTCGGCCTCGGCGCGCTGCTGCTCGCGGCCGCTGTCATGATCCCCACCTACACGGTCGGCAAGGTCGCCAAGACCCCGCTCGACCTGCGCATCACCACGGTCGCCAAGAGCGTGCCCGGCGAGGAAAGCCTGGTGCTGGACTCGAAGTCGCTCACCTCGCCGGAGGGTTCGGCCAAGGTCGACACCAACGTGCCGGTTGTGTCGCAGCGCTTCCTGACCGTCGAGGAGCCGTCGGGTTCCGACGAGATGACGGTGCAGGCCGGTCAGACCCTGCGTCGTGACGACCGCACCGGCGACACCGGGCTGCTCACCGCCTCGGTGGACCGCGTCACCCTCGACCGCGTCACCGGCCAGCCGATCGACGCCTCGCCCAACGGTTCCATCGCGGTCACCGTCGACAAGTCGGGCGCCTCGGTGGCCGACGAGTCGCAGCGTCGCGGCCTGCAGTACCGGTTCCCGATCGGCACCGAGAAGAAGTCGTACCCGTACTTCGACCTCAACGCCCGCGCCACCCACGACATCGACTTCATCGAGGAGTCGGAGATCAACGGTGTGCCGGTCTACCACTTCCGGCAGACCATCCCGGTGACCAACATGTGGGACGTCGTGGCCGCGCCCACCAACAAGCTCGCGCTGCCCGCCGCCAAGTGGGGCCTCGAGGGCACCGACCCGGTCACCATGACCCGCTTCTACACCAACACCCGTGACCTGTGGGTCGAGCCGCGCACCGGTGCGGTCCTCAAGGGCGGCGAGAAGATCCACCTGTACTACGGCCGCAGCGCCAACCAGGTCGACGTCACCGCGCTGAAGTCGCACATCGTGTTCGACGAAGCCACCATCGACGCCCAGATGGCCGTCACCCAGGAAAGCCTGGACAAGCTGGACCTGTTCGGCAAGACCCTGCCGATCGTCCTGGGCATCCTCGGCGTGCTGTTGCTCATCGCGGGCGCCGTCCTGGGCTTCCTGAGCTCGGGCACCCCCGCCCGCAGCACGATCGACCCCCCGACCGAGCGGATCCGTCCCTCGAACCTGTAAGACCCGGCCACCTGGCCCTCAACCCAGGCGGCCACCCACCTCGGCCTCCTCGCGTTCACCGCGGGGAGGCCGAGGTGTTTTCCGGCCCCGGTTTCGCCCTGAGTGAACCCGCGCACCTGCAGGAACAAAGTCACGGTGACCCATGTTGAGTCAGCAAAGCTCAACTTTGGAAGGGTCGATATGTCTTCAGCTCAGAACCTGCCGGTGCTGTTCCTGACCGATCCGATCGTGCTTCCGGGCATGGTCGTGCCCATCGAACTGGACGAGTCCGCGCAGGCCGCGATCGACGCCGCTGTGGCGGGTAAAACAGGCGCCGTATTGGTCGCGCCGCGGTTGGTGCAGGGGTACGCGTCGTACGGCGTGGTCGCCACCATCGAGCAGGTGGGGCGGATGCGCGGCGGAGCGCCGGCGGCGGTGTTGAAGGCCGAGCGGCGCGCGCGGATCGGGCACGGGGTGACCGGGCCGGGTGCGGCGCTGTGGGTGGAAGCCGAACCGGTCGACGCCGTGGAACCCGATCAGGCGACCCTCGACCTGGCCGCGGAGTACAAGAAGCTGGTCGTGGCGGTGCTGCAGCGGCGTGAGGCCTGGCAGATCATCGACGTGGTCAACCAACTCGACGACGTGGAAGCCATCGCCGACACCGCCGGCTACGCGCCGTACCTGTCCGCCGACCAGAAGCGTGAGCTGCTGGAGACCCCCGACGTGGTGCACCGGCTGACCCGGCAGCTCGAGTGGATCAAAGACCACATCGCCGAGGTCGAGGTCACCGACAAGATCTCCGAAGACGTCCGCGACGGCATGGAGAAGTCGCAGCGCGAGTTCCTGCTGCGCCAGCAACTCAACGCCATCCGCAAGGAACTGGGCGAAGACGAACCCGACGGCGCCGACGACTACCGCACCCGCGTGGAGAACGCCGACCTGCCCGACAGCGTGCGCGCCGAGGCGTTGCGCGAGGTCGGCCGGTTGGAACGCTCCAGCGACCAGAGCCCGGAAACCGGCTGGATCCGCACCTGGCTCGACACGGTCCTGGACCTGCCGTGGATGGTGAAAACTGAAGACAGCACCGATGTTTCGGCCGCCCGCGCGGTCCTCGACGCCGACCACCACGGCCTCGGCGAGGTGAAGGACCGCATGGTCGAATACCTGGCCGTGCGTTCACGTCGGGCCGCGCGCGGTCTCGAGGTGGTCGGCGGACGTGGTTCGGGCGCGGTGTTGGTGCTGGTCGGCCCGCCCGGAGTCGGCAAGACATCGCTGGGCGAATCCGTCGCAAAAGCCCTGGGCCGCAAGTTCGTTCGCGTGGCTCTGGGCGGCGTGCGCGACGAAGCCGAGATCCGTGGCCACCGTCGCACCTACGTCGGCGCGCTGCCCGGCCGGATCGTGCGCGCGGTGAAGGAAGCGGGTTCGATGAATCCCGTTGTCCTGCTGGACGAAATCGACAAGGTCGGCTCCGACTTCCGTGGCGACCCCGCCGCCGCCCTGCTCGAGGTCCTGGACCCCGCCCAGAACCACACCTTCCGCGACCACTACCTCGACCTGGACCTCGACCTGTCCAACGTCCTGTTCATCGCCACCGCCAACGTCATGGACACCATCCCCGGCCCCCTGCTGGACCGCATGGAGATCATCACCGTCGACGGCTACACCGAAGCCGACAAGGTAGCCATCGCCCGCGACTTCCTGATCCCCCGCCAACTGGAACGCAATGCCCTGACCTCCGAAGAGGTTTCGATCACCGACGCGGCACTGCGCGAGATCGCGGCCAACTACACCCGCGAGGCCGGGGTGCGTCAGATGGAGCGCCTGGTCGCAAAAGCCTTGCGCAAGGCGGCAACTCGTCTGGTGACGGCCACCGTCGAGGGCACCGGGTCAGGGAACGACGCCACGCTCGGCGAGAAGGCCGGTCTCGGCGACAACACCGGGCTGGGCAACGGCGCCGCAGGTCATGCGGACTCGGCGCTCGACAAGAGTGCCCCGCTCGTCGACAAGGGTTCGCTCGGCGAGGGCGCGGTGCTGGGTTACGACCCGGAACTCGGGTACGACAACGTCATCGACATCGCGGCCGGTCCACAGCCGGTCGGCCAGGCGACAAGTCTGACCGTCGACATCGACAACCTCACCGACTACCTCGGCCGCCCCCGCTTCACCCCGGACTCGATGGAGCGCACCTCCGTCCCCGGCGTAGCAACGGGCCTCGCGGTGACCGGTGCGGGCGGCGACGTCCTGTACATCGAGGCCAACGGCGCCGAAGGCGAACGCTCCCTCACCCTGACCGGCCAACTCGGCGACGTCATGAAGGAATCCGCCCAGATCGCCCTGACCTACGTCCGCTCCCACCTCGAGGAGATCGGCATCGAACCCAAGGTCCTGGACCGCAACCTGCACATTCACTTCCCCGCGGGAGCCGTCCCCAAGGACGGCCCGTCGGCAGGCGTCACCATGGTCACGGCCCTGGTCTCGCTGGCCCTCGGCCGCCCGGTCCGCGGCGACGTCGGCATGACCGGCGAGGTCACCCTCAACGGCAGTGTCCTCCCGATCGGCGGCGTGAAGCAGAAACTCCTAGCCGCCCAACGAGCAGGCCTGAAGACCGTCTTCATCCCGGCCCGCAACGAACCGGACCTCGACGAAGTCCCGGCAGAAGTCCTGGCCGCCCTGAACGTCCGCCCCGTAGCCGACGTGGCTGACATCCTGGCCTACGCCATCGAACCCATCGCCGAACCCGCCGCCGACGGCAAGACCTTCGCCGTCAGCGCCTGACCGACAGCCGACGGCAAGACCTCGCCGTCAGCGCCTGACCGAACCGGCAACGGGCCGCGCACAGCCACCTGTGCGCGGCCCGTTCTCGTCCGCGGCCCCAACGAACCGGCATAATCACGTACTTCGCGTCTCCCCAGTCAGATATCTGATCGAAACGAGCCGAAGTGCGTGATTACGCCGGTCTCATCAGGGCTTCCCGGCCATCAGCACATCGGAGGACGACGCTCCCACGGACTCCTACTCCGCGGCGACCATGGACCAGGCCTGGGCGCCGACGGCTTTGTTCGGGGTGATCGCTGCGAACTGGTCGGTCGCCGGTTCCTCGGCGGGCTCGGTCTCGGGTTCGTCGGTCGGTTCGTCGCCCTCGTCGTCGGTCTCGTCGAGTTCCTCCTCGGCGAGATCCTCGGGCTCGTCGCGTCCGAGCTCCTGTTCCACCCGCCGGGTCGTCCCCTGCGCGACCGCGCACAGAATCGGCTCTTCACCTTCGGTTTCGGCGTAGACGTCGCAGTGGGTGACGGCCTGACGACGGGTGGCGCCGAGAACCGTGGCGTGCACGCGCAGACGTTCACCCTGGGCGGGGCGCAAGTAGGTGATGGTGAAACCGCCGGTCAACACATTGGGTCCCAGGACCGTGCCCGCGGCGAAGGTGAGCGCGTTGTCGGCGGCGTAGGCGAGCACCCCGCCGTGCACGAAGCCGAACTGCTGGCCGTGCTCGGGCTGGATGTCGATCACGAGAGTGGCTGCCCCGTCACCGAATTCGATGAGGTCGGTGCCGACCAGACGGGCGAACGGTTGCGCGGCGAGCACCTGGCGCGCCAGGTCGAGGTCGAGGGTGGAGGCTTCGGTCGGCATCGGGTGTTCCGTTCTTCGAGTTGCGTGCCCTGCGTGAGTTGCGTTGTCCTGCATGGTGTCTATTCGGTGCCGTCGGCCCGCAGTGTCGCCCACGCGGCGGCGGCGAGTTCGGCGGCGACATCGGTTGGCGCGGTACGGATATTGCCACCAAGCCACTGTCGCGAGTATTCCTGTGCCGCACCCAGCCACAGCGCGTAGACCAGGTCGAGCTCGAGGTCGCGCACCGTGCCGTACCCCGCGTGGGTCCGCCACCAGCGCCGGACCGCGGTGAAGAACTCCACATTGCGCTCACTCTCGCGCACGCCGGGCGGCCTCGCGATAGTGAGAATCGTTGCGCGGTACTGATTTTCCTGCACCCAGCGCAGGTGGGCCTGCACTCCGGCGACGACGCCCGCGTGCGCGTCGACACTGTCGGCCACGGCATCCCAGAAGTGCTGCTGATAGTCGGTGAGCGCGTTCACCCAGACCTGCCGGTAGAGATCGGCCTTGTCGGGAAAGTGGTGGTAGAGCGCCCCGACGCTGGCTTCGGCGGCGGCGCGGATGTCGTTCAAGGTGGCATCGAGGACACCGTGTTCGGCGAACTGTCGCTCCGCGGCGAGCAACAACCGATCTCGGATCTTCATGTACAGAATTTAGTTCTGTTTCGGTGGTTGCGCAAGAGGCGACCCGAATTGTGGCCGCGATGAGGTATGACGGAACAGTGCCCCGGTGGCTCCTGCATGTGGACCTCGACCAGTTCCAGGCGGCGGTGGAATTCCGACGCCGTCCCGAGCTGCGCGGCCAACCGGTCATCGTCGGCGGCGAAGGCGACCCCGCACAGCCCCGCAAGGTCGTGACCTGCGCTTCCTATCCCGCCAGAGCCTATGGCGTGCGGGCGGGCATGGCGTTGAAGATGGCGCAGCGCAAGTGCCCCGACGGCGTCTTCCTACCCGTCGACATGGCCGCGTATGAGGTCGCCTCCGAGGAAATCATGGCCACACTGGGCCGGGTGGCAGGCGCGGTCGAGGTATGGGGGATGGACGAAGCCTTCGTCGCCACCGACGACGACCCCTGGCACCTGGCCGCCGAAATCCGCACCGCCATCATCGAACTCGGCCTCACCTGCGCGGTCGGCATCGGCGACAACAAGCTCACAGCCAAGCTGGCCACCGGCTTCGCCAAGTCCACCGGCAAGACCGCAGCCGTTCCCGAACACGAAAAAGGCGCAGCCACCGGCATTTTCGAACTCACCGCCACCAACTGGGCCGAACTCATGGGCCCCCGCCCCACCGACGCCCTCTGGGGCGTTGGCACCCGAATCGCTAAACGCATGGCCGACCTCGACATCACCACCGTCGCCGACCTCATGGCCGCCGACCCCGACCGCCTAGCCGCCGAATTCGGCCCCAACACCGGCCCCTACCTGCGGGTCCTGGGCCACGGCAAAGGCGACACCGAACTCTCCACCACCCCACGAACTCCCGTGGGCCGCAGCAAATCCGAGACCTTCCCCCACGACCTCACCGACCCCGAAGAAATCCACCGCGAAGTAGCACGCCTGGCCACCGAAGTCGCCGAGGAAGTCCGCGAACACCACCGAATCAGCACCCGAGTAGCGGTCACCGTCCGCACCAAAACCTTCTACACCCGCAGCAAACAACAAAAACTCCCCGCCCCCACCGACGACATCCCCACCATCGTCGCCACCGCCCTCGACATCATCGCCCGCTTCGACCTGGACCGCCCCGTCCGCCTCCTCGGCGTCCGCCTGGAACTGCTGGACACCTGATCACCACGCTCTGACGCAAGCATCGCCCGAGAGGCCTCCGCCACCAGCGCGTGGTGATCAACTGACCAGCTGGTTGCGCCTTATCGGGCGGGTGACCGCCCGGAGGCGCCCGTTGAACCTATGCTCGGCTGCATGGAGTTCTCAGCGATGGTGGCCAGGGAAGCTGACGGCGGGATCGTGCTCGCCCGCGAGACGGTGGGGGATGACTTCCTCGGCACCGGGGACGTGACGATCGAAGTCCACTACTCGAGCGCGAATTACAAAGACCTGCTGGCGATTACGCCCCGCGGCGGGGTGGTGCGCAACTACCCGATCGTGCCCGGAATCGACATCACCGGCGAGGTCATCGCCTCCGATTCCGACGACTTCGCCCCCGGCGACCAGGTCATCGCCCACGGCTACGAACTGGGCGTCTCCCGCAACGGCGGCTTCGCCGAGTACACCAGGGTCCCCGCCGACTGGGTCGTGAAGCTCGACGGCCTCGACACCCGCGACGCGGCCACCATCGGCACCGCCGGCTTCACCGCCGCCATGAGCGTGCAGGCCCTGCTCGACCACGGCCTCACCCCCGACGACGGCGCGGTCCTGGTCACCGGCGCGACCGGCGGTGTGGGCACGGTCGCCATCGACATCCTCTCCGGCCTCGGCTACGAAGTCATCGCCTCCACCGGCAAAACCGACGCGGGCGACCTACTCGCCGAACTGGGCGCCAACGAAGTCATCGGCCGCCTGCCTCTCGTCCCCGACGCCAAGCCCCGCCCGCTGAACAAGGCCAACTGGGCTGCTGCGGTGGACAGCGTCGGCGGCTCCTCGCTGGCCTACGTCCTCAGCGCCATCGGCTACGGCGGCGCGGTGGCCGCCAGCGGCCTCACCGGCGGCGCCGACGTACCCACCACCGTCCTGCCTTTCATCCTCCGCGGCGTCAGCCTGCTCGGCATCGATTCGGTCCAGCTCCCGATCGAAAAGCGTCGCACGTTGTGGACAGCACTGGGCAAAGAGCTGCGGCCACAACACCTTTCGACGATCGAGTCGTTCACCCCGATCACCGAAGTGGGCACCGTCCTGCAATCCATCAAGGACGGCACCCACTCGGGCCGAACCGTGATCGGTGTAGCCAACGAGTTCTGATTCAGTTGGGGTGGTGCCGCAGTGTGGGTAGAGCGCGCGCGCCGAGAACAGGGCTGTGTCTATTAGCGGCTGGCGCCGCGGTTCTCGGCGCTTGACCCCGCCTCTTCCCTCCCTACGGGCACTCCTTCGTCGCACCCTTCGGTCAGTCCATCGGCGGAGGCGCGCCGAGAACACTGTGTTTATTTGCGGCTGGTGCCGCGGTTCTCGGCGCTTGACTCCGCCTCTTCCCTCCCTACGGGCACTCCTTCGTCGCACCCTCCGGTCAGTCCATCGGCGGAGGCGCGCCGAGAACACCCAGGGATGGCGGCCAGGTTCAGGCGATGGCTGGGGTGATCGGGGTGGTGGGGTCTTCGGCGAATTGGGTTCGGTAGAGCTCGGCGTAGCGGCCGTCGGCGTTCAGCAGGGTGGTGTGGGTTCCCCGTTCGATGATTCGGCCGGCTTCCAGGACCAGGATTTGGTCGGCGGCTCGGATTGTGGACAGGCGGTGGGCGATGACCAGGGCGGTGCGGCCGGTGAGGGCTTCGGCCAGGGCGGCTTGGACTGCTGCTTCCGAGGTGGAGTCCAGGGAGGCGGTTGCTTCGTCGAGGATGACCACTCGGGGTTGTTTGAGCAGGAGGCGGGCGATGGTGAGGCGTTGGCGTTCGCCGCCGGAGAGGCGGTAGCCGCGTTCGCCGACTACCGTGTCGAGGCCGTCGGTGAGGGTGGAGATGAGGTCGCCGAGGCGGGCGCGGTGCAGGGCGTCCCAGAGTTCGGGTTCGGTGGCTTCGGGGCGGGCCAGCAGGAGGTTGGCGCGGATGGTGTCGTGGAACAGGTGGCCGTCCTGGGTGACCAGGCCGACGGTGCGTTGGATGGATTCGGTGGTGAGGTCGCGCACGTCGGAGCCGTTGAGGCGGACGGCGCCGGAGTCGACGTCGTACAGGCGCGAAACCAGTTGGGCGATAGTGGATTTGCCCGCACCGGAGGAGCCGACCAGGGCGATGAGTTGGCCGGGTTCGGCACGCAGGGACACCTCGTGCAGCACCTCGACGCCGCCGCGGCTGTCCAGGGTCGCGACGTCTTCCAGGGAGGCGAGCGAGACCTTGTCGGCCGACGGGTAACCGAAGTTCACGCCGTCCAGTTCCACCGCGACCGGACCGTCGGGCACATCCACCGCGTGCGGTGCGTCTTCGATCAGCGGCTTCAGGTCCAGGACCTCGAACACGCGCTCGAAGCTCACCAGCGCGGACATGATCTCCAGGCGGGCGCTGGCCAGCGCGGTCAGGGGGGTGTACAGGCGGGTGAGCAGCAGCGACAGCGCCACGACCGACCCCGCGTCGAGGCTGCCCTTCAGCGCGTACCAGCCACCGAGGCCGTAGACCAAGGCCAGTGCCAGCGCGGAAACCAGGGTGAGCGAGGTGACGAAGGTGGTCTGCAGCATGGCGGTGCGCACGCCGATGTCCCGCACGCGGGTGGCGCGCACGGCGAACTCCGACGACTCCTGCGCCGGCCTGCCGAACAGCTTCACCAGGGTGGCGCCGGGCGCGGAGAAACGTTCGGTCATCTGGGTGCTCATGGCGGCGTTGAGCTGGGCGGCTTCGCGCTGCATGGCGGCGAGTTTGTTGCCGGCGCGCCGGGCCGGGATGACGAACACGGGCAGGAGGACCAGCGCGAGCAGGGTGATCTGCCAGGAAATGCTGAGCATCACCGCCAGGGTGAGCAGCAGGGTGACGAGGTTGGTGATCACACCGGAGAGGGTGTCGCTGAACGCGCGCTGGGCGCCGATCACGTCGCTGTTCAGGCGGCTGACCAGCGCGCCGGTGCGGGTGCGGGTGAAGAACGCGACGGGCATCTTCTGTACGTGATCGAACACGGCGGTGCGCAGGTCAAGGATCAGCCCCTCACCGATGCGCGCCGACAGCCACCGGATGGCGATGCCCAAAGCCGCGTCGGCAATGGCAAGCCCGGCGATGGCCAGAGCTAGCAACACCACGGTGCGAGCCGCGGCGCCGTCGACGATGCCGTTGACCACGCGTCCGGCCAGCACCGGCGTCGCCACGCCGAGCACCGCGGCCAACACGCTGAGCAGCAGGAAGCCGACGATCCGCCGCCGGTGCCCCTGCGCGAACCGCAGGATGCGGCGCGCGGTGACGGTGCTGAACGGTCGCTGCTCGTCCGGCGCGTTCATGCGCCGGTACATCTGGCTGTACGCCACGGATTCGATACTCACTGCCACTCTCCTCGCGGTTCCCCACCCATTGAACTCCTGCCCACCGACACTAGAACCTCAACAAAGGTTGACCGCAAATCCTTTCCGCGGGCACTCCGGTCCCGTGTACGGCGAAATCGGCCGCCGCATCCTGGCTGATCGCCAGGTCGGATCGACAGCCGGAGGGCGGAGCCTCGACTCCCGAATAGGCTGGTCGCGTGGACGACGACCGGAGCGCGGACAAGCTGGCCGATGCCCTGCGCACCCGCGTCGGCTGCCCGGTCGACGCCTCGATCCGCAGACGCGTCGAGTACTCCTCCGACGCCTCCAACTACCGCGTAAAACCCGCCATGGTGGTGTTCCCCCGCGGCGATGACGACGTCGCCGAAACGGTCCAATTCGCCCGCGAGAACGGCCTGCCCCTCACGGCGCGAGGCGCAGGCACCTCGGTGGCGGGAAATGCCATCGGACCAGGCATCGTGCTGGATTTCAGCAGGCACATGAACACAGTCCGAGCCGTCGACGTCGAGGCGCGAACGGCCACCGTGCAGCCGGGCGTAGTCCTGTCGGATCTGCAACGCCGGCTACGCCCGAACGGACTCAGACTGGGCCCGGACCCATCAACCCAGGCTCGCTGCACCCTGGGCGGAATGATCGGCAACAACGCCTGCGGCCCCCACGCCCTGGCCTGGGGCCGCACCTCCGACACTGTCCGCGAGCTGCGCATCCTCGACGGCACCGGCACACACAGAACCCTCGGCACCGACCTGACCGCCGTGCCAGGCCTGGCAAGTTTCACCACCAGAAACCTGGCAGTGTTGCGCACCGAGATGGGCAGATTCGACCGCCAAGCCTCCGGCTACAACCCCGAACACCTTCTGCCAGAACGAGGTTCATCCGCAGCGAAGGCATTCGTCGGCTCCGAGGGAACCTGTGGACTACTTCTGGAAGCGACACTAACGCTCACCCCAACGCCCGCGGCAACAGTGCTGACAGTGATCGGATACCCCGACATCGCCACTGCCGCAGACGATATCGCCGCAGTAACCCTCTGCGCCCCCATCGCAGTCGAAGGCATCGACGCAGGCCTGGTAGACGTAGTCCGCGCACACCGAGGAACCGTCCCCGACCTCCCGAAGGGGCGAGGCTGGCTATTCGTCGAAACCGCGGGCGCCAGCCCCGCCGAGGCCGAAGCCCTAGCCCGCCAACTATGCCGAGAAACCAACGCCGACGACCACCGCATAGTCACCGATCCCGTCGCCACAGCGGCACTCTGGCGAATCCGAGCCGACGGAGCAGGCCTGGCAGGCCGCACCCCCGACGGCAACCCGGCGTGGCCAGGCTGGGAAGACGCCGCAGTTCCCCCGCAAAACCTCGGCCCCTACCTCCGCGAATTCGCAGACCTCACAACCGAATACAACCTCACCGGCCTGCTCTACGGCCACCTAGGCGACGGCTGCATCCACGTCCGCCTCGACTTCCCGATCGCCAATGCCCCGCAACGCTTCCGCGAGTTCCTAGTAGACGCCACGGAACTGGTTGTGCGACACGGTGGCTCACTATCAGGCGAACACGGCGACGGCCGTGCGAGGTCCGAACTCCTAGAACTCATGTACACCCCAGCAGCCCGCGCCGCCTTCGCAGGCTTCAAATCCCTCTTCGACCCCGACAACATCCTCAACCCAGGCATCCTCGTCGCCCCGAACCCCGTCGACGCCGACCTCCGAGTAGCAGGACTACAGCCCGTCGCAGGCACAGGCTTCGCCCTATCCACAGACAACGGCGATCTATCCACAGCTGTGCACAGATGTGTAGGAATCGCCAAGTGCCGCGCGGACACTCGCAAAGACGGCGGCTTCATGTGCCCCTCCTACCTGGCCACCTCGGACGAAAAGGACACCACCCGAGCCCGCGCCAGAGTCCTCCAGGAGGTAGTCCGCGGCGAACTCGATTGGCGCGCACCAGCAGTCGAACAATCCCTGGACCTGTGCCTGTCCTGCAAAGCCTGCGCCTCCGACTGCCCCGCAGGCGTCGACATGGCCACCTACAAATCCGAGGCACTGTACCGCCGCTACAAAAACCGCCCAAGACCCCTGGATCACTATGTCCTGGGCCAACTCCCACGCTGGCTGGCCATCGCCCAACGCTTCCCCCGCCTGGCCAACGCCCTCACCGCCCGCCCGAACCTCCGCCGAGCAGGCATGCGCCTGGCAGGAATCGACCCCCGCAGAGATGTACCCCCACTCGCATCGAAACCCCTGCGACGCAACTGGACCAAGCACACAGGGCCACGCGAAGTAATGCTGTGGACAGATACCTTCACCGACGCCTACGACCCCGAAAACGCCCGAGCCGCAACCCAACTCATCGAACGACTCGGCTACACAGTCACCATCCCCAAATCACGAGTCTGCTGCGGCCTCACCTGGATCAGCACCGGCCAACTGGACGGCGCCCGCACCCGCCTGAAAGCCACCCTCGATGCCCTCACCGACCACGTAGCAGCAGGCGGCGTCATCGTCGGCCTGGAACCCTCCTGCACAGCCACCCTCAAAGCCGACCTCCCAGAACTGCTCCCCAACGACCCCCGAGCCCACCAGGTAGCCGCCGCCGTCAAAACCCTCGCCGAATTCCTCACGGCCCACCCCGACTGGCACCCACCCCACCGCCCGAACGACACGGTCATCGTCCAACCCCACTGCCACCAGCACGCCGTCGGCGGCTTCGAAGCCGACCGCGAAATTCTCACCGCAATGGGCGTCACCATCGAAGAACTAGCAGGCTGCTGCGGCCTGGCAGGCAACTTCGGCATGCAAAAAGGCCACTACGACGTCTCGAAAGCGGTTGCCGAAAACGCCCTGCTCCCAGCCCTACGCAACGCGCCCCCGAACACCATCTTCCTAGCAGACGGCTTCTCCTGCCGAACCCAAGCGGCACACCTCGCGAACACCCAGGGCGTACACCTGGCCAGATACCTACTGGACCGCGCCGTGGATTGACCCAGCTCACAGGCGCACAATGAACCAATGCCCGAGACCCTGGACCCCGACCTGGCCGTGGCCGGTCTGTCCAGAACAGTCCGATCGACCAGGCCCTTCGATGTAGACATCACCGTCTCCCCCCTGCGCAGAGGCGCCGCCGACCCCTGCCACCACGTCACCCCCGACGGCGCCCGCTGGCACGCCTCCCGGATGCGCACCGGCGAGGTCACCTTCCGCCTCACCCAGGACGGCCGCTACGGCGCCACCGCCCGCGCGTGGGGCCCCGGCGCCGAGGAGTTTCTCGCGGGTCTGGAAACCATGCTCTGCCTCGAAGAAGACCTCGACGACTTCACCCCGCAGCACCCCAAGATCAAAGAAGCGCACCGCACCGTCCCCGGCCTGCGCATGTTGAAAACCGGCCGGGTGCTCGAGTCGCTGATCCCCGCCATCCTCGAACAGAAAGTGCACACGAAGGCGTCCTGGGCGTCGTGGCGCACGCTGGTCCGCGAGTTCGGCACGAAGGCGCCGGGACCCGCACCGCAGGGCCTGATGGTGCCGCCCGACGCCGAGACCTGGCGGTTGATTCCGTCCTGGAAGTACCACCGAGCCAATGTCGGCCCGCAGCGCGCCCAGACCATCGTGCGCGCGGCGCGAGTCGCGGATTCGATCGAACGCACCGCCGCACTGCACCCGGCCGAAGCCGCGCAACGCCTGCGCAGCCTGCCCGGCATCGGCGTGTGGACCGTCGCGGAAACCGCACAGCGCGCCTTCGGCGATGCCGATGCGCTGTCGGTCGGCGACTACCACCTGGCCGCCGTGGTGGGCTGGACCCTGCTGGGCCACCCGATCGACGACGACGCGATGGTCGAATACCTGCGTCCGCTACAACCCCACCGCTACCGCGCGGTGCGGCTGCTGGCGCTGAGCGGGCAGGCCCGCAAACCCAAATTCGGCCCGCGCGACCCGATCACCGATCACCGACACCACTAACGCGTGGCGCGCTCGTCCAACACGCAGCGCCCCGCTTCGACCAGCGTCTTGCGCGCGCGCCTGCGCACCCGACACTCGTCGACGGTGCAGTCCAGATGCAATTGCATTGCGGCATGGGCTTGTTCGGGTTCCATCGGCCCCGGATCGCTGCCGCAACTCAGCAGTGCAGCAGCGATATGCATGTTCAGCTCGCTCAGTTGCATACGCCCAGCACAGCACGCAAACGCCGGGCTAACGGTCAGTACACGCCCAGGATTCGAGATTTCCGCGAATTCCCAGCACAACATCCAAGGGGGAGAGCAGGATTCCCCATAGTGGACGAATTCCACCGTCGATTCGGGGCTGGGAGCGGATGGCGGGCGTGCGAACACGGGCAGGAGTGGGGCAGTGGCTGTCAATGCATCGATCGGAACGGAAACGTCGGGGGTCTCCTCGACGTTGCCGCGCCGACAATTAGGCCGGTACCTGCGCGATTGGCGCACGCAGGCCGGGCTCACGATCGCCGAGGCGGCCCGGCTGATGGAGTGGGGTGCCAGCACCCTGCAGCGCCTGGAAAAGGGTCAGGCCGACCGGATCAGAACCATCGATATCCACGAACTGTGCCGCATCTACGGCATTCCCGACCATCTCGCCGAGGGACTCACCGGGCTGGCGCAGCAGGCCGCTGTCAAGAGCTGGTGGCACGCCTACGGCGATCTGATCCCCGAGAATTTCGATGTCTACGTGGGTTTGGAGGCTTCGGCGCACCGACTTCGCGCCTACCAATCCGAGCTGATTCCCGGCCTGCTGCAGACCGCGGAATACGCGAGGGCGTTGAATCATCTTGGCTTCCCACAAGATTCGACCGATGAGGTCGACCGCCGGGTAGCGCTGCGTCTGCAACGTCAGGCCTTGATCACCCGCAAGCATTCCCCCGCCGAGATCGATGTGGTGCTGCACGAATCGGTATTGCGCAGCGTCGTCGGTGATGCGAAGGTGATGGCTGCGCAGTTGCGACACCTCGCCGATGCGAGTACTCGAAGTAATGTGGCAGTGCGCATCCTGCCGTTTGCCGCCGGCGTGCCGCTCGGAGTCTCCACGGGACCTTTCACGGTTCTCGAGTTCGGTACCGACAGCAAGGGGCAACCGGTCGAACCTCCGGTGGTGTACGCCGAAGGCTTCACCGGCGACCTCTACCTGGAACGACGCAGCGATGTTCGAAGGTACGAGCGGGCACATGTTTGCCTCCAGCGTGATTCGCTGGATATCCAACCGAGTAGAAACCTGCTGCGGCAGGTCGCGAAGGAGTATGTGGCATGAGTTTCGATCTCGTCGACGCACACTGGTTCAAGAGCACTCGTAGTGGCGCGGGCAAGGATTGCGTCGAAGTTGCCTTCCTGTACGGCGGGCAAGTCGGCGTGCGCGACAGCAAGAATCCCGGCGGGCCTGCCCTGGTCTTCGACGGCGCCAGCTGGGACGCGTTCACCCGCGGTATCGACGCGGGCGGTTTCGCGTGAACACGAAGCGCGACATCGACACCAGCGACGCCACCTGGCAGCGTGCGGGCGCCGACGACGGCAGCGTGGAGGTCGCGATGCTCGCGGAAGGTCATGTGGCACTGCGAGACAGCAAGAACCCCGACGGGCCGGTGCTGATTTTCACGCCGAGCGAATGGACCGCTTTCACCGCGGGCGTGCACGATGGTGAGTTCGACCGGCCGTAGATCACGCGACGATAAACTTTCGGCATAGGGCGAGGTTTGGTGCGGTGTCGGACGGGTAGCCCAGGTATATGGACCGAGGGTTGAAGAAGATGCCACCCCGGTACCGGAGGCTGGCGCCTGAGGACGGGGTGGAACGCCTGATCGTGATCCTGCTTTTCGCGGTATCGGCGGTCGGAATCTTCGTACTCACCAGCTCGTTGCTGTCGGCGCTGTTCATCGGATTACTGGTCGGATCAGTCGCGATGGGGACTGTAGCTGTGTTGTAAACAGTGGACGCTGCGGGGTTTTCGCAACCCCGCAGCGTCATCAGTTCGTCATCGCCGGAACAATTTATTGCCCAACCAGACAACCGGATCGTATTTGCGATCCACGACCCGTTCCTTCAGCGGAATCAACGCGTTATCGGTGATCTTGATGTGCTCGGGACACACGTCCGTGCAGCATTTGGTGATATTGCAATAACCCAAACCCGCTTCTTCCTGCGCCATTTCGCGCCGATCACGGGTGTCCAACGGGTGCATCTCGAGTTCGGTGATGCGCATCAGGTAGCGCGGGCCCGCGAAGGCAGGCTTGTTCTCCTCGTGATCGCGCACCACGTGACAGGTGTCCTGACACAGGAAGCACTCGATGCACTTGCGGAACTCCTGCGACCGCTCCACGTCGATCTGCTTCATCCGATAGTCGCCGGGCGCCAGACCGGGCGGCGGCGCGAAAGACGGTATCTCCCTGGCCTTCTCGTAGTTGAACGAGACATCGGTGACCAGATCCTTGATGATCGGGAACGTGCGCATCGGGGTGACGGTGATGACGTCGTCGGGCGTGAACGTCGACATGCGCGTCATGCACAGCAGCCGCGGGCGCCCGTTCACCTCCGCCGAACACGAACCGCACTTGCCCGCTTTGCAATTCCAACGCACCGCGAGGTCGGGGGTCTGGGTGGCTTGCAGGCGATGGATGATGTCGAGCACCACCTCGCCCTCGTTCACCGCCACCGTGTAATCCTGCAGACTGCCGCCGTCGATGTCGCCGCGCCAGACCCGGAACCGGGCGTCGTATCCCATGGTTACGCCTTTCCCTCGACTGCCGGGTGCTCAGCCAATTCTTGCTCGGTGTAGTACTTTTCGAGCTCGCTCAGTTCGAACAAAGCGAGCAGGTCGTCGCGCATCGGCGACTGATCGGCGGGAGTCACTGTCACGCTGGGGATCTCGTCGGTCGACGCGGGATCCACCGAACACACCAGCAGGGTGTTGCGCCAGTCCGGGTTCATGCCGGGGTGGTCGTCTCGCGTGTGGCCGCCACGGCTCTCGGTGCGCAAAAGCGCTGCCTGCGCGACACATTCGCTGACCAGCAGCATGTTGGCAAGATCCAGCGCGAGATGCCAGCCGGGGTTGAAGGGCCGCTTGCCCTCCACCTTCACATTCGCGTACCTGGCTCGAAGCTCGTTCAGCTTGTCGATCGCCTCGCGTACCTCGTGCTCTTTGCGGATGATGCCGACCAGGTCGTTCATCGTTTGCTGCAGCTCCGAATGCAGGGTGTACGGGTTCTCGCTGCGACTGTGCGCCGACGAATCGAACGGTGCCAGTGCGACATTCACCGCCTTGTCGACATCGGACTCCGCCGGCACCGGCTTGGTGACCAACTGCTGGACATAGGCCGAAGCACCCAACCCCGCCCGCCGACCGAACACCAACAGATCCGACAGCGAGTTCCCGCCCAGCCGGTTCGAACCGTGCATGCCACCGGAACACTCACCGGCAGCGAACAATCCGGGTACCAGCGCCGCCCCGGTGTCGGGGTTCACCTCGATCCCGCCCATCACGTAGTGGCAGGTCGGCCCGACTTCCATCGGCTCGGCCGTGATGTCGACATCGGCCAGTTCCTTGAACTGATGGTGCATCGACGGCAGCCTGCGCACGATCTCGTCGGCGGGCATCCGGGACGCGATGTCGAGGTAGACGCCGCCGTGCTCGGTGCCGCGCCCGGCCTTGACCTCCTCGTTGATCGCCCTGGCGACCTCGTCACGGGGGAGTAGATCAGGGGTGCGGCGCGCAGAGTCGTTGTCGCGCAACCACTGATCGGCTTCTTCCTCGGTTTCGGCGTACTGGCCCTTGAACACCGGCGGGATGTAGTCGAACATGAACCGCTTGCCCTCGGAGTTCTTCAGCACCCCACCGTCACCGCGCACGCCCTCGGTGACGAGGATGCCCTTCACGCTGGGCGGCCAGACCATGCCGGTGGGGTGGAACTGCAGGAACTCCATATTGATCAGCGTCGCGCCGCAGCGAAGGGCGAGCGCGTGGCCGTCGCCGGTGTACTCCCACGAATTCGACGTGACCTTGTACGACTTGCCGATGCCGCCGGTAGCCAACACCACCGCCGGTGCGGAGAACAGCACGAACCCGCCGGACTCACGCCAGTACCCGAACGCGCCGGCGATAGCGCCTGCGTCAGTGAGCAATTCGGTGATCGTGCACTCGGCGAAGACCTTGATCCTGGCCTCGTAATCACCGGTCTCCGCGTAATCCTCCTGCTGCAGCGACACGATCTTCTGCTGCATCGTGCGGATCAGTTCCAGCCCGGTCCGGTCGCCGACATGCGCCAGGCGCGGATACGTGTGCCCACCGAAATTGCGCTGACTGATCCGGCCATCAGGTGTTCGATCGAACAGTGCCCCATAGGTTTCCAGCTCCCACACCCGGTCGGCGGCCTCCTGCGCGTGCAGTTCGGCCATCCGCCAGTTGTTGAGGAACTTGCCGCCGCGCATGGTGTCTTTGAAGTGCGTCTGCCAGTTGTCCTTCTCGTTGGCGTTGCCCATCGACGCCGCGCAACCACCCTCGGCCATCACCGTATGTGCCTTGCCGAATAACGACTTACACACCACCGCGACCGAAAGTCCTTGTTCGCGAGCCTCGATCACCGCGCGCAGACCCGCGCCGCCCGCACCGATCACTACCACGTCGTAGTCGTGCCGTTCTACCTCTGGCATTGCGTTCCGAACTCCTCGCATTGTCGCGGTGTCAGTTGACGAACCGCAGGTCCGAAATGGTGTGGCTGGCCACCAACATCACGTAGAAGTCGGTCAGCACGAGGGTGCCCAGCGTGGTCCAGGCCAGCGCCATATGGCGGGTGTTCAGCTTGGAGATCTGGGTCCAGTACCAGTACCGCACCGGGTGGGCGGAGAAGTTCTTCAGCTTGCCGCCCACGATGTGCCTGCACGAATGGCACGACAGCGTGTACGCCCACAGCAGGATCACGTTCACCAACAGCACGATGTTGCCCAAGCCGAAACCGAAACCGCCACTGCTGCCGTGGAATGCGGTGACCGCGTCATAGGTGTTGACCAGCGAAACCACCAGCGCCACATAGAAGAAATAGCGGTGCGAGTTCTGGATGATCAACGGCAACCGCGACTCACCGGTGTACCGCGCGTGCGGCTCGGCCACCGCGCAGGCGGGCGGGGACAGCCACACCGAGCGGTAGTAGGCCTTGCGGTAGTAGTAGCAGGTCAGCCGGAAGCCGAGCAGGAACGGCAGCACCACGAACCCCAGCGGGATCCACATCGGCAACTCGGGGAACGGGGTGCCGAAGTGCGCCGACCCCGGCACGCACGACTCGCTCAGACACGGCGAGTAGAACGGGGTCAGATAGTGGAACTCCGGCACCCAATAGGCCGTGCGCACAAAGGATCTGATCGTCGCGTAGGTGACGAACGCGCCGAGACCGAGGGCGGTGAACAGTGGGGGCAGCCACCAGCGGTCGGTGCGCAGGGTGCGTGCGGAGATCCGGGCGCGCGTTCTGCTGAAGACGCCGGTGCCCGTGGCGGGAGTGGTGGTCGGTGCGGCACTCACGGTGGATGCCTCGCTGATCTTCGATTGCGGCAGTGATCATTACCCGCCGCGATGGATTGTGATGTGGAGCACCATACGCCTGTGTTCGGGCCGCTCGCGGTGGGTCTCACGCACTCGGTACGCGGGCATGGCGGTGATCTCGATCACAGCGGTGACGGCCGTGACGGGCCGTCATGCCGGTGCAACAAACCTGTGGTGGCCTAGGTCAACAGTTCCCCGCACCGGGGAGAGGAGCGTGACGCGCAATGAGAAGAGCCGCGATCGTGGCACCTGTCCGAACGCCCAGCGGCGTCGAAGGCGGTGCGCTGTCGGGGATGCCGGCCGAGTGGTTGGCGACCACGGTCTTATCGGCGGTGATCCAACGGTCGGGCATCGATCCGTTGCGGATCGACGACGTGGCCATGGCTTGTCTCGACGGCGTCCTCTCCGATGCTCCCGCAGTGGGATCGCTGGCTGCGCGCGGAGCCGGATTGCCTTTCGCGGTACCAGGTTTCGTGACCGACAAGCACGGCGGCAGTGGACTGCAGGCGGTGATCACCGCGGCGATGATGGTGCAGACCGGTGCCGCCGATGTGGTGGTCGCGGGTGGGGTGGAGTGCGCGTCGGCCGCGGCGGGGCTGCCCGGTGGGACCGCGGGATTGCACAACGCGGAGCGGTTGGCGCACTACTACGGCATCGACCGCAGTGCCGCTGACGAGTTCGCGGTCGCCAGTCATCGCAAGGCCGCGCGCGCCTGGCGGCAGGGTGCGTTCGCGGCTGAGGTCGTCGGGGTCGGCGCCGGTTATGGCGCGCACCAGATCACGCGTGATGAAGGGGTGCGCGACGATCTGTCGACCCACACTCTCGCGGGGTTGCGGCCGCTGCTCGCCGATGGGGTGGTGACCGTGGGGAACATGAGTTCGCATCGACTCGGGGCATCGGCGTGCCTGGTCGTGGCTGAGGATCGGCTCGATGAGTTGGGATTGACGCCGATGGCGTTTCTCGCCGGGTGGGCGGCGGCCGGGTGTGACAGCGAAGGACCCGGACTCGGGGCGGCGCCCGCGGTGTCGAAGCTGCTCGGGCGGACCGGGTGCTCGCTGGATGAGATCGATTTGCTCGAGATCAACGAGGGGTATGCGGTGGAAGTGCTGGCGCTTGCCACCGAATGGGAGTTGGACCCGCTGGATCGGTTGAATGTGAACGGGTCCGATATCGCGCTCGGGCATCCGGTGGGGGCTACCGGGCTGCGGATCATGACCACGATGCTGCACGAGCTGGGTCGGACCGGCGGGCGGTACGGGCTCGAGGCGATCGCGTTGGGGCACGATCACGGGATCGCGGCGCTGTTCGAGTCGGCGGAGGTGGCCGAGCCGGTCGAGGTTCCGCGCGGGGCTCGGTTTCATGGGTCGCGGACTCGGCGGTTGGGGCGGCATCGGGCTTGAGGTTGTTTTAGGGGCGTAGCAGGACTGCCCGTTCGGGGTCGTGGGCATGAGGCGGCGCGGCGACCCTGGGTTCAGGGCGCCGCGCCGTTGGTCTCAGGCTCTACTTCGTTCTGGGGCGGGAGTGGAAGCCCAGACCTTCGTCTTGGGCGCCCATCCAGGCTGCTTCGTCCGATTTGCTGTCGGGGACGTAGATCGGGTCGGAGCGGCGGGGGACGGCCAGTTCGGGCGGGGGTGCCTGTTCGAAATCCTCGGCGTCGATGACCAACCGCTCGAGATCGTTCTCCAGGCGGCGGATGGTGGCCGCGTCGCCATAGTTGGACCGCAGTGCGCCGATCGATTGCCGGAGTTGGCCGACCGCGTAGCGCAGTTCCGCAACATCGCTGCGTGTCATCGTTACCTCCTGATGTAGATGGCGGGCATACCGACTCGCCGGATCACGGGTACGCCCCGAAAAGTCCCGGGCCGCACTGCACCGAGCTGTGTGACTCACCACACAACGTGATCTCCACCACAATAACGGATCTTTTCGGTTTGCGCTCAGTTCTGTGGGGGATCACAGGATTGCCATCGGGTAACTGTTCGCTCACCCCGCCACGGCGTAGCGGGCGCGCACCCCCGAGCTCGCGCGTTCGACCAGCGCGGTGAGGCAGTGCGCCACCTCCTCGGCGCAGTCCAGGATCACGCTGTGCCCGGCGCCCTCGATCCGCACCAGTTCCGCACCCGACAGCTGCGAGGCCAACACCACCGAATGCGCGAACGGCACCATCAGATCCGCCGAACCCGCCAACACCAGCGCGGGCAGATCGCCGAAGCGGTGCAGGGTGTGGGCCTCGTCGAAGTCCAGCAGCGAACTCAGGAAACCCGACATGGTCAGCAGCGCGGTCTCGTTGAGCACCGCGGTCGCGATCGCGGCCACGCGTGGATTCACCCGTCGGGTGCCCGTGCTCGCTTCGCGGATCAACGGCCCGACGATCCAGCGCGACAAGCGTTTCGACGCCTGCATCACCCGCGGCGCGTGCACGACCGCGTGCTGCAGCGAGGCCACGGCGTGCCGGTTGAGCAGTCGACCCAGACCCACCTGCGCGATCCCACCCGCGGCCCCCGCGAGCAACCCGATCCCCGCGACCCGATGCCCGATCGCGTCGGGGTACAGGCGGGCGTAGGCGAGCACCACCATCGCGCCCATCGAATGCCCGACCAGCACCACCGGCCCGGTCGGCGCGACCGCGCGCAGCACCGCGTCCAGATCGGTGGCCAGCTGGTCGATCGTGTACGTGGCGTGGTGGGCGTGCCCGGATTCGCCGTGGCCGCGGTGGTCGTAGAACACCATGCGGGTGTCGTCGTCCCACTGCAGCCGCAGATGTTCGCGCAGGAACGACCAGGATTCGGTGTGCAGGCAGTGGCCGTGCACGAACACCACGGTCAGCGGGGCCTGCGCGGCGCCGAAGGTGCGGACCGCGATCGGCACGCCGTCGTCGGCGACGACAGTGCACCGGCGACCGTCGGTTTCGAGAGGGAAGGTCTTCGACATCGCGGCCTCCTCTGTCGCGCGGAACGCACCTGGGGTGGCGAGTTCCTGCTGGTGTTTTCGGACTAGATTTCCAGCGCGTTAACCCGTCAACCCTGGCGTTATCCACCCGATGCGCAACCGATCCCGGCGGGGCTTCCACCGTTACTCAGGAGAGTATTCAGCTGTCTATGTTCTTTGCTAGAAAGCTGTAGAGGGTTATCGAGTCGATGCTCGACAGGAGTTTCTACAGTTTTCTAGTAGGCAACCAAGAGTCAGGAAGAGACTCATACACTGCGCAGATATCGGCCGAAATGCGGAACCGTGAAGCCGATCGTGCCGCGTTCGGCCGAGTAGATCAGCCCCTTCTTGATCAACCCATCGCGCGCGGGCGACACCGACGCAGGCTTGCGTCCCAACTCCGCCGCGACAGCCGACGTGGCGACCGGCGCATCGTCACCCGCCAGATCGGCCATGGCCCGCATGTACTCGCGCTCAGCAGGCGTCGCACGTTCGTAGCGGGAACCGAAGAAGCCCACCGCCAGCTCCTCCTCGGCAGCGGGGGAGGCCACCGCGACATCCTCGGCGGTGATAGGACTCTCCGGCGCCTGATCCCACGCGGCCTTGCCGTACGCCTGCACGAAATATGGGTAACCATCAGCTCTTTGGTACAGCGAGTCCAACGCCGTCTCGGTGAACTTCACGTCCTCCCGCTCGGCCGGCGCGATCAACGCCAGGTCCGCCGACTCACGATCCAACCGATCGATCCGGTGATAACTGAACAGTCGCTCGGAGTAACTCTTCGACGCCGACAACACCGCGGGCAGATGCGGCAGACCCGCACCGACCACGATCAGCGGCGCACCATCCTGACTCAACTCATGGCACGCACCACAGATCGCCGACACATCCGCCGGGCCCAGATCCTGCATCTCGTCGATGAAGATCGCGATCCCCACACCGATGTCCGCGGCAAGCGCCGCAGCCTCTTTGAACAGTTCGATCAGGTCGATCTCGATATCGCCGGAATCCGCGCGACCGGTCACCGCGGGCACATCGATGCCGGGCTGCCAACGCTCGCGCATCCCCTTGTCCGCGGTGGCGCGCAACGCGAACGCCTTGAGAATGCCGAGGAAGTCGTCGACCTGCTCGGCATTGCGCGCCGACATCGCGATCGCGCGCACCGCCATGTGCAACGCCGACGACAACGGCCGTCGCAGATCCTGATCGGGTCTGGCCTCGATCTTGCCGGTGCCCCAGTTCCGCGAGATCGCCGCGGAGCGAAGTTGGTTGAGCAGCACCGTCTTTCCCACGCCACGCAGGCCGGTGAGCATCACGCTGCGTTCGGGGCGGCCGCGGGCGATGCGCTCGAGCACGATGTCGAAGGCCGCGAGTTGTTTGTCGCGCCCGGCCAATTCGGGCGGACGCTGGCCTGCGCCGGGTGCATACGGATTGCGCACGGGGTCCATGCCGGATAACCGTAGCGCGTGCGCACACCAGAATCTCGGTAACTCTGGGCTGTGTCCTAGATACTGCTAGCGAACAGCAGAGAAGTCCGTGATGGCGAAGGGGAGCGATGTCCGAGCAACCGAAGTCCGCTGCCGAGATGGTGGCCGCCTGGCCGCTGCCGCAGGGCGCGCATCTGGCCGACTCGGTCCGGCGCAACCTGCAGGCCACGCTGGAGGCCACGCTCGAAGAGGGGTATGAACTGCCACCGGAAGCGCTGGCCACCCTGGCGCTGGGGCCGCTGCTGATCATGTTGGGCAGGCTCGAGATCGACCTGGCCGACGCCCGCACCCGCATCGCCGAACTCGAACGCGTCGGCACCGAACGCGATCGGTAACGCGACGCGCCGCAACGCCGATCAAATCGTTACCCGCGCCGACACGCCGGTGAAAGTGTCGCTGTTCTGGGCTTTTCCGGCTGCAGGAAAACAACTTGCGTGCTTCGCTGGACAGCGTGCATCACAGGCCGTAATCTTCCTGTGACTTAGTGGAGTCTGTCGGTTCGTCAGAGAAGCGGCGCCATTGGGTCACCGCCGAATAGTCGTCATCGCCACCGCGATTCGCGACGAAGCGGCGGGAGAGAAGCAAGATCGGAGACTCGTCTCGGTGGGTAAACACAGCTTGCAGCGGGATTCTCGACTGCCGAATTCCGTCAAGGGTGCACTCGTTCTGGGTGCGGTGGCCGCTACAACCGGTGCGATGCCCGCGCTTTCGCAGGCAGCCACGATCAACATTCCGGGTCTGGGTAACTTCGACCTGCCGCCCGAGCTCGAGCAGCCGGCCCAGCAGGTCGAGAAGCAGTTGCAGGCAATGGTCGCCCCGCAAGGCCAGGCCGCACCGCAGCTCCCCAGCGTCGAATTCGAGAACCCGTTCTCCCAGCAGCAGCAGTCCCCGGGCAACATCGCCCTCGACGCCGCCCGCGGCAAGGTCGGCGCCCAGTACAACTGGGGCGCGGCCGGTCCGGCCAGCTTCGACTGCTCCGGCCTCGTGCAGTGGGCCTACCGTCAGGCCGGTGTCGAACTGCCGCGCACCAGCTTCGAGCAGTCCCACGTGGGCGCGCCGGTATCGTTCGACAACCTGCAGGCCGGTGACATCGTGATCACCAACGGTGGCGGCCACGTCGGCATCTACGCCGGCAACGGTCAGCTGCTCAACGCCGTGCAGTCGGGCACCCCGGTGTCCTACACCCAGCTCTCGGCTGACGACGTCGTCACGGCTCGTCGTATCGTCTAAGGGGTGACCCCCGCGCAACAGCGCTCCGACACCCAAGCCCGCGTGGATGCGTGGACCTGGGCGGTGCGCCTGTTCAAAACACGCTCGGCCGCGGCAGAAGCCTGTCGCGCCGGGCATGTGCGCGTTAATGGGGTCACCGCGAAACCGGCGCTGACCATCCGCCCCGGTGACGAGATCCGGGTCCGCCACGCGGGCCTGGAACGCATCGTCGTGGTCGAGCGGATCATCCACAAGCGAGTCGGCCCGCCGGTCGCCGCCCAGTGCCTGATCGACCGCTCCCCGCCGCCACCTCCGAAGGAAGTCCTCGCGCTGCTGCCGCAACGTGAGCGTGGTGCCGGTCGACCGACGAAACGTGAACGGCGCGAAACAGATCGGCTCATGGGCCGCGACGAGTAAGCCTGGATTATCGCCACCGCCACCCGCCTCACCTGGCCAGGTGGTAGGGGTCTGGGCGATCGCCTACGGTGGCACCTATGGGTGAGCGAACGACGATGTTATCGACGGTTCTTGCCTGTCTCGTCGCTGTCGTAGCCACCGGCCCACGCCTGCTGCGCCCACGCACCGCCGACGCCACCTTCCTCGACACCCTCGACTGCGCCCCGATCCCGCCCGCGCACACCACCGTCGGCCTCACCGCACTGGTCCAGGCGCACCTGTCCGCCCCCACCGCGATCGTCGCCGAGGGCGTGCGCACCCTGCGATCGACCCCGCTGACCATGTCGGCCTTCCTGATCCGCCACCCCGAGGCCACCTTCCTGGTCGACCCCGCGGTCTGCGCGGGCGTGCACCAGCGAGTACTGCCCGAACTCCCGTTCCCGGTGCCGCTGCTGGTCGCCCCCGACAACCCGGTTCACGGCCTGAGCGAAGTGCTGGCCGCGCACGACCTCACCGGCAACGACATCGATTTCGTCCTCCCCACCCACCTGCACTGGGACCACGTCGCGGGCCTGTACGAACTGCCCGGCCTGGTCCCGATCCGCGTGCCCGCCGCCGAATACCGCTGGGCCATGACCGGCGCGCACGCCCCGCTCGGCGTCGCCCGCGGCCCCCTGCGCGGCCGCGCCTTCGACCTCTACGAACTCGACGGCCCGCCCATTCTCACCTTCCCCCGCAGCCACGACCTGTTCGGCGACGGCTCCGTCCAGATCGTCGACCTGGCAGGCCACACCCCCGGCAGCGTCGGCATCCTGCTGGCCGTCGACGACGGCACCCACGTGCTGCTCGCGGGCGACGCCGTGTGGAGCACCCTGCAAATCGACCTCGTGCGCGAAACCGCCCCGCTGGTCGGCGAACTGTTCGACGCCGACCGCGACAAGGCCTTCGAAACCATCCACCGCCTGCACGCTCTGCCTCCCGACATCGAAGTAATCCCCGGTCACGACCGTGCGGCGGTGGCTGCTCGCGTGACACCTCAAATACAGTGACTGCATGCGAGTCGACGGTCGGGAGATCCCGGTAACGGGAAAGCTTCTGCAGCCGCTGATCAGACGTACCAGTGACATCGTGCGGGTCGTGCTGGCCGTGATCGCGCTGGCCGTGGTGATCGCCGGGTCCCTGATCACCCGCCCGGAATGGCTGGCGCTGGAAAGCTCGGTGGCCGAAATCGTCGGCTTCCTCAGCCAAGACCAGTCGACCATGGTCTATCTGATCTACGGGATGCTCATCCTGGCGCTGCCGTTCGCGATCTTCATCGAACTCCTGCTGCGTAGGCAGTGGAAGCTGCTGTTCGGGTACGCGGCGGCGGGCGCGCTGGCGGTGCTGGCCCTGTCGATCACCGGCGCCGGCATCTCCACCCCGAAATGGCACCTGCCCGTGCCCGACCGCTTCGACACCTTCCTGTCGCAATTCCTCGACGACCCGCGCTGGATCGCCATGCTCGCGGCCATGCTCACCGTGTCCAGCCCCTGGCTGCCGGTGACGCCGCGGCGCTGGATGTGGTTCCTGCTGTTGATGTTCGCGCCCATCCACCTGGTGGTGAGCTCGGTGGTGCCCGCGCGGGCCATGCTCGGGCTGGTGGTCGGGTGGCTGGTCGGCGCGGTGATCGTCTGGCTGGTCGGCACGCCCGCACTCGAAGTGCCCCTCGACGCCGCCGTGCGGGTGCTGGCCGGGCGCGGATACACCGTGAAATCCTTCCGGGTCGACCGACCGGCCGGGCGCGGACCGCTGCTGCTCGCCACCAAGGTCGACGGACCCGAAGACGAGATCTACGTCGAGCTGTACGGCAAGAACCAGCGCAGCTTCGGCGCGATCCGGCAGCTGTGGCGGTGGATCACCTTCCGCTCCGACGAGACCGCGCCGCTGCACGGTTCGATGCACCGGGCGGTGGAACACCGGGCGCTGATGGGCATCGCGATCGGCGACTTCGGGATGGCCGACTGCCATCAGGTCGCGGTGGCCGGGATGGCGCGCGGCTGGATGTTGTACGCGCACACCGTGCCTCGCGGAACACCGATCGCGACGCTGTCCGCTCAGGTGCTGCCGGGGGTGTGGCGCGGGCTTGTGCACCTGCACGAAAACCAGATCAGCCTCGGCGATATGCAACCGGACTATGTGCGAGTTGCCCAGGGGGACACGCTCTTCGGCGGTTTCGCCACCGCGGAATTCGGTGCCGCGCAAGCGCAAACCCAGACCGACATCGCGCAACTGCTGGTCACCACCACCTCGCTCTACGGCAAACACGAAGCCGTCTCGGCGGCGATCGACGTGCTCGGCGAAGACGAAGTCGCCTATGCCGCACGACGTTTGACGAAATCAGCGATGTCCGTCGGCATCCGAAAATCGGTGCCGCAGTGGAAGAAAGTGATGTCCACCGCGCGCGAGGAAGTGCGCAGGCAAACCGGCCACGACCGCATCCAACCCGAACAGATCACCCGCTTCTCCCGCAACCAGATCATCCAACTCGTGCTGCTGGTCGCCCTGGTCTACGTGGCCTACCCGTTCTTCAGCCAGGTCCCGACCTTCTTCAGCCAGCTACGCACGCTGAACTGGTGGTGGGCACTGGCGGGCCTGGCGGTATCCGGCCTGACCTACGTCGGTGCCGCCGCAGCGCTGGGTGCGTGCGCCGACGGGCTTGTTCGAATGCGCGACCTGCTGCTGGAACAGCTGGCCAACACGTTCGTGGCCACCACCACCCCCGCCGGTGTGGGCGGGTTGGCGCTGAGCGTGCGGTTCCTGCAGAAAGCGGGCATGTCCACGCTGCGCGCGACGGCCGCGGTTGCCCTACAACAGTCGATGCAGGTGATCACGCACCTGGTGCTGCTGGTGGTGTTCAGCGTGGTGGCAGGCACTTCCACCAATCTGGCCCACATCGTGCCCGATGCGACCGTGCTGTATCTGATCGCTGGCGTGGGGGTTGGGTTGATCGGCGCGTTCATGTTCGTGCCGACTCTGCGCCGGTGGGTGAATCATTCTGTGCGGCCGCAACTCAAGGAAGTTCTCGGTGAACTTGCTGACCTGGCTAAGGATCCGAAGCGGTTTGTGATCATCGTGGGTGGTTGTGGGGCGATCACGCTTGGTCAGGCGCTGGCGTTGTGGACTGCGATCGAAGCTTTTGGTGGGGGAACGAATTTCGTCACCGTCACTATTGTCACGATGATCGGCGGGACGCTGGCCTCGGCCGCGCCGACACCGGGTGGTGTTGGTGCGGTCGAGGCTGCGTTGATCGGTGGTCTCGCGGCTTTTGGGGTTCCGGCGGAGATCGCGGTTCCTGCTGTGCTGCTCTACCGCGTCCTAACCTGTTGGATCCCAGTTGCTTTGGGGTGGCCTGTCATGCGTTGGTTGGACAAGAAGGACATGATCTGAGCTCGAGGGTACGTGATTTGAGGTAGTGGGTGATGGCTCGAGCCTCGTGGTCTGGACTGGATTTGTGTGGCAGAGCTTCGGGGTGTTGGTGGTCTGGGGGGTCTTGTGTGGCAGAGCTTCAGGGTTTGAGTGGTCCCGGGTTGTTTGAGGCTGTGTTTTTGGAGCGCTGGCGCGCTCGAGCGCGGCCCCTGAGGGGCCGCGAGTTAGCCACCGTTGC
>NZ_JBHXRY010000011.1:0-166323 GCF_042714895.1 Nocardia sp. NPDC058666
GGCGTAACCAGCATGCCGGACCTATCCGGGACTTCGCGGTCGGCTCGAAGATCCGGCGCCCGGATTACCTACCCAACGTTGCTTGACGCGGCACTGGTTCCTTGCGACGTTCGTGCATGAGTGCAAGATTGCATATCGCCGCCAGATTTCCGGCGCTTGCCGCCTGGCGAAAATACTCCTCCGCTTGGTGCCCGTCTCCAGTGACGTCGAGTAGGGAGCCAATGGCATTGATAGCGGGCGGGTAGTCACCATCAGCTGCGCGTTGATACCACTCTGCGGCTTCAATGAGGTCGCCGCGAGTTTCCGCTAGACCGCCGAGCGTTGTTGCGGCGAGTGGGTCGCCACAATCGGCCGCGCTCCGATACCAACGCATGGCTTCATCTGTGTCGCCTCGTCGAAGGAGCAGCGAGGCGAGATTGTTCATCGCTAAATGCAAGCCCGTGGCAGCGGCGTCGCGGTAATACTGCTCGGCCTCGCCGACTTCTCCGGCCTGTTCCGATATCGCACCGAGGTTGTTGATCGCGAGCGGAAGCCCCAGATCCGCGGCGCGTCGGATAGCTTGTGCCGAAGCAGAGGTGTTTCCGCGTTGATACGCCGTGATCCCCACGGCAAGCACCGTGCCGGAATCTTCACTCTGGACCGCGACCTGCCACATGAAGTCCGAGATCGAGCGAGGCTTCCTTGACTGGCCATCATCCGCAGCAAGCAAGTAATCGAATGGCCGGTAGCCACGAGCGTCGCCGGTCGCGCTACGCAGAATCGGTGCGATACGGCCAACCCCAGCAGGTGGCTTCCGCGCGGCCATGATTGCGGCAACTACGTCATTGTCGGTGACGTCCAGGTCGGGCCGAATCTCGAGCAGCGTCCGCGGGACAAGCTCCGCTAGTAGGGATTCCGGAATCGGCTCTGGCCGACCCACACGCGCCCAGTCGATCACCGTCCGGATCACGGCATGTTGAACGACACCGTCGGAATCTCGCGCGTCGTCGTAGCGCTGCAGCAGTTCACGGGCGCCGGCGAGGACCTCGCCGATGCCGTGCACGGCGAGCCGCTCTTCCGGGTACAAGGCGGCCGCATTTGAGCGCTCGGTTTCATCGGCACTGCTGTGATCAAGAGATATCTCACACGACTGCTCCAGCAGCAGTCGGGTTTCCCGGTTTAGCTCACCGGCATCAGCGCGCAAGCGGTCTCGTTCGGTGGTGCGCAGTGTCGAAACCACCACGGTTCTGCCTTTCCTGGACAGAAGTCGTCGCAATAGTTTCGGAGTCAGAGGGGCGTCATGCGTCACGAAACGCTGCAGGTCATCAAGCCATATAACGAGCGGATCGGAGGAATCACTGATTCGTGGATGCTTCGCCAACTGCACTATTGCGCCAGGAAGCGGAACCACCACGCGCGCGTCGGACAGTCCACGGCGAACGACCTCGAACATCGTGCGAGTCTTGCCCGCCTTCGATGGGCCAACGAGGAGAACCAACTGGCCCAGTGCCAGCGCCGATTCCAGTCTGGAGTCAACCTGATCACCGGTACGGGGCAGGTAAGGATCGCTCTGCCCGCATTGGCCGACGCGGCCGTATGCTGTCGAAGTGGCACCGAGCACATAAGGGTCCAGTTTGCCTACGATTGGAAAATCGCCAGCCGGAAAAAACTCGACGAGTTCCTCCGGATGCGGGAGCGTTGCTGACATGCCAGGACCTGCAGGGTACTGGTGGATCGTCACGTCTTGACGGATCGTGACGTCCCGGCCTCCAGATACGGAGTGGAGGTCGGCACGAAATTCTGGCGATGCCATCGGCGGCGCGGCTGGGTCGGCGGCTACGGCCGCACCACGAAAGGGACCGGCGACCTACCGACTTTCACATCCGAGATATCGATGGCTCCTACAAACGACGCCTCCGATACCCGGACTCCCGCACCTGCAGAGTCCACGCCACAGATCCGCAACGACTCGGCATATACTCGTTTGATTCGCACGGCCACGAATTCCCGCGCCTCCTGCGAATCAGCAGAGGCCAGCAATTCCTCGACGGCTCCGCCCAATCCGTGTTCATCGGTTGCATCGATGAGAGCCCTGGCCACCTCCAGCAACTGGCGGTCACCACCTGCGCCCGCGGCAGACAGGTCTTCGGCCAGGCGATCTCGAACCTCGATTGCGCCCGGGTTCCCTTCGACTGGATCGAGGTCGACGTTGTATCGGCGATCTATCAACTGCTTCAGGTTCGTGTACGCGTCAGCGACGGCACCTTGCGCCGAGGCGGTTAATCCAGCCTTGGCCCCCACCGATATGGCCGTGACGACAACCGCGAGCAATGGTTCCACACTAATTCCCCCGTTCGTGATCCCGCCCGCGTACTCTGCCCTCCCACATAGTAGGCCACTCTTCCAGAGGAGGAAGGTCGCTTGCCTCGACGCACGAATTCCCCTTGCGCCCAAGGGCTATCCCCGGCACGTCAGTAGTGGGTACCGACCCCGTAGCCGCAATCGGGCCATCTGGTACGGCTCGCCGAATAGTGCTGGAGGAGTGTCGAGTTCAGGACATCCAGATCTCCAGGCGGCCCGTCCCGTGTGCTCGGCGACCGACCAGGGGCCCTGCAGTCGGCCACCAACGGTCCGAAAGGGTCGAGATTCAGGTGCGGTCAGCTTGTCTTACTGGCAAGATTGTGGAATGGATCCTGTGACGGCACTGGTAGTTTCGGCGATCGCAGCAGGTTCGGTGGAAGGGGTGAGTGATACGGCAGGACAGGCAGTCAAGGATGCCTACGCCTGGTTGAAGAACGTGATCTCACGCAAGTACACCAATGTGGACGTCTCTGCACTAGAGCGGAGGCCGGAGTCAGAGTCAAAGCAAACATCGTTGGCAGAAGACCTGGAAGTCGCTGGCTCGCAGGCGATGCCGAGCTTGGTCAGGCAGCGGTCGCCGTACTGAAGGCGATCCGCGAGCACGATCCACACCTCGTGATCGGCGTCGACGTCAACGGGTTGGCGGCGGGGGCGTTGAAAATCTCCGATGTTGCTTCGACTGGTGACGGCGTACGGGTGACTAACAGCGAGATCGCGGGATCAGCTGAGATCATCGGAGTGCGCGCGGGGCTCTCCGATTCGCCGGACCCTCTTATGCGCGGGGCTGATTCCCTGCGGTAGCTCCGTGCCTTCCCTCCCACCGGGACAAGCATCGCACGAACCACATTTCATGGTCCCGTCGCTTTCGGCGCGCGGCAAATGTATTCCGCGCCGCGACGGCATCAACGCGAACGCTGTCGCCAACGCCAAAGGGTCCCTGAACCGGGCGATGGACACGCTCGACCTTGGTCTTCGACCAGGGGAGAGCGCGGAGTTCGGACTGCTGCACGAGTAGCTAGGAGAGACCGGTAACGTGCTGCGGCGGTTTTGTTCGGGCTGGTCACAGCTCGGCCCCGGGATAACGTATTGGAGGATCGCTGAACGTCGGCGGTTGCATGAGCGGGTCTTGGTCAAGGTCCCCGGTCTGCCGCATTGCAACCTCGACAGCTTCAGCGATCTGGGCGCCTGATGTGGGCACATCGTGATGGGAAATGTGGTCGATGGGGCCAACACCCTCAGCACGCATCGCCGCAATCGCGGTGTCAGGCCGGGGCGGCCCGATGGAGGGGTCGGTGTCGATCCCGGCTTCGCCCAGCGCGGTCGCCTGGATCCGGTAGCGGGTCATATCGACATGGACAATCGCGCGCCATTGTTCTGTGATCTGTTCACCGAACAATCCCTGCCGAGTGATAGCGTCTGCAGCAGCCTCTACCGACTTGGCCCACCGGGTTTGGGATTCACCGGCGGTCACGTCCAGAAGTGCCGCGACCACGCATGTCCGAGTCCACAGTGCCCGCAGGTTGCGCGCGACCGTCGTCGTGGTGCCGACCTCGCCGCCGCTGCCGCCACGGGCCGCGTGGAGTACTGTCCACGACGCGAGTCGAGCCACATCGGTGTCGAGCGCGGTCAGTAGCTGTTCGCGGTCAACCGGTGCTGCAGTGCGCAGGAACATCCCCGCCCGCCACCGGATCCCGCGGGTGCCACGTTCGTGGGCCTGTGCAATCCATTCTGCCGGGACTCCCCCGGCGTGGGCCGCGGTGGCGAGTTCTGCGTGGGCCAGTCCACGATCCTGGAACTGGCGCAGTTGCCGGACCGATCGTTCCAACCCCGAGGTACGTTCACGCTCGAGCATCACCTGCACGGCCGCCGCCCCGTTCTGCAGAGCCTTGAGCACTTTCGCCTGGCTCGCGGTGGCGGCGCTCATGACCCGACTTCCGGGGCGAGGCTGCGGAAGTCAGGGCCGAAGCCGAGGTGCTCGGTCGGGATCGTGGTGCCCGGCGGCCCGAACCAGTTGACTGGGACTCTCGCCCAGGCCAGACCTGTTGTGTCGGTGTGTTGGTCGGGTATGCACCGATGTAGTGGGCCGTTGGCTGCGTCGAGGATGTAGCGCAGTTGCGGGTCGATGTGGCGCACGAACAGGGCGCTCATCGCCATTTTGTCGTCTGCTTTGACCGCTGCTTCGAAGCAGGCATGTAGCGCGGCGAATCGGACGGCGACGGCTTGGTGGCGCCACCACTGTCGACACCACGTGGACTGGCCTTCCCGGTGGTTCGCGGCGATCTTCACCGATGTGGCCGGCAGCAGCCATTGTTCGACGAACTCGGTGTAGTGGGCGAACTTCTTGGGCGGATTGTCTTGGGCGGGTGGTTTGTTGCCGAACCAGGCTGGCGGGACCGGGTCGAACGAGAGTGAGGGTGTGGCCTGGTGGTGGGTGCGGGTGCAGCGGTGCAGCGGGCCGTTGGCTGCGTCGAGGATGAGGTTGACGTGTGGGTCGAGGTGGGTGAGCAGGAAGGTGTTGAGGCTGGATCCGGTTTTGGCTCGGCGCATCGCCTCGAAAGCGCTGTGTAGGTGCGCAATACGCACAGCGACGGCGCGGTGGGCCCACCACTGGGTGCACCAGGTGAAGGTGTTTTCCCGGTTCGCTTCCGCTAGTCGAACGCTGACCGTTGGCAGCATCCAGGATTCGGCGAATTCGGTGAAATGGCGGAACTGCGGCGGTTTCAGCACCTTTGCCGCAGGAGCCGCGCTCGCGGTGCTCACGACTGCCACTCCCCCACACCAGGTTTCGGATCGGCGCGTTTATCCAGGGATATCGGCCCGTTCCCGAACCGGGCCATCGACGCGTAGACCAGTGAGGCGTATGCGGTGTCGGTCCAGGGGATTTTGCGGACCACGACTGGTCCGTGCCCGGGTAAACGGACGATGGCGCGGTCTTTGGGTAGCGCGGCGAGGGTGGCGACGTCGAGGATCGGTTCGGGACGCCAGGACAGGGTTCGTTGGATTCCGCCTGGTCCGTAGCTGCGGGACCGGTCGGCGACGTCGTGCAGGCCGGTCATCGCTGACCAGTGCTCGAGGTAGTCGGTCGCGGCGATGGATCCGCCGTACACCTCGATCGATTGGGCGCGCATCGTTTTCAAACCAGCTACGCCCCACAGGGTTTCGCCTTGTTCGAGGACCTGGAGGATGGTCATCAAGATGATTCCGCAGCCTGCGGCGTAGGTGTAGTAGGAGGGCAGTTCCGAGATCCTGGCACAGTTGGCGGCCTCGTCCAGCACACCCAGCAAGGGAATCTTCAGACGTCCGTCGGGGCGCGCTCTGGCCGCGGTCAGCGCGGCTTCGAGGACCTGCCCGACCAAAGCCGCGGTCAGGGCTGTGGCACTGTCAGGCCCGGCCATCGACAGGGCATAGAGGGTGTCGTTGGAGGTCACGAACCGTGCGGGTTCGAACTCGGGCAGATCGTGGGTCGGACCAAGCTCGGTTACCTCGACGACCACTCCGTTTCGTCCCGCGACGTCACTGGCACCAACTTCTCGGGCGCGCAGCACTTTTCGGGTGGGCGGCGTGATCATCTGGGCGTAGCCGGCGTCGGAGAGCACGTTGAGAAATCGTCGGGCCATATCGAAGAGTCCGTCGCGTTGGCGGCTGTAGAGGCCTTGGCATTCGACAATGCGGGCCGCGGGGCGGCCGTGGCCGTGGTGGCGCAGAATCAGTGCTGGGGTGGGGTCTTGGTCGCGGCCTAACCATTCCGCGACATGGTGTAGGTCCCCGCCAGTGCTTGCGGCGGCGAAGATGTAGAGCGAGAGCAATTCCTGCGCACCACCGTCGAAGTAGGAGTCGGTTTTGGCGTTCGCAATATCGCTGGCCGACCCCGCGGCGCCGGAGATGAAGAACCCGGCGAGCTTGCGGGCGGCGGGCAAGCCGGTGACCTGGGTGAAGTAGTTGACCCAGAACCCGCACTGCACGGTCCCGGTCACCGCTTGCAGGTCCGAGAGCCAGATCCGTCCGGCCTGTTCACGGCCGTACACGGTGTGCCGGTACAGATCTGGTTTGTTGCTGGTCGCCAGGCATGGGCCCCAGGCAGACAACACTGCGGGGATAGCCCAGGCGACTGTTTTGCCGGTTCGTTGACCGGCGGTGGCGGTGACGCCGAGTTCGGCGGGCACGTGCAGGGCAATGTCACCGATTACGGTGCGCCCCAGCAACGGTCCAGGATTGGTCCGCACGCGCGCGGGTGCGTCTCTGAGCAACCGAACGTTGTCGGCGATGTTATCTGCGGCGCGGGCAATGCGGATCCTGTTGGGCCGCTGCATGGTTCGTGCGGCCGCGTCGATCTCGCGACGACTGCCCCACCGTCGAAAACCCCACCCCGCCAACGCGGCTGCGACGGCAGAGAGCGCGAAGGCGATCGGGGTGGACTGCCATGGCCACCGTTGATCACCGGCGAGCACCGAAAGCAGTGCGAGAAACGGGTTCCACGATGTCGGTTGTCCGGCACACCAGCTGCCCAGTTTCAACGCGGCCCATAACAGGACAACCACGGCGAGACAGATCAGCAGGATGACGAGCAGGCCGGCCTCCTCTCCCATGCCGGACTTCGTGCGGCGGCGAGTTTGCCTGGTGGAGAACATGATTCACGTGCCCTTTCAGAACTGAGGGTCGACGGCGGGTTGGTGGCGTGGGGCGTCGATGACGCCGGTGATCGCGGGCGTGGCCCACTGCGCGTCGAGGTCGAGTTCGGGTAGGGCAGCGTCCACGGCGCCGGAGATCACCGCGCCGGCCGGATCGGCCGGGCTGTAGGTCGTTTCAGCGCCCGCGGCCACAGCGAGCCCGCTGACAGGGGCTTGGTCTGCGCCGAGCACGGTTCGCATTGCCTGGATCTCGGCGAGCGCCGTATCGCGGGCGGTGATGACCTGATCCAGTTGGCCGAGTCGAGGGGCACCTGGTTGTTGTGACCACCAGGTGCCCTCGAGTCCGGCGTGGTAGGCGGCGGTGATCTCCTCGCCGGGAATGCCGAGGGCGACGGCGTGGTCGCGGGCGTGGCGGGCGGCGTCGATCAGTGTTTCCATGCGGGCGATCAGCGACTGCCCGCCCTCGGTGGTCCCGTCGAATTCCCCTGCCAGCCGCAGGTGTTCGGCGGTCAGGTCTTGGAAGCGGCGCAATGCGGCGATCTGGGCTTTGTGGTGGGCGAAATCGGTGGAGTAGTCGTGGGTGATCGGTGCGGTCCGCTGGCTGGCGGGGATCAGTGCGGTGAGTTCATCGGCTCCGGTGTCGAGGTCCCCAGCCCGCTCTTGGGCGTCGAGGAGCTCGTCGGTGGCGGCGATGAGCGCGTCTATCTTGTCGGTGGGCAGCAGTTCAGCCGATCGGCCGCCCAGCGCGCGATCAGCGGCGCTGCCTGATCGCGGGCTTGTCGGACCGAGGTCGGGGACCACGCTCAGGTGCCGTGGTCGCCAGCGGGCACCGTCTTGGGTCGAGTCGGTGGTGACCGGTTCGGTGTGGCCGGTCAGTTCCGCGGCTTGGTACAGGGTGCGCACGTGATTCGAGTCGAGGTTCGCCTCACCTGCGGTGATCGATCGTTGGAGGCGACCGAAGCTGACCCGTGCTGATTCTGGATTGCTGTTCCAGGACTGCACCGCAGCGTCGAGTTGTTGCCACAGTTGGCGGTGTTCGTTGGAAGCGCCGTGTTCCCATCGGCGCGCGATGTCGTAAGCGTTGGCTGTGAGTTCGACAGTGCGCGACGGTGTTTCGGCTTGCGGGGCGACCTGTCGCAGCTGGTAGTACATTGCGAAATCGGCGCGTAGCCGGGCTTCGGTGTGGTCGGCGGCGTCGCGGTAGTAGTCGGGGTTGGTGCAGCTGGTTCCCCGGGTTACCCAGCTCATCGCGACTGGCTGGTCGACGAGATGTGGGTGCGCGGTGCGGGGATGGGGAGAAGGACAGGGATGGGCATCGGGGGTCCTCGCAGAGCGAAGCCATCACACCCAGGGTGAGGGGTGTGTCGAGATCCCAGCGGTGGCGGGTTCGGTCGCTTCGGTCCAGTCCCCCTAGCCGAAAGCGCCGATAAGACACGGTTTTTCGCGGGTTTTACAGATCAGGTGTGCGGTCGACTTCGAACCCGGTGATGCGCATGGTCACCGGGTCAGTTTCTGGCTCCCACGCCAGGTCGTTGCCGGAGGGCAGCGCCGCGTCGACGACCCGGGTGATCGCGGTGCTCTCTGCGGCCAGATCAGGCTCGGTGTGGGAGTACATCGAGTCCGCGAACTGCGCCCGCAACGCCGACGTCGCGTCAGCGATCATCTGCTGCGGTGAGCGAGGCACCACGATCGCCGCGTCCGTCGGTGCACCGCTGAAGGGATCGGAGGGCACGTACGGCGGCACCCGCAGCCCAGGATCTGAGCGTGCGTAGGCGTTCCACTCGGCCACCACCGACAGCTCGTCGGCTGCTTCGATCGCGACCGCGTGCACCCGACGGATGCCCTCTACCGCGCTACCCCACAGGTTTTCACCTTCCGAAGGACTCAATTGTGCGGCGGCGGCGAGCACACTGGCACGGTGGTGGCGGGCAGCCATGTTCTGCCCGAAGTGGCGCGAGGAGATCGGGTCAGCACCGAAACTCCATCGCCCGGAGTCGATGCGGTCGCGGCGCGCGGCCTCGAGACTGGCCATCCGCTCCAGATGCCACAGATCGACCTCGAGCATGTCCACATAGAACTCCTGCACACCGGTGGCGTTGCCTGGATGTTGACGCACGACGGCCAGTTCCGGCCCGCGGCTGGCACGACGGCCCAGTTCGCGGGCATCCGCGACCCAGCCCGGGTCGACTCCCGACAGCAGCGCCGCGTCCTCGGCCTGCTCTCGTTGGATCTCGAGCTGGTCCAACCGTTGCCGCCACACGGTGTTGCGGTCACCGGATATCCCGTCCTCGAAAACCTGCGGGCCTGCCTGTTCCAGGCGACGGTATTCAGCGGCCAAATGTTGGATGCGCCGCAGCTGGGAGCCTTGCCACTGCACCACGCTCTGCGGTGGTTCACTGCTGGTCATCGCTCATAGCCCCATGCCGAGATCACGACCCCGATACGCAGGCGCCGGCCCCGGCCCGCTTCGTTCGAGCTCCCAGACTGTTTCGGGATCATCAGGTAACGCCGCGTCGACCGCGGCGGCCATCGTGTGCTCATGACGCGGCTGAACGCGTTGGTCGATGTTGACCATGTCGAGCGCGGTTTCCGCGCGCTGGACCATGGCGATCGGGTCGGGCGGTCCGACCGCCAGACCCGGTTCCAGGACAAGGTTTTCGGCGACCTGGTTCGCTTGGCGTTCGATGCCCGGCCAGGCGAAAACTCGCCATCGCTCGTGAAGTTGCGCGTCGGTGTAGGACGCGGCGGTCAGCACGGCCAGCTGCTGCCACCCGGCGGAATCACGTTCCCACAGTTGCGCACGTTCTAGGTCGGTGAGGTGCACCGAAGCGGCGGTCGTGATCGCTCGGGTCCACAGGGCAGCCATGTTGGTCTCGAGCTGGCTCAGGGCAGGCTCCTCGTCGGGCAGTCGCGATTCCTGGACACGATGGAGATGTTCGGCACGAACCAAGGCCATGTGCTCGAGCTGCCACACATCCGCGGCGATACCTTCGATCCACTGAGCGCGGGTGGTCTCCTCAGGGGTTCGTAACATCAGGACCTGGTCCGAGGCCTGATCCTCGCCCCACCGAACCCCGCGCGCACCGAATTCGCGGGCATGGTCGATCCACCGTTGCGGGACACCCACCGCCGCTGCGTGCAACGCGATCTCGGCACGGTCGCCTTCCAACGCACGCAGATGGGTTCGCCAGGTCTGGACAGCCATGTCACCGGTCCCGGTGGTTGCCGACCACCGGGGATGCCCTGCAATCACCACGCGCGTGTGCTCGACACTGATGTTCTGAATTCGTTCGAGCAGACGCAATTGCCACGACGACAACTCCTCAGCTCCAGACAGAGGTGAGTTCATCGAGATACTCCAATTCTGTTCAATAGAAAGTGATTTCGAGTCGAAGGCGACGATCTACACAGCCCCGAGCAGTTGCGCCCGCGCCGGGATGGGGCGAACATCTCAGCGACCCCAGTCCGCACCTGGATCGATCCCGTTCTCCCGACTCGGCGCGAACCCCGCCGGAACGGTGCCGCCATCAGCGAGGCCAGGATCAGTTGCGGCGGTGTCGATGTCATGCACCGCGGTCGCCGAGACGGCGGTCTCGATCAGCTCACCAGTGTCGACGACCTCGGCGTCGATGACGGCATCGTCGAGATCGGTTGGGTGATCGAGATCGTCTATGCCGAAACCGAACTCATAGCGCAGGTGCGCGGCCGCGGTCAGCCCTTCAGCGAGGCCGGCGACGTCGTCGAGCCCGTTCGACCAGCTGTCCGTTACAGTGGCCGACTCTCCGGCGTCGAAAACATCTTCGGGGTTCATGCCCGTGTCGGCGGTGAACCGTTCGCGGTAGGCGTCGGCCTCGGCCTGCAGGTCCGGCGACAGACCTCGAGACGCGTCCGCGGCGGCGAATTGCGCTGCCGCGGCCATGCCACGGCCGGTGTCCTCATCGTCGTGATGCAGGGTTTCAGTGAATCCGGCCGCGCGACGGCGGATGTCGATCAGGAGCTGCTTGTACTCGAGGTCGAGGGCGTGGAGCTCGGCCGCGCGTGTCTCGCGATTGGTGTAGCCGTCGATCCGGTGTTTGTGGGTGTCAGTGCTGTGTGTTCGTTCGAGCTCGGCGGCTGACTCACGCCGCGCCAAATCAGTATCGGCCCGGATGATCTGGCCTTCTTTGTGCCGAACCTCGATCTCGCGAATCTCACCGGCACGCTCGACACGGGAACCGATCTCCTGCATCCGTGCGGCAGTCAGTTGCTGTTGCCCACCAGCGGCGACAATGCTCTGGGCAACGCGGAGCCGGTGTTCGATGTCGGAGCGTCGGTCCTTCGCCGCGGCCAGCGCCAAACGCTGTTCGGACTCGGCGCTGGACCGCGATTCGCCACCTCGACTACGCAACAGTGCACTGGTGGTATGCGCGGTCTGCAACGCCTGCACGAACCCTTGCCGGACCGCTTGGCCGCTTTCCTCGACCGGATCCCCATTCACAGCAGGACCTGGACATCGGCGAGCAGCCACGCACGTTCAGCCGACAGGCGGGTCGATCGCGCGTACACCGCGAAAACGATCGGCGTGTGGTCTGCCGGGGTGAGGCGGACCGACAGCACCCGGCTCGACGAGGTCGCGGTGTCGGGCGGATGGTCATCGTCGGTGACGCGAACATCGGTGCGCAGCGGGACCCTGCGGGCGACCCAGTCCTGCCACTGCACGGTAGTGATCGGTGCCCACATCGATACTGCGACACGAGCATCGGCAGCGAACGCTGCTCGCATCAGAGGCTCGGCTGCTTCGAACATCGACCGGGCATCCAATCCCGCGATCGGATCCAGCTGATACAGCGTCGTCACCGCAGCGTGCAGGACTTCGGGTGCCGAACACGGCGAAACCTCGGCATACGGCGGCGGAAACGGATCTGCACCGCAGCCCGGTTCGATCACACGCTCGGGATCCGTGCTGCATCCCGCTGTGGCGGCGACCAGCGCAGCAAACACGGTGGCGACAACGACACGCTTCATGACGAAGTTTCCGGTCGCTGCCAAAGTTCGTGCAGGTCAGTGGTGTACCACACCACTGGATCGGGGTGAGTGCATTGTTCGGCAGCCGGGTTGTGCACCGCGACAGTCGCCACACCGAGCACTAGGCCACGCGAGCTGGCGAAGCCATGCAAGCGGGCAAGATCCACACCCCGGCTGCGGGCCAGGTTCAATCGCAACACCCCGGCATCGCCACCCCATTCACGGACGGCGTGACCAGCGAGCTCGATCGCCTTCTCCGCCGAGACTGTCGCGGCCGCAACGCCATCCACAACCTCGTCGATATCAGCGAAAGGTTCGTGCCAGATCAGCCGACCGTTCGCGGCGCAGACAGTGAAGGCCTGCATTGTCGCGGCAGACCACACCATCATTTTCGGGCCGGTTGCTGCTTGCCGAGCAAGGTGGCCATCGTCGGCGGTGCGGGCGTTCTCGATGCGTGCCAAGCCTTCGTAGTCGATGCCGACGGCGAGCAGTGCAATTACGAAACGATCTTTCAGGTGGCCGGTGGCGAACCCGTATTCGATAGCGAGCCTGTCGAATTCGGCTGTGGAGGTGAGGTTCAACAGTTCAGCGGTGTGGTCGCGGACCATGTCCTCGGGCGTGATCGGTGCGGAAGCACCGGATAGGGGTGGGTTGGCTGTCATCGAGATTCTCCTGGGTGGGTGATTCACGGCTCGGATTCGGCGTGCAGTACCTGCGACAGACTCGGTGGTGGCAGGTCGTGTGGATCGTCGAGACCGAAGTGCGGGGCATCGTCGATTCCGGTGGCAACGATCGCGGCCCCGATCCGCGCCCCTGCGGCGGTTTCGACCGCGTGCTGGCTTTGCCACACGTTTTCGGCAGTTGCCTCGAGTAGATTCCGGGTGGGTGGCAGCTGATGCGGTGAGCCGTCGTCGACGTTGATGCCGACCACACGCATCGCCTCGACCCGGCAGCGTGCTTCGCGCACGGCGCCCGGTTGGGTGAAGGCACGCCACTGTCGACCCCGCTCGGGCTCGACCTGGGCCTGCAACAGTGCCAATCGTGGCTGCCACGTCGACGAATCGGTGGCCCACCAGCCCTCTACTTCGTTCTCGGTGACATCGAGGGCGGTAGCGACCATTGCCACGCGCAGCCACTGCGCCGTCACATGCTCGCGCAGACGCTCGACGCTGGCTCTGTGCACGTGCCCCTGGCCTCGGCGGACTGCTCCGATCGCGGCGAGGGTGTAGAGCGTGTCGACTTGGTGGCGTAGCTGGGCGACCAGCGCAATCCGTGGCACTTCGGTCGATGGCGGTAGTGGGGCTTCTGCGGTGCTCTTCTGTCCGAGGCGTCCAGCGTGGCGTGCGTGTTCGATCCAGGTCTGCGGTACGCCGATCGCGACCGCCTGCTCGTGCAGCACCCGACCGGCGAGCGACAGATCACGCACGGTCGCACGCCACTGCGGGAACCCGTCAGGCCGCTGCCTGGCCAGGACAGTGAGGTCGGCGGTGACGTTCTGAATCGCTGCCGTCATCCGCCGGTGAACCAACACCTGACCTGGACTAGAGCTGTTGTTTTCCTGCAATGCGGTCACGTGCGACCTCCCCCAGCACTGTCGGAGTTGCCGGTGGCGCCGAAGCGGCGGACGTTCATCTGCTCGCCGTCCCACGCGCTGAGCGGGGTGATCGTGACCGTCTGCCCCGTCTGCGGAGCATGTAGTAAAAGGTCACGGCCTTGCTCGTCACGCCCGTAGAACACCCCGACGTGATGAGAATCAGCGTCACCCGGTGCGGTGAAAAAGATCAGATCCCCAGGAGCGCGGTCGGCGAAGGCAACCACCTGCGCACGCGAATCATCCTGTTGGGCTTGGGTGTAGTGCGGGAGCCGGATACCACCGCCGGAGGCCTGATACACCGCGTACAACGTCAGACCGCTGCAATCGAAACCCCCGTTGGTGGGTCCCTCGGCGTCGCCGCCGCCCCACACGTAGTCGGTGCCGATCCACCGCTGCGCGTGCGCGATCACCGCGCGCCCGAACTCGCTGGCCTCCGCGGCGGTCAGCGGGACGTTCGAGTTGCTGCCACCGCAGCCCGCTGCACCGTTCGCGCCAACAGACAGGGAATTCGGGTCGATGTCAGCGAATTCGGCGTACAACGTCCGTGCCAAGTCCAGCTGTTCGGCGTAGGCGTTGGGCTCGGAGACCTCGATCAGCTGGGCGAGCTCCGCCGGTGGGATGGATTCCGAGCCTGGGATCTTCTCGGCTTGGTCGTAGAACCAGTTGATCTGATAGATCGGGTCCATCAACGTGGCGATGCCGACCGATCCCCAAATGCTGTATCGCAACTGATGCGGTCCGACGGAATCGTGATTGCTACCGACGCCGTCGTTGGCGTAGCGCAACGACTCCGGCACAGTGGAGTTGGCCAGATTCCGCAGCGAGGTCTCGGTGGCTTGGGCCGCCAGTTCGGACACGATCACCGACTCGGGCATCCCCCGCTGGATCCCGATCGCGACCCCGTTGCGCGCCAACAACAACTGCGACTCCGACAACCCCGCCACACTCGACCCCGGTGCACCCTCGACCCCGGCGGCATGCGCGGACCCCACCCCCGACGCACACGACGCTCTGTTCGAGCCTGCGCCAACGACGAGCAACAGCAGCAACATCAGCATCCCGACCGGGGTCACCAGCATCAAGGCTGCTGCGGTACGTGTTCCGGCATCCATCGCGTATCACTCGCCCGCACCGGTGTTCAGACTTTCGAACCGCCGATTGGTGTTGTGAACATCCGCGGCACGTTCAGTGGGGGTGAAAACCATCCTGAAGGGGATTCCGGGCTCTTCGGCTTCACCAGTCTTGAGCAGGAAACACCCTGTACCCGGCGGGATTTCACGCCGGGCGGGGTCGAGGTCGTCGTCGCTGGGTGGACGCGGCGCCGCCCACGACGTCACAAGGAGTCTCTCTGTGTTGGTCATCCCGGCGACCGCGCCGATCCGGCTGGCTTCTTCCGGGCCGACCGGACCGATGATCTTCGCCCTGGCGCGCTCGAAGAACCCGAGCGCTTTGGCTTGTGCAGCAGGAGAATCGAACGCGGCAAGATCCTTGATGGTGTGCGAGCACATGATCAAACCCGTACCCAGGCCGCGATTGAGTCGAGTGAGGGCATCGACACGGTCGACCATGAACTCACCGACGCCCAGGACCCGCCAGATCTCGTCCATCACGACCTCGAATGTGCGCGCCGGCTCGAGACCGGCGTCGGCGAGAGCGTGCGCGGCGGCCACGGCACCGAATCCATCCGACCAACAGGTCATCAATACCGCGGCCAGTAGTTTGGTGTCGCCTTCGGGGATGCGGGAGATGTCGACGCAAATCGCAGGACTGGCCAGATCCAGGCGCGTGCTGGTGGGTCCGTTGAAGATCGCCCCGAACGGTCCTTCCACCAATGCGCGCATCGAGCGACGCAACGCTTTGGTCGCGGCACGGTAGGAGGTCTCGTCGTCTTCCTCGGCGAATTCTCGCAATCGGTCGGACCCTTGAGAGATCACCGCCAGCAGATCCTCCAGCAACGGCGGCCGCTCATGGGTGAATCCGCCAGCGGGACTGTAGAGCTCACGCAACCCCGCCGCGAGCAACACTTCCTCGTAGTCGGCGACCCGCGCCCCGCGCACGAGCTCGATCAAGCCCGCGACGATATTGATCTGGCCGGCCTCGACCCTGGCCACGACCTGACGACGCTGATCTGCATCGGGCAGACGCTCGATCACCGCACCCAGCGCGCCGACGTCGAGGGGGTTGATGGTGCCGTGCCCGTACCCGACATCGACGATCTGACCACCGAGGTGCTCGATGAGGTCGCGGTAGTCGGGCTTGGTATCGCCCATGCACAGCACGGTCTCCCCCGCCGCGACTGCCCCGGTCACGATCCGTCGGATCAGCGAGGATTTTCCGAACCCGTTGAGTGCCAGCACAAACGCGATCGGTGCGGTGATGAAACCGCGCAGAAACCAGCTCATCGGATCGAAATGCACTGGTGCACCGGTGATGTAATGACTGCCGACTGGCACACCGACCGTGGGCGCGGTCGCACCAACGCAGAACGGCCACAACCCCGCGACCTGAACCGTGGTCGCCCGCCACTCCGGGGTACGAGGCACCACCGACGCGCGACCACCACCGGGCCCCGCATAACCACGGTCGGTAAAGGCCGGCGCGGTCAGGTCGAACCCGTCACCGACGGTTGCGTCCCGGCGCCGTGATGCGGTCGCGCGGCGATGGTCATCGCTGGACAACGTCATCCGAGCACGCCAACCCCGGAACCCACCGAGGCCAGCGGTCTCTTCCATCTGCGCCCTGCGCGCACCGGTCAGAAGCCGAATACCGTCGATCGCAACGGTTTTCGAGTTGTGACGGGCTCGCGGTTCAGCGGTGTTCATCCCGAGACCCGCTGGGAAATGGAGGCGTGTTCGGGCAAGATCAGCCCGATTCCCAGTGACGCGGCAAAGCCGGCGGCCTGGGAGCCGTAGCAGCGGCGAACCGTCAGCCGTGACGCGGCCGCCATGCCTTTCACCGACGCTTCGATCCCGGGCAGGTCCCCGTCGAGGTGATCGGTGACCGTGACCAACACCCCGAACCGGGTCAACCCCGCACCCCTGGCCTGTTCTTCGCGAGCGGCTTGGGTGTTGCCGACCCGGATCCGCGCCGACGCCGAGGAGATCCCCCGTTCGGTCTGCTCGGCCGCGACCGCGTCACGAAAGTCCGAGTCCACCAACGACGTCGCTTCCCCCGCGGAATGCAACCGATAGATGATCGCGACGCGTTTGCGTGGTACGTCCGAGCGCGGACGCAACAGATCTTCCAGGACGGTCTCCATCACCGCACCGCGTGGCGCACCGTCCATTTCCCAGGTAATCGACCTGGCACCGTCGTGAACCAGGTGATCCCACCGATCTTGATGGGCCAGCGGCCCGACCGAGTCCCACGACTGCGACTCCACGATCTGGGCGCCCGCGGCTTCGACGTCACGCTGGGAGGCGAGGTCGTATCGGCTACGGACCAGCCCCAACACTTCCCACGCTTGGAGCGGGGTGGCGGGCAAGCCGGCGCGAGCGAGCTGCGATAGCACCGACTGCAGGCGTTGGCCTATCTCACGGGCTTGTTCGGCCTGATCACGTCGGCCCTTGCCGATCGCCCGGTAGGTGATCGCGATGCGGGCCTCGATCCGGACGCCGACCCCGCCACTGTCGGCGGCGGCTTCACGCATCACCGCTTTCGCGAAATCGGGAGCCTTGTCCCGGATCAGGCGAGTCACCTCACGGGTCTGCTTGAGCCGGGTTTCGACGGTGTTGTCCAGGACCGCGGTGACCGCGATGACTTCGCCACCACGACTTTGGGAAGCCAGGAATTGACCGAAACCATCGACCCAGGAGTCGATTTGGGCTTGATCGACCAGTTCCTTGCCGCGCGGAATCACCCGAACGATCACTGTGGAGTGGTCGGTGCGCCGAATATGCAGCATCGCGAACCTTTTCCCACCCGCCGTTTCGAACTCGGTCAGACGCGAATCAGCCAGCAACCCAGGCAGTTTCGCCAAACCCGGCAGTCGCGAGAACCGGCCCGACCTATAGGTCAGTTCACCTCGGGAACGGGCTCGAGCGAACTGAACGCGCAGCAAAAGCAATTCCCAACCGGTACGCCCGCTGCGGGTCACCGCCAACGGCACGAAAACCACGGCCGCGGCGAGCAGGATCGCCCCGGCGATTTCCAGGGAGCGGGTGAGCATGAACGAGACCATCACCGCGATGATCAACCCGAGCCCGAGCAGCGAAACCCCCCACGTCAGACCGAAGAATCCCGCGCTCCTGGGACGCTCCCAGCGCCCGTACATCCGCGTTGTCACCGCCGAACCTCTCCGGGCCCCAACGTGTCTGGATCACTGTGCGTCGCCGAAGATTCGGAGGTAGCGCTTTGTGCAGCCGACGAGGCGCTTCGCAGCGCACTGACGGCCAGTTGCGCACCCAACATCGCCGCACCGGCGGGCCCTGCCGCCAGCGCACCACCCGCGGCTGCGCCCCCGGATGCTGTCGCTCCACCGGTTCCGGCTGCCGCCCCTGACATCGCCGCCCCGCCGCCGCCCGCCCCAGACGCCGCGCCTGCTGACGATGAGCCGCCGCCAGCGGACATCGGGCGCGCACCGCCACCACCGCCAGACGGTGGTGGGCCGCCGCCGGAGGACCCCGATGGTGCGGCCGAGTTTTCACCCTCCGACATCGGACGCGCCTGCGGCCGACTCCCTGCGGCCGACATCGCGATTCCCGCACCGGCTCCGGCCAAAGCCGCCGTGGCGCCTCCCCCACCGCCGAGTGTGGCGACCGCGGGCGAGATCAATCGGATCAGTGCCGGAAGCGCGACCACGCACATCAGCATCAAGATCAACCCGAGCAACATCATCTGCGGATCGGTCTGATCCTTGGTGCCGGCCACGGTAAAGGCAATCGCGTAGGCCAACGCGCCGACAGGCTTCCACAGCACGAATGCCAGCGACCACGCTAGAAGTCGTTTGTAGGCTTGTGAACCCGGCCCGGTTCCCGATGCTGCCGCAGCCATAGGGATCACCGCGACGACCACCACCAGTAGCGCTTGCCTGATCACCAGCATCACCAGTTGGATCAGCATGCTGATCACGCCGAGCACGCCTACGACCAGCAATATCCCAGGTCCGAGATCGCCCATGATGTCGCGGTCGAGCAGCCTGCCGACTGCGGTGTCGAGGTCTCCGCGAGTGGCATCGAAGATCACCCAGTTGGCGAACTCGTCGCCGGCATTGGTCCCGACGGTGACCAGCGTGGCGAAGGTCATCGCGGCGAAGATCGCGCGGGCGAGCATGAGGAAACTTTCCTGCGCTTCTGCCGCGACGCCGCCGCGCTTGGCCAGTGCCAGCCGTGCGGCGGCGAACATGATTCCCGCGGTCAACAGCACGACCTGCAATCCGGCGGTGTAGTCGCGGATCTGTGCGAGCACCGGTGCCGGTTGACCACTGGCCGTGGACAATTGAGGTGAGGGGAACGCCGTCCACCAGGTCATCCCCATGCGCATCAGCGTCGCCAGGCCGGACAGAAGCGAGTTGACAAGGCCATCGATCACCGAGTCGCCGGCTTCGGTCACAGCCGCATCAGCGAACAGGCAGGCTTCGCGGACTCCGGGTAGGACGGTGCATGTGATGTCGGGGATCTGAGTCCGCATCGGGTCAACCGCTGTGGGTGCCACCGCGTGTAGTTCCGTGTTCATGATCGCGCCTTCCAGTCACCGAATCCGCTCAGCGAGGCGACGGGAGTCGCTGGGCGCCACAGGCTTTCGATGTCATCGGGTACGCGGATGCGCCAGTCACCCTCGACCCACACCATCGGCCAGGTCGCGATGGCGTAGCCGCTTGTAGAGCGCACCGCGAGCTGAACCACTGCCAGGTCGACACGGAATCCGGGTTGGACCCGCACGCCTTCGGGGACGGTGACGAAGCGCGCGACGCCCGGCGTGTTCGCCCTGGATCGTGCGAACTTGTCGACCAGGACTTCGCCGCCGCCGTAGAACCGGTCCCGCACCACCTGCTGCCAGATGTGATCCGGGGCGGCGTGAACGCGCCCGATCGCGTCCATCGCCGCCACCGCCGCACCCTGCGGGGTACGCGCGAATCCCGTCGCCACGCCGTCCTCGATCCGGGTCGGCCCGTCACCACCCGATACCGGGACTGCGGCGCCTCCCCAGATTCGCTGCCATTGCAGCCGCGCCGGGACCGCGGTGAGATAGTCCGGTCGTGCGGGGTCGATCCTGGCATCGGCCGCTTGCGGCAGGATCGCACCGGCCTCATCGGCAGGTACTTCGAGCCGGTTGCCGAACATGTCGACCGTCGGTGGCTGTGACAGGGTGACAGAGGGTGAGACGGTCGTCGACGGTTCGCCGAAGCCTTGTGAAGGCTGCGGGGTGTCGACCCCCTCGTCGCTGGTGATTGTCGCAACGAACACGACGGTGACGATCGTGGCAAGTATGGCGAGCAAGACCAAGAGCAGGCGAAGCGAGCGCATCACAGGTGTCCTCACGGGCGTTTCAGGATGACCAGGGCGGAAGGTGCGGAATCCACTGCAGTGACAGGGTTTTCGGTCACCACCTCCGGCAGATGTAGCCGCCATCCGTCGGCGCTCCACACGACGGTGGCGATGTTGCGGGTGATCGAGCGATCCGGATACGTGGAGTAGGTCTCGATCCGTGCCTCGGTGTCGGTATAGGCGGCGATGACGTAGCCGAGAATGTGTGGCGCGGTTGATGTCGCGGGTTCGGTGATCGAGACTTGGGCCCGCGCTGTCGCCCACTTGTCGCGCCCAGGGCCAGGTGCGAGCATGCGTTGTCCGACCAGCGCCCACTGTCGGTCCGGTGCCACCGACATCCGCACGGTCGCATGAATCGCGGCCAGCGCGGCACCGGCCGGCGACCGGTCGAAGTCCGCAGCGACCGCGCCTTCGATCAGGCGCGGACCTTGCGCGGCGACGGGTAGTTCGATGCCCTGCCAGCTGCGCCAACTCACTGCGCTGGGCGCGATCGGCACGGGTCCTGTCGAGACGTCGGACACGTGGTCGGCGCCGTCGCGGCCAGCACAGCCAGCGGCCGCGGTCGAGCACACGGCGAGCATCATCAGGCACCCGAGTGCTCGAGCGGTTCGAATCGAATATGGTTGTGGCATAAGAGTTCCCGTTGTCTCAGGTGGGGATGATGGCGATCGCCAGCGCGCTGGCCGATCCGAGAAGAGCCGCGGCAGCGAGGGAGCCGATGAAGCCTTCGATGGCTTCGTCGCGATGGATACGGATGGCCAGTTGTCCGGCGACCCAGGTGGCGCGGCAGATACACACCAGCAGCACGAACCAGGCCAGCCAGTTCAGCAGTTGGGTCAGCGGCGAGAGGACCTCGGAGGGAAGAGGTTTGGCGATCACCATCCACCACCGAAGACACCGCGGTCATGGACTGCTTCGAGCGCGGCGACGACGGCGTCAGCGACTGCTACGGGGTGGGTGAACAGCAGGCCATGGTCAGCGTCGTCGACGATGATCAGCTCTGCCCATATCGTGGCCGCCAACTCCTCGATCCGCTCGCAGCCAACGACCGGGTCGCGCGCCCCGGCCACGATCCAGGTCGGGATCGCGCGCAGCATGTCTTCCACGACCGCTAGATCGGCACCGCAACGGCGATACGCTCGCAGCACCTGCCGTGCGCAATCCGTCGCTCGTTGGTCGTTAATCCGGTCTCGGGAGCCCAGCGCGGTGGTCAGCTGGCGAATGAGTTGCGCGCCTGCGTCATACGCCGATTCCATGGGACGTGTGGTCAGCACACCCGCCGTGTCGGGCAGTTCCGCGACCGGACCGACCGCAACGATGGCCCCGACCCGTGGTTGCTCGTACCGATGACGGTAGAGCCATTCCTGCGCCAGGATCGCCGCCAGGGAATGCACCACCAGCACCACTGAGCCGCTGGCTCGGTCGAGTACCACCTGTAGGTCATCGACCAGTTGGGCCATCCCCACGTTGCTGACGCCGCCGAGATCGGATCGGTGGCCTCGCTGGTCATAGATCAGCTGAGCGATACCGCCGGCGAAATGCTCGTCCAGCTGCGCTATCAGCGGTGAGAAGTGCGACGAATCGCTCAACGGCCCAGGGACGTAGACAACGGTTGCCGGTGCCGTGGACATCCCGTACCGGGTCGCGGTCAGCGCGGTGCCGTCCGTGGTCGTAACGGTTAAACGCCCGGATCGCATAGTGCTGCTTCGGGATTCGGCCTTGCCGTGCTGACCCCGCATCAGGAGCCCCCGGAAACTGCGGCGTTCATGATGGCCCCGGCGGAGGTCGCGATGATGCCGCCGACGAGCGCGGCGAACACGATCTTGGGCGACTCGACCGCGCCGCCGTGCCAGCGTTCCCATCCGAACTTGCCGCCGGCATAGATCAGCGCCAGGACCCCGGCCAAGATCACCAACCAGGACAGATAGTTGGCCAGGTTGATCAGTTTGTCCCCGCCTGGCGGACGAGTCGGGGTGATCTTGATTTCCTGGGCCAGCACGGTCAGGCTGTCTCCCACTGCCGATAAGGTGGACATGGCTATCTCTCCGAATCCTGTTGATCACGGGGGCTTTTCATCAGGTGAGTCAGTACGTCGACGAGCTCGCTGCCAGCGGAATGCACGTCGGCCGGGACCGCCTCCGTTACGCGACGCCGTCGGGAAGGGGCGGGGTCGAACGGGAAGAACTCCGCCAATTCGGTGAGTTCGCGTTCCACCAGCTCGTCGTGCCACCCGATTTCCCACACCACCTCGGTCAGGTCCTCGATCACGGCGCGATAGCGGCGCACCGATCCGGGCACTCGGCCCGGTCGGGCCGCACTGAGGACGACCCCGACGACCTCGACTCCGTCGGGTGCCAGGCCGGCGTGCCATTCCCGCAGCCGTTCGGCGCAGGCGATCAATCCGGGCAGACACAGTCGTGCGCTGACCACGACCCGCTGGGTCGTTTCCGGTGACCCTGGCCAGCACTGGCCGCAATCCACCGCCGGTGCCCACCATCGCGCCAGGGTGGAAGTGGCGGCACCACCATGAGCACCGACGATCGCCACCAGCGGTGGATGTGCACCGATGGTCGGAAGAGGATCAGCGCGGACTTCAGCGCGATGGTTCGGGCTGTTCACGGTGTCCGGTTCCAGCCGCCGACCGCGCAGGATACCGAGCGGGTCGCGAGGCGTCACGGCGTGCATGTCAGCTGCCTCGCTTCTGGATATTGGTGATAACCAGCCCGGATGCGCCGGGGCCGACGTTGATCAGCTGCAGGTAGTCGAATCGGCGACCGTCGGGACGCAGTTCGGCCAGGTGCACCTCGGCGATGTTCTCCGCGACCGCGGTGATGCCAACGCAATGCGTGGTCCCGACGGGCAGCGCGGTGATCGCGGCGGCGAGCGGATCATGGGCAAGACCCGCCTCGGGGCCCACCATCGTCAGGGCAGCCTCGGCACTGCGCTGCACGTAGTAGGAGTGTTCGAACCGGGCGATCACTCCCCCGATGGTGGTGGTGTCACCGGGTCCGGACGTCACAATCTGCGCGGTCACTCCCACGCAAGTTCGCTCGCCGGAAGGCTGCGCCGACGTGGTTGTTGCCGGTTCCGCGCGTGTGGTGCCGGGGTCGTCCCCGTCGGTCACTACGGTGACGCCAACGGCCGCTGCCGATCCGGTGAGAAGTCCCGATGCCAGCGCGGCGATCACGACAATGTGGGATCGACCTGATCTGTTCCGGCCGTTCTTCGCCGATCGGGCGCGAAATCGCCTGTCCGGCTTATCGTTCGCGTTCGTCGGATGTTCGGTTGTTGCTGGCTTGTGTAGCCAGGCGGCACCGTGGTCGGGGATCAGGTCGTGGTTGGGCATGTGGTTCACCTCCTCGTTCGGGTGGGAATCGGTTGGTCTGGCCCTTCGGAGCACGCCGCTGGAAGAGCCACCGACCAGGGGGATGGGCGTGGGACTCGCTTCGCGCTCCGAAGGGGTTCAGGGGCGCGGTGTCGAGGACACCGCGTGCGGGCTGGTCGCCGTGGTCGGCGCCAGCGATGGGGTGGTCGGCGGGTTCGGGTTCGTCGCGGAGGTCGGTGCCCGAGTGGTCGTACTACTCGACGTCTGCGTCACCGAAGTTGTTGTCGCGGTGGCGATGTCGTTGGCGAGGGCGGTGAACCACGCGGCGGTGGCGATCAGGGGTGACTGGCCGGTGGTGGTGGCCGCGACGTTGCTATAGGTGCTCCGGCGCCCCGTGGAATCGCTGTACTGCGCGGTCGCCGCGGTCGTGTGGAGATCCTGGGTGTCGGTGACAGTGCTGGTGATCGCTTCGAACGCGTCGTTGACCCAGGTGCTGACTGATTGCGGTGGCACCAGATCCACTACGGCCTCAGCGACTTTCACGCCCAACGAGGCGACCGCGGCCCAGGGGTTGGCCAGTCCGACCGTCGCGAGCTCGGCCACCGTGGTCGCGGTAAAGACCTTCTGCGCCACCGAGGCCACCGCGTTCAACCCGATCGTGCCGATTTTGAACAAGGCCGACAGCGCGTCGGATTCGGTCGCGACGGTGGCGCTCGGCGAGGAAGCTTCGGCCAGACGCTGGCCGAGCGTTTTCGCTGGCGCGTAGGCGAGTTGGTCGAGGCTGGTGCCGGAGATGTCGTCGTTGACCACGCCGACCGCGGTGGTGAAGGCGGTAGAGACGAGAGCTTGTGCGACGGTCGTGATCGCGGCGACCGGGTCTTTGCCCTCGCTCTGGGCCGAGATGTTGGCGACCGCCGTTATCAGCGGACTGCCGGATTGGACATCGCAGGTCGCGTCACCGGCGACGCACAAGTCGGCAACTCGACCCACCAGGTCCCCGTAGTTGGTCGGCATCGCGGCTGCGGCGATCCCCGCACCTGACAATCCGGAGTTGGCCAAGCTGATCTTCGACACGTTCGTGCCGTCGGTGCCTGTTGCCGCTGACGGAGTGCTGACATTGTCGGTGCCGGGCAAAGCCGTGGTCGCGGACCGACGGGAAGGGTTGGCCAGCAATGCAATTCCCGCGATACGGTCGGCGGGAACCAGCGCCTTTCCGCCGCCTGCCTTTTCCGCGAACGCCGAAACGGCAGCGGCGCCTTGGGCATAGCCCGCGACTGCAATCTGCGTCGATGGGCATCGAGCGACTACTTCGCCTGCCGTCTGCTCGATCTGATTCGCCGCTGCGCTCACGGCTGCGGGGTAGTCGGTCGAACCGGTGTCGGCCCCGAAAACGATGTAGGACCGGGCGATGAAACCGTCTGTGGCGCTGGACATCCTGCCGAATGCTTGTCCGAGGATCCCCGAATCGCCGGTGTCCACGGTCGTGGTCGCGCCTTCCTCCCCGCCCTGCACACCGAAGACGTGAAGGCCGGGGCAGGCGGACTCCGGTGGTTTCGTGGGTTGTGCGGTAGCCGGCGTTGATCCGACGAGGAGCGCGGTCGCCGAAAGGGCGGCAATCGCGGCCGCTGACCAAGCGCGCTGTGGTCTGTTGTTGTTCATCGGATTCGGCCTCCTTCGGCATCTGGGATGGTGGGGTGCGTACGCATCGACGTCAGGTGACTGCGGGAGATCCGCCGCGGTCCGGTGGGCGCGCGAACCCCGCACGCAGGGCTTTGAGAGCGTCCGGGAGGCCAAGGGCGGCGGCGCTGAGGTGCGGGACGTCATATTCCGACCAGGACACCCGCACACCTCGGGAGATGTACTCAGCGAAGATCGTTCGAGCCGATTCGATCGGAACGAGAGTGTCCAGTAGTCCGTGATAAAGATGGACTGGTGCCAAAGGTGTTTTAGCCCCGAGGCATTCGTGGCTCAGCACGTGTCGCCAGACCGGGTCGTTCCAGGGGTCGGGGCGTTCACACCACACCGATAGTGGGGCTAGATACTCCACCAGCAGCCTCGTGAGATCGAGTTCGGAGGCCTCGGTAACCGCGCGAACCCCGACGTCGGTCAGCAGGTGATCGACCGGCAGATGGCTGTAGGCGCGCGCCAACCCAACCATGGCCGCGAACGCCATTCCCGACCACGGTCCGCCGTCGAGTCCGGTGATCAACGCACCCGGATCGCGGATGACCGCACCGGCGGCGATGGCCCGCAAATCCAGCTCCGGCGCGTACGACGGCTGTAGTTCGCCTGCGGCTGCGGCGATTCGGCCCCCGTCGGCATAACCCCATACCGCTACTGGCGCACGGTTGAGGCCGTGGGTGCAGACGGCACGAGCCAGGTCCAGCGCGGCGTGCGCGCCAGCGTGGGCAGCAAGGAAATGGTGGGGTCCCGCGCCGGTGATGCCCAGCCCGATACCGTCGGGGACTGCGACTTTCCAGCCTTGTGCCAGCGCCGCGGCGATGCCGCGGGCATCGGGCTCGGTGCCGGCGACCAGGAGTTGCGACGGGGCGCACCTGCCACCGAGTCCGTGAAATGTCGTGCAGTACACCACGATCGGCCGCGTAATCGCGCCGTTGCAGATCGCGGGGTTGGGTTCGAGGACGATGCCTGAGGCTGTGACGGGGTTCCCGAAGGTCGTGGTGGTCGTGTACACCAACTGCCAGGCCCTGCCCAATCCTGGCATGTGGGGTACGACGACGTCGCGTGTGCGCAGGACCGTGCCGTTGGCACCGCCGGGCTCCAGTTCCGTGTTGTCGTAGAACTCGTCGAAGACGTTGTCGTCGTTCATCGCTGGGCTCCCGCGAGGTCGTGGGCCAACGCGATCATCCAGGCGACACCCGAATCCATCTGCCCGGTGACGGCGTACGAGTTGTGGCGTCCGACTGTGTCGGCGAAACGCACCCACACGCCCGGATTCACCAACTCGGTGTTCTCCGCCGCCAACTGCGCCCAGGCTGCGCCGAGTTGCGCGATCAGCTTCGGCAACACCACCACCGGATTGGCGAACGCGGTGGCAACAATCTCGCCCCACCGCGTACCTGCCGCGGTGGCATCCGCACCAGGTACACGGGTGTCGCCAGCGGCTACCAAACGGTCACCGAGACCGGCTTGCGGTACGTAGTCGACATCGCCGTTGACTATCCGGAAGTCGTTGAGGATCACTGTGTTCCACGTGTCACCCAGCGCTTCCGAGAGCGCGGTGTTCAGCGTGGCGATCGCGCCGAAAGGGTTGGTCAGGTCGGCTTGGGCGAAGATCTGCGCGCCCAGGCGCAGCAGCGCAGCCTGTCCAGGTGCCGAGCACGCGAGGTCGCCGTCGCTGCAGATATCAGCCACTCGCCCCGTCAAGTTGCCGTAACCGTCGGGGTCGGTCGCGATCCCCGCTCCCCCAGCAGGTGCGGCCAGCACCTGCACTGCCGACACCGCGACACCCGAAGTGCCGGGTGCCGGGTCGGGCACCGTCTGGCCGGGCCGTCCGGGGAACACCGGTTCGTGCTGGCGTCGGCCGGGGTTAGCGAACAGCGCGATCCCGGCGACACGATCAGCGGACACCGGGCCCAGACCCGCACCGACGTCGCGTGCGAACTCCGAAACCGCTTGGGCACCTTGGCTGTAGCCGATACCAGCCAACATCGTGTTCGGACACGCTTCGACGATTTGCGTCGCCGCGGCATCGAGGTTGGTCCGCGCACCCGACACTGAACGCACGTACGGATCGGCACCGCCACCAGGAACGATGCCACCGAACCCAGCTTCATAGGCAATGTAGGCCCGCTGCACCAGCGTCGGGACCGTCGCCACCACCGGGCCGATCAACGATCCGACGACACCGGTATCAGCGAGGGGGTCTGCGGTCGGTGACGACTGGCCGGTGCCCTGGACGCCGAGGATGAACAGGGCAGGGCAACCATTGATCGGCACCGCAGCCGCCGGTCCGGTCGGTACGGCGGCGGTCAGTACCGCTGCCCCCACCATCGCCGCAGCCACAGCGACGGTGCGGCTCCCGGTCACTGGCCGACTCCGACCCCGGCACCGAAGCCAGCGCCGATCGTCCCACCAACAGCCGCGCCGACAACACCGGCCGGCACACCGAGAATCGCCGCACCAGCCGCAGCCCCGGCAGCAGCACCGAGCGCAGTACCCGCGACACCGCTGGTGGCTTGGCCGATGATCGGGACGGGGATCACGATTCCCAGCGCGGCACCGGCGATTCCACCGACGGTGCCCCCAACTAGTGCGCCGACAGTTGCACCAACCGCGGCAGCTGGTGCGCCGAGTACAGTCGCGCCAGCCGCACCGCCCAGTCCGGCACCGCCCAGGACCGCGCCGCTGACGCGATCGGAGCGTCCCGCCGGAATGCCGACCGAGTCCAACGCCGTCGCGACCTGCGCCTCGGCTCCTGCCGCGGTGTTGTTGATGGTGTCGCGGACTTCGATCGGCATCCAGTCAGGGCTCGGGGTCTGCCACTCCCCGATCCGAATCGTGTTCTCCGGCGGGGCAATCGGTGCGACAGGTTCGACCGGCTCTGGAAGGTGGAGCTGGTCGATCCGCACCGGCTCGACCGGTGCGGAGACGCTGGGCGCGGGCCGTGATGGGCCGTTGCGCACCTCGGCAGGCTGTTCGTAGTACGTCGGCGGGTTGGGTTCTGGTTGTGGTTCGGGTTCGACCGATGGTGGGGGCGTGGGGGTTTCGGTCCCGGGCTGTGGTGGGCTGGTGACGCCGCCTTGGTCTGCCACGGTGGCCAATGGACCACTCGCATGGGCCGGACCGGTTGCGCCCAGGGCGATAGCGACCGGGATCGCCGTGACCAGCAGCAAGACGTTGCCGCGACGGACGCCGGGAATGCGGTGTCGACCGCTGGTGGCAATTCCGCGAGTTGTGGGAGAGATTTCGGGCATGACGGGTAGACCCTTCTCGAAGGGTGAAGCAAAACGGGGATGCCGCAGCAGAATTGAAATCAGTGTGCGGCGAAACGTCGGATCGGTGCTTCCGGGCACCGCCGGCCAGGCAAGGCTGGAAGCGGCGGTGCCGTTCGGCGAGACGTCAGAGGAAGGCGAGCGCCAGGTGCAGCACCTGGTTTGCGAGGGCAGCGCCGTTGGCCAACAGTGCCAGTCCGGCGTTGACGTAACTGGCGATCACGATGGGATCCACAGGGTTTCCTTTCTCGGTGGAATATCTTTCCGTTCCATCCAATCCCCGAAACGCACTGCAGCGCTATAGCGTTAGTCGCTCACGTTTTGAGTGCTCATTAATGAGCACCTTAATACCCACCCCGAGCAGGAAATTTCCTGTTAAGTGCTCAAATATTTGGTCATTGATAACACCCACGGACAGTCCCGGTAGTGATCCCTACCTCATTGAAATTCAACCGTTTGACACCATTTTTGATGAACGGCGCCGTACGCGGAGCTCATTACTGCCGCGAACTTGCCGCACGAAATACCCTCTGGTAGAACCGATCTCATCACCAGCCAGCACGCTCCCAGCTCAGCATCCATATTGTGACCCGCGCCACGATTCTCCGGGGGGAGATATGACAGAGGGATTTTCAAGGCCACAACCACGCCGACGCCGACGCCGCGAACCAACCCGACCTCATGTGTCAATTCCGACGCTAGCCACCACCTGCCTGTGGATTCGACAGGACCAGGACCTCACCCGCGAAGAAGCGCAAAAACTGCTCGGATTCAGCATTTCTCACCTAGCACGCATCGAAAACGGATTCTCACCGCACCCGAAAACTCTCGAATTGCTCATCCGCGGGTACCGCCTGAACCAAGCGATGGCCGCCCACCTCCGAGACCTCGCCGCACCAGACGTCCCGCTGGCACCGACCCAAAGCCTGCGCACCTACGTCGCCACCGACCCCACCCTGACCATGAACCTCGACCGGCTCCAAGCCCGAGGCCTACTCGCCGCCTACACCGACCCGCTGTGGAATGTCCTGGCGCGCAACGACTCCTTCACACGCACCGTACGCGGAATCGACGAGAGCGAATCCATCGCATCGTGGATGTTCAGCCCCCACAGCCGCTCCATCCTCGTCGACCCCGAGGCCGAAAAGGCTTGGACCGTAGCCACTTTGAAAGCAACCATGGGCAGGTACCGAACCTCCCAACAAGCCCAGACCCTCGTCTCAGAACTGGGCCCCAACCCAGACGCCCAGCGACTCTGGGCCGCCAGCCTCAACGCGACCTCCGGCCGAGACACAACCAGCCCCCTACACACCGTAAACGCGTTCGGAAGACCGATCTCCTACCAGATCAACTTCTCAGATGGCGTTCGCGCTCACCACATCCAACTGATTACAGCCACGCCAGAGCCATACTCGGGTCCACCGGTCCATGCTGGCGACGGCGAGCGTCGATAGCTGGTGGATCGCGTCGTAGTCAACCGGAACCGACGGTGGCGGGCTGAGCCGTCCCAGATTTGATGCGCACCAGCTATTACGTACGACCGATCGATTGCGTGCAGCAGTCGCGCGGGCCAAGGGGTGGATGACCTGCGCGAACAGGTCCCGCCACAGCTGCGCGCTCGGGCCGCTCTCCAGCCGCCGACTAGATCACGTCTCCCCATGGGATTTTCGGTTCACGGCAGGTAGTCCGTCGGGTCGGGCATCATGTTCGCCGTGGCGGCTATCGGCAATCGAACCAGGTCCTGACGGACAACATGGAGGAAGTTCTGGAGCTGCTGTTGCCGAAATTCGGTGGCCGCGTAGTCACAATTTCTCCAAAACCACGGGAGCGTGGAGAGATATTGTTCCCGGTAGCAGACCGGAATTCCTTGGCAACCGGCGCTGATCGACGGCGAGCCCGTTGCGGAGCAGTGCCTGGTTGCTTAGATTCTCGCCCGAACCGTGCGGCCCGGCGCAGCGGAGATAGGTGAGGGTGTGGGTACAGGTGTTGAGATTCTCGCCGTGCCGCGAGGCTCGCTTCAGGATGACTGTCCTGTCTCAGCGAATCTGGCCAGGAACCGATCCCGCGACCTGCGGTTTGACCAGCTTTGGTGAGACGAGCGATGTGCAGTCGTGTCAGCGAACTTGGCCAACGTGGAATCCGGTCGGCGCTGACAGGGAATTACAACCTGCTTGGTAGAGGTTTCCGTGTTCATCTGCGCCGAATCGGTCGACGACCTCGGTACGGGTTCGCGCGAGTTCCGACTTCGGGCAGCGCTGCGCGATCCGGTCCTCGTCGATACCCAATTGGTCACACAGCTGCTGCATTCGAGGCGGACCGGAGGCGCCCCACCCGGTGACTAGCCCAAGGTCCGAAATGGTGTCCCAGTAGGGATTCCTTCGTGCTGGTGCATCATCCGAACCAGCGAATCGCAGTCGAAGTCTGGGCTCGGCGGCCACGCGCCGCAACAGGGCCAACGACGTACTCTTGGAGGTCCCGTAGCTCACCAGCATGTGTGCAGCGTCAGCGCGCACCGCACTGACCTGCACTAGGTATGTTCGGCGATCTGTCCATCGGTCATCACGCAGGCGATTGCTTCGAACAGCAGTCGGTAGTCCTGTTCGCAACACCAGCTGCCTTCTTGTTTGGCCGTCGCGATCATAGCTGAATGATGCACGTGGGCAACGACATCTAACCGAAGCCGCCGCACCGCTGACGATGCTCGGCTTTCCGCCAGCTGTTTCGCTGCGTAGAGTGCGGTAGCCATGGGGCTGGACCAGTTCATTTGCGCCGAGCACGGGTGGCTCTCCCATGTCGCTGTTCACGAAGCCGCTCACGCGGTGATCGCCCATGCGCGGGGGATCGAGTTCGTCGACATCACGATCGCCCATCCGGCCGCGCTTGCGGAATTGCTCGGCGGCGGGCCCGCGGTTGCCGGTGGCCTGCGACTGACCACCGCCGAGCACAGGTCATGGATGCCGCGACAACCCGACAGCGCACTCGACACACTGATGGCCGGTCACGTCGCCGAGAAGCTGGCCTTCCAGCACTACCTCCCAAACGGGCACTCCGGTGACTTGAAGATTTTGGCTATGGGAATGGGCTGGAGCCCCGATACCGACCCGGCGATTATCGATGTTGCCCTGCAGAACTCACGGGGGCGCCTGGAGCCGGAGATCGTCCAGCGCTACGCGGCGATAAAGCGAATCGTGGACGAGATAGGCCGCAGACTCGAGGTCGACCAGTACGGCAGCGACACCGGTTTCAACGCCGATCTGCGACTTCACGCCGAGGAAGTCATCGCCTTGATCGAGAACCCGTAGGCATGTGGGACGGTTGGGGCCAAACTGCGAAAAGTCACGCTATGGCGGTTGCCTCAAATAACGACTAATTATCTGTGGCAGACGGGAAACTGGGCTTCTGAACAGCGACCTGCCGCACGCATGTCCCCTCGTCACGGTAGAACTTACCCATGACCCGCGTCGAAGAGACCCTGCATCGATTGCTCGAGTGGCGACAGGGCCAAGCACCTTCCGAGCGCCTGGCCTCTCAAGTTCTCGCGACGGCAGGATATGAGGATATCGATCCCTCTCATCCACAAGGAGGTAAGGATGGAGGACGCGATGGCACCTGCACCAAAGACGGCAAAGCCTGGATCTACGCCGTCTACTTTCCCCGCGGCGAGCAGACCTTCAACGACATCAAGCAGAAGTTCGCCGGTGACCTCACCTCGGCTGCGAAGCATTCCCCCCACGGCCTGGCGTTCGTCACCAATCAGGAGCTCAGGCTCTCCCAACGCAACGAGCTACGTACCCTCGGCGAGGCGGCCGGCCTCGCAATCGATCTCTACCATCTCGAGCGGATCGCAACGATCCTGGACCGCCCTGCTATGGCCCCGGTCCGCAAGCAATACCTCGACATCGATCCAGAACCACACCCGGTAGAAATCGAGGTCGAGATCGCAGGGCAAGTGCGGTACTTCGTTCGCGATGATGTCGACGAGCTGCTTGGCGGCTGGCTCGAGTTCGGCGCCGAGAAGGGGCGAGAGCGGGGTGCTTCCGAACGGGACATCGACCAGTGGCGGGAGACCACCATCGAAGAGTGGCCCGCGCGCTTGGATGATCTGGCGGCACGGGCCTGGCCGGGGGTCCGGCTCGGCGTGCGCAACGTCGGAGCGGTCTACCTCACCCACGTGGAAGTCATAATCGCGATCCCCGGCGTCCGGGTTCTGGATTGTCTGGATCCGAACTTGTTCAAGGAGTCCAAGCTCCTGGTGCCTGTTTCAGCGAGCAAATCCCAGAGCGGCTCCTGGGGTGGGCTGGACTTCTCAGGCGTCGGCTACTCCGCCGATTTCGACTTCGAGATTCCACGCCTGAAGGACGATCCCGTCGACTGGGAGCAGGAAGGCGACTGCGCCATCATCAAGGTCAATCTTGAACGGCGGCCACCCGGACCCGGGTGGAAGAACGGCGACAGGGACTTCGTACTCGTACTGACCGATCCGTCCACGCCAACCGAGCTGACCGCGACATGGACAGTGACCGCCGAGGGTTTTGGTCGTGTCTACGACGGAACAGTGACGATCCCCACGCAAGGGCGGACGGTCAGCGACAGCTTTGGCGAACTCGAGCGCGCCTAGTCGAACGTGCGAATCGGGCGGCCCGAGCTTGCGCCCGTGCCGATCGCCGGGGCTGGCCGGAACCAGCCGCTCGGTGGGGATATGGGGTCGAGGAACATTCGCGCGGAATGCACAGGTGGCCGGGCCTCGGGGGTTGGGATTGTAGATCCAACCGACGGGCGAATCGTCCCTGCAATCGATCTGGGAGCCCAGCCACCCACTCCGCGCCTGGCCGCGCCGCGGAGCGCCTCATAGCTGGTGCCAGAGAGATCGGCTAACCTGCATAGTGTTGGGGACGTATCGTTTGCTACACGTAGCGATATCGCCACGCACGAGATGCGTAAGGTGCGTAAGGCCCTGCCAGAGACACGGAACCCCGGTCGCGAAGGCGACCGGGGTCCGAGACTGCGAGACGGACGCTTTCCTAGGGCGTCGATCCGTCAGCCGCAGTGGTTAGCGTGTACCGACTCGGCCGGTCCGGTCGGGTCGGTACACGGCTGCTGGGGCGCCAACCAGAGGGTCAGCAGCACCGGCAGACATGAGACCGTGACGGCCTGACCGAACCGAAACAGCCAGAGCAACTTGCTGTTCGGCCGGTCCTCGCTGGGGCCCGAAGGCCCGTCCAGTTTGTCCTCGCACATCGAAATTCTTCACCTCCTCCATCGCGCTCGTTTGGGATATTCCGCGTAGGAGCTGGGGGTGGTGCAGACTCTCGCCTGTGCCCGGTCTTCCTGGACGATCAATATCCTACTGAGGGAACAACTTACAAGCCGATTAGCCCAGGTGGATGGCGAGTCGCGCGGCGGACCGGGACGGCCAGGAAGCCATCACAGCCCAGCGGGGTCGACGATGCGCCAGGGTCCGCCACCGGGGACGGTGGTGATGACCCCGGTGCCGATCTCGTCATGGCCACGCAGGTCGGGGTCGACGACGAACCCAATGCCGCCGGTGAGCCGGATCATGTCGCGGGGCCAGAAGATCGTGTCGTGGGTGGTGACGCCTTTGACGCAGCCCATCAGAGGAAGCTTCCGCTCGATCACAGCTTTGGCGGTCGCCTCGCTGATGTTCCAGGTGCACACGATCGCCCGGGCGCGCTCGGTCGGAGTCAGGCCAGCAACGTTGAGGTAGTCGTAGCCGGCGTAGCGGCTGAACAGGACCGGTGGCAGGGTAGATAGATCGTAGACAGGCTCTACACGCTCGGCGAGAGGGCCGAGGGACACCCCGAGGTAGGCGACGGGCCGATCCGGCCGATAAGGGTAGTTGGCTAGGAAGTCGGCGACCTCGTCGGCGTCGAACCGGCGGTGGTGGCCGGTACTGCGGTCGGGCAGCAGGTTGGACGCGGCGACCCCCGGACCCACTCCGGGCCCCAATGTGGAATGGGTTCGGGCCTGAACTGACCCGTGACCAATCACGGCGGTTTCCGCCAGCAGGGGGAGTTGGTGATTGGTGTGTCCCGCCTCAGAAAATCCCGCGACGCTACGTGCTTGATCCGCCAGAATGGGGAGTCGTGACCCAATTCGACGACCCGGTGCGCCCGGGGCTACTCGCGGTAGGACAGCTGAAACAGGCACTGACGCGCGATCTCCGCGACGACGTTGTCGGGTTCACGTGGTGGGTCGGATACTCGATGCCGATCGAGGCGCGCGGGTGGTTGTCGCACTATCTCACCAACGCCGTCGGGACGGTCGGCACCAATCTCCGTGACGCGGCCGTGCACTTATGGAGCTACGAGGAGGCGGTGCAAAAAGAGAACATCTATTTTGCCCGCCAACGGCGCAAGTCGGCAGGGCCACCAAACCTGGTAGAACGCAACGGCATGGATTGGCGACGTCTCGCGCATATCGATGCTGAACGCGCCGGCTTCTTCCGTGCCGTGGGCTCGGTCCTCGACACGCTGGCCGCGGTGGTCGTTGGGGTCGGCGCGATCAATGTCAACATCGTCAAGGCAGATTGGGGCACGCTCAATACCATTGATACAGCACCCACCTATCCCCGTACATCCGGACAAAACGGTCGCGGCGGCCAGCTGCGAAAGCGCCTCGCCGCCGAACAGACGGAGGGAGGGCTCGCCCAAGACCAGCTGCTTCGCTCAGCACGGGGTGCAGCGGCTGCTGCGGGTCCAGCTGGGTGGGAAACCTGGGCTCAGGCCACGCGCAACGGATTCGTGCACCGAGCCCGCTGGACCGACTTCTTGGTGCAAGTCGACAAGCGCAAGCCCGAAGCCGGGACCTATTCGTTGCTGCCTCGACAGCCCGAACTTGTCCAAGGCTTCGAGTTGCAGCGAGTCGACGCACTCCCCGATGTCTGCTTGACCGAGGATGCCTCGATAACGATGCATGGCGTGCTCGGGTCTGTCACACCGGTTGTGCAGGCGGTGACTGCTGAGTGCCAAAAGTTGTGGGACAGGCGCCAGATGAAGCCAGCGATGCTGCCCCAGCCCCATGCTGACAACTGGCTGCCCGCACCGGCGCCACCGTTCGCTGGTTATGACCCGGGAGCTGCGAATGCAGCCCTTGCCCAAGCGAAATCAGTGCATATGGGCCCTGGTGAATCCAAACTGCTCAACGCGCTCCATCGACCGCAACAGCCGGGGCGCTAGCAGCCTCGGCGAGTAAGGCGGGCGGTATGAGGTTGTTCGTGAGGCAAAATGTATTCCCAAATCCGTTGCAGGCCAGCAGGTTCGTAATTCACTTGGTCGACACGGAGAGGTGTGCATTACCGCAGCTGTGGCAGTCCGGCTCGCGACTCTAGTTCAGCATTGTGACCTGACCAGCGATCATGTGAAGCTGAGAAGCCGTGCGGGAAAATTCCCTGCCGTGTATCGCATGCTCGCACGTAGTATCCGGGCGTGACCAGCGATGCCGACTACGCGCGGCAGATTCGATCGACCTTCGCGACGCTCGAGCTGTGGCGGAGCGCGGCCGCAACCGTGTTCAGGCCCGAGCCGGGCAGCCAGCTGCGTGTCGACGACCTCGACTGGCCGCCTGCGCCGGTTTCGGCGGTTGCGCATCAGGGTCTGTCGGTTGCGGTGACACATCTGCAGGCGATTCGTGCTCACCTGGATCCGGAGTCAGGGCAGGGACAGCTGTTTCCGCTCGCGCAGGCCACGCTGTGTCGTGGTGGCTGCTGTCGCTGCGGGTGTCGGTGTTCGGGCTTTCCGTGACCGGAATATGGCCGATCTGTCGGGGCGTGTCGTGGTCGTTGGTGATTCTCGGTCCGAGGAGGGCGGGGGCTGTTCGGTCATGGTCGGTGGGCACCCGCTCGGGGTTGATGCCGTCGTGGCGTTGTACACGTTGGTGGACAGCGACACTGTCGGAGACCGGGTCACGAGTACCAATCTGCCCGCAGGCATGTACGCCCGTGGGCTCGGCGGGATGGTATGCGCATTCCCGTTCATACTGTCGCGACCTGATCGCACGGCTGAGAATTATCGGCTGACAGTGACTACTCGACTAGGAAGTACGGATGTGACCACGCACTTTTGGGATCTCCCGGCCGATAAGATCTTCGGCGCCCCGATCGAGGTAGAACTGTGAGCCGCGACGAGATGACAAAATCACAATTGGCAGTGGTACAGGCGTTGTTCACGGTCGGGGTGTTGTTGTTGCTGTCCGGGATCGGCGTGTTCGCGCTGGTGTCGATGCTGCTCGGCGTTGCGATAGTGGTTATCGGTGCTGTCACGATGGTGGGGACGGTGGTGGCATGGTCAGCGTTGGAGCCGCCCAAGACCGCCGAGGAGGCAGCTCAGAGTGCTGCGATGACCAAACGTGGTTGGCTGCCATTCTGGATCGGCATCGCCGTACTGTTCGTAATCGTGATGGGCGGCGGCGCGATCCAGGTGATGCTGTCGTGACGGTGGTGACGGTTACCCTCGGCGCCTGAATTTCGAGGTTGGTGCGCGTGTGCGGCGTAGACGACGCTCATGGTGCCGCGTGCAGACAGGCTTGATGCAAGGCACCGATCGCCGCCGATCTCCTCTCGGCCACCGCCACCGCCACCGCCACCGCGTTCACCGGGATCGGTCCCTGCGCTCACCCAGACCTTCAACACCGCCACCACCGGGGTCGGCACCACGACCGCCACCGGCGATCCGGCCCTCCGGAACGACCACGCAGCCGTGTACCTTGCCACCGGCTACGACAACGGCCGCCCCATGCAGACCGACTGGATCGACGAGGCTATCGACCGCACGAAGTAGCCAGCGCGACAAAGTCACCCACAGCCAACAGCGCACCGCCCGGTGGTGTCGAGCGAATTGCTCGGCACCACTGGGCGGTGCAGTCGGCCAAACGGGTCAGCAGATCTGCGGCGGCCCAACGGCTTACGGGTTGAACACGGTCCGTTCGGTACGCCAATCTGACAGTTCGAGCGCCGTCGTCAAGCCCTGCTACTGCACCTCACAATTTCCTGGCTGGCGTCCGGGGTCGTGTCGACCGTGCGATATCAGCTGACCATGCCGACGGACGCGTCTATCGTGTAAATGGTGCCTCCGCTGTCGGAGACTGAGCCCTCGAGCGGTTCGAGCCACGGCAACGTCACTGACTCTCGTATTATCCGCCCGGTCCGTAGATCGTATTGGGTGAAGGTTGGAGTGCCTCGATGGTTGATCGCGGAGACGGTATTGCCCGCGACTGACGCTGATGTTTCCTCGCCGAGGTCGGGCAACCTCCACTCTTTGTTGACTTTCGATGATCCATCCAAACCAACCGACAGCACCTCATTCTCGTGGGTGATCCAATAGAGTCGATCTTCGACGATCGTGAGCGCCCCCGGCCGCGTGTTCCAGGCGTACTCAGGCATGTCCAATGGCGTTTCAGTCCGTGAACCGTTAGTGGTGTCGATTCTTACCAGGGTCGGACTGAGGCCTCCACTCTTGTTGGTGATCAACTCTTCGGACCCATAGAGCACCAGCATTTCTCCTCGATCAGTGCAGGTCGCCGAGGATATCGGCCTATATCCTGGATCATGGCGCCATTCACTTACTGCGACAGCGTCGCCATTAGGCGGGATTGCGTAGAGCCATTGCTGTGTCGGGGCCCCCGAGGAACCTACATACGACTGGCGGACCACTGCAAAGTGCTTGTCCCCGCAGTATCCAGCCGAGCCGACGATGCCGGGTACGGATCCGACGCGCGATGTGTGGTCGGGGCCAATCGATACGTATCGGTTGGTGTATTGGTCATCTATCACCCCGCTGTTGAACCAAATGGTCGCCGCGCCTGTACGAGGATCATTGGCAGCGGCCTGGACGATGAGTTCCGCATCGATCGGCACTGCGAAACGACCGGCACCGTCGAGCGTGGTTACCGAGCTCCCGGCAACGGTGATCAGCCGCTGCCGGGAGACCAGTAGCCGGTTGTTGGCGATCGCGACACCATCCAACCGCGAGACTACTTCGCCCTTCGCATCGAAGAGGAAGACCCGTGTGCGGTCCTTGTCTCCGATGGCGTCCCAGCCGTTTGGTCCGACCGAAACAGCTCCCACGACCTCAGCCCCCAGCGTGTCTGACGGGCCTCCTGGATACTCACGCTGCGCGCACGAAGCGACAGCCAGGAGGGTCACCGTTGAGGCCAGTACCCGCGCCAGCGGACGAAGTTTTACCATGAGCGACAGCCATCCTTGCAATAGGCAGTGTGAGAGTTTGATTTGTTCCGGCCGGATCGCTCAGTAGCGCGTTAGCCAGGACGATCTAAAGACCTCTTTTGGATACACTCCGGTTGATATATGTTTCGCTACCGGATCTCGCAGGTCTACGTCTTCGTTCGATGCATGCATATACGATGCCCAGACGATTTGCGCGCAATGGTATTGCTCATCTTCGATGTTGTCACTGAAGGCAAAGTTGTTGTTGTACCCTTTGCCCTTCTTCGAGAGGGCGAATGCGACGGCCTTCGCGCGAATCTCGTCGGACGTGTTGACCCACGCGAGCTTGGGGTTGCGCATTTTTCTCCGCACGCCCGTGGGTCCGGCTGGGGAATTATCGATCTCGAAGACGCCCTTCGAATTGTTGGACTCGACTGTGTTCGTCTTCGAAACGAAGATTGCCATATGACCGTGATTGATCCAACTTACGAGTCCGCTTTCCAAGCTCGAGTCGGCGTAGAAGATATCGCCGGGGCCGCGCGCGTCAGGAACGTCTTGCATATCGTCTTCTGATGGAGTGTCGCTGGTATTGCCGATCTCCGTGTACTCCCTGCCTTTTCGCAGGGTCTCATTGAGCACATCGATGACAGGCTTTGCCATCCGCTGAGCCCACGCTTGTGCCTCGGCGATCATCTGCTCGGCAGTAGTGCCAGGATTGAGGTAGGCGAGCTCGGTGGCAGCAGGACCCGGAGCGGTGATCAGTCCACCTTGAAACTGCTGCTCCACAGTGACGTTGGCGTCGCGACTGGTTTGATCTCCGATCGGGAAGCCATAAGTGCCGCCTTCGTACCCCGATTTCGCCCACTTGTCGAGGACACCACCGACCACAGGATGGGCACCACCCGCACCTGACCAGTAAATGACACCTCGCTCGAAGGTGTTGAATCGTCCGCCGCCGACTGCCGTGCCGGTTTCGTCGCTGCTCGGATACCCGAGAAAGCCACCTTCCCAGCCGGTTTCGCCCCACTTGTCACGGATGGCACCGGCGACGAAATACGCCTCGTTCAGCCGCCAGTAGACGGTACCGCCGTCGAAATACTGGCGACGCCCTATCCCGTCCCCGTTGACGAATTCATCAGAGGTCGGGTAACCAAGAATACCGCCTTCCCAACCGTTGCGCTGCCACGCAGCGAAGAAGTGGTTCGCCACCGGATGCGCACCACCCCACGGAGACCAGTAGATCGGCCCGTTGGTGAAGGTATTTCTCCTACCAACACCGTCCGGGTTGGTCAGCTCGTTGCTGGTCGGCCAGAGCAGAAAGCTGTTCGGACCGCCGAGCTCGTTGTACTTATCGCGGATCGCGCCACACACCTCATACGGAGCGGGCCAATAGACTTGACAACCCGGCGCGACCATCACCGTTGCCCCACCCTCGGTCGAATCCGCCGACTTCACTGCGGCTTCCATGGTTTCGGCCTTGTCGGCTTGTTCCTTGGTGAACCCGCCGGGGACCTCCTCGCAGTCCGACCGCATCTTGCCCGGTGTGACCTTGCGGTTCGGATTCTTTGTCGGTGCCCACTTTTCGGGCTTGTTTCGCTTGCCCGGCGTCTCCGAGATGCACCCGACCGGTTCTGGTTCGGTCAGGGTTACCGGCGGCGCGGAGGTGACAGTCGTGGTGGACGGCGGCGCGGAGGTCGTCGTGGACGGCCGTGCTGTCGGCCGTTCGGTGGTCGTAGGCGCGTCCGCGGGTTCGGTCGTAGCCGAAGACGATTGAGCGGGCTTCGATGGCGTTGCCTGCGGTGTGCTGGTTGTGGTGGTCGCCGACGGTGCTGCCGAGGTCGGCGGCGTAGTCGATGGGGCATTCGGGTCGCCCCACGCGGTCGCTGTCGACATCACGACCGCGCACACGATCATGGTGGCCAGTGAAGACACCGCGACTGTTGTTGGTCGCCCTCGCGGAGGGCTCGTATTCGGAAACCATTTCATACCAATGCCTTTCGATCCGGAGGAGCATCTCAGCTGGGTTGCTGATCGGAAGCTCCAGTCCCCAAACCGGGCGTAACAGGCGCCCTGTTACAAACCATGAAATACATCACTCTTTGAACGGCTTGGTCCGCGCGTATCGATGAGGTCTGGCGAACACCGGAACTATCGCCTGGACGGCCGTCGAAACCCTCGCCAAGGGCGACCCCGTCGCCGCGTTCCTGGCGCTGACCGAGCTGGCACCGATCGCCGCCGACCTCCTCTCGGCCACCGCCAGCCTGTTCACCGGGACCGGATTCCCTACCCTCACTCACCTACAACACCGCGACCAACACCACCAGGACAGGCGTTCCGACCCCCCAGAACAGCGACGGGGCGCGGTTCGACACCACCGGCTACGACACCGCCGCGCCCGCGCTGACCGAGTGGATCGCCGGGGCTATCGACCGCACGTAACGCCGGTGCAGAGATCGCGGTAGAAGCAGCCGAGGTCGAACGTCGGGAAGTGCAACCCGGCATGCACTGCAAACATCCGCGGAACTGATCGACACCTCTCCACGACACCGACCCTTTCCCACACGCCCGAAGCTGTGTCGGCGTAGCCGCGCTCAAGGGCTACCTCGCCCAAATCACCTCTAGCGCTGCTTAAGCCGCAACCAACGAGGCAAATGAGTTCACCAGAACGCCGATCGAACTACTCGCCGCCCCACTGCCTGCTCCGACAGCCGGTTCGAGACATCTACCGACGGCCAGAACGACCACCGATGCTCCGGCCAAGCATTCGGTCTGCCGACCGCTCCCATCCTGCTCGCCCAACTCGACATCGAAATCACCGCGCCCGGAACGAACTCGGGCGACCGGAAGCAAGCCCGTTGCGAGACCCCGTACCGCTACGGGCCCGATACTCAGCGCTTCCGCAGGTCAACCACTGTGGATAGCGAGTGTATCCCCCTCCGGACACGCACGATGGCCCTCAGGGTTCTCCGTGTTGACACTCCGTGCGCACCGCACTCTCTGCCACCCACAGTGGTGAGCCTTGGCGACGCCCGCTACTCACTCATGCAATGCCCCGGACGCTTTGCCATCGACACCGCCGAAACGCAGGTACGGCGAAGGCCGCGTGCGCAGCACTCGAACCAGCGCAACCGAATAACAGAAACTGCACATCTACGATCGGAATCAGTGGGCAGCGATGGGAGGGTGCCAGTCGCTCGCACTTGGGCCGAGCCCGTACCGGCGGAAGATCCGCCAGGTGGTCCGGAGATCAGTCGGAGCGAAGAATTCAGCCTTGCCAGCGATCGGAAACAGGCTGCTCAGGACCCCACCTGGGCCGATTTTCGTGATTTGCATCACATAACGATGCGCGGCGGCCCCTAGTGGGCGAAACCATGGGTTTGAAGGCCTTTCAGAGGCCGCCAGATGGGCTGGTTGAAGCTTTTAGTGTGCAATATGTGTCCATTTGGACCCAAACGTTGCAGGTCTCCAGATACAGAAGAACCCCCTCCGACCGAGGTCAGAGGGGGTTTCACTGTCGGGCTGACAGGATTTGAACCTGCGACCACTTGACCCCCAGTCAAGTGCGCTACCAAGCTGCGCCACAGCCCGTTTCTTGCCCCCGTCTCCGGGTGCTCGAAAAGATTACCCCACCTCTGACCGAAGGTACTAATCGGCTGGTAGAGGCCATTTTTCCGTCGATGTGGAGGCGCGATGCGGACGGATCGACCAGTTGGTCGTCCCGCCCATGCCGAAGGCGCGGATGTGAACGGCACGGGTGGGCCGGACGGCTACGAACACCATGTCGGGTGAGTCGTCCGGGCCACCGGGGGCGAAGTCGTTGAGGTCGTAGTCGAATACCCCGTTCCACAGGCCACGCTTGGTGCTCACGTCGGCGTAGATCTCGGCCTCGCCCCACACCTCGACGCCATCGCCGGCCGCGTCGATCTGCCAGTGCATGGCGACTCGAGGGTGGTGAGAGATGTTGCGGGCCTTGACCGATAACGCACCGGTCAGAAACCAGATCGTGTCGCCCTGCCACGCGGGGTGCACGGGAGAGACGTCGGGGTCGCCATCTCGACCCACGGTCGCCACGTGCGCCCATTCGCTCAGGACGGCGGTGGCCTGTTTGATCTCGGTGAGGTCCATGAGCCCAGCCAACCGTCTCCCCCTACGGGACAGTCAACCCCTACCGGGCCAACACCTTCGAGCTCTGGTCACGCGGTCGATCGACGACCTCACCATCACCCAACGCAGACACCGAACTGGTGAGCAGAAGCCCATCCGACCGCCGCCGGTTGCGCACAAACCACCACTGCAGCGCGCCGATCCCGGTCACCCCGAGCGAGAAGATCGCGATCCCCAAATACATGCCCGGCGGTCGCCACGTGACCTCGAGCTGCGCGTTCTCGGTGCCCGCAGGAACGATGACGGAGACGAAGATGTCGTCGACGGCTTCGACGTCGAGGTCGCGGCCGTCGAGCGTGGCGCGGTAGCCGGGCCACATCAGGCGGGCGAATGTCACGCGGCCGCCGTTCTCGGACGAGACTCGGGCGGTGCTCGTGTAGCCGGATTCGGTGAGGGAGACCGCGTCGACGCCGTCGGCGGTGGCGGCGATGCGGCCGTTGGTGGTGGAGATCGGGCCGCTGTCGCGTTCGAGGACCCAGATCCATTTGTCGTTGGGTGGGTAGTCGACCCAGTGCCAGCCCGCGGGTGCGGGGTGCCAGCGGACGTCGGGGTAGACCAGGCGCATCAGGGTGATGCGGTCGACCTTCATCAGGTCGACGATGGGTTTGCCGGTTTTCGGTTCGATCTCGAAGATCTTGCCGAGGGATTCGGCGCAGGTGCTGCCCTCCCAGAACATGCAGATGCGGTCCGAGAACGCGCGGTGGCCGATCGGGGTGTAGCCGTTGACGTATTCGACACCGGGGACCTCGGCGGAGAAGCCGACGACCAGGGAGGTGTAGACGCCGTCGCTGTTCTTGGCGTCACCGGGGAAGGCTTGGCTGTTGCCCAGTTGCAGGGTGGTGCCGTCGAAGTCGGGGAATCGGGCGGCGGCCTCGGAACGGCTTTCGGGCAGACTCCACGACATCGGATGCGGGAACGACTCGTCGACTTGGTAGTACGCGATCGGCGCGATGGTCGCCAGCAGTGCCGTGCAGGCCGCTGTCGGTCCCCATTTCGCGTACAGCAGCGTCACGACCGCGCCGAGCGCGATCACCACGAGTGCCGCCGCCAGGTGCACCTGAATCCGGTCGTAGGGCGCGGAGGCGACCGCGCGCACCCACAGCACCGCGACCAGCACGACCGCCACCGCGCCTCGCGTGCGCCAGTTGGCGAGGCTGCCGTGCCTGCTCAACAGCACGCACCCGAGCAGCAGCAGGGCGAGCGCGACCATGGGCAGGACGCGGGCGGGCCAGCGCAGGGGGCCCAGTGTCGCGGGTCCGGCGGTCCAGATCAGGGTGATCGCGGCGAAGATCGCGATGCCGCTGATCTCGCGCGCACACTTCGCCGCCGCCTTCCAATCCACGAAGGCCAGGCCGGGGATGAGGAACCAGGCGATGTAGACGATCGGGAACGGTTGGATCAGTCCGAACCAGGAGTTGAACGACGGCAAGTTCGTGGGCAGGCTCGCGCTCAGCGATTCCGACCACGGCACCGTCATGAAGCCGTCGTTGCGGATCGAGTTGTCGGCCACGCGCCAGGTGACTTCCGAGGACAGCAGGCTCGGCAGATAGGTGATCGCCCCGGCCAGCCCGGCGCATCCGGCGGCCAGCAGCAGCCGCAGCGACGGCCACGGCGAGCGCTGATACAGCCACTCCCCCGCCGCCACGGCCACGATCATCAGCGCCGCTTCGACACCCGGCCACACGTAGCCCACGGTGATCGTGAAGAACAGGAAAACGAACACCGGGATCGGGCCGCTGCGTCCTCGCGCGTAGCGCACTGCCGACGCCCACGCGTGCGCCAGCCAGGCGGTTCCGGCCAGGCCCAGCACCCATGTGGCCTGATCGAGAAACAGCAGCCACCCGGAGAAACAGATCGCCACCCCGGCCACCGCCGCCCACTGCGGCTGCGCGCGATAGGCAAGGCAGATCCGAAAAACGCCCAGCGCGAGGATGATCGAATACGCGAGCTTGACCACCGTGGCCAGCACGACCATGTTGTCGAACGAGGGCGCGATCGCCGCGACCAGCAGCTGCGGCGGATTGAACAGGCTGGCCTGACCTTCGATCAGGTAATTGCCTGCCATCCAACGCTCGGGCTCCAGCCCCGGAAACACCCCGTTTCGCAGGTGCCGCCCGACTGTCAGCCACAGCGGAACATACTGCGCCTCGGTGTCGTCGGTGTAGAAGTGCCGGGCATTGGCCAACAGCACCCCCACGTACCCCACGATCACCCCGAGCACGGTCACGCCGGCCCATCCCGCCGTAATCCGTCGGGTGCCCCGCATACCGTCGTCTTCCACAGCTCCGGGACATTACTTGGCGCCCTACGTGCGCGCATCTTCCCCCATGCCGATCGACGATCGTGCAGGGTTGTCGGTGAGACCAGGACGCAGATCTGAGAGGAAGCCGATGACAAGGCAGTATTCGGGCCCGATGTCGGGTAGCCGCCCGACAGCCGGCGTGGCCGAGACAGATGCCACCGCGACGGCCGACATCGAGGCACTGTTCCGAACGCTGGAACAGGCGTTGGTCGCCAAGGATGCCGCCGCCTTCGATCAGGCATTCACCGACGACGTCGTGTTCATCACCCCCTCGGGGGCCATCTTTCGCGGCTGGGAGGAACTGCACTCCTACCATCGAGAACGCCTCGGCAGCGCTCCCGACGCCCGCGCCCACTTCGAACTGCTCGTGGTCCGCTTCCTGACACCCGACCATGCCGTGGTCAACGTAGAGCAGACGCTGCGCACACCGGAGTTCTCCGTCACCAATCGCGGAACGTGGGTGCTCGTCCGGCGCGATGGGTCCTGGTGGGTCTGTTCGGTGCACAACACCAACGTCGCCGGGTCGATCGGTTAGCGGACGAGCTTTCCCAGAATGTCGCGCAGCGCGGCGCGCTCTTCATCGGTGAGTCGGCTGAAGAAGTCGTCGGCGTCCTTTGTTCGGGCGTCGGTCAGGGTGTCGAGGGTTCGCTTGCCCGATGCGGTGACTGTCACGAGGATTGCTCGGCGGTCGGTCGGGTCGGGGTGGCGGGTTACCAGGTCGGCTTCCTGTAAGGCGTCGACTACTTCGGTGGCTGAGCGGGGGCTGATGCGTAGTGCGTCGGCGATGGCCGAGAGGCGTAGGCCGTTGTGTTCGCCGGTGACGCGCAGGGCTCGGGCCTGGTGGGGGGTGAGTCCGATCGGGGCGTATGCCGCTGACCAGCGCCGACGGAGCGTTCTGGCTACCTGCATGAGCAGGTCGCTGTCGTTGTCGGGCATAAACTCGCCTCTCGGTTTGTTCACCTAACCAGATAGTGAGGTAACCTCAGCATACTTGCACAGCCCAAGGGGGTTGCATGAAAGAGAAAGACTCCGCCGGCGGACGCACCCGTCGCCTCGACCCGGCCGACCGCGCGCAACTGCGCGAGTCGCCGGTTTCCCTGCGTCGGATCGTCGCGCTGTTCGCGCCGTACCGGCTGCAGCTCACCGGGCTGACCGTGTTGATCGTGGCGGCTTCGACGATCGGTCTCGCCTCGCCGTTCCTGCTGCGGATGATCATCGATGACGCGCTGCCGCAGCAGAACGTGTCGCTACTTCTGTGGGCCGTGGGCGGGATGCTCGCGGTGACCGTGCTCACCGCGGTGCTCGGCGTCGGCCAGACGCTCATTTCGACCACCGTCGGGCAGCAGGTCATGCACGTGTTGCGCGCCGACGTATTCCGCCATCTGCAACGGCAGTCGCTGGCGTTCTTCACCCGCACGCGCGGGGGCGAGGTCCAGTCCCGACTGATCAACGATGTCGGCGGGATGCAGTCGGTGGTCACCAGCACCGCGACCTCCATCGCCAGCAATGTCACCACCGTGGTGGGTACCTCGATCGCGATGACCGTGCTGTCGTGGCGGTTGTCGCTGCTGTCGCTGGTGGTCCTGCCGCCGGCGATCTGGTTGACCCGGCGCGTTGCCCTGCTTCGCCGCACCATCACCGCCCAGCGCCAACGTCACCTCGCCGACCTGCACGGTCAGGTCGAGGAGGGGCTGTCGGTGAGCGGCGTGCAGCTGGGTAAGACGCTGGGCACCGGGCCGCTCGCGTCGGCGACCTTCGAGAAGACGTCGCACGACCTGGTCGATCTCGAAGTGCGCGCGCAGCTGGCCGGGCGCTGGCGGATGGCCACCATGAGCATCGTGTTCGCGGCGATTCCCGCCCTGCTCTACCTGGCCGCCGGACTCCCGGCGACCAGCAGCGGCATGACGATCGGCACCTTGGTCGCGTTCACGACCCTGCAGGCCGGGCTCTTCCGGCCGCTGATGGCGCTGCTCAACGTGGGTGTGGAAGTCACCAGTTCGATGGCACTGTTCAGCCGCATCTTCGGCTACCTCGACCTGCCCGTCGAGATCGATGAGCCCGCGCAGCCGATCGACCTCGACCCGCGCGATGTCGTGGGCGAGGTCCGGTTCGAGGACGTCAGCTTCCGCTATGACACCGAGGGCCCCGCTGTCCTCGACGGCATTTCCCTCGTCGTCCCGCCGGGGTCGACGCTGGCCCTGGTCGGCGAGACCGGCTCCGGAAAAACCACCCTGGCCTCGCTGGTCGCGCGACTGCACGACGTGACCGACGGTCGAGTGACCATCGACGGCGTCGACGTGCGCGACCTGGAACTGGGCACCCTCGTCCGCATCGTCGGCGTGGTGTCCCAGGAGTCCTACCTGCTGCACACGACCATTCGCGAAAACCTCCGCTACGCCAAACCCACCGCCACCGACGCGGAGATCGAACGCGCGGCCCGCGCCGCCCAGATCCACGAACTGATCGCCGCACTCCCCCACGGCTACGACACGGTGGTCGGGTCGCGCGGTCACCGCTTCTCCGGTGGCGAGAAACAACGCATCGCCCTGGCCCGCACCCTGTTGCGCGACCCACGTGTGCTGGTGCTCGACGAAGCCACCAGCGCGCTGGACAACGAGACCGAACGCGCGGTGCAAGCCGCCATCGACGTGGTCGCGCAGGGCCGCACGGTCATCACCATCGCCCACCGGCTCAGCACGATCCGCGACGCCGACCAGATCGCCGTGCTCGACCACGGGCGGGTCGTCGAACTCGGCGACCACTCGACCCTGATCGACGACGGTGGACGTTACGCGCGACTCAACGGCGCGGCCGAGGTTGTGGCCGCCTGATCAATCGCAGTTCAGACGAGTGGTACAGGTGATGCGCACGGTCCTGCCGGGCGCGACGGTGAGCGTCCTGACCCGATCGAGCGCTTGACCCTGACACAGTGACAACGTCTTCACTGGAGGTTGGAGGTGGTTCCGACATGAACTCGACATCAGGACAATCGGTGGATCCGCGGCTGCTTGCCGCGCTGAGCGCGCAGGATGCGTCGACCCGGCTGCAGGCCGCGCTGGCCGCGGGCACCCATGCCGACCCGGCGCTGCTGGGTCCGCTGGTGGACCGCTGCGCGGTGGAGGCGGACTTCTTCGTGCGCGACATGCTCACCTGGGCGCTGACCAGACTTCCCGCTGAGCTGACCGTGCCCCGGCTGCGCGCCGAGCTGGAGTCCGACGGCGGTCAGGCCCGGAGCCAGGCGTTGCACACGCTATCCAAGATCGGCGATCCGACGGTGTGGCCGGCGATCACCTCGGCGCTGCTGCGCGATCCCGATGATGACGTGGCGCGTAGCGCGTGGCGGGCCGCGGTTGTCCTCGTGCCGGACGCCGAGCGCGAGGCATTGGCCACCGAGCTCGCTACCCAATTCGCGCGCGGTGATCGGGACGTTCGGCGCAGCTTGAGCCGCGCGCTGACCGCGCTGGGCGAGGTGATCGCCCCGGTGTTGGATCGGGCGGCGACCAGTGCCGATCCCGAAGTGCGGGCGCACGCGTTGGCCACCGAGCAGTTGCTGCGTGACCCGGATGCCGCGTTCGATCTCGACATCGACGCGGCGAAGCGGGTCGCTGCGCTCGACGGCGCCCCGTGCTGATCGGCGAGGTGGCGCGGCGTTCGGGAGTCAGTACCCGGATGCTGCGCCACTACGATTCGCTCGGGCTGGTGCGGCCCACCGGGCGCACCGTCGGCGGGTATCGCCAGTACTCCGATGCAGATATCCGCAGCATCTTTCACGTGGAAAGCCTTCGGACGCTTGGCCTCTCGTTACGCGAGATCGCCCGGATTCTGGCAGATCAGTCGTTCACGCCGCGAACTCTGGTGAGCGATCTCATCGAACGCACGGAGCATCGGCTGGTGCGGGAGCGCGAACTGCTCGATCGGCTGCGCGCGGTCGAGAACGCCGAGCCCGACGACTGGCGGGATGTGCTGCGCATCGTCGAACTGGTTCGCGCGCTCGGCTCGGCCGACCCGCACAACCGTTTGCAGGCGGTGCTGAACCCGGCCGCGAACGAGCCGGTGCCGACGGGCCTGCTGGCCGCGGCGGTGCTGGCCGAGACCGAGCCCAATATGGCGGGCGCCCTGCGCTGGGCGCTGTCGCGGGCCGGCGGCGACGGCCTGGTCGCGGTCGCGCCCGGACTGGCCTCGGTCGACGTCGAGGTTCGGCGGCGGGCGGTGCTGGCGGTGGCGGAGATTCCGGGCGACGCCGCGACCGAGTTGCTCACCGCCGCGCTCGACGATCCGGACTCCGGGGTCCGTGGTCACGCGGCCCTGTCCGCCGGTCGTCGTGGCGTGACCGCGGCCGAGCCGGTCCTGGTGGGGATGGTGGTCGCGGGGGTCAACGATGTCGACGCGAGCGAAGTGCTGGGCGAGCTGTCCGGTGATCCGGAATCCGCCGATCGAATATTGCGCGCGCTGACCGACGCGCTGACCGCACACGCCAACGACGCGGGCATCCGAATCCGGCTCATCCAGGCATTGGTGGAGCTGCCCGGCACCCGCGCGCTGGCGGCCCTGCGGCCACTGAGCGCGGACCCCGATCATTCCGTCGCCCTCGTTGCGAAGGCCTTCACCGCACTGGTGGCCTCGCGGGCGACCAGCCAGGATCACTGATCGCGCAGCTCAGTGCATTCGACCGCCCGCTAGACGACCTTGGCCTCGATCAGCAAGTTCCAGATTTCGCCCTGGTCGACGACCTCCACGCCGAGTTTTTCCGCCTTGGCGAGTTTGCTGTCGCCGACGCCCGCGCCGGTGATAAGCATGTCGGTGTTGGCCGAGACCGAGGAGACCGTGGTCGCGCCCGCCTGTTCGCACAGTCGTTGGAAGGTCGGGCGGGCAACCTTTTCGCCGGAGCGGGGGTCGCTGATGGCGCCGGTGATGACGACCGTTTTGCCCGCGAGGGGGGCGCCGGCCGCGACGACCGGGGGGAGGTCTTCTTCGCGCACATCGAGATTGACGCCTGCGGCTCGAAGGCGTTCCAGTTCTGGACGCAGGCGAGTGAGGTGAGCTTCGAGGGAGGCAGCGACCTTGGGGCCGATGTCTTCGACTGCGACCAGGCGTTCTTCGCCCGCGTCGGCGACTTCTTCCAGGGAGCCGAAGCCGGAGCGGGCCAGGCGGGCGGCGGTGCCGTCGGAGGCCATGGGGATGGCTAGGCCGATGAGGGCGCGGCGCAGGCCTACTTGGCGGCTGGCGTCGATCGAGTCGATCATGCGGGCAGCGGAGATTTCGCCGATGCGGTCGAATTCGAGGAGGCGTTCTTTGGTCAGGGTGTAGAAGTCGGAGGGGTTTTCCAGGATGCCTGCCTCGGCGAGGCGTTCGATCCAGACTCCACCGATGGCATCGATGTCCGCGGCTGCTCGCGAGGCCCAGTGGATGAGACGGCGCACTGTTTGCGCGGGACAGGAAACGTTGGTGCAGAACAGTTCTCGGCTATTGCCCTGTTCGGTGACCGGTTGGCCGCAGGAGGGGCAGGCGGTGGGCGAGATGATGTCGATTTCTTCGCCGGTGCGTTTGGAAGCGTCGAGAACGCCTGCTACGAACGGGATTACGTCGCCTGCTCGGCGGACGAGGACGGTGTCGCCGACCTTGATGTCGCGGGCGCGGATCACTTCCTGGTTGGCCAGGGTTGCCTTGGTGACGGTGGTGCCGCCGACGAAGACGGGTTCGAGCCAGGCGACGGGGACGATTTTGCCGGTCTTGCCGACATCCCAGATGACTTCGCGCAGCAGGGTGGTCTTTTCCTCGGCGGCGAACTTGAAAGCGAGTGCGCCGCGAGGAGAGTTCGAGCGAGTTCCGGCCGCCGCGTAGGCATCTCGGTCGGCCAGGCGTAGTACAGCGCCGTCGATGTCGTAGTCCAGGTCGTTGCGGCCTGCCTCGATGTCGGTGATCGCGGCCTGTGCCTGCGCGGCGTCGGCGCACAGGCGCATCTCCGCTCCCGCGACGCCGATGGCGCGCAGCCCCTCCCCCAGGTCGTGGGCGGCGTCGTCGGCGGAGGCGTCCAGGTCGAAGCCGAAGAATTGCAGGCGACGGTCGGACACGGTGGACGGGTCCTTCGAGCGCAAGGTGCCCGCTGCGGCGTTGCGGGGGTTGATCAGTGGCTTGTCGGGGTGCGCGACGTTGTAGGCGATGAAAGTGGATCGCAGCATGACCGCCTCGCCACGCACCTCCACGCGCCCCGGCAGGTCGATCCGCTCGGGAACCCCGTCGACCAGAGCGCGAACCAGCGGGGTCACGTCGTCACCGGTGGTGCCGTCGCCGCGGGTGACCGCGCGCATCAGCCGCCCGTTCTCGTAGACGATGGCCAGGGATAACCCGTCCAGCTTGGGCATGACGACCACCGACTGTCCGGGGAAGCGGTTGAAGAACGCCTCGACCTGCTCGGGTTTGGTCGACTTCTCGAGCGACAGCATCGGTCGCGAGTGCCGCACCGGCGCGTGCAGTACCGCGGGCGCACCGACCTGCTCGAGCGGGTTCGGGTCAGGCGTGAGCTCGGGATTGGCCTCGATCAGCGCGCGCAGTTCGTCTTCGACCGCGTCGAAGTCGGCGTCCGCGACCAGCGGCGTGCCCTGGTAGTAGGCGTCGCGCAGCTCCACCATGCGGTCCGCGAGCTCTTGGATTCGTTTGCCTGTTTCCACGCCACGAACGCTACCGAAACCCACCGACAGGAACGGCAGGGACGCGGCCACAATGGCTCAGCGGGCGATGCGGTAGGTCAGGTGGGTGACTCGCGGCGACGGACGGCAGTCGGTTCGCTGCCACACGGTCGGCACGCAGCCCTCGAACAGGCGGGTGCCGCCGCCGAGGATGAGCGGGGCGAGGTGCAGGGTGAGGGTGTCGATCAGGTCGGCTTCGAGGAACTGGCGGATCACGTGGGCGCCGCCGCGCACGGCCACCGCCTTGTCGCCTGCGACGGCGCGGGCTCGGCGCAGGGCCTCGGGCAGGCTTGTCACGTACTCGAAGCCGGACGGCAGGTCGTCGGTGACGCGGGAGGTCAGCACGAAGGCCGGCGTCGAGAAGGGGTTCTGGTTGCCCCAGCGGTCGCCGGCTTCGAACATGGTGCGCCCGACGATGACCGCACCGGTTTCGGCGTCGAGCTTCTCGACGAAGTCCGCGTCGGCGCTGTTGGCGGGATCGGTCAGGTCGCCGAAGATCCAATCATGGAGGGGTCGGCCGCCGTCGCCGAGCCCGTTGCCGGGGCCCGCGTGGGGACCGGCGACGTAGCCGTCGAGGGAGAGGGTGATGTCCGCGTGAATTGAGGTCATGTTCGATTAGACGCCCGCGCCACGCGAAACTCATCGCAGCCCGATGCGACCTATTTCGCGTCGCCGTAGCACTGCACCACCGCGGTGGTGAAAGGGAACCGAACTGGGGTGTGTCCGAAGGCGATTCGGCCCGCGGTGTTCGCGGCGGTGGCGATCGCCGCGGCGACTGTTTCGGCTTCGTCGGTCGGGCAGTGCACGATCACTTCGTCGTGTTGGAAGAAGACCAGTTCCGCGCGCAGGTCGCGCAGCGCGTGGCGCAGGCCTGCCAGGACCAGCAGAGCCCAGTCGGCGGCGCTGCCTTGGACCACGAAGTTGCGGGTGAAGCGGCCGCGGGCCCGGGCGGCGGAGTTGGTGCGGGTGTCGGGGGGCGGTTCGAAGTCGTCGGGCGGCACCGACAGGGGTGTGCAGGTGCGGCCCAGCCAGGTGCGGACCAGGCGGCCTTCTTCGCCGGCGTGGGCGGCGTCGTCGACGTAGGCGACGGCGGCGGGGTAGCGGCGGCGCAGGTTGGCCATGTGGGTGAGGGCGTCGCCGGAGGTTTGGCCGTAGATGGCGCTCAGCAGGGCGATTTTGGCTTGGTCTCGGTCGCCGCCGAAGCCGCGGGCGGCCAGGTCGGCGTAGAGGTCGTCGCCGCGGCCCGCTACTTCCATCAGGCCGGGGTCTCGGGAGATGGCGGCGAGTACTCGGGGTTCCATCTGGTCGGCGTCGGCGACGACCAGGGACCAGCCGGGGTCGGCGCGGATGGCACGACGGATCACCTTCGGGATCTGTAGTGCGCCACCGCCATTGGTTGTCCAGCGGCCGGATACTGTTCCGCCGGGCAGGTATTCGGGGCGGAAGCGGCCGTCGTGGACCCATTGTTCGAGCCAGGACCAGCCGTTGGCGGTGTACAGGCGGTACAGCGATTTGTAGGCCAGCAGGGGGGCTACGGCGGGGTGGTCGATGTTCTGGATTTCCCATTTTCTGGTGGAGGACAACAGGATTCCGGCGCGGCCGAAGGCTTTGATGATGTCGGCGGGTAGGTCGGGGCGGACTCGGAACCCGAATGCCTGGGAGACTTCGTCGGCCAGTTCCGCCATGCGGCGTGGTTCCGAACCGCCGGGAAAACGTTCGCCGAGAAAGGAATCCAAGAGTTCCCGGTGGACGTCGGCATGCCACGGGATTCCGGCGAGACCCATTTCCGTCGCGACGAGCATTCCCGCTGATTCCGCGGCGAGCAGCAGGCGCATACGGTCGGGATGTTCGGTGCGGGCTGTGCGGGCGATCTGTGCGGCGTAGACCGCGAGCAGGGCGGTGAACTCGTCAGTGCCCGCGGGGAGCGGCACGGGGCCGGAGTCGAACAGCGACGGCTGGGTTTCGGCGGCGCGCAGAGGACCATCGGGCGGAACGGGCAGGTTGTGCAGGCGTGCCCATGCGGCGGCGAGCGAGCGGGGTTGGCCCGACTGCCCTTCTTCGTGGCCGATCAGCAGCGATTCGGCTGCCTGCACGTCGTAGCAGCGCTGCACCCACACACCCGCCGCGAGCAGGGGCCGATAGATCTCCGCGGTGGATCGCCACACCCACCTGTCGACGTCGGGTCGCGAGCGCACCGCCTCGATGAGCGAGGGTTCGTCGACCACGGGCCCGGCGGGGTGTCCGTCCTGGTCGAGCGGGCACAGGCGAGCGCCACCGTCACCCGTCTCCGCTATCGCCCATCGCACCTGCCAGAGTCTGGCACCGGGGTACGACAACCTGCGGCGACGCCACACGAGACTCCGGCAACCGCGCGAGACCCGACGCTTCACACAGCCACAGCAGCAGCCTGTTCTCGACGCGCACGTGACGGCATCGCCAACGTCATCACCGCGAGAACCAGCGCAACACCGGCGATGGCCCCCATCATCATGATGCTGCCCCCGAGCGTGTGCGATCGGAAGAACACCGTTGTCAACACCGCCAAACCCACCGCATTCCCAACCTGTTCGACAGTGGGCAGCACCCCCGAAGCCTCAGCCATCCGCGCCGAATCCAGCCCGGACAACATCATCGGCTGCAACTGCACCCCGAACACCCCTACCCCGAACCCGGCGGCGAACACCGGCCCGGCACACAGCAGCGCGCTCGCCACCCCATCGACCAGGTACAGATAAACCCCACCCGCCCCGATGCACCCACCGAACAGCGCGATCCCCCCGGCCAACGCCCAGATATCCCAGCGCGGAACCAAAACCAGCGACCCGATGGCCCCCGCACCAGCACCCAGCGCGAACAACGTCATCACCATGCCGGTGAGCAACGGCGAGTACCCGAGCACATCCTGCATGGTGATCGAGGCCGCGAACACGAACGCGGTGAACAGTCCGAAGAATGCCCCCACCAGCACCGACCCGATCCGGAAGCCGTGATTGCCGAACAGGTCAAGCCGCACGAGTGGGCTCGCACCCCGCGCGGTGCGGCTGCGCTGCTGTGCGAGGAACACCCCGACGAGCACGACCCCGGCACCGACCACCGCGAGCAGGTCCAGTCGCCACCCGTGTTCCTGAATCTGCGCCATCCCGGCGATCAAGGCGAACAATCCGAGCCCCGACAGCGCAGCCCCGACCAGATCGAGCTGGTGTCCCCCTTCGGGCTTACTCCGGTCCAAAAACTTCCAGGCCAGCGCGAACGCGAACACCCCGATGGGCAGGTTGATCAAGAACACCGACCGCCACCCCCACCCGCCGATATCGAGGGTGAGCAGCACCCCGCCCACGATCGGCCCGAGCATCCCGGCGAACCCCGCCACTCCCCCGTACAGCGCGAACACCAACGGATGCCGTTCGCGCGGAAAGCCAGCCGTGAGAATCGCGATCGTCTGGGCCGCCATCCCCGCGCCCGCCGCACCCTGCACCACTCGCGCGATCACCAATTCGGTTGCGCCGTCGGCCAATCCACACCACACCGACGCGGCAGTGAAAGCAACCACCGACACCAGGAACATCCTGCGCCTACCGACCATCGCACCGACCCGCGCCGCAGTGAGTAACGTGCACGCGAAAGCCAACGCGTATCCCGAAATCACCAGCAGCTGAGCGGATCTGGATGCACCGAGGTCGGCGGTTAGATTCGGCAGCGCGGTATTCACGATCGTCACGTCGATCATCTGCATGAACACCGCGATCAGGCACGCACCGAAGGCCAGCCACGCACCGAGCTCACGCGTGTCGAGCTTGACGGTCATGACACCAACTCCATCGTGGCGCGCGGGGCCGACATCGACATCTGCGTCGGGAAGCTGACCTGCACCAGCCGATGCGGTTCCGCGACCTCGAACAGCGCGAGGAACGGCGGCACGACGGAGCCGACCATCTTGTCCAGCATGGGGTTCACCTGGTCGAATCCCGGCCGCATCCGCACCTGCCAGCAGGGAAACACCCCGGCGGGCCCCGCGAACACGACCTGTTTCTCCACCCGGACCAGCAGCGGCCAGTGCACGGAGAACGACAGCCACGCGTCGACCGTTTCGACCAGCCCGTCGGCGAATTCCAGCCCGCGCAGCAGGGTGAGCCCGCCGGCGATCGGCATCACGTTCGCCGGGAACGGCTCGGGAAGGCCACCGAACTGCAGGTGCACGGTGTCGGCGAAGTTGGCTTCTTCCCGCGACACCACCGTGGTTCCCGACAGTGTTTGCGCGCGATAGGATTCCGCGTGCAGGTATCCGTCGATGCGGCCTATCCGCTGCTCGATCGTCATGGACAGCCCGCGCTGACCCGAATCTCCGGAGCTCACTTCGAGTGTCGTGTGGTAACCGCCGCGGGCGTGCACCACGACGTGCGACACGTCCAGGCTTCCCGGTTGTCCGGCGATGCCGACGCGGTACGTCGACTTCTCGCCATCGGGGATGAAAGGATCACGAAAGATGCTGGGTTCGAACTCTTCTCGGATCACTGGTTAGCCTCGCCGCTGTCGATAATGGCTGTGAAGACCGACTTCATGGTGGTGAGGTAGCGCGACACCGAGTCCTGGGCGATCTCGGTGTCGGGGAAGATCACGCTCAGTGAGGTGCGTCCCGGCAGCCGGTTGATCCAGATCAGTGCTTCTTCGGAGGCGGCGCGGTTGGCGAAGACGCCGGCGTTCAGGCTGTCGAACAGTTCGTTGCCGAGGAAGTCTCTGGCGTCGATGAACGAGATCATCGGCGTGACCCAGCCGGGTTCGGCCTTGATCTCGGAATCGGGCGGCAGCAGTTCCAGCACCCGATGGAAGGAGGTGGGTGCCATCAGCAGGCCGCTGTCGTACGCGCGTTGGGCCAGGGTGATAGCGCGGCCGATGGTGGTGCGTTCGCTCAGTGGAAACGCGACCGGGACCAGCGTGACGTACCAGCCGACCGAATTGTTCTCCGCCGCTGTGGTTCTGGTGCTGATCGGGGTCATGCCGAAGTAGTAGTCCGAGCCGACCAGTTCCCGTTCGGCCAGTGCCGCCGCGGCGAATACTCCGCCCACGAAGTCGGCGCCGTTGGCACGACAGACCTGTTCGAAGCGGTCGGCCTGCTCGTCGTCGAGCAGTTCGATGCTGCGGTGGGCGCTGCGGTGGTAGCCGTCGGTCTTCTTGCCCAGGTCGAGCGGGAAGACCGGCAGTCGGTTGTCGTTGCCCGCCAACAGCGCCAACCATTTCCGTACTCCGGGCGAGGACAGGCTCTGCTGGTCGCTGACGAAACGTTCGTTGCGGCAGTAGTCCAGGTAGCTGGCCGCGGGGGCGAGCGGTTCGGCGTCGGCCCACAGTTGCGCGGCATAGAGCTGGGCGAAGTCGGCCGCGGACAGGTATTGCCCGAGTCCGTCGGTGTGCAGGTGGTCCACGGCCAAGTAGACCGTGGTGGAGTGTTCGTGTTCGATCGCGCCGAAGGTGAAACAGTCCCATTGGAACGGGCCGGGGGTGGTCTTCTCCACGTGTCGACAGATCGCTTCGGGGTCGTCGATGTAGCCATAGTCGACGGGGATGAACTCGACATCAGTCTCGGGGACCAGATGCCTGCGCACCGTGCCACCGGGTTCCACGGCGAACCAGGTGCGAAAGGTGTCGTGGCGCAACAGGAATGCGTGGATCACGCGGGTGATGGCGTCGCGGTCCAGGGCACCGGTGGGGATCTCGGCGGTGACCAGGCACAGTCCGGAGAACCGGAAGTCCGCGCCGGAGTGCCGGTCGGCCAGGCGTAGATACTGTTCCTGCTGTAGCGAGGGCGGCGACGGATGCACCGGTGCTCTCGCCGCGCGCGCGACCGAGTCCGCCGAGGCGAACCAGGTCACCAGGCGGCCGGGCGAGGGCCGCCATTCGTCGATCAGGCCGAAGTTCACCATCAGTGCGATCCCGCCATCGAGACGTCCGCGGGTCGATCGACGGTCCAGTCGGTCGACTCCTCGGCTTGCGGTGAGGATTCGGGTGTCGGAAGTGGTGGTGTGACAACGGGTTCCGAGGCCAGGATGAGCTCCGCGACCTTCGGTCCGGCCTGTTCGAGACTGAACGAGCGACCCATCTGCATCGACATCAGGTCGATGCCCAACGTCTTGGTCACGCGCGCGCCCAGTTCGACCGCCATCAACGAGTCGAGCCCCAGTTCTGGCACCGGCACGGTCATGTCGATCGACTCGACCGGCACGCCCATGACGACCGCGAGTTCGTCGGCCATCTTCCGGGCGATGGCGGGTCCGCGCTTGGCCTCGTCCATGGCCGCCAATTCCTCACGCAGCCTGGCCAATTCGGAGGTGTCCTTGGCCGAGGTGCGGGCCAGGGCGGCGGTGCGGCCGGTGCGTGCCAGCTGCGGGAAGGTGCCGGTCAGTTTCGCCCAGTCGGTGGGGATGATCGCCGCTCGGGTGGCGCCCAGGCGCAGTGCCTGTTCCAGGTAGGCGGTGGCGTCGGCCATGTCGATGGGGCCGAATCCCACCAGGTCCAAATACTTTTCGGCGGTTTCGTCGGAGGCCATGCCGCCTGACGCGCCCGACAGGTGGCCCCAGCCGATGCACAGTGCGCGTTCGCCGGCGGCGGCCCAGCGTTGCGCCAGGGTCTCCACGGCGATGTTGGCGGCGCAGTAGTTGTACTGCCCGTAGATGCCGTACATCGAGCCGCCCGACGAACACAGTACGAACATGTCCAAGGTGATGCCTGCGTCGGCCACGGCCTGGTGCAGTGTTTGCGCGCCATGGACTTTGGGACGGTAGACCCGGTCCAGTTCGGCGAACTGCATGTTGGCCAGGCGGTTGTCGGCCACCGCGCCCGCGGCGTGGAATATTCCGCGCAGGGGGTGTTGTGGGCTGTGCGCGCGGGCCACGATCGCGGCGACCGCGTCGGCGTCGGTGACGTCGGCGTGTTCTTCGATCACCTCGATGCCCACTGCCCGCCAGACCTCGAGCTGCCGGCGTGCGGTGTCGGTGGTGGCACCGCTGCGCCCGACCAGTACCAGCCTGCGCGCACCGCGCAGTGCCAGCCAGCGGCCCAGTGCCATGCCGAAGCCGCCGAAGCCACCGGTGATGAGATAGCTTGCACTGCTGTCGATCTCGATCGGCGGGAGGAAGGGTCGCACGGGCGGCTGCGGGTCGTCCATGCGCAGCGCGACGCGGCCAACGCGTGCGGAGCGCAGGGTCTCCTCGAACGCCTGACTCACCTCGTGGGTGTCGAAGAGCTGGTACGGCAGCGGGGTGTAGGTGCCGTCGGTGACCTTCTCGAATACCCGTTCCAGCAGGCGGGCCAGGCGTTGCGGGCGGACCGCGACCAGCCGGTCCAGGTCCATCGAGTAGTAGGCGAGGTTCTTGTCGAAGTTGGCCAGTTCCAGCAGGCCACCGGTGTAGATGTCGGCCTTGCCGACTTCGACGATGCGACCGAATTCGGCTGCGGCATTGAAGTTCTGGCGCAGGATCTCCCCTGGCGCGCTGCTGATGATCACGTCGGCGCCCGCCCCGTTGGTCAGGGCGAGGACATCGTCGACGAAGTTCAGCGATCGCGAGTTCACCGCGTGGTGCGCGCCCATCGCGAGCACGTGTTCGCGACGTTCGGGCGAGCTCGCGGTGCCGATGATGCGGGCACCGATCGCCTTGGCGACCTGGATGGCCGCGGTGCCGACGCCGCCTGCCGCGCCGTGGATCAGCACGGTCTCGCCTGGTTCGAGGCGGGCCAGGTCGTGCAGGGCGTATTCGGCGGTGCCGAAGGCGATGGTGCTGGTGCAGTGGCCGGGGTCGGTGTCGGCGGGCACGGCCACCGCCAGCTGCCGATCCACCACCGCGAACCGGCGCATCATGCCCTTGGACGCCACCGCGACCTTGTCACCGACCGCGACGTCGGTGACATTGTCGCCGACCCGCACCACGGTGCCGATGCCTTCCATGCCGGGCACGGTGCCGAAATACGTTGGGGCGAGCTCACGTTCGCCCAGCAGGCCGATGATCTTGAGCGGGTCCTTGTAGTTGAGGCCGATCACCGCCATGCGCACCTCGACCTCGCCGGGGGCGGGCGCGGGACGCGGGCACTGCCGCCAGGCCACCTGTGACAGCAGCCGGGTGCGTGGCAGGTCCAGTTCGAAGTTGGCCTCCGGGTCTGCCAGCGGGTGCGAGGTTTCCAGTTCTTCGATCCGGTCGGGCAGCGGCTTGGTGACCACCGGTGCCCAGCGCACACCGTCGCGCAGCACTACCTCGTCGGTGTTGTCGAGCGAGAACGCGCCTGGCACACCGAGTTCGGTGACGAGGTCGGCGATGGGGGTGCTCGGTTCGGTGTCGATCAGGCGCCAGCGCAGTGGGGTCTGCTCGTTGAGCAGCACGCGACGTCCGCCCGCGAGTGCGGCCTGGCGGGTGTCGGGCACGAGGTCGTTGCCGGGTACCGCGCAGGCGCCTTCGGTGATCAGGGTGGCGTGGACGGTGCCGTCACCGAAGTGTGATTGCGGCGGTGCGCCTTCCACGGTCGGGTTGGCGAATTCCGAGACCGCGACCGCGATGCGCTTGAGCGTCCACAGGTCGGTGAGGTCGTCCGTGCCCGCGCCGGCCACGACGCACACGTGCAGCCGTTTGGCCTGTTCGGCCTTGGCCTCGGCGAGGTGCGCGACCAGATCGGTCTCGAGGTCGTCGGAGGGATCGGCGCGATAGACACGGGATCCGGGCAACGCGGTGGCCAGTTGCTTGATCCGAGGGCTGTCGCCGAGCTCGACGATCAGCGTGGAAACCGTTCCCGCGTCGGCGAGTTCGGCGGGATCGATGGGGTCGCGCTGTTCGAGGGTTTCGGTGTAGTAGAAGTCGGCCATCCGGTGCAGCGGGCTGTCGCCGGGCTTGAGCGCGCCGATCTGCAGGCCGGTCAAGCGCGCGACCAGCTTTCGGTCCTGATCGAGCAGGTCCACGTCGGCGCGCAGGCGGGCGTTGGGGTCGCGGCGGGCGATGACGGTGATCTCGGCCGGGAGTTCGGCCAGCAGACGCACCGCGGTCACCCCGACGGGCACCATGACGCCCTCGTTGATCCGCTCGTCAGTGAAAAGCATTGCGGCACATTGCATCGCTGCGTCAACGACGGCAGGGTGTGCGAGATGCCGCGAGTCCGTGGCGATGGTTCCGTCGACCGTGGCCAGCACCACATCGCGCCCCACGCGCACCGAGGTGACCCGCTGGAACGTCGGCCCGTACTGCAGGCCGGCTGCTGCGAGCCCCGCGTAGAACATCGCCGGGTCGACATCGACACCCACCTCGATGGTGGGCAGTTCGACCTCGGTCTGCTCGTGACTTCCGGTCAGCGTGCGCCCCGAGGAGTGCACCGTCCACGCCGTGCCCGTGGCGCTGCGCGACCGGATCAGGAACCGGCCGCTGGCCTCCTCCACGCTCATCGCGACCAGCGGCACATCGGGTGCGCCCATGATCAACGGCGCGACGAACCGAACCCCTTCCAGCGCAACCTGTTTGCTGCCGATCCGCTGTGCGGTGGCACTGAGCGCGGCGTCCAGGTAGGCCGCGCCCGGCATGATCTTGACCCCGTTCACGACGTGGTCGGCCAGCCACGGCAGCAGCTGCGTGCCCACCTGCAGCAGCCATTCCGGGCGTCCTTCCACATCGGGGTCGCCGAGCATGGCGTAGCCGTCGGGGGTGCCGAGCCGTGCCTGTTCGAACAGGGGCAGTGCGGAGTGCAGGTGGGTGCGCTGCCAGGGGTAGCGCGGCAACGGCACGTGCGCGGCGGTGCGCTGTGGGAACAGCAGGTCGCGGTCGAGCACGCCGGCGGCGTGCAGGCCGATCAGGGTGCGGCGCAGGCTGTGTGAGTCGGACTGTTCGCGGTCGAGGGTGGCCACGGTGGTGCCGTGCACGTCCGCGTCGACCAGTGCTTCGCGAATATTGCCCGACAGCACCGGGTGCGGGCCGACCTCGAGGTAGACGCGGTTGCCGGCGCCGATCAGGTTGACCACGGCGTCGAAGAAGCGCACGGGCTCACGGACATTGGACCACCAGTATTCGGCGTTCCAGTCCCCTTCGGTGACCAGCGCGCCGGTCACCGAGGAGTACAGCGGCACCGAGGGCGCCTCAGGCGTCAGATCGGCCAGCGCCGTGAGCAATTCGTCGCGAATCGGCGCCATCAGACGACTGTGATACGGCACCTCCACCCGCAGACGACGCGCGAAAATACCGTCCTCGGTGAGCTTTTCGGCGATCTCGTCGAGCCGATCGACATCACCCGACAGCGTCAGGGAGGTGGGGCTGTTGATCGCGGCGATATCGACCCGAGGATCGTCGACGATGAGCGCGTCGGCCTGCTCTCTGCTCATGCCGATGGCGAGCATCCCGCCGGTGCCCGCGGTCGTGGCCTGCAGGCGCGCCCGGTGATAGGCCACGCGCACCGCGTCACGCAGCGACAGCATCCCGCTGACGTACGCCGCGGACACCTCGCCCACGCTGTGCCCGAGGATGGCCGCGGGCACGATGCCGTATTCGGCCAGCTCGCGCACCAGACCCACCTGGACCAGGAAGTTGGCGGGTTGGGCGACTTCGGTTCGGGTGACGCGTGATTCGTCTTCGGGCTTCAGCAATTCCTCGATGATGGACCAGCCCGCGACAGCCTGGAACTCCGCGTCGATCTCTTTGGCGGCCTCCGCGAAAACCCCACCGGCGGTGAGCAGGTCGCGCGCCATCTTCCAGTGCTGCGGTCCCATGCCCGAGAACACGAACACCGGTTCGGTGGTGCCGGAGGTGATCGTGCGGGTGGCGTCGCGGCCGGTGCCCGCGGCGTATTCGTGCAGCTCGCGCACCAGGTCGTCGGTGGAGCCGTCCACGAGCACGCCGGTGCGGAACGGGTGGTGCGCCATCCGGGTCCAGGCCGCCTCGGCCAGCCGGTCCGGGTCGGCCCCGGCGGCGATCAGGTCGGCGAACCGGCCTGCCAGCGCCCGTGCGGCACCGGTGCTGCGCGCGGACAGCGGCAGGATGCCCAGGTGCCGGGGAGCCTCGGAAGCTGGTGCGGGAGCGCGGAATTCCTGCAGGATGGCGTGGGCGTTGGTGCCGCCGTAGCCGAAACCATTGACCGCCACCGACATCGGCGCGGCATCGGCGGGCAGTGGTTGCGCTTCGGTCTGTACGTGCAGGCCCAGCTCGTCGAAGGGGATGTCAGGGTTGGGGTTGTTGAGCCAGCCCTGGGGCGGCAGCGTGCGATGTTGCAGTGCCAGTGCGGCTTTGATCACGCTGGCCACGCCCGCGGCGGCTTCGGTGTGGCCGATGGTGGCTTTCACCGAGCCGACGCCGATGGTGCCGGTCCGGCCGGACGGCGACCCGAACACCCTTCCGAGAGCCCGCAATTCAACCGGATCGCCGACCAGAGTTCCGGTGCCGTGCGCTTCCAGGTAGGTGATCTCGTCGGCGGGTATGCCCGAACGTTCGCACACGGTGCGGGCCAGTGCCTCCTGCGAATCGACATTGGGTACGGTGATCGCGGTGGTGCGGCCGTCCTGGTTCGATCCGGTCGCCTTGATCACCGCGTAGACGCGATCGCCGTCCGCCTGCGCGTCGGCCAGCTTCTTCAGCACGATCATGCCCGCGCCCTCACCGCGGCCGTAACCGTCGGCGGAGGCGTCGAAGGACTTGCAGCGCCCGTCGGCGGCGAGGAACCCGCCCTTGCACATGAGCACGAACGTTTCCGGCTGCAGCATCACATTGACGCCGCCCGCCAGCGCCACCTTGCAGTCGTCGTTGTCCAGCGCCTGGCAGGCCAGATGCAACGCGACCAGCGACGACGAGCAGGCGGTGTCGACGGTGATCGCGGGACCGACCAGGTTCAGCGCGTAGGCGATGCGGTTGGACAGCATCGTGTACGAGGCGCTGGCGGGGGTGTGCATGTCGGTGTGGAACAGCGCCGGCCCGACCACGCCGATCACCGACTGGTCCACCACGAACCCGCCCACATACACGCCCACCTGCGCACCGGCGGCCTTACCCGCGATCCCGGCGTCGTCGAGGGCCTCCCAGGTCACCTCGAGCATCAGCCGCTGCTGCGGGTCCAGCACCGTGGCCTCGCGGGGCGAGATCCCGAAGAAGTCGGGATCGAACGACCACGGGTCGGTGGTCATGAACGCACCGTGTTTGGTGTAGCTGCGCCCCGGTGTGCGGGGTTCGGGGTCGTAGTAGCGGCGCCAATCCCAGCGATCGGCGGGCATCTCCACGACGCCGTCGCGTTTGTCGACGATAAAGTCCCAGAACGATTCCGGGGAATCGATTCCGCCCGCGAACCGACATCCGATTCCGACAATGGCAATATCCGACACGCAATTTCCTCCGGCTCGACCGGTCTGTTGTCCTTCGACCGTGTGATGTCAACGTAAGGAGCGCACCAGCGTGTCGATCGTCCGATTACCGACCTCTGGAATTTCGGACGGGTCATCGCGCGAACCCCTGTGATCGGACCCATAGCGCGAAGTAATCGCTCACAACAACATTCCGGTGGACGTTGTGACCGGGTGCAACATTGCGTTATCGCGACCGAAAAGGCTGCTGACAGTGACAGGTTCGACCCCATCGCGAGTAGTTGGGAGGCGAATGTGTTCGCCGAGTTGAACCAGTGGGCCGATACCGTGGTGCGGCGTCGTTACGCGGTCATCGTGGTGATGGTGGCCGGGTTGCTGACACTGGGTGCCTATGGTCTGGGCCTTGGCGCGGATCTGAGTTCGAAGGGATTCGACGATCCGTCGTCGGAATCGGTGCGTGCGGCGCACGTGCGCGACAACGCGTTCGGTCGCGATCACAGCAGTGATGTGATCCTGCTGGTCCGCGCGCCCGACGGCACCACCATCGACGATCCGGTCTTCACCGACAAAGTGGTGGCGGGGCTGAACAGCCTCCCGCAGCGGTTCCCGGACCAGATCGACCGCGTCAACGGCGCGTACTGGCCCACCGATACCGGGGTGGCGCTGCCCGAGGTGTTCGGTTCGCCCGACAAGGATTACGCCTTCGCGTCGGTGGCGGTCAGCGGCGTGGATCCCACCGAGCAGGGCCGCAACTACCGAAAGATCGCCGCGCAGTTGGTGATTCCGGGGGTCGAGGTCGAGCTGGCCGGCGGGCAACCGGTGGCATTGGCGTTGAGCGACACCATGGTTCAGGATCAGCGGCGCGTGGAGCTGTTCGCGATCCCCGTGGTCGCGGTGCTGTTGTTCTTCCTGTTCGGTGGTGTGGTCGCCGCGGCGCTGCCGTTGATCGTCGGCGGGCTCACCATGCTGGGCGCGTGGGGGTTGCTGCGGTGCCTCACCGCCGTCACCGAGGTGAACTCCTTTGTCTCCCCTGTTGTTTCGATGATCGGGCTCGGCTTGGCGATCGACTACGGGCTGTTCGTGCTCAGTCGCTTCCGTGAGGAACTCGCCGATGGACGCTCCGTCGACGACGCGGTGCGGCGGTCGGTGACCACGGCGGGGCGCACGGTGTTGTTCTCGGCCCTGATCGTGGTGGTCGCGGCGGCTGGCATTCTGGTGTTCCCGCAGGGATTCCTGCGCTCGTTCGCCTATGGCGCCATCATCACCATTTCGCTGGCCGCGTTCACCTCGATCACGCTGCTGCCCGCGATGCTGGCCGTGTTGGGCAGGCGTGTGGACTGGCTGGGAGTCGACTGGTTCCGCAAGCCGGTCGCCAGTGACCGTGTCCCCGAGAACATTTGGGGTCGGTTCGCCGCGGGAGTGATGAAACGTCCACTGATGGTGGCGATTCCGATCTGTGCCGGGCTGTTGCTGCTCATCGTCCCGATGCAGAATCTGGCCTTCGGTTCCATCAACGAACGTTTCCTGCCGCCGGATCATCCGACGCGCATGGCGCAACAGCACTTCGACGAACTGTTCCCGCTGCGTCAGATCGATCCGATCGACCTGGTCATCGTCACGTTCGACCCCGAGACCGCCGATGCCGTGCGCGCCGACGCCAACCACGCTCCCGGCCTGGCCGCGCCTTTCGCCGAACCGATGCAGTCACCGTTCCAACCGCAGGTGCTGACCACGCACACCGTGCTCGACAGTTCCGACAGTGCCGAGGCGACCATCGACTATCTGCGTTCGATGCCGCTGCCGTCGGGCACGACGCTGATGGTCGGCGGTATGCCCGCGGTGGAGAAGGACAGCATCGACGCGCTGGTGCGGCGAATGCCGTTGATGATCCTGTTCGTGTTCCTCGCCAGCACGTTGCTGATGGCGCTGACGTTCGGTTCGCTGGTGTTGCCGCTCAAGGCCGCAGTGTTGAACCTGCTCGGCCTCGGCGCCACGTTGGGCGTGCTGACCTGGGTGTTCATCGACGGGCACGGCGCGGGGGTGTTCGGCTTCACCCCGCAACCGATCATGTCGCTGGTGCTGGTGGTGATCGTGTCGGTGGTCTACGGCCTGTCGACCGACTACGAGGTCTTCCTGCTGTCACGCATCGTCGAAGCCAGGGCCGCGGGCGCTTCCACCACCGAGGCCGTGCAGACGGGCATCGCGCGCACGGGCCGCATCATCACCGCGGCGGCGCTGATTCTGCTCGTGGTCACCGGGGCGTTCGCGCTGTCGGATCTGCTGATGATGCAGTACATCGCCTTCGGCATGGTCACTGCTTTGTTCATCGACGCCACCATTCTGCGGATGCTGCTGGTGCCCGCCTCCATGAAGCTGCTCGGGGACGCCTGCTGGTGGGCACCGCAGTGGATGAAGCGCGACACCCCTTCCCCTTCAACACCTTCCGAAGCCGTACCGACGCCGGCGCGCGGCGACCGGACCTGAAATCGCGGAGTATCACCATGAATGTCCGCAGCGGCACCGTCACCGTGCCCACCACCCCCACCACGGCGCTGCCCGCCTTCGCGTGGCGGGAGGTGTCCCTTGTCGCGGCGGTGGCCGGGGCACTGTTCCTGGCCAGGATCGACCGCTATCGCATCGGCGGCGACGAGCTGTATTTCCTTGCGGCAGGGCGACATCCGTCGGTCAGCTATGCCGATCAGGGCCCGCTGGTTCCGCTGTTGGCGGCACTGTCGGACTTCCTCGCACCGGGTTCCCTTGTCGCACTGCGACTTCCCGCGCTGCTGTTCACCGTGGTCGCGATCGCGCTCAGCGCGGTGATGGCCAGGGAGTTCGGTGGCGGTCGACTCCCCCAGACCGTCGCCGCGATCGCCTACGCGACCACGCCGATGGCGGTGATGCAGTCGGCCATGCTGAGCACCTTCGCCGTCGACATCACCTTGACCGCGGTGCTCGCGTGGCTGCTGATCCGCTGGGTGCGCACGCGCACGGACTCCCTCTTGATCGCCGCGGGTTTCGTTGCCGCCGTGGACTTTCAAGTCAAATGGCTGATCCCGATCATCTGCGCGGTGCTCGCCCTTGGTGTGGCCGTGTTCGGTCCGCGCGAGATGCTGCGACGGCCCGCCTGGTGGCTCGGCGCTGGACTGCTGGCCGGCTCCGCTGTCCCGATTCTGTGGTGGCAGCACACCCACAGCTGGCCACAACTGGCCATGGGCGCGGTCGTGCGCGAGGAGCAAATCGCCACCGCCGCAGTGCTTTCCGCGCCGTGGACGATGATTCAGGTCACCGGGGCCGGCGGTCTGCTGTTGCTGGTCGGCATGTGGGCGGGCTTGCGCGCTGAGCGGTTCCGCCCCTACTACTTCCTGATCCCGATGATCGCGCTCGGACTCGGCGCGGTCGTGCTGTTCGGTTTGCGTCCCTACTTCGTCGCCGGGGCGTTTCCCGGCCTGTTCGCCGCGGGCGCGGTGTATCTGGCCGACCGGGAGATCACCCGGCTGACCGCGGTCGTCGGTGGCGGCTTGGCCGCACTCACGACCGCGATCTGCGTCGGTGTCGTTGTCGTTCTACCGCTGCCTGAATCGGACCTGCGGCAACCCACCGACGACTACTCGCAAATCCATTCCCGCAGCGTGCTTTTCGGCCCCAGCGGCTGGGAAGACCTGGTCAACACCGTGTCCGACACCTACCACCGCTTACCAGCACAGCAGCGCGAAGGTCTGGTGATCGTGACCCAGAACTATTGGCAGGCAGCGGCTCTCGACGACTTCGCACGCAACACCGACCTGCCCGCGGTGTTCAGTCCCAACCGCGGCTACGCCTACTTCGGCACCCCGCCCGACACCGCGACCACCGTGCTGTACGTCGGCGTCGACGACCCCGACACCGCGCTGCGCACCCGCTTCGCCCACACGACCCTGCTCACCGACATCGACGAACCGCTCGGCTTTCCCGGCGTGAATCGCGGTGTGGCGGTGTGGCTGTGCAGCGGGCCAAGTCAGCCGTGGTCGGTGCTGTGGCCCGGGGCGATGGAACTGCGACTCGTCGATGGGACGAGCCGCCATGGGCGATAACCCTGAACGGAGATAAACAGTGGTGAATTCGATGGTGCGGCGGCTGGCGCTCGCGGTGACGCTGGCCGCCACCGGCCTACCCGTCGTCGCGACGGCACAGGCGGCCCCCGACCTGGTCGCCGCGGACGCCATGGCGGCGGCGGTCCCCGCGCCCAACGGCTCGTTCGCGGTCGCGGCGGCGGCCAACGGCCCCGGCAAGGTGATCGACCTGACCGTGCACTCCGCGGCGATGAACCGCCCGATCACCGTCGCGGTCATCCCGGCCGCGGACCCCGACAAACCCGCGGGCTCGCTATATCTGATCAACGGGGTCGACGGCGGCACCGATACCCCCGACTGGCGCGAGGGCAGCAACTGGTTCACCAAGACCGATGCCGTGGACTTCTTCGTCGGGAAACAGGCCAACATCGTGATGCCGATCGGCGGTGCGGGCACCTTCTACACCGACTGGCAGGTCGACGACCCCGGCACCGGGCGCAACCGCTGGCTGACCTTCCTCACCACCGAACTCCCGCCGATCATCGACTCCGCGTTCCACGGCACCGGCCGCGACGCGGTGGCCGGGCTGTCGATGGCCAGCGCGGCGGTGTTCCGCATGGCACAGGAAGCGCCGCAACGGTTTCAGATGGTCGGCTCGTTCAGCGGTTGCATCCAGACCAGCAACCCGGCCGGCCAGGCGATGGTGGCCTCGATCGTCACCGCGCGGCGCGGCAACCCGCTGAACATGTGGGGACCGCCGACCGATCCCGCCTGGATCGCCAACGACGCGGCCCTCAACGCCGAAAAGCTGCGCGGGGTAGGCGTTTACGTCAGCACCGGCAACGGTCTGCCCGGCCCGCTGGATACCCTCAGCGGCCCCGACATCGACGGCAGTCCGATCAAGCTGCTGGACCAGATGCTCATCGGCGGAGTCCTCGACGGGATCACCGTGGTGTGCACCGCGTTGCTGCGCGACCGGCTCGCCGCGCTGAACATCCCGGCCACCTTCAACTTTCGCCCGGCAGGCACGCATTCCTGGGGTTACTGGGAGCAGGACATGCACACCTACTGGGACCGGGTCGCCGCACTGCTCGCGGGCTAGACACACGAAAATCGGGTGCGTCGCGGCCAAGCCTGTCGCGACGCACCCGATGTCGGTCCCTTCCGCTCTCGCTTACAGTGAGCCACCACCTCCGATCAGCCACGGGTTGAACGTGCAGGTCAGCTGCGGGTTCTGCACCGGGTCCAGCGCACGCAGCACGATCGACAGCGCACGCGGGGAGTACATCATCGTCAGGTGATCGGAGATGTCCTGCTCGCAGCCTTCCTGCAACACGATGTTGTTGACCGTGGAGCCGGGGCCCTGATCCAGGAACGTCAGCTCGTAGGGGTTGGTCACCTCGTCGTACCGGGTGCCGACAATGGTGTAGTCGATGCCGGGCACGGTGTCACCGTTGGCGTTGAGGTTCTTGACGAAGTCCGAACCGACAGTCTGCTGGATACCCGCGTGCCCGACGAAGATCTCGACCGGACCCAGGACATCGATACCCAGGTTGTTGACCATGCGGCCCAGCGCGCCGATGCCGTCGAGGCTGGTGCCGTGATGCGTGGCACCGAAGGTGATCAGGTTCTTCACCTTGGCCGCGCCGCCCACGAACTTCGTGTAGTGGTTGGCCATCGACCCGCCCTGCGAGTGCGCGACGATGTCGACCTCGTCGGCGCCGGTGGCCGCGAGAACCCGGTCCACGAACGCCGCGGTCTGCTTCGCCGAATCCTCGATGTAACCGGTGCCCATGACACCGGGCAGGAACGAACCCAGGCCACCGCCTTCCATCATGCCCGAACGGCCGTAGTTGAAGGTGAACGTGCAGTAGCCGGCGTCCTTGATGGGCTGACCCATGTAGGCGTAGCCGTTGTAGGCGTTCATCCAGGTGCCGTGCAACAGCACGACCGGGCGGGGGTGCGCGTCGGTGGGCTTGCAACCCCAGTCGTTGGTGCCGGGGGCACCCGCGTCGGGGTTGATCAGGCCGTAGCCGAACGCGGGCAGGAACGCCGTGGACGCGGGCCCGATCGCGCCGGGATCCGACGAGTAACCGCCCGAGGAACCCGAGCTGGAACCCGAGCCGCCCAGGCAGTCGCCGGAGCCGTTGCCCGAGCCCGCGCCGCTGCCGGAAGTACAGGCAGAACCCGTGCCGCCCAACCCACCGTCGGTGCCCCAGGCGACGTCGCGGCCCTGATAGATGATTTCGGCCAGCGCCTGTTCAGTGGGTTCGGTCTGCGGGTCGGCCGCCGCCCCCGTCCCCGAGAGGGCGACAGCCATAATGCCGGCGCCCATCAGTATTGCCGCACGCAATGAGCGCGTGCGGCCACGAGTTATGGTCATGCAGGGTCTGCCTTTCCGAGAGCGAAAAAGAATTCGGCTCTTGAGCCGCACCGAACATAAGCCCGGATACGCGGCGCGGAAATCACTTGCGCGCAGGTGTGGAAACCTCACCAACGACGCGAACAAACCCCCATGGGCGCGCACAGTAAAACATTCGGCGAGATATCTTGCCTCACTGCTGTTTTCCTTCGATCGGCACGTCCGCCACGACCAGCGCGGAGCGCAGGTACCACAGGTCGGGGCATTGCTTGGCGTCCAGACCCGTCAGGTCCGCGATGCGCCGAATGCGGTAATCCACGGTATTGGTGTGCAGGTGCAGCATGCGTGCGGTTTTGCGTCGGTTCAGATCATTGGCGATATGGCAGCGCAGGGTTTCCAACAATTCGGGATGATCATGCAGCGGCGCGAGCAGGGTGCGCAGATATTCCCTGGCCGGGCCGGGGCGGCTGAGTTGATATTCGAGGGCGAAATCGCTGAATCGATGCACCTCGCCCTGGCGGCCTATCCGCCGCACCACCTCGAGCAGTTCGTGCGCGCATTCCGCCGCGGCGGGAATGTCGTCGCGCGCCGAACGGACCACCGTCACCGTCAGTGGGCGGCACGCGGCACGCGACAGCGCGGCGGTGACCTGGTCGACGTGTTCTTCGGGGCGGTCCGTGGTCGGGATCAACACGGTGCCGCCCTGTCCGGACAGCGCCGCGAGTGCGTCACCGTCGCAGCACCGATTCAGCTCGAGCCGCACCCGGTTGACCGCGCGCCGGGACCGCACCCGCTCGTCGAGCCCGTCGGTGCCGTCGGGCCGCGTTTCGTCGCCGATGTCGATCGCCAGCACCCAGTACTCGGCGGCGAGCGCGACGCCGCAATCGCGGGCCGCGCTGCGGGAGCGACTGCCCGTGATCAACTGTTCGGCGAGCGTGTCTCTGGCGTGGCCGTTGTGCCCGGACGGTTCCAGCGCACAGCGCAGGTAGGCGCCCGCGATGGCCGCGGAGGCCTTGCCGAGCAGGTCGACGACCTCGAGCGGGCCGATATCGCCCGCGGGTTCGAGGATAATCCGCATACACCGGTGCACGGTGTCGAGAATGGTTTCCACGGAAACGCCGTCGCGCGCCCACTCCACCGCACGGTGGTCGAACTGCCCGATCGCCGCATCCGCGGTCTGTTCGTCGACCAATTCCAGGCACAGGGCCGCGATCGACCGGATCACCTGGCGCCGCACCGTGCCGAGCCAACGGTCGGCGGACCCGGCCAGCCGCACCACCCGATCGAGCTCGGGCTCCCGCCCAACGCAGGCCGTTTCCGGCCTGGTCAGCAGGGCGATACCGGACTGTTGACTTTCGGTCATTGGACGCTCCTCACGCGTTTCGCACCGCGTGTTCAGCGTGCCGCGAGCCCCGGTGTGCGGGCATCGGTAGAACTGCGTATCTCTGCTCGGCCTCGCTCGCGATGTCGGACGAGTAGCGCTGGTCGCAATACGTGTCAGCGGGAGGCCTCGTGGTTGCTGCCCTTGCCATCGGAAGCGGTCACCCCGCTCGCGACGGTCTCCGCGAGTAGCGCGGAGGGAACGAGCACGATGGCCCGAACCCCGCCGAAGTCGGATTCGTTCAGCCGGACCGAGATGCCATGCGCGTCGGCCAGCCGCGCGACCACGAACAAACCCATCCGCGAATCCCGCGCCAAGGCGGTGAGCCCGGATCCGGTCGGGGTGGCGAGCATGTCGTTGTAGCTGTCGAACTCCGCGGCGGTCAGCCCGATCCCCTGGTCGCTGACTTCGACCACCGTGCCCTTGCCCACGATCGCGCCGCTGATCTCCACTTTCGCGTCCGGCGGGGAGAACGCGGTCGCGTTGTCCACCAGTTCGGCGATCAGGTGGATCAGGTCGGCCACCACCGCGCCGCTCACCGCGATGTCGGGCATTCGGGCGACGCGGACCCTGGTGTATTCGGTGGTCTCCCCCACCGCGCTGCGCACGACGTCGACCATCGGAATCGGTTGGCGCCATTGCCTTCCGGGCCTGCTGCCACCCAGAATCAGCAGGTTCTCGGCATTGCGCCGCTCCCGGGTGGCCAGATGGTCGAGGCGGAAGAAGACCTCGAGCAGGGCGGGGTCCTGCTGTGCGCGTTCGGCCTCGTCGAGGATCTCGAGCTGGCGGTGCGCCAGGACCTGGCTGCGGTGGGCGATGTTGACGAACACTGTTTCCACGCTGTCGCGCAGCCGCGCTTCGTCGACCGCGGCAGTGAGCGCGACCGCGGCGGCATGTTCGAAAGCCTGTGCCACCTCGCCAATTTCATCGCGTCCGAAGTCCAGCGTCGGCGCGCTGTCGTCGATCTCGGAATGTTGTGTCGCCAGGCGGATCGCGCTGGGCAGCTGTTCGTCGGCGATCACCAGGGTAGCGGCCCGCAATCGCCGCAGCCGCCGGATGATCCGGTCGGCCAGCACCACCGCGATCGACAACGCCACCACGCTGCCCAACAGCACAATGCCCCCGGTCACCAAGCCCGACCGTTCCGTGCGGTGCGCGACCTGCTCGGCGCTGACGCGGGCGTATTCGTGCTGACCGGCATACGCGTCGAACAGACCACCGACAACATTGTCGGCGGTCTGCTGCCATTCCAGAATCGCCATCGGCATTTCGGCATCGACCGACGTCGTGCGCGCGGCGAAACGTTGATTGACCGCCGTTTCCATCGCCGACAGCCGTCGCCAGGAATCGCTGTTCACGAGATCGAGCAATAGGCGATTGTGCGGCGAACCGACTTCGGCCGCCAAATTCTTGATCTCGGCATGATAGAAACCGACCTGCGTGGTGAATTCCTCGAGCGGAAACGCCCGACCCTGCGAACTGACCAGAGCAAGGGCAACAGCATTGCTGCGCGACATCGCCTCGGTGGCGCTCAACAACCGCAGCGCCTCGGACACTCTGGTGGCCAGAATCGAGTCCGGCGCGGCCTGCTGGGCCCGGCGGAACCCGTCACCGAACATCGCGTACGGCGCGTTGAAGAAGGTGTAGGCGTCGGCGACCGAGACCTTGCCGGTGTCGACCCCGACCCGCAACGCGGCAAGGGCCTGCCCGAATTTCGCCCGCTGGGCGGGCAGTTCGGCTGAGCGTTGGTGGCGGGTGGCGTCGGCTTCGACCAGCTGCTCGAAGGCCCGGTCCACGCGTATCCGCGCCGCGGCCAGCCCGGAGATCGGCTCGCTGCCGGTCAGCTGCCGCAGCGAGAGCAACCGCTCCGATTGGGTGGCCGCGAGCGCTTCGGTGGCGGCCGGTCGTATTCGTTCGAGATCATCGACCCAGTTCTGGACGCGGTAACTGTCACGGACCAGATTTCCCGCCGTCAGCATTCCGAGCACGAGCAGGGTGAGACTGGGGATGAGCGCGATCGCCAGAATGCGGGTGCGAACGCCGAGCCGAGCTGAGAGCATCGGCTCAACGTAGGTCCGCGCCGGGAATTCGATTCGCGAACGGACTTTTGTTGTGCGGGAAACGCACGTCGTGACGCAATCCTTGATGACCCGACTCAATACCGAACCACGTGGCCTCGACATGCGGCGCACGCTATTTACCCTTCGCCCATGACAATTCAACGACCTCGCCGCGCGGCAGCTCTCGCCGTAGCCGCGGGCATCGCGGCCGCCACGGCAACGACACTGAGCACCGGAACCGCCGCGGCGGCGCCCACTTGCGCTGACGTGCATGTAGTTGCGGCGCGCGGCAGCAACGAACCCGGCGGGATCTGGAGCAAATATCATCTCGGGATCGTCGTCGGCAATCCGGTATATGCCGCGATCAACGACGCGCTGCCCGGCACCGTCGACGCGTACCGGGTCGCGTACCCGGCGAACTTCGATCAGCCCGCCTCGGTGCAGAAAGGCAATACGGACCTGGTCGACCATGTGGTGAAACAGGCCGCGGCCTGCCCGGACCAGCGTTTCGTGCTGGTCGGGTACTCGCAGGGGGCCAACGTGGTGGACAACGCGATCGGCATCAGCAGTGAAGGCGCCAAGGTGGGCGGCCCGATCGTGGCCACCCTGCCGCAGCAGGTCGAGTCGCGCATTGCCGCGATCCTGTTGTTCGGCAACCCGATTCGCGGCATCGGCAAGGAGATCACCGGGCCCTACGCCGAGCGCACCCTCGATATCTGCAACGACAACGACCCCGTCTGCGACCCCGACGGCAGCGATTGGAACGCCCACACCAGCTATGCCCGCCATGCCGGCGCCGCAGCGGATTTCGTCACTGCCGCGCTCTGATCTCGGCGCGACGCCACGCCTCGATCACGCGACCGATGTCGGTGGTCGGGGCTTCGTGGTGCAGCCATTCCCTGGCCAGGCGATGCCAGTTGTGGGTCGCCTCGATCCGGCCCAGCGCGGTCAGCGTGAAAAGGTCTGCGCGCCGGGAGAATACGTGTTCGGGTGGCAGCAGCAGGTTTCGCACGCTGCGGTGTTCGGCGGCGCGCGGGTCCGCCGCGAGGACCACGGCGCTGGTGGCGAGTTCGGGGGTGACGGTGATCTTCTCGTCGAGCAGGTGCCAGCCCGCGACCGACCACACGTATTCGAGGCAATCGTGTGGGGTGACCACCGAACCGGGCTCGACGATGCCGCGCTGCGCCCACAGTCGATACACCTCGTCGCCCCGGAACAGCTCGGCCGCGCACATCACCTGCCGCTCCAACTCGAGGTGTTCCCGTTCGATCGTGGTGTACAACCCGAAATCGACGAAACCCACGCGCCCGTCCCGCGCGACCAACACATTGCCCGGATGCGGGTCGGCGCAATACTCGCCGTCGGCGTACATGCCGGTGACGTAGAACCGGTACACCAGTTCACCGACGTGATCGCGCAGCCGCGCGGGCAGTTCGCGAATGTCCTGGAACGGTCGGCCCTCGAAGAATTCGGTGACCAGCACATTGTCGGTGCAGAATTCGCCGATACTGTCGGGCACGGTGATGTAGGGATGGCCGCGATAACGGCCGGCCACGCGATGCTGATTGCGCGCCTCCTGCCGATAATCCAGCTCCGCGACGATATGTTGCGCGATTTCGTCGAGCACTTTCGTATCGCCCGCCGAGGGCAGAAACGCCTTCCACAGCCCGCTGAAGAATTGCATGTTGCGCATGTCCGCGTGCACGGCGCGGTCCACCCCGGGGTATTTCACCTTCACCGCCACCAGCCGACCGTCGTGCAATTGCGCGCGATACACCTGTCCGATCGATGCCGCCGCGACGGGTTCGGGGTCGATATCGGCGAATATCCGCCCCAGATCGCCGAGGTCGCGCTGCGCCACCGCCATCATGTCGGTGAACGGCACCTCGGGTGCGCTGTCGAGTAGCGCGGCCAGTTTCGTGCGGAACATCTCCCGATAGTCTTCCGGGATCAGGTCCAGATCCAGTACCGACGCCATCTGGCCCAGCTTCATCGCCGCGCCTTTCATCCCGCCCAGCACCGTGACGATCTGTTGCGCGGCCTGCAGCGTGGATCGCGCGGCCATCACCTGCCGCGCCTGCTCGGTGCGCCCCACCATCGCCAGCCGGGTGCCGACCCCGCGCGCCGCCTGCCCGGCCGCCAACCGACCCAACTTGGCACCACGCGCCAGCCGCCCCGTCGGAATCTGCCTGTCTGCCATGGACCCTCCTGCGCCAGCGGTCGATACGTGAATTCTCACCACCGGACCGGAACGCCACAGCGCGCCCGACATCGATCTGTGTGTACTCACCACCACCCCTGTGCTCGGTCACATGCGGGCGCGGGGGTTCGCTGACAGCAGCGGTTACGCGGCGACTTCGGTGCGGGCTTGCAGGTCGGCCAGGACCAGGCGCAGCAGTTGTTCGGCGCGGATGCGCTGCCACGACAGCGTCGCGTGCGGGCTGAACCTGGCCTCTTCGAACAGGGCGACCAGCTCGTGCGCGCCGTCGTCGTGCAGCACTCCGCTGTCGAACGCGCGCTGCAGCACCTCGTAGGGCGTGTCCGAAATCAGGGGCGCCGCAGCACGATCCGCGGCCAGCCCCGCCTCCATCGCCACGTAGCAGGCGATCACCGCGGTGCGCGGATCCTGGCCGGGGGCGTTCATCGCGGCCAATCCCATCTCCGCGGCCCTGGTCAGCGAATCGACGGTGTTGGCCACTGTCTCCTCGGCCGTTTCCGCCACCTCATCGGTGGACTCGCGCCGCGTCGCCACAGTGACGCCGACCAGTCCGAGCAGCGCGACGCCGATCAGCGCGACCGCCAACCCCACTGTCATCACCAAGGCGGTCCCGTTCAGCCCCGACGAATCGACCACGGAATCCACGATCTGCCCCTCGGCCGCGGCAGGCTCGAGCGGCGGCGCCCCTTCTTCCGCCGCTGTCACCGCGCGCGGTGTGCGCGTGGCACCGGGCAACACGAACAACATCGTGATTCCCACCGCGAAGGTCAACGCGACCGCACTGAGCGCGACCGGAACCAGCACCGCAAACCGCTTGAACGACAGCTGAACCCGCAGATTCGTCTCCGACGCCGGCATCGCCAGCGGCAACCGATGCTGACTCACCAGCACCCCCGCCAGCAGGATCACCACCGACACCAACAGCAACACCGGCATCAAGGCGACAGCGATCGGCGAATTCACGCCAGAATTACCGGGATCAACAGTCCCAGGTAAACTTCCGTGCAGCGCGACAATGGTCGCGACAATCAAAACGACCGCCGCGACCAGACGCCCTATCGGCACCCATATCCTTGCCACTGCCCCACCGCCGAACCCTGAGAAAACACGCGAATCGCCACATCGTGACACCCGATGCGCTACACCTGCCCCCGCGCGCACAAGGTTTAGTCGAATTCCCTCTGTAGCGGCCTGTTCCTTGTTTCAGACAACATTTCCTGTCGCTGGGCAATGAATTCCGCTGCGGTATATCAGCCCTCGGCGAAGCGGGCGGCATTGGCGCGCGCCCACGCGGCGAAGGTGGTGGCCGGGCGCCCGGTGATGTCCTCCACGCTGGTGATCGGCAGCGATTCCGGAGGTGGCGCGAAGCCGAGCAGGACGTTGTCGACGTACCAGCCGGTGGTGTCGCCCATGGTCGGTGTCAGGGCGGCGATGGTCTCCTCCCGGCTGGACCGCACGAACGGAATGTCGCGGCCGAGGGCATCGGCCAGCTGCGCGACAAGCTCGGCGCGAGTGAGAATTTCCGGTCCGCCGAGCGAGTAGGCGCGGCCGAGGTGACCGTCGGTCAGCAGTGCGGTGGCGGCCACCGCGGCGATGTCGTTCATCGCGATGGGCGCGCTCGCGGTCTCCGGGTGCGGTTCCCGGACCGACCCGGCCGCACGGATCTGCTGGGACCACGACAGCGTGTTCTCCATGAAGTCGGCCGGCCACAGATGCGTCCATTCCATCCCGCTGCCCTCGACAGCGGTACACACACTGCCCCACCAACTTTCGGGCTCCCCCGACAGATCCACCACCTGCCGCACCCCTGCCGCACGCGCCACCTCGAGCACCTCGGAGACGTCGCCCTGCGAAGGCGCCAAGTACATCCGATCCACCCCCTCGAACGCCACCCCCAACCTCTCCGGCCGCCCCAAATGCCCCCGCACCACCTCCACCCCCGCAGGCAACGCCGCCTTCGCCGGATCGATGGTCAACGCGCGAACATCCCCCGCCCCGCCCGCAATCAACTGATCCACCACCATCCGACCGATATTCGCCGTTGCCCCAGTAACCAGAATCGTCATCGTTTCCCCTACGTCTCGGTTGTTTCGACCCCTCGATCGTGCCAACGAATCCGAATCGGCGCATATGGCAATTTTCGGAGCGCATAAGTGCCGCTTATGTGGTGATAGGCAGTGCACCCCTACCCGGGCGGGCCGATTCGGACCAGGATCGGAACCACCCCGCGTCGCGGGCGAGAACCGAAGGAGCGCAACGTGACGTTTGTGATCGGTGCCGACTGCGTCGATGTCCTGGATCGTGCCTGCGTCGAGGAATGCCCTCTCGACTGCATTTTCATCGGCGAGCGGATGGCCTACATCCAGCCCGACGTGTGCGTCGACTGCGCCGCGTGTGAACCGGTCTGCCCGGTGGAGGCGATTCACTACGAGGACGATATCCCTTCGGGGCAGGAACAATTCGTCTTCGAGAACGCCCGCTTCTTCAGCGAGCCCTTGCCGGGACGCGCGGCTCCGCTGGGTCACCCGGGTGGCGCGACTGTCGTGGGCGCGGTGGGAGTCGACACGGACTATGTCCGGGAGTATCAGCGGTAAGTGTCCGCGCGGGTGTACCCGCCATGCCCGGCCGAGGCGCTGGGGCACGAGCACGGCAACCCGATACGGTTGGTCCGCAAGCCCCTGACAGATTGTCCGCGGCGGAAGGCAGCGATCATGGACGCGTCGAGCAAGCGCACGCCCAGCGGCTGGGAGGAGCTCGTTGCCGCTGATCCGGCGCATTCGAGCTGGTATGTGCAGCGATTTCGGGACCTGGCTGCCAAGGGTGAGGACATCGTGGGTGAGGCGCGGTTGATCGATGCGCTGCTGGGGCGTGGTGGTCGGGTGCTCGACGCCGGGTGTGGGCCGGGGCGCGTTGGCGGGTATCTGCACAGTGCCGGTCACGTGGTGACGGGTGTCGATGTGGACCCGGTGCTGATCGAGGCGGCGCGGGCGGACTATCCGGGGCCGACGTGGTTGGTCGGGGATCTGGCCGAACTCGATGTGCCCGGCGACTTCGACGCGATCGTGTGCGCGGGCAATGTGGTGACGTTTCTGGCGCCGTCCACCCGGTCCGCGGTACTGACGAATTTCGCCCGCCATCTCGCGCCGACCGGCCGAGCCGTCATCGGGTTCGGCGCGGACCGCGGTTACGAGTTCGCAGAGTTCCTCGCCGACGCCGAATCCGCCGGTCTCACACCCGATCTGCTGCTGTCGACCTGGGATCTACGCCCCTTCACCGACGATTCCGATTTCCTGGTGGCGGTGCTGTCCCGCACCCCCGAGGCATAAATGACCGTGGACGAAGTGATGGCCGAACTGGTCGCCATGAATGACCCGAAGATGCGTGCGGTCAACGAGAAACACGGCGACGACCACGGCGTCAACCTCACCGCACTGCGCGCTCTGGCCAAACGCCTGAAGACACAACATGAACTGGCACAACAACTCTGGTCCACCGACGATACCGCCGCGAAACTGCTCGCCCTGCTGATCTGTCGCCCGAAATCCTTCGACCGCGATCAGCTCGACACCATGCTGCGCCAGTCCCGCACCCCCAAAGTCCATGACTGGCTCGTGAACTACGTCGTGAAGAAGAACCCGCACGCCGAAGAACTGCGCACAGCCTGGTTCACCGACCCAGACCCGGTGGTCGCCAGCGCAGGCTGGGCCCTGACCACCGACCGCGTAGCGAAAAAGCCCGAGAACCTAGACCTCGAAGCCCTACTCGACCTCATCGAAAAGCACATGAAAACCGCCCCCGACCGCCTCCAATGGGCGATGAACCACTGCCTGGCCTACATCGGCATCTCCCACCCCGACTACCGCCCCCGCGCGCTGGACATCGGCGAACGCCTCCAAGTCCTGAAGGACTACCCAACTCCCCCCGGCTGCACCTCCCCTTTCGCCCCCACCTGGATCACCGAAATGGTGCGCCGCCAGTCCTAATTCGGACTCAGGGAGGTTGATGCTTCTCCAGAGACAGCCCTCGGTCCTTTTGCAATCCGCGAGCACCAAGGCACCAGTCCGCCATAGACATCCCGGCGGTTATCGGCTGCCCAGTTAGCCGGGAAGAAATTGATGCTGTTGCGAAACATGCGCCTGATATTATGACTCCAGCAGCGTCGTCCGTTGAGAGGAGTCGCTTTATGCGTCGAGTATCAGCAATCGCAGCGGTAATGGCCGCAGGTGCCGTTTTCCTATCTGGCTGTAGTAGCACCGGCACCAGCAGTGATGAGATCACATACAAGGTGGGCGGTACAACGCAAGCGTCGATCACCTACACTGACGGTGGAACGCAGACTTCACAGGAAACTGAAGCGACCATCCCGTGGGAAAAGAAGATTTCTACGAAATCTGACGCAATCCTTTACCAGATCAGTGCCCAGAACAGCATTCCTGGAAGCGACTCGGTTACCTGCGAGATTCTTCTTGGCGATAAGAGTGTGAGCACTAACGAAGGCAAGGGCGAGTTCGCGATCGCTTCATGCCAGTACACTCCGTAGCGAACACTTCCATTACTGAGACTGCGACCCCCATTACTGGCCGCGGCTGACATTGCCGACTCATCGATCATTGTCGCGCCGCCGCTGGCCCGCGAAACCTTGTCCAACTTGCGTCATGGAACATCGTCTCCCGTGAAGACTTCCGCCAGTCCTAATTCGGGCCCAGGTCGAGGCGGCGGATCACCCGGTCGACGACTTCGGGTGGCATACCGGGTTCGCGGCGAGCTTCCAACGCCACGGTGCGGCCGGCCTCGTTGACCTCGGCGCGGACTGCGCGCACGGTGTCGCGGCGTTCGCGTACTCGCTCCAGGGCCGCCGTGGCTTTGGCGTCGTCGGAGGCTGCTTCGGGGTCGGCTTTGGCGGTGAAGCGGCGCAGGTTGTCTTTGATGTTGTCGTAGAGGTCTTCGGGCAGGTCGTCGCGGACCGCGATGGCTTTGAGGGTGTCGAGTTCGGCGCGCACGACCCTGGTCCACAGGTCGCGTTCGTAGGCGCGTTCCTGCTGGGTGTCGGCGTGCACGCCGGTGACGCGGACCAGCCACGGCAGGGTCGGGCCTTGCACGAGCAGCGTGAACAGCACCAGCGCGAAGGCGATGAACAGCACTTGCGACCGGGCGGGGAAGTCGGCGCCGGATTCGATGGTGAACGGGATGGCCAGCGCCAGCGCGACCGTGGCCACGCCGCGCATGCCCGCCCACCAGGTGACGACCACCTCCTGCCAGCTCAGGGGTGCGCGTTCGGCGTATTTCTTGGAGTACCGCAGCATCAGCCACCAGGTCGCCAGCAACCAGATCAGCCGCACCAGCACCACCACCACGACCACCACGACCGTGACCCCCGCCAGCTGCCGCCAGTCGCTACCCGCGGTTTCGAGCACCACCTGCAGTTCGAGGCCGATCAACGCGAATGCGAACCCGGTGATCAGCATTTCGATGATGTCCCAGAAGTAGTCCGCGACCAGCCGGTAGCTGCGGTCCACGGTCTTGGTGAGCGCGTCGGTGAGGTACAGCGCGCACACCAGCACCGCGAGCACGCCCGACCCTTCCCAGTGCTCGGCCGTGGCGTAGGCCATGAACGGCAGCAGCAGGCTGAGCGAGATTTCGCAGGTGACGGTGCTGAGCCAGCTGGTCAGTTTCGCGCCGAACCAGCCGAAGACCAGCCCCGCGAGCCCACCCACGACCGCGGCGATCAGGAAGTCGCGCAGGGCGTGCCATGGCGAGAACAGGCCGGTGACCACCGCTTGCACACTCACCGAGTAGATGACGATCGCGGTCACATCGTTGAACAGACCCTCCCCGCCCAGCGGCACGATCAACCGCCGCGGCAACCCGAGCTTGCCCGCCATCGCCATGGCCGCCACGGGATCGGGCGGTGCCACCAACGCGCCGAGCACCACCGCGACCGCGATCGGGGTCGCCGGGTTCCAGGCGTGGAAGACCGTCGCCACCGCGGCCGCGGTCACCAACACCAGCCCGAACGCCCGCAGCGTGATGACCTGCCAGTTCTCGGCGAACTGACGCCAGGAGGTGCGTCTGGCCGCGGCGTACAGCAGCGGCGGCAACACCAGCGGCAGGATCACATCCGGTGGAATCTCGAGCTGGGGAACAGCGGGGATCAGCGCGAGCACGCAGCCGAACACGGTCATCAGGATCGACGACGCGACCCCGATCCGGTCGGACACCGACTCCGCGATGATCGCCACCAGCAATATCGCCAGCACTAGCACCAACTGATCCATAGCGAATCAGTCTCACCGACTCCGGGCCGAGCACGCGGCCGACGCGCCCGCGCCCGAAGACCGTTAGCGTGTCTACATGGTTGAGAGTGTGCACGAGATCTGTGATCGGTACGTCGACGAGGCCGCGGCCGCCGATCCGGTGTTGGCGACCATGTTCGGCCTGCCCGGACACGACGACACGCTGACCGACTATTCGCCCGCGGGACATGCTGTTCGAGCCGAGCTGGCACGAAAGGCATTGTGCGCCATCCAGTCCGCCGAACCCACCGATGACAGCGAACGCGTGGCCAAGGCCGTGTTCATCGAGCGCATCGGACTCGAAGTGGAAATCCACGACGCCGGACTGCCGTTGACCTCGCTGAATGTGATCGAGAGTCCGGTGCAGAACATTCGGATGGTGTTCGATGTGATGCCCACCGACACCGCCGCGGACTGGACGGTGATCGCGCGGCGACTCGCGGGAGTGCCCGAGGCGCTGGCCGGCGTGCGGGCCTCGCTGCTGGTCGGGGTGCGGCGCGGACAGATCTGCGCGCTGCGGCAGGTCGTGAAGGTGGCCGAGCAGGCCGATACGTGGGCGGGTGCGGCCGGAAAGGAAGGGTTCTTCAGCACCTTCGTGGCCGCCGCGGAAGAACTAGACGGTGCTCCGCTGACCGACCTGCGCCAGGGCGCCCTGGCAGCGGAACGCGCTTACGCCGAGCTGGCAGACTTCCTGCGTTCGGAGCTGGTGCCGATCGCACCGGTCACCGACGCCGTCGGCGAGCAGACCTACCGCCTGTGGTCGCGCTACTTCACCGGCGCCGACCTGGACCTGCAGGAGGCCTATGCCTGGGGTTGGGCGGAGTTCGCCCGGCTCGAAGCCGAGATGGCGGCGATCGCGGACCGCATCGCGCCGGGGGCGTCACTGTCGGACACAGCCACCCTGCTCGACGCCGACCCGAAGTACACCCTGACAGGACAGGACGAGCTCCGGGACTGGATGCAGCAGACATCCGACCAGGCGCTGGAGTCGTTGCGCGACAAGCACTTCGAGATCCCCGACGAACTCATGACCCTGGAGTGCACCATCGCACCGCCGGGAGGCGTGGTCGGCGCGTACTACATCGGCCCGAGCGCGGATTTCAGCCGTCCCGGCCGCATGACCTGGTCCGTGGAGCAGGGCAAACAGGATTTCCAGACCTGGCGCGAGGCCAGCACGGTCTACCACGAGGGCGTGCCCGGCCATCACCTGCAGATCGCGACCGCGGTGCGCGAGGCGGATTCGCTGAACAAGTACCAGCGGATGATGTCGTTCACCTCCGGGCACGGCGAGGGTTGGGCGCTGTACGCGGAGCGTCTCATGCAGGAACTGGGCTATCTCACCGATGACGGCGACCTGTTCGGGATGCTGGCCCAGCAGCTGTTCCGTGCCGCGCGCGTGATCGTGGACATCGGGATGCATCTGGAATGGGAGATCCCCGCGGGCAATGACTTTCACGCGGGAGAGCGGTGGACTCCCGATCTCGGTCTGGAATTCCTGCTCACCCGAACACTGGTCGACGAAACCACCGCCCGCGACGAAATCGACCGCTACCTGGGCTGGCCGGGTCAGGCGCCTGCCTACAAACTCGGCGAACGCATGTGGCTCACGGCCCGCGAGGAGGCCCGTGAACGCGCGGGCGCGGCATTCGACGTGAAGGACTTCCACACCCGCGCCTTGCGACTGGGCGGCATGGGCTTGGACACCCTGCGCGAGCAACTCGCCGACCCGCACCCCCGCTTGTGAGTCCACACAATCGGGCTCCCGAGGTCTCGTGAGCCCACCAGGCGATGTGATGGGACGGGCAACTACGACTCCGATTGTGGCTATGTTGCGATTCACACAGGACGCACCTGAGCCCCCCCTCGCTGCCTGCACAACGGAGTGAACTCGATGACTTTCTCAGCTATCGACCGGGTCCCGCACCCGATCACCACCGCGGACGGCCGATCCGTGTCGAGCTTTCTCGGCAATGCCGACGACCTGGTTTCGCACCTGGTCACCTATTTCGCCGAGAACGTCATGCCGTGCCAGTCGCTGCCCAGCGAGGCGATGCGCGGCGACATCACCGAGTTCACCCGCCGCTGTTTGATGCTGGCGATGGAAATGCTCGACAAGCGCACCACCCCGTCCGAGCAGCAGTTGGTGGCGCTGCGGGCCGCGTCGGCGCAGCACGCGCGCGAAGGTGTGCCCGTCGGGACGCTGCTGCGCGCGTACGCCGAGGGGTTCCGGATCGGGTTCGAACTCGTCGTCGGTCAGGTGACCGCCGATGATCTGGCCGAGGTCGTGGCGGGTACCCGGCTGCTGCTGCGCACGCTCGAGGTGATCAACGCGACGGTGACCAGTGCTTACCTCGACGAGCAGCGCCAGGTCGCCAAGGAACATCAAACCGGAGCGCAGACGATGGTGTCGGCGTTGCTGAGCGGGCACGGGGTCGGCGCGCTGACCCGGCAGACCGGGATCAGGGTGGCGCAGTCGTATCAGGTTGTGGCACTGATGATTCCGGAACTGCCCGAGGAACTCGATCCGCGTGTCGATGCCCAGGTGGTCGCGCGTCGCAAGCTGCGACGGGTGCAGGCGGCGCTGGCCGACGCGTTCGCCTCGCGGTCGCTGGCATTGCTGAGCACCAACGGCGGCACCCTGCTGATCCCCAGCGATGAACCGGACATGCCGCAGCTGACCGATGCGGTGCTGGGCACGATCAGCGCGACCTCGGGTGTGCGGCTCACCGCGACCCTGGTGCCCGCCTCGACCGAGCGGATCCCGACGGCCACCGAGGAGGCACACGAACTGCTCGATCTGGTGCGTGGCATCGCGAAACCGCCGGGGCTGTACCAACTCTCGGATGTGGCGATCGAATACCAGCTGACCCGGCCCGGTCCGGCGCGCAAACATCTCGCCGGTGTCATCGCCCCGCTGGGCGACCATCCCGAGCTGTTGGAAACGCTGCGGACCTACATGGCCACGGGCCTGAACCGCAAAGCCACCGGCAGCCGACTTCACGTGCACCCCAACACGATCGACTACCGGTTGCGGCGGGTCAGCGGCCTGACCGACCTCGATCTGACCACCGCGGAAGGCATTCTGCGGGCCCGCATCGCCTTGTTGGCTGACGATCTGGTGCACACCAGGGGCGCCGCGTAGCTTTCCCGCGGCGCCGCCCATGTCAGGCGACCAACGCGCGCGCGGCGGCGACGCCGGATCGGTAGCAGGCTTCCAGTTGCGCGCCGAGCAGGTAGTCGCCCGCAAGTGCCAGTCCCGCAACGGATTCGGTCTGTTCACGCACCACCGTGCGGAACCCGGCGTGGTCGGGGAGGTAGGCACAGTGTGCCGCGGCCCAGCTGCGTGTCTCGGTGCGCACCCGAGCCACCGGCGGTCCGCCGAGGTGGTTGCGCACTTTCGTTTCGGCCTCGTCGATCCACCGCGCCAGCTGCTGCGCGTCGGGGACTGGCCGTGCCTCGCGCCCGCTGAAGGTGTAGCGGACGATGTCGAGGTCGTTGACGCCGTACACACCGGCGGCACTGCACGGGCCGGAATCGAACGCGATCGACCGAACGGTGCTGCCGAAGAACGGCTTCTCGTACTGCACCACCGCCACCGTGGACGGGTAGTAGGCCACCTCGCTCAGCGCCTTGCTCAGTGCGGGGATCACCGGTTCCAGCAGGGCCGCGGCCGCGTAGGCCGGGATCGCGACGACCACGCCGTCGTACTCGGAAAACGTTGTGGGGCCGCCGTTTTCCGACGCGTCCAGTCCGGCTACCCGGCTGTCTCGCACCACGAGACGATCCACGCGCGTGTTGAGCCGGACCGCCACCTGCCCGGCGAACCAGTCCAACACCGGTTGCATCCCGTCCACGAGTTGGTCGTACCGGTCCTGCACCATGCCCAGGCTCACCCCGAACGCGCCGAGATAGACCTCGTCGGGCTCGGCAGCATTCAGCCGAACGGTCAATGGCCGCAAGACGTTACGTCCGAAGTCGGCACCGAAGTGCGCGCCCAGAGCCACATCATCGTTGCCCGCGGCACCGAAGTAGTCCGAGCCGAGGAAGCGGTGGCGTTCGTCGAACCGCACGCGCGCACCGTAATACAGCATCCGCGCCGCGTCGACCGGCGAGCCCATCCGCAGCAGGTGGCGGACGAAACCGGCGATGCCGGGGTTGTCCAGGGTCACCAGTTCGTCGTTGATCAGTTGCGAGCTGTTGATCCCGAACTCCTCGAACGCGCGATGTCCCGAGGCCGCGATGAACTCGCGCAACTGCTCGTAGTGTCGCCCGATGTTCTTGCCGCCCATCATGATCGGCCTGCCGCCGAGGGTGTCGAACCCGCAGCGGCCACCGAGCACCGAGTCCTGCTCGAACAGTTCCACGGTGTGGCCGGCCCGGTGCAGGGCGAACGCGGCGCCGATGCCGGACAGGCCGCCGCCGATCACCGCGAACCGCGCGCCTGACGATGGGGTGCTCATGCGTTCTCCTCTGCTTCCCGCGACACGGGATAGTGCGCCAGCTCGACGTGCGCGAGGGCGATGCGGTTGCCGTACTGGTGCAGGGCGACTTCGACGGTGATCTCGTCGAGGTCGAGGTCGCCCACAGCGGCTGTGGTGCAGGTGATCTCGGCGTCGAACTCGGCGAAGTCGGTGAACTGCGCCTCGACGTCGATCACCGCGGCGACCGGGGATTCGAGCAACCCGGCGTCGGTCGCCGCCACGACTGCAGCCTGCCGGAATACTTCGAGCAGCAGCGGGCCGGGCACATGGTCGTACTGGTGGTCGAAGAAGCTCGGGTGCGCCCGGTCGACCACCACGACCATCTCCTGCGCGGTGTTGCGGGCGAGCACGACGTTACGGGGATCGCGGCGTCCGACCAGTTCAGGAGGTAGTCGCCGTGCCGGGCGGGCGGCGACCGGGGCGAGGCCGGCGCGCTTGCCCTGCTGCAGGGCGCGGAACTCGTCGTAGGCCTCGCGCGGGAACGTGATCCCGCTGCCGCGCACGGTCATTGCCAGCGCGCCGCGCACGGTGAGCGTGGCATCGAAGGACACATCGTGGTAGTAACCGCGCCCGGTACCCGCAGCCCCTGGACGCAGGCGCACGATCCCCTCGAAGGGGTCCCGTTCGCTGTCGCGGAACACGCTCAGATCCTCCACCGCGAACGACATCCGCTGCAGGCTCGCCGGCGCGTCGGCGGGAACACCGAGGTGCCGTTGACCGACCACCAGCAGGGCCTGGCGCACGGCCTCCAGCGCGGAGAACGGGTCGTGGTAGCCGACCAGCCGATCGAACCACAGCGAGTGCGCCCGCGGAACCTGCACTGCGACTACGAATTCCGAGCTGCCCACGATCGCGGTGTCGGCGACGTAGACCTCGGCCAGGCCGCGCCGATGGGCCAGCGCGGCGGGTACCAGTTGTTCGAAGGTGAGGGTGCCGCGCACCGCCGACAGGCCGGTCATGCGAGCACCGCCTGGTGGGTCGACGCGTCGCTCCAGATACGGGTGGCGAGCACGGCACCCAGCGCGCGGGGCGTGGGGTGGGTGAACAGGTCCTCCAGCGAAAGGTGGGTTCCCGCGGCGACATTGATTCTGCTGCGCAGTTCCAGCGCGGACAGGGAGGTCAGGCCGATCGCGAGAACTGTTGCGTCGAGGTCGATCTCGTCCTCGGGTAGGTCGATGAGAATCTCCCGGATCTGGGCCACGACCAGGCGCACGGCGACTTCGGCGCGTTGGTCTTGCGGGACAGCTTGGAAGTCGGGCCGCACGGTTCGCAGCTCCCTGACCGTCCCGTGGCGTTGGTTGCCGGATCCGTCACCGGCGAGTTCGGCGCCGGCCGCGCCGATCATGCTCTCCAGCACGGCGCTGTCGGTGTGGACCCAGTAGCGGCGGTGTTGGAACGGATAGGTGGGCAGGTCGACAGTCCTGGTCGTCTCGTCGGAGCACAGTGCCGACCAGTCGACCTCGGCACCGGCAACCCATGCTCCCGCAACGCCTTTCACCGCCGATGTCGCTTCGTCGGCGCCCGGCCGCAAGACCGGGATGGCGGTGCTGCCGGTGTCGGCGAGTACCTCGTAGACCAAGCCGGACAGCGTGTCGCCCGCGCCGAGTTCGAGGTAGGTGGCAACGCCTGCTTCGTGCAATCGCAGCACGCTGTCGTGGAACAGCACCGGTTCGCGGGCTTGGCGCACCCAGTGTTCGATCGAAGTCAGCTGCCCCGGTGCCGGTTCCGTGCCCGTCACGGTGGAGATCATGCGGATCCTCGGTTCCTCGAGCCGCACGGACGCCACGACCGCGCGGAACTCGTCGGCGATCGCGTCCACGTGTGGGGAGTGGAAGCCACGGTCGACGCCGAGCCGCGCGACTCGGCGGCCGCGGTCGCGCCAATGCCGTGCGAGTTCGCCGACGGTGGCGGTATCGCCGGCGATCACGGTGGCGTTCGGCCCGTTGGCCGCGGCGACCGATACCTGCGCCTCGTGCCCGGCGAGTGAGGCGGTGACGTCGGCGAGCGAGGCCCGCACCGAGATCATCGCCCCCGCCGCCATGCGCTGCATCAACCGACCGCGCGCTGCCACCACGGTGACCGCGTCTTCGAGGGACAACACACCCGCCACGTGTGCGGCGGAGAGTTCGCCGACCGAGTGGCCGACGACGAAATCCGGTGTCGTTCCCCAGGATTCGAGCAGGCGGAACAGCGCGACTTGCAGTGCGAAAACAGCGGGCTGGGTGTAGTCGGTGCGTGCGAGCAGCTCCCCGTCGTCGAACATCACTGCGCGCAGCGGGTGTTCGAGGTGGGCGTCGAACGCGGCGCAGAGCTTGTCGATGGCCTCGGCGAACACCGGGTACATGTCGTACAGCCCGCTGCCGATGCCGACGAGTTTGCCGCCCTGACCGGGGAACATCATCGCCAGTTTGCCGCCGGCGCCACGGCGTGACAGGACGACCGAGGCGGCGGTGCGCTCTTCGGCGACGGCATCGAGCCCATCCAGGAACTCCTTGCGCGTGTTCGCCACCACCACGGCACGGTGGTCGAAGCGTGTTCGCGTGGTTGCCAGGGAGTGGGCGATGTCGGCGAGGTCATGCGCGGAATTCGTGGCTGTTTCGCGCATACGTGCGGCCTGGTCGCACAGTGCGGCCGGGTTGCGCGCCGACAACAGCCACGGAAGGGGTGGGTGCGTCGTCTCCTGTTGGAGCAGCGGCTGTCGAGTCAGCGCGGGCACCTGCGCGGCCATCGGCCTCGGCGTAGACGTATGCCTCGGTGTCGACCGCTCGTCGGCCGAATCGTGCTCGGGCTCTGTAGGTTCCGGCGCTTGTTCGACGATCAAGTGAGCATTGGTGCCGCTGATGCCGAACGAGGACACCCCCGCTCGGCGCTCGTGCCCGGTCGTGGGCCACGACTGTGGCCGCAAGGCGAGCTGGATACGATTTCCCGACCAGTCCGCGTGCGAGGTCGGGGCGTCCACGTGCAGGGTGGGCGGAACCATCCCGTGGCGAATCGCCTGCACCATCTTGATCAGCCCAGCGATCCCCGCCACCGACTGTGTATGTCCCATATTGGATTTCACCGAACCGAGCAACAACGGCGGCCCGCCCTCACGCTGCCCGTAGGTCGCGAGCAGGGCCTGCGCTTCCACCGGATCGCCCAGCACGGTGCCGGTGCCGTGCCCCTCCACCACGTCGACATCGGCCGCCCGCAGCCCGGCATTGGCCAGCGCCGACCCGATCACCCGCTGCTGCGCCGGACCACGCGGCGCGGTGAGCCCATTGGACGCACCGTCACTGTTGACCGCGGACCCGCGCAGCACCGCGAGCACCCGATGCCCATTGCGCTGGGCATCCGAAAGCCGTTCCAACAGAACGAATCCAACCCCTTCACCCCAGGCGGTCCCGTCCGCGCCCGCCGCATACGACTTGCACCGCCCGTTCGGCGCGAGCGCACGCTGACGCGAGAACAGCGCGAACGGCATCGGCGTGGACATCACCGTGACACCCCCGGCCAGTGCCATCCCGCACTCCCGCAGCCGCAGCGACTGCATCGCCTGATGCACGGCCACCAGCGACGACGAGCAGGCAGTGTCGACGGTGACCGCCGGACCCTCGAGCCCGAGCAGATACGCGACCCGACCCGCCGCCATCGAGGCGTGATTGCCGGTGAAGTAGTACGTCTCCGCACCGTCCCAGGCCTGCGTGGCGCCGAACCCGTAACCCTGATCGCTGAACCCGACGAACACACCGGTGTCGCTGCCGCGCAACGTCATCGGGTCCACCCGCGCCTGCTCGACCGATTCCCAAGCGAGCTCGAGCAACAGCCGCTGCTGCGGGTCCATCGCCTCGGCCTCGCGCGGGCTGATCCCGAAGAACCCGGCATCGAACTCACCGGCACCGTCGAGGAAACCACCTTCGCGCACATAGGATTTCGCGAATTTGTCCGGGTCGGGATCGTAGAACCCGTCGACGTCCCAGCCGCGATCGGCCGGGAACTCGGTGATCAGGTCGCGGCCCTGGATCAGCGCCTCCCACAGGTGTTCCGGTGAGGTGATCCCGCCGGGGAACCGGCACGACATGCCCACGACCGCGATCGGTTCCCGTGCGCGTGCCTGCTCGTCACCGAGCTGCTGCCGGGTTTCCTGCAGCTGCCGGGTGGCGCGTTTGAGATAGGCGCGCAATTCCGTTTCAGTGGCCATTCGATTCTCGCTTTCTCACTCAGACCGAACGGACCTGGTCGATCAGGTCGAACAGCGCGTCGTCGTCGGCACCGTCGATGTTGTCCACGAGCTCGCTGTCGGCACCGCCGCGCAGGGTGCGCACGAGGTCGTTGATGCGCGCCATCAGTTCGTCGACCCGCTCCGGCGGCAGTTCCACGCCGACGCAACCGGCGGCGAGTGCGTCGAGCTCTCCGACGATCCGCGCGCCGGGGTCGTCCACGGGGGCGATCTCGGTGCGCAGGTAGTTCGCCAGTGCCGCCGCGTTGGGGTAGTCGAACACGATCGTGGTGCGCAGTTTCGCGCCGGTCGCGGCCTCGAGGCGGTTGCGGAATTCCACGGCGCCCAGCGAGTCGAAACCCAGGTCGGTGAACGCGGTTTCGGCGGGAACGGCCTCCGCGGACGCGTGGCCGAGGACCGCGGCCGCGTGTGAGCGGATGACGCCGAGAATGATCCGCTCCTGTTCCGCGGGTTCCTGCCCGATCAGGCTCGACAGCAGTTTCACCGACTCGTCGCTGCCGCTCCCGGCCGCCCGGCGTGGACCACCGCGCAGCAACGACCGCAGCATCGCGGGCATGTCGTCCACGTCGCCCAGCGCGCTCAGCGCGGTGAGGTCCAGGCGGGCGGGGACCGCGAGCGGCCTGCCGGTCGTCAGCGCGGCATCGAACAGGGCCATGCCGTCGTCGTCGGTGAGCGGGATCAGGCCTTCGCGGCGCATCCGCTGCAGGTCACGCTCGGTGAGATGGCCGGTGATGCCGGTGCCGCGCTCCCACAGACCCCACGCCATGGCGGTCGCGGGCAGGCCGCGGTGCCTGCGGTGGTGGGCCAGCGCGTCGAGGAAACCGTTGGCGGCGGAGTAGTTGGCCTGGCCGGGGTTGCCGAGCAGGCCCGCGATCGAGGAGTACAGGACGAACATCGACAGGGCGTGTTCGCTGGTCAGTTCGTGCAGGTGCCAGGCGGCATCGGCCTTGGGGCGGAACACCTTTGCGATGTGTTCGGGGGTGTGCTTGGTGAACAGGGCGTCCTCGACGACGCCGGCGGTGTGGACCACCGCGGTCAGCGGGTGTGCGGCGGGGATCGCGGCGATCAGGGCGGTGAGGGCGTCGCGGTCGCTGACATCGCAGGCGGCGATGTCGACCTGGGCGCCCAGTGCGGACAGCTCGGCCGCGAGTTCGCCCGCACCATCTGCGGCGGGTCCGCGGCGACTGGTCAACAGCAGGTGTCGAGCACCGTATGCCGTCACCAGGTGACGGGCGGCCAGTGCGCCGAGCCCGCCGGTGCCGCCGGTCACCAGCACGGTGCCGTCGGGATTCAGCGGGGTCGGCACGGTCAGCACGTACTTGCCGACGTGCCGGGCCTGACTCAACTGCCGGAAGGCCTCGGGTGCGCGCCGGACATCCCAGCGTGTCACCGGAAGTGGTTGCAGCACACCGGATTCGAACAGTGTGCGCAGCTCGGTCAGGATCTCGTGCAACCGGTCCGGGCCCGCCTCCATCAGGATGAAGTTCTGGTAGCGCACGCCCGGATGGGTCTGTGCGATCTCGTCGGCGTCGCGCAGGTCGGTCAGGCCCATCTCGATGAACCGACCGCCGCGCGGGAGCAGGTCCAGCGACGCGTCGACCTTGTCGCCCGCCAGCGAATCGAGCACGACGTCGACACCGCGACCAGCGGTGACCTCGAGGAACTTCTCCTTGAAGTCGGTGGTCCGAGTGTTGCCGATCCGTTCGTCGGCGAAGCCGTTCGCGCGCAACATATCCCACTTGCCCGGACTGGCGGTGACGTACAGGTCCAACCCGAGATGCCTGGCCAGTTGTACCGCGGCCATCCCGACACCACCGGTGGCGGCGTGGATCAGCAACGACTCCCCCGCCCGCACCTTCGCCAGGTCGACCAGCGAGTAGTAGGCGGTCGCGAACACGATCGGCGCGGCGGCGGCGTCCTCGAAGGACCAGCCGGCCGGGATCTCGATGACGGTCCGCTGATCGGCCACGACGGTGGCACTGACGCCGGTGAAGATGCCCATCACCCGGTCGCCCACCGCGAAATCGGTGACATCAGGGGCGATGTCGACGATCACGCCCGCACCTTCACCACCGATGGCGGTGTCGGGGATCGGGTACATCCCGAGCACGATCAGCACGTCACGGAAGTTGACACCCGCCGCCCGGACAGCGATCCGTACCTGCCCCGGTCCCAGCGGCTCCACTTCGGGCTGCGGGGTCAGAATCATGTTGTCGCCGTGGAGAGTTCCCCGACCGTGGTCGACCAGTTGCCAGTCGCCGCCGGTGAGCAGTTCGGCCGATCCGACTGTGTCCGCCCCAGCGCGGACCAGGCGTGGCGCGTGCGTTTCACCGTGCCGGATCGCCAGCTGCGGCTCGGTGGGGTGCGTGGCGGCGATCGACACCGCCTCCCGGTAGTCGCCGCGACCATCGAGATCGAGCAGCGCGATGCGGCCTGGATGCTCGTTCTGCGCGGTGCGCAGCAGTCCGTTCACGGCGGCACCGGCCAGATCGGCGACATCTTCGGCACCGTGTACCGCCACCGCGCCGTTGGTCACGAAAACGATCAGTGCCTTGGTGAACCGGTCATCGGCCAGCAGTTCCTGCACAACCGTCTGCACGGCAATGACGGACTCGCGCAGGGCATCCGGGCGGAGCCGACTGGTCGGCTCGACATCGGTGGCGCGATCGACCGTAGAGCCGGGCGCGATGGCATCGCCGAGAACGCGCACGACAACGAGGTTCCTGTCGGTTCGTTCGCAATACTCCACCGAAACGCACTCGGCCGCAGACTCCAGCTGGGTCCATTCGCCCTGTCCCCCAACAGGTTCGACCCCCGGAACCCCCACCCAGTTCATCTCGTACAGCCCGCCCTCCGAGGTCGGCGGCCGCTGCCCCAAGGCTTCCAGCGAGATCTCGCGCAGCGCAAGGGATTCCGCGCCCGCGACAGGCCTGCCCGCCGAATCGCTCAGTTCCAGCCGGATCCGGTCCGTGCCCGCGGGCGTGAGACGAACACGCAGCGATGTCGCCCCGACCGCGTGCAGCGACACACCTTCCCACGCGAACGGAAGGCGAATCTTGCCCGATTCGGTCGGCCCGACCGTGCCGGTCGCGATCATCGCGTGCAGTGCGGCATCGAGCAGTGCGGGATGCAGCCCGAAGTCGGCAGCCTCCGCGGCATCCGACTCGGGCAGCGCCACTTCGGCCAGCACATCGTCGCCATGACGCCAGATCTGCCCGAGACCGCGGAAGGCGGACCCGTAGTGATACCCGACGGCCGCCATCGCCTCATACGGCTCCCCCACCACCACCGCGACAGCGCCCACCGGCGGCCACGCACCCCCATCGGCCGGAACCCTCGCGATCTCGGCCGACGGTTGCAACGTGCCAGTGGCATGTCCGACCCACGGCAGTTCTTCGCCGGATGCAGTCTGCACACGTGAATACACCCCGACCGTCCGGTGCCCTGACTCCTGCGCCGGACCGACGATCACCTGCAGCTCCACCGCGCCGCTCTCGGGCACCACGAGCGGCGATTCCAGCACGAGTTCACCAACGACCGGGCAGTCCACCAGTTGTCCTGCGTGCCAAGCGAGTTCGATGAACGCCGTGCCGGGCAGCAGCACGGCGTCACCGATGCGGTGCCCGGCCAGCCACGGATGCGAGTGCAGCGACAGTCGTCCCGTCAGCAACAGCCCACCGTCCTGAGCGAGGCCGATCTTCGCACCGAGCAGCGGGTGCTCGGCGGCGTCGAGCCCGGCGCCACGCACATTGCTGCCCTCCGACACCGCGAGCCAGTACCGGTCACGCTGGAAGGCGTAGGTCGGCAGCTCGACCGACCGCGCGCCGGACCCTTCGAACAGCACGGACAGGTCCAGCGCGGCCCCGCTCGAGTACAGCGCCGACAGTCCCGCGACGAACGCGAGGTCACCCGCGATGCCGGGTCGCTGCAGCGCGGCAGCGGTCAAAGCCTCACCGTCGTCGGCGATTTCGTGCACCATCGCCGTCAGCGCGGCACCGGGCCCCATCTCGGCGAAGCAGGTCACCCCGCCCTGTTCACGCGCCCACCGCACCGCATCCAGGTAGCGGACGGGTTCGCGCAGGTGACTCACCCAGTACTCGGGCGAACACAGTTGCGCCGCCTCGGCCACCTTGCCGGTGAGCGCCGAGATCACCGGCAGCGTCGGCGGACGATAGGTCAGACCGCGGCACACGGCACCGAATTCCGTCAGCACCGCGTCCATCTGCGGCGAATGGAAGGCGTGACTCACCCGCAACCGGGTGGTCCGCACGCCGTCGGCCGTCAACTGCTCGGCGATGGCCTCGACCGAACTCGCCGCACCCGAGATGACCACGGACGCGGGCCCGTTCACGGCCGCGATGCTGACATCGTCGTAGAGGCGGATCAGATCGGCGACGGTCGCCGCATCGGTGGCGACCGCGACCATCGCACCACCGGCGGGCGCGGACTGCATCAGCCTGCCACGCGCCGCGACCAGGGTGCACGCGTCGGCCAGCGACCACACCCCCGCCACATAGGCCGCCACGATCTCACCGATTGAGTGCCCCATCACGAATGCCGGTCGCAGGCCCCATGATTCGGCCAGTCGGTACAGCGCCACCTCGGTCGCGAACAGAGCAACCTGGGTGATCTCGGTGCGATCGAGGGCCTCGCTTGCCTCGTCGGCGAAAACCAGTTCACGCAAAGGGGTTTCGAGGTGCTGATCGAGTTCCGCGCAGATCTCGTCGAACGCTGCCCGATACACCGGAAAGCCGTCGTACAGTTCGCGCCCCATGCCGACGCGTTGCGCGCCCTGGCCGGGGAACATCACCGCCGTCACCGCAGCAGTCACGGTGCCGCGCACCACATTCGGCACCGAACGCCCCTGCGCGAGTGCACGCAACCCCTCGGTCAGCTCCTCGAGATCGTGCCCGACGATCACGGCACGGTGATCGAACCGGGCGCGAGTCTCCAACAAGGACGCGCCGATATCGACCGCTTCGACCTCACGATCCGCGTCGACCCGGTCGAGCAGGGCACTGGCCTGAGCAGTCACCGAGTCCGCGGAGCGGGCGGTCACCACCCACGGAATAACCACCGGCGCAACGACATCGGGCCGATCCGCGGGCACGTCGTCCCCCCGCTCGACAACGACATGCGAGTTGGTGCCGCTGATCCCGAACGACGACACCGCAGCACGCGGCGCACGCCCGGTCTCCGGCCACGGCTGCGCCTGGGTCACCAACCGAACCGTGCCCGCGGACCAGTCCACATGCGGCGTGGGCTCGTCGACGTTCAGCGTCGGCGGCACCACCCCGTGCCGCATCGCCATCACCATCTTGATCAGCCCACCGACCCCCGCGGCCGCCTGCGTGTGCCCCATATTCGACTTGAGCGACCCCAGCAGCAGCGCCTGCGCACCGTCGCGCTCGGCACCATAGGTCGCGAGCAGCGCCTCCGCTTCGATGGGATCACCGAGCCGGGTTCCGGTGCCGTGCGCCTCGACCACGTCCACATCGGTCGTGGTCAACCCGGCATCCGCCAGCGCGGTCCGAATGACGCGCTGCTGCGACCGCCCGTTCGGCGCGGTCAAACCGTTGGACGCCCCATCGGAGTTCACCGCGGTCCCACGCACCAGACCCAGGATCTTGTGACCGTTGCGCCGAGCCTCGGAAACGCGCTCGAGCAGCAACATGCCCACGCCTTCGCCCCACGCGGTGCCGTCAGCACCGGCGGCGAAGGACTTGCACCGACCGTCGGCCGCCAGCGCCCGCTGGGTGGAGAACGCGACGAACGCGGCGGGCGTCGCCATCACCGTGACACCGCCGGCCAACGCCAAGGTCGACTCGCCGGAGCGCAACGACCGCACCGCCTGATGGATCGCGACCAGCGACGACGAGCACGCGGTGTCCACGGTGACCGACGGCCCTTCCAGACCCAGCACATACGACACCCGCCCCGAGGCGACGCTGGATGCCTGACCGGTCATCAGGAAGTGCTCGATCGTCTCGCGCACCCGATCGTCGAGGTCACGCGAGGACGGAGCTTCGGAGTCCGGCATCAAACCGACGAAAACACCGGTGGCACTGCCGCGTACGGTCGTGGGGTCGATGCCCGCCCGCTCGAACGCCTCCCAGGCGGTCTCGAGCACCAGCCGCTGCTGCGAATCCATCGCCTGCGCCTCACGAGGACTGATCCCGAAGAAGTTCGCGTCGAACTGGGTGGCGCCGTCGAGAAAGCCGCCCGTGCGCACATACGACTTGCCCGGCACACCCGGTTCCGGATCGAACAGGCCCTCGATATCCCAGCCACGATCGGCCGGCCACTCAGACACCAGGCTGCGACCGTCCACCGCCGCCTGCCACAGTTCCTCCGGCGAGGTGACCCCGCCCGGATAGCGGCATGCCATGCCGACGATCGCGATCGGCTCGGTGGCCCGCGCCTCCACATCGTCGAGACGTGCCCGGGTGGTCTGCAGTTCCCGGATCGCCTTCTTCATGTAAGTGCGTAGTTCGTCTTCGCGAGCCATAGGGCAAACATCTCCTGCATCAGCGGTAATCGAAGGGGAGGCGAGCAGTGCGGCGGGGTCGGGTATTCGCCCCGACGGTCTACTCGACAACACTGATGGGCGTCACGCTACGACAGCGCACCGCCGAATTCGGTGCGTGCGGGACCGGTTTGGGAAACGACCAATCGTCGCGGCGGTGTCCCTGACAATTTCCAAACGCATTGCCACCGGGTTGCCGCGATTCGTAAGGTCATGCGCCATGGCAAGGACTCCCGATCCGCTACCGGATCAGCACGGCCGACGATTCGTTATCACCGGTGCCAACGGCGGCCTGGGCGAGGAAGTGACCCGCACCCTCGCCGCCCACGGCGCGACGGTGATCATGGCGTGCCGCGACCCGCAGCGCGGGCAGGCCGTCGCCGATCGACTCACCGGCGATATTTCGGTGGCGGCGCTGGATCTTGCCGATCTGTCCGCTGTGCGGCGATTCGCGCAAACCTGTGGCGAATTCGATGTGCTCATCAACAATGCCGGATTGATGAATGTGCCGTTCGCGCGCACCGTCGACGGATTCGAAACACAATTCGGTGTCAACCATCTCGGCCATTTCGCCCTGACCGGCCTGCTCCTGGACCGGATCAGGGACCGCATCATCTCGGTGTCGAGCATTTCGCACGGCTGGACGAAAACGCTGCCGCTGGACGATCTGCGTTTCGAGAAACGTCGATACAGTCGACACAGCGCCTATCCGGAATCAAAACTGGCAACCCTGATGTTCGGCCGCGAACTCCAGCGCAGGCTGCACGGTTCAGGGTCGTCGCTGCGGTCCTACACCGTGCATCCCGGCGTCGCACCGACCGGGCTCGTCGCCAAGACGCAGACCCCACTGGACTGGGTCTCCGAGCCGTTCATCCGTTTGATCGGCCAATCACGCACCGCCGCAGCACAATCCATCTTGTTCGCCGCCACCGCACCGGACGCGGACCCCGACACCTATTGGGGTCCGACCAAGCTGTTCAACACCCGCGGCCCGCTCGGCGCCTGCCCCTCGAGCGCATTGTCGCAGGACCGGGCGCTGTGGCAACAGTTGTGGACCGCGTCCGAACGCGCCACCGGCGTCCGCTTTCCCGCCGCGGCGGTGATGCATGAGAACTAGTCTGCGCACCCTCGCCTGCGCCGTCATGGTCGGGCTACTCGCCGCCACGGGCCCCCAGCCGGCCACGGCGTCCCCGGTCTATCCCGCACCGGACCCCGACCCCTTCTACGCCGCGCCCGCCGACCTCGCCGCGCACGAACCCGGCGCCGTGCTCGCCGTCCGCGTGCAGGAACCGCTGCCCTACTTCCCCACCGCCACAGTCACTTTGGTGAAGTTCCGGTCCAACGACTCCCAGGGTCGCCCGATCGCAGCGACCACCACGATCCTCACCCCCAAAGACCACCGCCCCGGCGCGCCACTGCTGTCGTACCAGCACATCATCAACGGCCTCGGCACCCAGTGCGCGGTCTCGCGTGCCCTCTACGCCTACGACCCGAATCTGCTCTATCGTGCTGTGCCACTGCTGAATACGATGCTGCTGCGCGGTTGGAGCATCGCCCTGCCCGATCACCTCGGCCCGAACGCCGCCTACGGTGCGGCCAAACTCGGCGGGCAGATCACCCTCGACGGCATCCGCGCCGCCACCAGGGTCGCGGAACTGGGACTCGCCGACAGCCCGTCGGCCATGCTCGGCTACTCCGGCGGCGGCATGGCGACCGGCTGGGCCGCCGCGCTGGCCCCGCAGTACGCGCCCGAACTGCGGCTGGTCGGGGCCGCGCAGGGCGGTGTGCCGATGAACATCACCACCATGGCGCGCGCCCTCGGCTTCGCCCCGCATCCCATGTTCGGGCTGGCCATGGCCGCGGCGCTCGGGCTCGAACGCGAGTACCCCGACCGCCTGCCGATCACCGGGCAGCTCAACAACACCGGCTTGGCCGTGCGAGACGCGATGTCCAACGGCTGCACCGTTGAACTCATCGCCGCGGGTGCCATGCACAGTGCCTCCGATCTCGCCTCTACCGTCTCGCTCATCGACGACCCGCGCGCGTGGGAGGTGGGCGACTTGAACAGCCTCGAACTGTTCGAACCCGTTCCCACGATGCCGATCTTCGAATGGCACACGCCCATCGACCCGCTCATCCCCGTCGACGCGGTCGAGCGCACCAACCAGCGCTACTGCCGGGCCGGGACGCCGGTGCAGTCCGAGCTGTATCCCAGCCCCGATCACCTGGCCACCGCGGTCATGGGTTTTCCGTCTGCCGTCGCGTGGCTGGATGCCCGCTTCCGCGGCGAGCCCGCGCCGAGCAACTGCTGACCCTCCCCCAGTAAGGATCCACCATGCGCCGCATCTGGACCGCCGCGCTGACGGTGCTGTTATGCACCATCAGTGTCGGAATGTTCGCTCCCGCAGCAACTTCCGAACCGCAGTACCCGACCCCCGATCCCGACCCGTTCTTCGCCGCACCGGCCGACATCGGCGACTTCGCCCCCGGTGATGTAGTCCGCAAACGCAAGTTCAACCTCGGCCCCTACCAGGGCACCGACATCTGGCACGTCGCCTTCCGCTCCACCAATTCCGCCGGCGACCCGATCATGGGCGTGACCACGGTCATGATCCCCGCGGGGGTGGCCAACCCGCCGCTGGTGTCGTATCAGGCGCTGATCAATTCCCTTGGGACCAAGTGCAATCCGTCCCATTCACTGCTCAGTGACGAAACCCCCGACGCGTTCGGCGCGGTCCTGCCGCTGGGCCGCGGCTGGGCGGTCGCCCTGCCCGACTACCTGGGCCCCAACGTCGCCTATGGCGCGGCCAAGCTCAGCGGCATGGTCACCCTCGACAGTGTGCGAGCGTTGCAACGCGCCACCGAACTCGGTCTGGGCCAGTCCCAGATCGCGTTGGCCGGCTACTCCGGCGGCGGACTGGCCACCGCATGGGCCGCGGCCATGCAACCCACCTACGCCCCCGAATTGAAGCTGGCGGGCGTGGCGGCGGGCGGCATCCCCGCCGACCTCGAACAGATGGCCCTCGGCATCGGCTTCGGCCACCACCCCGGCTTCGGCCTCGCGTGGGCAGCGGCCATGGGCCTGGAACGCGAATACCCGCAGCGCCTACCCATTTCCGAGCAGCTCAACAGCGAAGGACTGTGGTACCGGGACTTCACCGCCGACGAATGCCGCCGCTTCCTGCTGTTCCACGGCATCGTCCGCAGCGCCGAACAGCTCGCGGCGACCAAGTCCCTGATGGACAACCCCGAAGCGCGAGCGGTGTTGCGGGAGAACAGCTTGCGGCACTACCCCGGCATCCCCGAAACCCCGACCATGCTGTGGCAGGGCGTCTTCGACGGTCTCACGCCCTACGATGCCGTCGCCGACGTCGCCGCCCGCTACTGCGAGGCGGGCGCACCGATCACGTTCTCCCGCTACCAGATCGCCGAACACATGACCACCGCGGTGGCGGGCCTGCCCGAAGCCTGGAACTTCATCGAAGCCCGATTCCGCAACGAACCGGCCCCGACCCGCTGCTGAACACAGCACGCCGACCCGCGCCGATCAGAACAGGCTGGTCTGCGCGGGTTCGGCCACGGCATCGATCGAGGAGTCCAGTTCGATGCGACGGCCGACCAGGCGAGTGTCGTTGACCAACACCAGTTCACTGGCGCCCGCGGTGTCACGGCACGCGATCGTATGCCCGTGCGCGGTGACCGCGTCGATGATGTATTCGCCTGGCTCCCCGGCGATTTCGGTGGCGACCGGGAAACGGCCGTGCTCGAGGATGGTGGCGTAGAAGTCGCGCCCGCCCGACCACGCGACGTCGGTGCGCGTAATGTCCGCGGGCAACGTGCTCGCCGCGTGCTCGGCCGCGTCGGCGACCGCGGATTCCAGCGCCACCCACGGCCGCAAGGGTTTGGTCAGAATTCGGGTCTTGGTGACACCCGCGACCATCTGCCCGATCCCGGCCCGCTCGGTGACCGTGCGTTCCAGATCCCGAACATGCAGCCCGTCGGGCGAATCGGTGATGAACCGCGCCACCAGCGCACCCTGTTCGAACAGCCGGCGATGCCGCCGCGACGCCGACGCCGTGCCGACCTTGGTCATGCCGTCACCGAAATACGCGATGTACAGGTGATGCGGTTGCGCCATGTAGTCGCGGACCTGTTCGGGCAGCGCCGACAGCGGGCCGCGGTGGCTGTGCACCACCGACCAGCCCTCCTTGACCCGACACTGCTCGCACTGCCGTCCACTGTCGACCGCAGCCCCGCGCGGGCAAGCGATACGACCGCGACCGGCGGACCCGAACCCGTTGTACCCCAGGCAGTATCGCCGGGAATCGGTGATCCGGAACGCCAGCCGCGTGCCGATGCCCGGCAGCCGCTCGGTGGTCCCGTCTTCGCGCAGCAGCTCGTACCACCATCGACCCTGCTCGTCCCAGCGCGTGCCGCAGTACAGGGCCGTGGAGATCATCGCTGCAACCTACCCGGCCGATCAGTGCCGATCACAACCGAGCCGCCGAAACATATCTGAACCTCCAGTAACCCCTGCACGATTTCCCGTGCCCCCGATCCGCAAGTACCTTGAGCGCATCAGCAGGGGTGCGAACTGGTAAGGGGAAAACAATGGACGATCTGGACCTGCTCCACGACACGGGACTCAGTGTGACAACGACCGTCCATTTGGATTGTCTGACAGTGCAACTGATGACCGCGGTGGAATCCTGCTCACGCGACGGAATTCCGTTTCCGCGAATATGGGAAGAGGTCGAGGACGCCCTCGACATGGTGCCCCGAGATCTCCCCATCGAATGGCGTTTGGAATTACGTCAATACCTCAGCGACCACGTGGTCTCGGCATTCATGAATGCACCCGACAGTGGCGGGACCGTCGATCGAGTCACGAACAGCGCGATATCTCGCACCCCGATAATTCACGACCTCGATACCCGCCAGGTCGACCGACCCGACGGGATCGACTGATCAGCGTCCGAATCGGGCGTTCACCCAGGTGAGGGCGTCGTTGTTGCCCGCCGCGAGCACGCCGCGGTGGTCGACACCAGGATAGGTGCGGTATTCCACGGGCCGACCGGTCAACTGTTGCTGGGCGACCATGGCGTCGGTGCCGGTCGGCATCACCACGACGTCTGCCTTGCCCTGTAGCACCAGCAGCGGGGCGGTGAAGGTCAGCCCGGTGGGGTCGTTGTCGTCGAGGACTCGGATCAGGGCGCTGGGATCGGCGTCGGCGGAGAAGGCTTCGTTCGCGCCGATCTCACCCCAGGAGTCTTTGGCACGCAGCTGGCCGATGCAGCGGTCGTCGGCCTGGTCGATCTTCGAAGCTGCTTCGGGCGCAAGGAATTTCGTCGGATCGATGTCGGCGACGGTTTGGGCACCACGCACGAACAACGGCATGAACGACAACGACCCCGCGGGCGCGACCTTCGCGCCCAGGCCGGTTCGTTTGCTGACAACCCCCGCCTGCACAACTAGTCCCAGATGCGAAGCGGGCGCCAACGCCACCGACCCCAGCAACTCCAACTGCGGAACCCATTGCTGCGCCCGCGCATTCGCGAACACCGCAGCCTGACCGCCCTGCGAATGCCCCATCGCCACCCACCGAGCCCCGACCTCGGGCGCGACCGCACGCGAAGCCAGCGCCATATCGGCCACGGCCCGCTGCTGCGCCTCCCCGATCAGATATCCGTGCGGCCCCGGCGTCCCGAGCCCCTGATAGTCGGTCTGCGCCACCGCATATCCCGCAGCCACCCACTGCGCGAGCGTCCCCCGCGTCAACGACGTGTAGTCATGCGCGGGAAACCCGACCCCCGTGTCCCGCGACGGCGCACACACATCGGCAGTGCCGGTAGTGCCGTGCGCCCACGAAATCAACGGCCACCCACCCGCAGGCGCAACCCCCTCGGGAACCGCGAGCGTGCCCGACACCGCCACCGGCTGCCCCTGCAGATCCACCGACCGATACAGCACCAGATAATTACGCGCCCCCGGCAACCCCGGCTCCCCCACAATCGGCCGCGAAGAAATCACCGAACCATGCTCACCGGCCACCAATTCCGGTGCGGGAGAATAGAAATCGAGGCCATCCGAAGCAGGTGCGGCAACGGCGACCGGTGCCGTCGACACAGCCAGTGCGGCGGCCAAAATCGCCACCGACCACCCGAACTTGCGCGTTGCCGCCGACTTCTTCACTGCTGACCTCCACCTGTGCCACACGAGTACTGCGGGCACCGTAACCCAGCCATCATCCATTCGCACCGCTAACGATCAACATGATCGTTTCCCGATGTCGCCGATGAGTTTCGGGCACCGGCGGCGTCCTATCGATAGGACCCGGCTGTGGGTTCGACACGGAGAAGGAGCAGCATATGCGCGTCGCTACGTCGAAGGATGGGACCGAACTGGCCTATGACGTCGCCGGCAATGGCCCCGCACTGGTCTACATCACCGGTGCCACGTGCTTCCGGAGGTTTCGGCCGATCGCGGCCGACGCGAAGGTGTTTTCCACGGAGTTCACCGTCTACAACTACGACCGGCGCGGGCGTGGGGACAGTGGGGACACCCTGCCGTATTCGGTCGAGCGGGAAGTCGATGACATCGAGGCTGTTGTCGATGCCGCTGGTGGGCGCGCCGTTCTCTATGGGCATTCGTCGGGGGCGGCGTTGGCGCTCGAGGCTGCGCTGCGGATGCCGGAGAAAGTCGACCGGGTGGTGGCCTATGACGCTTCGTATGTGCACGACGAGGTCGAGCGGGTTTCCTACGCCGAATTGGCGAAGAAGGTTCGGGTCCTGGTCGACGGAGGCGAGAACGGGCGTGCGCTGAAGGTTTTCCTGAAGGGGATCGGGATGCCGGGTGCGTTTGTCGGGTTGCTGCCGTTGTTTCCGGGGTGGAAGACGATGAAGGCTCTCGCGCCGACGTTGATGTACGACATCGCCATCACCGAAGACGTACCGCCGGTCGGGCGCTTTGCCGGGATCGAGGTGCCCGTGCGGATCGTGGTCGGCGAGAAGAGTCCGCCCGAACTGCATCAGGTGGCCCGCGCCCTGGCCGACGCCGTTCCCGGTTCGACCCACCGGGTGCTTCCAGGGCAGAACCACATGGTCGGCGCGAAGAAGTTGCTGCCGATCCTGACCGCGGCGAACACCTGAACCCGGGTCGGGTAACCCGGGTTCCAGCCGCGGATCCGACGACGGTCAGTTCGTGGACGGGTGTTCAGAAGATCGGTTGTCCAACGCGTGCTGTAGGCCCGCGTTGATGCGCTGGGCTTCGGCGAGTTGGTCTTCGAGGATGACGATGCGGCACGCGGATTCCAGGGAATTGCCCGCGTCGACCAGTTCGCGGACTCGGCCCGCGATGCGCAGCTGGTAGCGGGAGTAGCGGCGGTGGCCGCCCGAGGAGCGTTGGGGGATGAGTAGTTCGGCGGCGTCGAGGGCGCGCAGGAAGGCCTGGGTGACGTCGAGGATTTCGGCGGCTCGCCCCATGCTGTAGGCGGGGTAGTCGTCGTCGTCGAGTTTGTCGGCGGCGCTGAGGCCGTCGGTGGTGTTCATGTTCGGTTGCTGCACAGCACCTCTCGTGATTCAACGTCGGAAGGCCCCGGCGCATTGTGCGCCGGGGCCTGAGATTTACGGATGAGGGATTGACTTCAACGGTAAGTGACTTTTCAGAGACCCACCACCTCCTGGTCGACCAGTCCTACTCACGATGTTTCGTTCACCTTGCTGTATTCATCTTGCAGGTTGTGCATCTTGCGGTTGTTCGTCTTGCAGTTGTGCTTCGTCGTCCCTGCGACGGTCCGGCCTACTACACCGGATCCTCTTCTCCGCCGAAGGAACGGTGGATCTTCGTGCTCCAGGCAGTTCACCTGCCTGGCTTCTTGGACTCTCTTGTTCGTACTCCAGCGACTGTACACACACTCTTCGAGAATGTCTACACCCGCCACCATAGATTTTTTGCGACGTGGGTATCCGACTCGAAAATGGTGCGGGACCTGCGGTGTTACGCCGTCATCGACGTCCGGGGCAGGGGCGACAACCGCACTGGCGGCTGCCGCGACGGCAGCGGCAGCGCCGGAACTGTCGCGGCCAAGGCCTGAGTGCGCGTGGTGAAAACGGGTAGCCACGCAGTGAGGCCGGCCGCGACGATGATGCGGTTGGTCACCCCGGCAACAGGATTGACCACGCTCAGGCGCACGCGGCCCTGTTGGGCGCGGGTGGCCATATCCATGATCGCGCGACAGGACATGAAGGTGACTTCTCTGATGTCGATCACCAGGTGACCGTTGTCCCCTTCGGCCGCCATGGCCTCGTCGAGGATGGTGCGCCACTGGGGCAGGGTGCACGCGTCGACTTCGCCGTACACGTGCAGAACCGTCGCCGCGTGATGCAGGGTCAGTTCGGTGCGCAGTTGTGCGCTGATTTGGGTGTTCACGAGACTTCTCGAATCCTCGGCACCGACAGCAACGTTGCTGCCACCCGCTGACCCTGGCTACTCAAGGTCGGCTGGTTCGTACATTTGAGCACGCAGGCCCGGCGCTGTCACTATTTGTGACGGATCTGATGCCAACCGGAGCACGGTTATGACGATCGCCGGTGTGCCGACGTGGGACGTGAATAATCAGACCCATGACCGAACGGAACGACGTATCCATGGCGCAGCGTGCTCTTGTCGAGCGCGTGATCGGAGTGGGCGATCCGCTGACAGTCGGCCGGTTCCGGTTCCGGTTCGCCACCCGGCAATGGGAGTGGTCCGACGAGGTGGCGCGGATGCACGGCTACCCGTCGGGCACGGTGCCCACGACCGAGATGTTGTTGTCGCACAAGCATCCCGACGATCGCGACCGGGTCGCGGCGATGATCACCTCGGTGGAGGACAGCGGCGCGTTCTCCAGCCACCACCGCATCATCGACACCAGCGGCCGGGTGCGGGACGTGCTGGTGGTGTCGGAACCGCTCACCGATGTGGACGGCACCGCGATCGGCACCGAGGGCTACTACATCGACCTGTCCGATACCGCCGCCGAGTACCGACGCGAGGCACTGGACACCACCCTGCCCGGCCTGCTCGAGGCCCGGGTGGCGATCGAGCAGGCCAAGGGCGCGTTGATGCTGGCCTACGGGGTCAGCGCCGAGCAGGCGTTCCGGGTGCTGCGCTGGCGTTCGCAGGAGACCAATGTGAAGTTGCGGGTGATCGCGGACAATGTGGTGGCCGCGCTGCCGACGGTGGCGGACAACGAGGTTCGATTGCGAACCCGACTGGACCATGTGCTGCTGACCGCGCACGAGGGGGTCCAGGTCGACACCGTCGGCTAGCGGTCAGGAGCGCTCGATCCGCGCCCACGCGCGGTGTTCGCCCAGGTCGGTGAGCAGCGCGGTGGTCGCGGCCCCGGCATCGGCGACGGTGATGCCCGGGGCTTGCGCGTCGATGTCGTTGCGCTGCAACACCGTTGCGGCGCTGTCGACCGCGGCGATCGCTTTGCCGTGCCGCCACATCTCCTGCACCAGCAGATCGACGCGAGGGTCGGCCGGGGCGGCCAGCGCGATCACGCCGTCGAATTCGACCGAGCGCATCGTGGCGAAGGTGCGGGCCACCGGTTCCCCGTCGATGACACCGCCGTGCGGGGCCACCAGCATCGGCGTGACTTGCGCGGCCTCCAAGTCGCTCGAAACCTGTTGCACCGCCGCAGCATCGGTCGAGCCGTCCACCAGCACCGCGACCACACGCCCGTCCACCGGGAAGCTGCCGTGTCGTTGTGACAACGCGGAGCTCGGTGCGAGGTCCACGGGTTGCGCGTTCGGTGCCGGCTTCTCGAGACCGAGTTGGCCCGCGACATAATCGGCCAGCCCGTCGTCGACATTGACCAGCATCTGCAATCCGCGTTTCTGGATCGCCTCGGACAGGCACTTTCCGAGTTCGAACGAGAACGCGTCGGCCACGTGCTGCTGTTCGCCGGGGGTCAGACTGCGATAGAACATGCGCGGTTGCGAGTAATGGTCGGAGAACGACACGGCGCCGTCACTATTGGCGGACGTGCGCAGTTTCGCGGTCGGCGGCGGAATGGGTGTCGGCGATTCCACGTAAGCCTCGCCCGCGAGACTCGCGGCGTAAGGACAACCGCCCGCCAGCGAATTCGGTTTGTAGGCAACAACTCCCGGATGCACCGCGGTCTGGTGCATTCCGTCGCGGAACAGATCGTTGACATCGGCATGCGGGGTGTTGATCGGCAACTGAGTGAAATTCGGGCCGCCGAGCCTGCTGATCTGGGTGTCGAGGTAGGAGAACAACCGACCCTGCAGCAGCGGATCGTCGGTGACTTCGATGCCCGGTACCAGGTGCGTCGGGCAGAACGCGACCTGTTCGGTTTCGGCGAAGAAGTTCTCCGGATTCGCGGTCAACCGCAGCGTGCCGATGGTTTGCACGGGCGCGAGTTCTTCGGGGACCAGCTTCGTCGGATCGAGCAGATCGATTCCCTCGAAGAGGTGGTCGGGGGTATCCGGGAAAACCTGGATACCGAAATCCCATTCCGGTGCGGTACCAGCGGCGATGGCGTCGGCCAGGTCCCGGCGATGGAAATCGGGATCGAAACCGGCGGTGAGCTGACATTCCTCCCACAGCATCGAATGCACGCCGAGCCGCGGCTTCCAGTGGAATTTCACCAGGCTCGTCGTGCCGTCGTCGGCGACCAACCGGAACGTGTGGATGCCGAAGCCTTCCATCATCCGCAATGACCGTGGCAGCGCCCGGTCGGACATATTCCAGAAGGTGTGCGCGGTGGCCTCGGTGTGGAGGGTGACGAAATCCCAGAAGGTGTCGTGCGCGGATTGTGCCTGCGGGATCTCGCGGTCGGGTTCAGGTTTTCCGGCGTGGATCACGTCGGGGAATTTGATCGCTTCCTGGATGAAGAACACCGGAATGTTGTTGCCGACCAGGTCGTACACGCCTTCGCCGGTGTAGAACTTCACCGCGAAACCGCGGGTGTCGCGCACGGTATCGGCGGAACCTCGCGAACCCAGGACCGTCGAGAACCGGACGAACACCGGGGTGCTGGCGTCGGCGGCGAGGAACTTCGCGCGGGTCAACGACGCGGCGGCACCGTTGGCGACGAAGACACCGTGCGCGCCGGTTCCGCGCGCGTGCACGGCCCGCTCGGGAATGCGTTCGTGGTCGAAGTGGGTGATCTTCTCGCGCAGGTGGAAGTCCTGCAGCAGCGTCGGCCCGCGCGGTCCGGCCTTGAGCGCGTGATCGGTGTCGGCCACACCCGCACCCTGCGGGGTGGTCAGCCGACCGCCCTGCTGCGCCCGCAGGTTCGCGTCACCGGGAATCGGGGCGCCGGTAGGGCTGCGCAGCGCGGGGCCTTCCTGATCCGGGGCGGGTCCCGCCTGCTCGCACGGCGTTGCCGCGTCCTCATCGGGCGGGGTCGGCGGGCTGGTGAACTCGGCGGGAATACGGGGCTGGTTCATCGGTTTTCGTCATCCCTTCGTCGCATTCGAGAAAGTCGCGGAAACGTCAACAACGCTCCCCGAGGGACTACCGCGTAATTCGCCGGGCAAACAGCGGTTCGGCGGCCGCGGGTGGGGTAAGCGCCGAACATGGAGATTTTGCTGGTTTTGGCGCTGATCGTGCTGGTCGCGACGGTTCTGGTGATGCGCAAATCCCGTGGCAAGCGACCGGGCGAACCGGAATCCACCGGCAACGACCCGAAATGACAGTCGAAATGAGCCGCAGGCGTGACCCGATGGTTACGGGGTAACCTCGGACAACGGTTGTGGAACGAGGGAGGTGGCGTGCGAGCTCGAGATCGCGACACCGCTCCCCGCTCGAGAACCGTCGGATTCCAGGTGCCCGCCGAACTGGACCAGCTGTCCATGGTGCACGCACTGGCCGAAACCGTGCTGCTGGTGAACGGTTTCGCACTCGACGAAGTCACCGACCTGCTGCTGGCACTGGACGAAGTGGCCACCGCGTTGATGCTGGTCGCGGCCCCGGAATCGCAGCTGGACTGTTCGTTCACCGGCGGCGACGGCGCACTGGGCGCCCGCGTGAGCGCGCTGGCACGCGAGCCCGCCGCCATCGACGAGAACTCCTTCGGCTGGCATGTGGTCGCCACGCTCACCGACGCCTTGCGCACCGATTACGGCAGCTTCGACCCCGCCCGCGACGGCTACCCGACCACCGTGGAATTCGGCTGGATCCGACGACTGCACGGACCCGCCGCCTCCTGACGATCTGCGGTTAGTCTCGTCAGTAGGGCATGCCCCTGGGTGCCCGTGGGTACCCCGTGATCACACCCGCAATCGCCCAGAAAGCGAGGCACACGGTGATGACGACCGCAACACACCAACCGACCGCCCGGCGATCACACTCACACGGCGACAGCTACGACAACATCGAACCCTGGTTCGAGAAGCTGCGCGCGCTGCCGCCGGGCGACGAACTCGACACCCTGCGCGCCCACATCATCGAACTGTGTCTGCCACTGGCCGACCACATCGCGCGCAAGTTCAACGGCCGCGGCGAACAGTTCGACGACCTCGCGCAAACCGCCCGAGTCGGCCTCGTGCTGGCCGTCGATCGGTACGACGTCGCGCGCGGCTCGTCGTTCCTGTCGTTCGCCATCCCCACGATCATGGGCGAGGTGCGCAGGCACTTCCGCGACCGCACCTGGGCGGTGCGCGTGCCGCGTCGGCTCAAGGAGATCCAGCTGCGGATCGGCCCCGCCACCGAGGAACTGTCCCAGCGGCTGGGTCGCCTGCCCAACGCGCGCGAACTCGCCGACGAACTCGACGTGGACCTGGTCGAAGTCACCCGCGCGCTGGTGGCGAGCAACGGCTACCAGACCAACTCCATCGACGGTGTCACCCACGACGGTCGCGACAATTCCACCCAACCGATCGCCGAAACGTTGGGCGCGGACGAGCCCTGCTACCAGCTCACCGAGGACGCGATGGCGGTGCGACCGCTGATCGCGGCGCTGCCCGACGAGGAGCGGCGCGTGCTGATCATGCGTTTCTACGAGTCCAAGACGCAGGGCCAGATCGCCGACGAACTCGGGGTGTCCCAGATGCAGGTCTCGCGGATCCTGTCCCGCACGCTTGCCCTGCTGCGCGAACAGGCACTCGCGGAGCCGACACCCGCACCGTGACCACCCGCGCAGTGACAGCAGCGCCCGCACGTGCCAGAATTGTCCTAGGTTGAGACCTCCAGCCGACCCCGGTTCTCGTGCACCCCGCACCAGGCACCCGCGAACGTCGGCCACTGGCCTTCGGTCGTGCGAACCGGAATTGCCCTGTCGCACAGGAGGCTCTATGTCTGTCGTGATGGATCGTCGGCACTCCAGCCGGTTGCGCTGGTACCGCGGATCGTCGGTGCACGCCGCTGCCCAACTGGCCCTGCGCGATGCGCATCGCCCCGGCTGCTGGGTTCTGCACGCCGGAATCGAACTCGACGCGGCGCGCATGCCCCGCTTCGCCGCCCTGTTGGACCGCGCGCTGCGGTCCGGTGCGCGCGTGGTGATCCTGGATCTGCGCGATACCGAATTCCTCAGCATCCGAGTCGCCGCGCAGCTGGGGGTGGTCAAGGCGCAGGCCTGCGCGCACGGTGTCGACCTGCGACTGCTCACCGGTACCCGCGAGGTGGAACGCGCCCTGGATCTGGTCGGTGTGCGTCCGCTGTTCCGGTATTACCGGTCCGTGGACGAGGCATCGGGCTACGAACCCGGCTGACGAGCTGTTTCGCTCCCCCTGATCCGGGGTAAGCGCTGCATGAAGCCAACTCCGGCGCAACGCCAGGGAGGAGGACCTCATGGATTCGAGCGACCGGCTCATCACAGACTCCGAACACGCGACAGCGATTCAGATCCAGATCGACGCCGATCTGGGCCAGATCGTCATGCTGCGCGCAGTCGCCGAGACCGTGGCGTTGATCGCGGGTTTCGCGGTCGACGAAGTAGCGGACACCCGGGTGGCGCTCGATGAGGCGGCGACCTGCCTGATCCTGGGCGCGGTGCCCGACTCGGCACTGCACTGCGACGTGATCGCCGACGGGTTCCGCATCCGCACCAGTGTGCGCGCGGTCTGCGGCGACACCGACCCCGTCGACACGACCGGTTTCGGCTGGCAGGTGATGTCGTCGATCACCGACCACCTCGTCGCCGACCACGACCCCTACGATCGCGACCTGGGCGGTTACCCCGTGTCGATCACTTTCACGCAGGTGCGGCGAGTGCACTGAGCGGCACGCGCAGCGAACTTCGGTTGTCGTTCCACGATTGCAGAACATGGTCGGCGAAGCGATCTTCCAGCAGGTTCGTTGCCTGGATACCGAACACGATCGGGCCTGCCTGTTCGGGTTCGGCGGCCAGCAGTCCGGCGATGACATCGCGGCGCATCACCTGTTCGTGCACGGCGTCGGCTTCCACGTGCTCGGTGTAGAAATGCGCGCACGCGGGGTGCGGGAGCAGGGTGCGGGCGAGGTCGGCCAGGCGGCGCGAGGCCGGCGAGGAGGTGATCTCGGCGGTGGCGAAATGGCCGACCAGGGCGCCGCGCAGGTCGCGGTGCAGGCCGAACAGCGACATCATGTTCACCAGCGCGAGCATCGGGGCGGGGACGTTGTCGAGGTAGTGCAGGTAGGCCGGTTCGAGGTCGGCGCCCGCGAGCAGATCGGCGAACAGTTGGGCGTGCACGCGTTCGCCTCGGCCGCCGCCGAACTCGTCGAACTCCACTGCTACCAGTGAGGCTTTGGGTTGGCCGCGTAGGCGCGGGATCACCCAGGCGTACGGGTCGGCTTCGATGTGGTGGTAGATCGAGCGGTGGGCGAAGTATTCGCGCAGGTGGTCGGGGGTGCCGTGGTCGGCGAGGAAGCCGGCGATGCCGTCGGTGTCGCTGGTGGGTTCGAGGAGCAGGTCGAGTTCTTCGTCGACGTTGTCGCCGCCTGCGACGTCGGCACGCAGGGCTGTGCGGAACTGAATTTCCAGGTCGCGGCGCAGGCGTAGCAGGTCGGGGTCCCATTCCCAGTTCTCGTCGACGGCGGTGAAACCTTGGTAGTGCAGTTCGTAGCTGGTGTGCAGGGTCAGGTGTAGGTCTTCGCCGTAGGGGTCCAGTTCGCGGACGGGTGGGACGGTGGAACCTGGTGTGCGCGTGAGTAATTCGATCACCGCGGCGGAAAGCTCGCCGCGCGGGTCGGGTAGTCGACGGGTCATCGGTCAGTGCTCCTTCGATGACGGCGGCGGTGGCTGGTGTCGCACAGGGGGTAGGTGCTGGACCGGCGGCACAGACATAAAGCCACGACGAAACGGTCGCAGTGCAGGACTTCGCCGTCGGCGGTCACCAGATCGATCGGCCCGTCGATGAGCGCGGGGCCGTCGTCGGTGAGCACGACACGGCGCGGCTCACTCTGGGTCGACTCGACCAGCGGCAGGACGGGGGCAGTCAGCTGGGTCGACCTCGGCGGGGCCCCCTCACGCGGGGTCGGCGACGACGGGGGACGTGGTTCGGTCGACACGGATCACCACCAATTCCTCCTCGCGCTGACCCGGCCGAATGAACCCGTTCGCCGCCAACCACGCGGCACGAGCCCGCATCACCGGCCCGAACGGCACCGTCCCGGTCGCCACCACCTGCGCGTTCGCACCCAGCTCACGCAGCTGACTCAAACTGCGCTGCGGGTCGCTGACCGCCGAGTGCACGATCAGTCCCACGCCACGGTCGGTGAGCAGATCCGGCAGCATCGCGCACAACCGATCCAGCACACTGCGCCCATCGGGCCCCGCGTCCCACGCCAGCGCCGCACCGCGACCCGCCGCCTGTTCGGCGGGAACATACGGCGGGTTGGCCACCACCACGTCGAACCGCGGCAACCGCAGCGCCGACGCGAAATCGCCGTGCAACAGTTCCACCGCGACCCCGCGCAGCCGACAATTCATCCAGGTCGACGCCAACGCCGACCACGACAGGTCGACCGCGGTCAGACTCCCCGCGCCCGCAGCGGCCGCGGCCAACGTCAGCGCGCCCGTGCCCGCGCACACGTCGAGCACGCGCCCACCACGCAGGGTGGGCACCTCCCGCAACGCGCGAGCCAGCAACCAGGTATCGGCCTGCGGTCGGTACACACGCGGCCCCCTGATCACCACCACCTCAGTGGTCCCGCGGTTCGTGCAGGGCGAGGTCGTTCTCCTTCACCCGCCGATGCTCCGCGACCACGAGCCAGACTCCGACCACCAGGCATAGAACGCACGCCACCCCGGCGATCACGGCCCAGCCCGCGAACCCGTATCCGGCCGCGGTGAGGGTCGCCGCCACCAGCACCAGCCCGACGGCGCACAGCACCAGTCCGGGCCAGTTCCGCGCGTCTCTGATCGACTCCCCCGCGTGTGTCCGCGTGGTCCGAGCGTTATCGGGGAACTGTTTTTCTGCCTGATTCATCGCGCGCACGCTCCTTTCGAGGACGACACCGTCCTGTCCTGGGCATGCCCCCAAACCGGCAAACCAATCAGTTCGCTCGGCGAGCGGGCAGCGGGATGCGGTCCAGATCGTGGGCGAGAACCGCGCCGGGGAACCCTGCCTGTTCGAGGAACAGCCGGTCGTCGGATTCGGTATACCGCTCGGAGAAATGCGTCAGAACCAGGGTTCGCACGCCGCACGCGCGGGCTACTTCGCCTGCCTGCCGCGCGGTGAGGTGACCGCGTTCGCGCGCCTGCTCTTCCTCCGAATCCAGGAACGTGGATTCGATGATCAGCATGTCCACGCCCTCGGCGAGCGCGAACACGTTGTCGCACAATCGCGTATCCATCACGAACGCGACCTTCTGACCGGGTCTGGGCACCGAGCACTCCTCCAGCAGCGGCCCGCTCAATTCCCGGACCGCCGCACCGGAAATACCATGTGCGCGAAGCTTTTCCGGCAGAAACGTGCGTCCGTCCGGCTCGACGAGTCGATAGCCGTAGGTGGCGATGCTGTGGTCCAGCGGCAGCGCCGCGAGCGTGAAACCGTTGCCCTGCAACGTCTCTCCGTCACCGCTGATCGGATGCTCCACCAGCGGTGCCGACCCGTAATAGCTGGTCGCGAACTTGAGCCGCTCCCAATATTCGGCCCCCTCGGCGGGAAACACCGCGTGCACATCGTGCGACACCCCGTCACGCCCCAGTCGCTGCACGATCCCGGGCACCCCGAGCGAATGATCCCCGTGAAAGTGCGTCACACACACCCAGTGCAGTTCGGTCGCCGACGCCCCCGCATGAGACATCTGCCGTTGCGTGCCCTCGCCGGGATCGAACAGCACCGCCTGCCCGTCCCACCGCAGCAGATACCCGTTGTGGTTGCGCCGTCGCGTGGGCACCGCCCCGGCCGTGCCCAACACCACGAGTTCCCGTCTCGACATCTGTCCATCCTGACCGTTCGCGAAGGCAACTGTCACGTTCTGGCTCGAACCGGACCGGATCTGACGCACTCTGAAAGGCACGGACTCACCGATCAACGGAGATCATCATGACCACACCGGCTCGACCCGAAGACGAAACGCTACCTCTAGCAACCACATTCGGTTACGGACTGCAGCACATCCTCGCCATGTTCGGCGGTGTCATCGCGGTGCCGCTGATCATCGGCAGCGCCGCACAGCTGTCGGCCGCGGACAAGGTGCTGCTGGTCTCGTGCTGTCTGTTCGTCGGCGGTGCGGCCACCCTGCTGCAAACCCTCGGCCTGCCCTATCTGGGGTCCAAACTTCCCCTGGTGCAAGGTGTCTCGTTCGCGACCGTGGCCACGATGCTGGCGATCATCGGCACCGACGGACGCGACGGCCTGCGCACGGTGTACGGCGCGGTGATCGTCGCATCGGTGATCGGTTTCCTCCTCGTGCCGATCTTCGGCCGGATGCTGCGGTTCTTCCCCGCGGTGGTCACAGGTTCGGTGATCACCGTCATCGGCCTGTCGCTGATGCCGGTGGCCGCGGGCTGGATCACCGGGCAGAAGACGACCATGGTCAACGGCACCGCCACCGCGAACCCCGACTATCTCAATCCCGGCGATATCGGGTTGGCGTTCTTCACGCTGGGTGCCATTGTGCTGCTGGCCAAGTCGCGCAAACTCGCGCGCATGGCGATCCTGCTCGGCCTTGTCATCGGCACGCTCGTGGCCGCCGCGTTCGGCAAGGTGTCCACCTCGGCGATCGGCAGCGCGGGCATCGTCGCGGTGCCACAGCCGTTCGCCTTCGGGATGCCGCTGTTCGAGATCGGCGCGATCGTGTCGATGACCATCGCGATCCTGGTGATCATGGTCGAGACGACCGCGGACGTGCTCGCGGTGGGCGAAGTCGTCGGCACCAAGGTCGACTCGCGACGCGTGGGCGACGGCTTGCGCGCCGACCTCGCCTCCTCGGCCCTGTCCCCGGTGTTCAACAGCTTCCCCGCGACCGCGTTCGCCCAGAACGTGGGCCTGGTGGCGATCACCGGCGTCAAATCCCGATTCGCCGTCGCGGCGGGTGGCGCGGTGCTGCTGGTACTTGGCCTGTCGCCGATCGCGTCGGCGGTCGTGGGGATGATCCCGACCGCGGTTCTCGGCGGTGCCGGCATCGCCCTGTTCGGCACCGTGGCCGCCAGCGGCATCCGCACCCTGGGCAAGGTCGACTACGACGGGACCAACAATCTGATCGTGGTCGCCATCGCGATCGGCGCCGGTCTGATTCCCGTGGTGAAAACCGACTTCTGGCACCGCTTCCCGAGCTGGTTCGAAACGATCTTCCACTCCGGCATCAGCACCACCGCCATCGTCGCGGTGGTGCTCAACATCGTGTTCAACATGATCGGAGGTGGTCGCAAGGCCGGCTCGACGCTGGCGACAGCGCCCGCCCTGCAAGTCACCGATGTCGAGACGCGGGTGCTGGCCGAAGGCGGTGCGTTCGAGTCCGGGCAGGTGGTGCGGGTGCGCCCGGTGAAGGAGCCCGAACGAGCCTGATGTCACTTCGAATGTGTTGTCGGTCAACATGATTGATACGATCTGCGGGTAAGTGGATGGTCGGGGACCGCAGACCTCGACCGTCCACTTGCTTGGGGGATCTGACCGTTTCCGCGACTGCCTGTCGCATCGAGGTTGTAGGGTGCTGCGCGGCCGACAGTGTCCGGCTACGTGCCGGTAACCCCGTCTCGGTGTTTCTATATGAGGCACGGGGGTGCAGACTGCGCACGGACCGGGAGTTGCAAACCTCACCCGAAGGACGATGTCCCTCGGGGAATGGAAGGAGTCGGGCAGTGTTCAGCCGTATCGCCATCGTGAATCGGGGCGAGGCCGCCATGCGCCTCATCCATGCCGTCCGTGATCTGGCGGCGGCGACCGGGCTACCGATCGAAACCGTCGCGCTGCACACCGACGTCGACCGGAACGCCACCTTCGTCCGCGAAGCCGACATCGCCTACGACCTCGGTCCGGCCTCGGCGCGACCGTACCTGGACCTCAAGGCCCTGGAGAAGGCACTGCTGGCCACCAAGGCCGACGCCGCCTGGGTGGGCTGGGGCTTCGTCGCCGAAGATCCCGCGTTCGCCGAACTGTGCGAGCACATCGGGGTCACCTTCGTGGGGCCCAGCGCCGACGCGATGCGCAAGCTCGGTGACAAGATCGGCGCCAAGCTCATCGCCGAGGAAGTCGGCGTCCCGGTCGCCCCCTGGAGCCGCGGCGCGGTCGACACCGTCGAAGACGCCATCGAAGCAGCGACCGGAATCGGCTACCCGCTGATGCTGAAGGCCACCGCCGGTGGTGGCGGTCGCGGCATCCGCGTGATCACCAACGAAGCCGAACTGGTCGACGCCTACGAGCGCACCAAGCAGGAAGCCGCGCGCGCGTTCGGCAGCGGCGTGGTGTTCCTCGAGCGCCTGGTCACCGGTGCACGGCACGTCGAAGTCCAGGTCATCGCCGACGGTCAAGGCACCGCATGGGCGCTCGGCGTGCGCGACTGCTCGGTGCAGCGCCGCAATCAGAAGGTGATCGAGGAATCGTCCTCCCCCGTGCTGAGCGCGCAACAGACCGCTGAGCTGAAGGCCTCCGCCGAACGACTGGCGATCGCGGTCGGGTACTGCGGCGCGGCGACCGTGGAGTTCCTGTATCACCCCGGTGACCAGCTGTTCGCGTTCCTCGAGGTCAACACCCGCCTGCAGGTCGAGCACCCCATCACCGAGCTCACCACCGGTTTCGATCTGGTGCACGCGCAGCTGCACGTGGCCTCGGGCGGCCGACTCGAGGGTGAGCCGCCCGCCGAGCGCGGCCACGCCATCGAAGCCCGGCTCAACGCCGAGGACCCCGACCGCGACTTCGCGCCCGCCCCCGGTCGCATCGTGCGCCTGGATCTGCCCGCGGGCCCCGGTATTCGCGTCGACACCGGCGTGAGCCAGGGCGACACCATTCCCGCCGACTTCGACTCGATGATCGCCAAGATCATCGCCTACGGTCGCGACCGCAACGAGGCACTGGGCCGCCTGCGCCGAGCCATGGCGCAGACCCGGGTCGTCATCGAAGGCGGCGCGACCAACAAGAGTTTCGTGCTCGACCTGCTCGACCAGCCCGAGGTCATCGACGCCAGCGCCGACACCGGCTGGATCGACCGGGTCCGCAACGAAGGCCGCCTGGTCACGCACCGGCACTCCACCGTCGCGCTGGCCGTGGCCGCGATCGACGCCTACGAAGAGGACGAGCGCGCCGAACGACACCGACTGCTGTCGACCGCGTCCGGTGGGCGTCCGCAGGTGCAGCACGAATCGGGACGGCCCCTGGATCTGAAGCTGCGCGGCGCGAGCTATCGCGTGCGGGTGGCCCGGATCGGCGCGCACCGATTCCGGGTCGGTATCGAAGCAGGTGGCGACCTGCGCACCGCCGATGTCGATCTCGAGCGTTTCGACGACCACACCGGTCAGATCGTGGTCAACGGCACCCGCTACCGCCTGATCACCGGCACCCACGGACCCACCCACGTGGTCGACGTCGACGGCGTGACCCACCGGATCAGCCGCGACGAAGGCGGCGTGGTCCGCTCCCCCGCGCCCGCGCTGGTCGTCGGCACGCCCCTGGAAGTCGGTGCCGAGGTCGAGGCCGGGGCACCGCTGCTGGTGCTCGAGAGCATGAAGATGGAAACGGTGCTGCGCGCGCCGTTCCGCGCACGGTTGAAGGAATGCACGGTCTCGGTCGGCAGCCAGGTCGAAGCGGGCGCGCCGCTGATGCGCCTGGAACCCCTGGCCGACGACGGTGACGAAGCCGTCGAGACCGTGGCCACCGGCACCGTCGAACTCGACTTGCCCAGTCAGACATCGCCTTTGCGCGCGCACGAGCGCGTGGCCCGCGGGCTGCAGGACCTGAGCAGTCTGCTGCTGGGCTTCGACGTGGACCCGCACGACGACCACCGCGTGCTCGACGACTACCTCACCGCCCGCCGCGAAGCCGTCGCCGACAACCTGCGACCGCTGGCCGAAGAGCTGGAACTGGTGCAGATGTTCGCCGACCTGGCCGAACTGAGCCACAACCGGGCCGCCGACGACGATCACGGCCAGGGTCACGTCCACAGCGCCCGCGAACACTTCCACACCTACCTGCAGAGCCTCGACGTCGAACGGGCCGGACTGCCGCAGGCCTACCAGGCCAAACTCGGTGCGGCACTGCGGCATTACGGCATCACCGAACTGGACCGTTCGCCCGACCTGGAAGCGGCGGTCTTCCGGATCTTCCTGGCCCAGCAGCGCCCCACCGACACCGTCACCGTGGTCACCGCGCTGCTGCGCGAATGGCTGACCGAGCCGATGCCCGACCAGGTGCTGCGCGAACCCGTCGGCCTGGCGCTCGAGCGCCTGGTCGCCGCCACGCAGGTGCGTTTCCCGGTGATCGCCGACCTGGCCCGCGGCCTGGTCTACGGCTGGTACGGCCAGCCGCTGCTGCGCCGCAACCGCGCCCGCGTCTACACCAACGTGCGCAAGCACCTCAGCTACCTCGACGCCAACCCCACCGCCGACGATCGCACCGCCCGCATCGCCGAAATGGTGCGCAGCACAGAGCCTTTGGTGCGGTTGCTGGGTCAGCGGCTCGAGCGGAACAAGCCCGATCACACCCCGATGCTCGAGGTGCTGACCCGCCGCTACTACGGCAACAAGGGCCTGGCCGACGTGCGCACCGACCAGGTCGGTGACACCACCTTCGTGGTCGCGCAACGCTACGGTTCACTACTGGTGTCCACCGCGGTGAGTTTCGACAAACTCGGCACCGCGCTGGACGGACTGGCCGAATTGGCCAGTGGGGCTTCGTCTATCGACGCCGACATCTACCTCAGCTGGGAAGCCCAGCCCGAGGACTTCGACGCGATGGCCGCGGCACTGGAAGCCGTGCTCGGCGCGCACCCGGTACCGAATCAGGTGCACCGGATCACCGCCACCGTCGCGGGCAGCGGCGGCTCGATCATGCACCACCACTTCACTTTCCGGCCGTCGGTGACCGGCATGGTCGAGGAACGACTGATCCGCGGCCTGCACCCGTACATCGCGCAGCGGATGCAGCTCGAGCGGCTGCGCAAGTTCGACCTCACCCGCCTGCCGTCCTCGGACGAAGAGGTCTACCTGTTCCGCGGCGTGGCCAAGGACAACCCGTCCGACGACCGCTTCATCGCCTTCGCCCAGGTCCGCGACCTGGCGGCCCTGCGCGACCACGACGGCCGCCTGGTCGCCCTGCCCACCGCCGAGGCCGCCATCGCCACCTGTGTGGACTCGATCCGTCGGGCCCAGTCGCGGATGCCCAATGCCAAGCGGCTGAACACCAACCGCATCGTGATGTACATCTGGCCGCCGATGGATGTCACCCGCGCGGAGCTCGAGACCATCGGTGGGCACGTGCTGCCCGCCGCCGCGGGCGCGGGGCTCGAGGAGATCCTGCTCATCGCCCGTCAGCGCGACACCGACACCGGCGAACTGACCAAGATCGGCGTGCGGATCACCCTGCGTCCCGACGGCGGCACCGACGTGACCGTGGGTGAACGCACCGACGAGCCGGTCGAGCCGCTCGACGAATACCGCCAGAAGGTGTTGCGCGCCGCGGCCCGCAACACGGTGTACCCGTACGAATTGACTTCGCTGCTGGGCGAATTCGCCGAGTACGACCTCGACGCCGAGCACGCGCTGGTGCCGGTGCAGCGGCCCAAGGGGCACAACAAGGCCGCGATCGTCGCCGGTGTGGTGACCACACCGACCGTGCAGCATCCGCAGGGCGTGACCCGCGTGCTGCTGCTGGGCGATCCCACCAAATCCCTTGGCGCACTGTCGGAGCCGGAATGCCGTCGGGTGATCGCGGCACTGGATCTGGCCGAGAAACTGCAGGTGCCGCTCGAGTGGTACGCGCTGTCCTCGGGCGCGCGCATCTCGATGGCGTCGGGTACCGAGAACATGGACTGGGTGGCGGCCGCGCTCAAGCGCATCGTCGAATTCACCCAGGGCGGCGGCGAGATCAACATCGTGGTCGCGGGCATCAACGTCGGCGCGCAGCCGTACTGGAACGCCGAGGCCACCATGCTCATGCACACCAAGGGCGTGCTGATCATGACCCCGGATTCGGCCATGGTGCTCACCGGCAAGCAGTCCCTGGACTTCTCCGGTGGCGTGTCCGCCGAGGACAACTTCGGCATCGGCGGCTACGACCGTGTGATGGGCCCCAACGGCCAGGCGCAGTACTGGGCACCGAACCTGTCCGCCGCGCGCGACGTGCTCATGGCGCACTACGACCACACGTACGTGGCCCCCGGCGAGCAGGCACCGCGTCGCGCGGAGACCAGCGACCCGATGGACCGCGATATCTCGGACTTCCCGCATGTGTTGGCCGACAGCACGTTTGCCACGGTCGGCGAGATCTTCTCCGCCGCGGCCAACCCGGATCGCAAGAAGCCCTTCGACATTCGCACCGTCATGAAGGCACTGGCCGACCAGGACCATCCCGTCCTGGAACGCTGGGCAGGCATGGCCGACGCCGAAACCGCGGTCGTGCACGATGCGCACCTGGGCGGAATTCCGGTGTGCCTGTTGGGCATCGAGTCACGCAATGTGGCCCGACGCGGCTTCCCGTCCACCGACGGCCCCGACACCTACACCGCGGGCACCCTGTTCCCGCGCTCGTCGAAGAAGGCCGCCAGGGCCATCAATGCCGCCAGCGGCAACCGTCCGCTGGTGGTGCTGGCCAACCTGTCCGGTTTCGACGGCTCCCCCGAATCGATGCGCAAACTGCAACTCGAGTACGGTGCCGAAATCGGCCGCGCCATCGTCAATTTCGACGGCCCCATCGTGTTCTGCGTGATCTCGCGCTACCACGGCGGCGCCTTCGTGGTCTTCTCGAAGGCCCTGAACCCGAACATGACGGTGCTGGCCCTGGAAGGTTCGTTCGCCTCGGTCCTGGGCGGCGCCCCCGCCGCCGCGGTGGTCTTCGCCGGCGAGGTCAACGCCAGAACCGCCGCCGACCCCCGCGTGCGCGACCTGGAAACCCAGGCCGCCAACGCCGTGGGCACCGACCGCGCGACCCTGGCCGCCGAACTCGACGAAACCCGCTCCTCGGTCCGCGCCGAGAAACTGGGCGACGTAGCCGCGGAATTCGACCGCGTCCACAACATCCAGCGCGCGGTCGAGGTCGGCTCGGTAGACGCCATCGTCAGCGTCGCCGACCTGCGCCCCCGCATCATCGCCGCAATCGAGGCCCGCCTGCCCGCGTAGTCGGTTTCAGCCCTCACCTGACCGGGTTCGGCATCGCGCCGAGCCCGGTCAGCGCGTTTCGGCGCCGTACAGGCGCTGCACCGAGCAGCGAAACTGCGCGGCCACGGTCGTCACATCCGAGTGGCCCGCGCGCAGCTGCTGCTCGGCGGCGTGGCCCAGCGCGATCGTCGCCGCCACCAGCCACTGGGTATCCAGATCCGTGGTGAATTCACCACTTTCGCGTCCGCGCCCGATGAGTGCGCCCAGCAGCTGTTCGATCGGCACATGGCGGGCGGCATCCGCGGTGGAGTCGCTGTCCACAGAGTCGAAACGCGTCTGCTGTGCCAACAGGGAGGTGACCGCGGCGATGAACCGGCCCAGAGCCGCAGTGGCAGTACCGGTTTCGAGATCGGCGGCGGTCAACACATCGATCGACCGTCGGCTCTGTTCGTCACGCACCGAGGCGAGCAGCATCTCACGGGTACCGAAGTGCGCGTACGCGGTCTGCCGCGAGACTCCCGCCGCCGCGGCGATCTCGGACATGCTCGCCTCCGGGCGCACACCCAGCACCCGAATCGCGGCGGCCACCAGCGCCGACCTGTTACGTCCGACCTCTACCCGCTGACGCCGCCGCCTTATCTCTGACACGATTGACAATGATAGCTGCGCTCTTACGCTTGTCAGGTATGTCAGAGATAACGGAACGCGCAGCCCGACGACTGCTCATCGACTACACCCGCGACATCGCCCTCTCCGACGAGGACCCCGCCGACATCGTGGACCGCGCCATGACCGAGGACGTGAGCTGGCGCAGCAACGGCATCGACCTCGATCGCGCCAAGCTCATCGCCCACGCAACCCCCTCCCGCAAGAACGCCACCGCCGTCCACGTCCACATCCACGACCTGCTCGTAGACGGCGACCGATTCGCCGCGCGCTGCCGCATGGAGGCCGAACACCGCAAGCTCGGGCACATGGTGATCGAGTGGATCATGCTCGGCACAGTCGCCGCCGACGGACGAGTACGACGGATCCATCAACTGCACAGCACCCCCAAGTCGGGATAGTGGTCCTGACCACAGCGAACGCCCGTATAACATGAACCCCTTCGTATCGAAGTAGGAGTTCAGATGGCCTTGGCACGACACTGTGACCGGGATGGTTGCGACAGCTGGCAGCGGATCGACCACGACGTCAACAATCGCTGGATCACTGTCGACCTCGGCGCCGGGGACGTACGCCACTTCGACACCCGCGACTGCCTGATGCACTGGGCGGCCGCCACCAGCGTCCCGACCGAGGTTCATCCGCTCGGGTGATGGCGAAATCCGGGCTGGTCAGTGGATCGGGTTGCCCGGTCGCCGGAATTGATCGAGCCGGGGTGGATCTGTCAGCGTCGTCGTGAACTCGAATCCGACGCCGACCGCCATCAACCACCCGATCGCGGGGATGGACCCGAAAGCCATCAATCCGATGCCCGAGGCAAGAACGGCGACCAGGGTGATCCACAAGACGACCTGCGCGCCGAGAATGACGGCCGCACCGGCTCGATCGCGATAGACCACTACGCCGACGAGAACGAATACCATCGACGCGGCCGCGGAAACCGACAAGAAGGTTCTCTCCGAGGCCGAGAAATCTCCGTCGCGGTTCGCGGCGGGTCGCGGGCCTGCGCTGTCATCCATGCCAAAGTTCCACGCCCGCGGTCGTGAGTAAGTCCAGTGGGCGCGGCGAATTGATCGGATGGCTGTGGGAGGTTCTACCGTCGGTCCGTGTTAGATGATTCCCGCGCAGACGCCACCGCTTCCTACGACTACGACGTGTTGATCGTCGGGTCCGGTTTCGGTGGCAGTGTTACGGCGTTGCGGCTGGTGGAGAAGGGGTACCGGGTCGGTGTCCTGGAGGCTGGTCGGCGGTTCGAGGATGCGGATTTCGCGACTACCAACTGGGATATGCGGCGGTATCTGTGGGCGCCGCGGTGGGGGTGTTATGGGATTCAGCGGATTCATCGGTTGCGTGACTGTTTCATTCTTGCCGGGGCGGGGGTCGGTGGCGGGTCGCTGAATTACGCCAACACGCTCTACAAGCCGGGTGCGGCGTTCTTCGGCGACAAGCAGTGGGCCGATATCACCGATTGGGATGCCGAGCTCAGCCCGCATTACGACCAGGCGCGGCGGATGCTGGGCGTGGTGCGCAACCCGCGCATGACACCGGCCGACATCATCATCGAGGCGGTGGCCAAGGAGATGGGCGTCGGGGAGACGTTCGTGCCCACGCCGGTCGGTGTGTACTTCGGTGAGCCGGGCAAGAAGGCGGCCGACCCCTATTTCGGTGGTGTCGGGCCAGAGCGCACGGGGTGTATCGAGTGCGGTGAATGCATGACCGGCTGCCGCCACGGCGCGAAGAACACCCTGGTCAAGAACTATCTCGGACTGGCGGAAAAGGCCGGTGCCCAGGTTTCGCCGATGACGACGGTGACCGCGATTCGCCCGCAATCCGACGGCAGCTGGCTGGTCGACACCGAACGCACGGGCAGCTGGGTCCGCAAACGCCGCGCGACCGTGTCCGCACGCCAGGTCGTGCTGGCCGCGGGCACCTGGGGAACCCAGCACCTGCTGTTCCGAATGCGCGACACCGCGACACTTCCCGCGATCTCCCCACACCTGGGCGTACTGACCCGCACCAACTCCGAAGCCATCCTCGGCGCGGGCCGCACCGAGGTCGACCCGTCGGTCGACATCACCCAGGGCGTGGCCATCACGTCCTCGTTCCACCCCACCCCGAACACCCACGTCGAGCCCGTGCGCTACGGCAAGGGCTCCAACGCCATGGGGTTGCTCAACACCTACCTCGTCGACGGCGACAAACGCCTGCCGCGTTGGTCGCAGGTGCTGCTGATCGCCGGCCGTCACCCCGTGCAAACCGTGCGGTTGCTGCGCACCAACCGGTGGAGCGAGCGCACGCTGGTGCTGCTGGTGATGCAGAGCCTGGACAATTCGATCACCACCTACACCCGACGCGGCCTGTTCGGTCGCCGGTTCACCAGCAAGCAGGGTTTCGGCGAACCCAACCCGTCCTGGATCCCGCCCGGTCACGAGGCGACCCGGCACGTGGCCGCGAAACTCGGTGCGACACCGGGCAGTACGTGGCCCGACGTGTTCAATGTGCCCATGACCGCGCATTTCATCGGCGGCTGCGTGATCGGCACCGACGCGAGCACCGGCGTGATCGACCCGTACCACCGCGTCCACGGGTACCCGAGCCTGAGCGTCGTTGACGGTTCGGCGATCTCGGCCAACCTGGGCGTGAATCCGTCACTGACGATCGCGGCCCAAGCCGAACGCGCCGCGGCACTGTGGCCCAACAACGGCGACCCGGACCCCCGCCCGACCATGGACGAACCGTATCGCCGGATTCCCGTCGTGGCCCCGAACTCGCCCGTCGTGCCCGCCACCGCCACGGCCGCGCTGCGCCTGCCGATCTGGCCGGTGACCTCGCAAGCACACAACGACCAGTGAGCGCTTTGTAGGGAGTGCGATGAGATAGCTGGTCGAGACTGTGATCTTTCCCGTGTCATCGGCTAACCGCGGCGCCCGACGCCGAGACCGCCTACGGTCGCCAGAGCACAAGAGTTGGTCGGAAGGTGGCAACAAGCGTGGTAACAACCAAGGCGAAGCTCGATGAACTAGCCGAAATTCTGGCGATCGCCGCGGAACCCGCCGGTGAGTCCGCCGTGGCCAAGCGGGCGAAGAAGGGCGTTCCCAGCGTCCGCGAGCGGCTGAACATGCTGCTGGATCCCGGCACGTTCATCGAGATCGGCGCGTTGGCGCGGCAACCCGATCAGCCCGACGCCCTCTACGGCGACGGCCTGGTCACCGGTCGCGGGGCGATCGGGGGCCGCCCGGTGGTGGTGATCGCGCACGATCAGACCGTGTACGGCGGGTCGGTCGGGGTCACCTCGGCCCGAAAGTTCATGCGCGCGTTGCGACTTGCGTTCGAGAACGCGTGCCCGGTGGTGACGATCAACGACTCCGGCGGTGCGCGCGTACAGGATGCCGTGGGTTCGATCGCCTCGTTCGGCGATATGACCCGGGTGCTGGAGAAGCTGTCGGGGTATGTGCCGCAGGTGTCGATCATTCTCGGCAAGTGTGCCGCGGGTTCGGTGTACGGGCCGATCAATACCGACGTGCTGATCGGCACCAAGGATTCGTACATGTTCGTCACCGGACCCGACGTGATCAAGGCCGTCAACGGTGAGGATGTCAGCGCCGAGGCGCTGGGTGGTGCGGAGGTCCAGGCCAAGCGCGGCACCCTGCACCACATCGCCGACACCGAACAGGAGGCGTTCGACTGGGCCCGCAACTACCTCAGCTACATGCCGTCGAGCTGCTTGGAACAGCCGCCGATCGTGAATCCCGGCCTGGAACCCGACATCACCGCCTACGACCTGGAACTCGAGACGATCATCCCGGATTCCGATCGCGCGGGCTACGACATGCACGACGTGTTGCTGCGCCTGTTCGACGACGGCGAATTCCATGAGATGCGAGCAGCTTTCGCACCGAACCTGATCACCGGGTTCGCCCGGGTCGACGGCTACCCGGTCGGTGTGATCGCCAATCAGCCGCTGGTGCTGGGCGGTTCGGTCGACGCGGCCTGCTCGGACAAGTCGACCTATTTCATCCGGCTGTGCGACGCCTTCAACATCCCGCTGATCTTCGTCGTCGACACCCCCGGCGTACTGCCGGGTCTGGATCAGGAGGAAGCGGGCGTGATCATCCGCGGGGGCCGGGTGCCGCGCGCGATCATCGAGTCCACCGTGCCGATCATCAACCTGGTGGTGCGCAAGTCCTATGGCGGCGCCTACGGGATGATGGGGTGCCGTCAGGTCGGTGCCGACGTCAGCTTCGCGTGGCCCACCGCCCGGATCGCGGTGATCGGCGCCGAGAGCGCGGTCGACCTGGTCGCCAAACGCCAGTTGGCCGCGGTCCCTGTCGAACACCGCGCTGCCGCACGGGAATTCATGATCAACCAGTACAACGAGACGATCGCCACCCCGTGGATCGCCGCCGAGCGCGGGTACATCGACGCGGTGATCGAGCCCTCGCGCACCCGCCTCGAGATCCGGCACGCCCTGCGTCTGCTGCGCGACAAGCCACCGGTCACACCGGAGTTCAACCCGCGCAAGCACTCGCTGTATCCGATGTGAATCAGCCCGCGCGCGGACTGGTTTCGCGCGGATAGATCGGCGTTGATCCGGACCCACGATGGGTCCGGATCAACAGCGCCGCACGCAGATGGCACAGCCCGGACACATCATTGAGGTCGAACCCGGTCAACTGGCCGATTCTCTTCAATCGATAATCGACGGTATTGGTGTGGATGAACATGGTGCGCGCGGTTCTGGAACGCTGCATATTCGTGGACATGTACACCTCGAGAGTGCGTAATAGCTCGGGATGGTCTTCCAGCGAATCCACCACCGAACTCAAGTAATCACGCGCGGGGCCGGGGCGGGTCAGCTGATATTCGAAGGCCAATTCGTGCGGCCGATACACCTTGCTCGGACCGCCCAACCGGTGCACGATATCGACCAACTCGTGGACTTCCTCTGCCGCGCGCGGGATCTCGGCCGGTGTCGCCGACATTGCCACCGCCCGCACCGGCACCTGCGCCGCCGCGGACAGCCGCACGATCAACTCGTCCAGTTCCGCTTCGGAGAACTCGTGTGTCGGCAACAGCAGCGTGCCGCCGTCCACGCTCAGCAGCGACAGCACCTTGCCCGCGCACCGGTCGGCCAGTTCGGCCTGCACCCGGCGTAGTTTGCGTCTGGCCACCACTGTCGCGTCGACGGTGGGGTCGAATTCCTCGGCGTGCGGGGGCAATTCCAGTGCCATCACGTGATAGCGGTCGGCGACTTCGATCCCGCACTCGCGGGCCATCGTCGAGGTGCTCTGCCCACCCAGCAGCGCCGAGGTCAAAGTGTGCACGGCGGTGTGATGCTCGCTGTTCACCGAGCGCAGTTCCCGCAGGTAGGCCACCGACACCGCCGAGGTGATCATGTTCTGGGCGTCCATCAGGCGCCGCGTCACCCCGACGACGGTGTCGTAGTCGTGGTTGGTGACATTGGTGATGATGAGATCGAAGCCGAGCTTGAAGCCTTCGTGTACCGCGTCGTGAATGGTGCCGATCGGGATTCCCTCCCGCGCCCAGTCGGCGGCGGCGGCCTGCACGCGCTCCATCCGTCCCGGAATGTCGCGGCCGTCGAGCATGCTCCTGGTCAGTTCCAGACACACCCGCGTGACCGTGGTGACATCGCCGTCGAGCGCTTCGCCGGGCAGCGTGCCGCACGGGACGACGTTCTCGATGAAATGCAGCACCATCTGGCGCGAGATCGTCCGCACATCCTTCAACGGGGTCGATACCGGTCGACCGGTGACGGTCAAGAACGGTTCGATGGAAGTTACGCCTGCCATGATGAATCCTTCCCACCCAGCACACTGGGCAAGCCCCCAAACTACCGTGGTCGTGAATCTGCCGTCCGGGCTTCGATTGTGACAAATGGCAAGGGAATTCGGAATCGTTGATGCGTCGCGACAACCGCGCCCTCGATCCCGCTGCTGGACCCCGCCGCACGGCAGTGGCGAGGAAACATCGCCACTGCCGCGGTAAACCTGTGTCAGCAGGTTACACACACAAGCTGACCTCGAGCACCGGAAGGGGAAGCGGGAGACACACTTCCACCGAACCGGTGCTCGAACCCGAGACCGGGGACGCGGCAGTGGCAGTTCCGACGCTCAGCGCACCCACCGACAGCGCGATAGCGGCGATGGTGAGCGGGCGGGAAATTCTGGAATTCATCACGGTGATCCTCGATTTCAGTCTGTGGAGCATCCCAGTTTCGGGATATCTCGATCAGATCACGGTCACCGCACCGATTTCCATCATCGCGCGCAGATTTTGACCTTCCTATTCACCGTCCGCGTCATTGTCGGAGATATCCACAACGCGATAGGTGTTGTCGCACCGGCGAATCAGACCGGGACGGCTCGGCCGCGAAGGTAGGTCATGACATCGGGGTCCGGGGCCGATAATCGGAACTGGGTCAGGGCGTCGTCGAGTTGCGGGCCGGGGCCTCGGTCGGCGAGCAGGACCACGATCGCTTCCCAGGTGGCGGCGTTGGGGTTCGGGGCGGCGAGGAGTTCGTCGAGGTAGACGTTCGGTTCGAGCAGGCGCAGGGCTCGGCGGGCGTAGGCGTGGATGCGGGCAGGCAGTTCGGTGCGGACGGTGTCGACGTCGGATTGCAGGGCCGGGCGGGAGTGGTGATCGGGGTCCACTCGCAACGACCACCATTGCGTCAGGTCCGCGGGGATGCCGTGTTCGTCGATCAGACCGGGGCCGGTTGCTTGTTCGAGTTCGGTCGGCGGGAGGTCTCGCTGTGCGTTGCGCCAGTTGCAGAATTGCCACCACGCCGTCGGGGTCGCGGTGAGTTCGAGGCCGAAGCGCAGGACCTGTTGACCGTCGGTCCAGGTTCGCTGGGTGCGGGACCGGCGGATCGAGGCGACGCCGCCGGGCGCGACCTGGGTCCACGCGGCGTCTTTTCCGTCGAAGCCGTAGGGCCGCAGTAACTTTCCCGCCTCGCGGGTCAGGCGGCGTAGCGCAGAGTCCGGTCCGTCCATTACTGCAGACTAGAGGTGCCCACCGACAAGTTCGGCGCACCGGCGGGCAGCCGCCGCTCTGCCCGCATGTCGCGATGAGGGGTTGCCGCGCGCTAGGAATCCATCGCGCGGGTGGCGGTCGTCGCGGCGAGCACCGCGGCGGTGACCTGTTCGGGTGCCTCGATCATCACCAGGTGGCCCGCACCGTCGACGACGATCGCGCGCGTTGGTTTCAATGTCCGGTTCAAGGTGCCGCCGGCCTGGGGCGACAGCACTCGATTACGACTGCCCCAGATGGTGGTGATGGGCGGAAAGTTGTTGGGTGGCACGAAGTTATCGAGTTCGCCCAGCCGCGGGATGTCGCGCGAGATCGCGGCGGTCACCATCAGCCGACGAGGTTCGGTCCAGCTCTTGCGCAGATGTGCGACGATCTCGTCGGCGTGCGGTCCAGGCTGCTGCGCACCGAGTTGTTCCGCCACGATCAGCCCCGCGAGCGGCCCAGGAACGCGGATCCTTGCGAGCAGCGAATCGATGTTCACTCGCCGCCCCAACTGTGCCGCCCAGGCAGTGCGAGTCGGTCGCAGAGTCGCCGCGGTGAGCGGACTACTCAGCACCAGCGACCGCACCCGCTCAGGATGTCGCTGGGCATACAGCAACGCCAACGCACTCCCGAAACAATGCCCGACCAGCGTCACATCCCACAATTCGTGCTCTTCGACGAAGGCGGTAACCATGTCGAGGTAGTTCTCGACGGTGTATCCCTCGTCGGGAGCGTCGGAATCGCCATACCCGATGAGGTCGATCGCGAACACCCGATGCGAGGTCTTCAACGCGTCGAACTGCGCCCGCCAGATATGCCGGTCCCCACCGAGGTTGTGCAGGAAGACAATCGGCGCCCCCACACCCGCCTCGTCGTAGGTGATCAAGGTTCCGCGAAAGTCGAAATGCCGCATCGCCCGGGTTCCTTCCACTGGCGACCACCTCATTGTGGTTCTCCCACGGTAACCCGAGGTCCACGCCCCGGCGGCGAAATTCCCGGTTCGCCCACAAGCGCGCGGTGACGTCAGTCCAGGCAGAACTCGTTGTCCTCGGGGTCGGTCATCACGATCCACCCGGCGCTCATCGGTGGGGCGGGCTCGAAGCGTTCGACCCGGGTGGCTCCGAGGGCGACCAGCCGGTCGCATTCGGCCTCCAGTGCCGCCATCCGCTCATCGCCCTGTAAATCCGGTGCCGCGCGGACGTCGAGGTGCACCCGATTCTTCGCGACCTTGCCCTCGGGTACCTGTTGAAAGAACACTCGCGGCCCGTGCCCTTCCGGGTCTTCGATGGCCGACTTCGAGTTCCGTTGCTCGGCGGGTACGCCGATGCGCGCGAGAAACTGGTCCCACACGACCAGCGGGTCGACGCCAGGGGGCACCTCGACTCCGGGCGGGCCTGGATGTACATAACCGAGCGCATCGCGCCAGAAGGTCGACAGTGCGGCCGGGTCGTGCGCGTCGAAGGTGATCTGAATGTGGCGGCTCATCATCACTCCGTTCGTGGCGGGCTATGTCGTCACCGTAGGCCAAGCCTCTGACATCTTTGCGCGAATCAGCCCTGGACCAGCCGATCAGTCGATTTCCGCGTGGTCGGCAACTACTTCTCGCAGCGCCGCGAGCAGGAAGGCGTTGACCTCGTCGGTTCGTTCGAGGTGCACGAGATGGCCCGCGCCGGGCAGCTCCACGACCGCGCGCAGGTCGGCGACATTGGCTCGCAGCGTTGCGAGTGGGTCGCGGCCGCTGAAGCCTTCCATGTCGGGGTCGTTCTCGCCGTAGAGGAAGTAGGTCGGGACCTGGATGGTGGCGTCGGCGAAGGGCTCGGTGAGCTCCCAGTTGCGGTCGAGGTTGCGGTACCAGTTCAGGCCGCCGGTGAAGCCGGTTCGTTCGAATTCTGCTGCCAGGGTGTCGAATTCGGATTCAGAAAGCCATGACCATGGAAGAGGTGGCGCCTGGGGCAGCACATCCAGGTAGCCGAGGCCGGGTGGGTTCTTCCAGGTGTCGAGGTAGTGGTAGTCGCCGGACAGGGAGTAGAACACGCGGGCCAGGAATTCCCTTGGGCACGCGGCTAATTCGGCATCGGCGACGCCGGGTTCCTGAAAGTAGGACAGGTGCAGGAAGTGGCGCTGGGCGGCTTTGGTCCAGAAAGCCGACGGCGGCCGGGGCGGGCGCGGGGAGAACGGGTTGTTCAGCACGACAAGGGCTTCCACGCGTTCAGGGGCCCGCAGCGACAGTTCCCAGACTAGTTGGGCGCCGAAATCCAGGCCCACGAACACCGCCTTCTGCGCACCGATGTCATCGAGCAGAGCTAGGAGGTCACCGATCACAGCCAGGTTGGTGTAGGCGGCGACCTCCGCGGGAGCTTCGGTTCGACCGTAGCCACGCAGGTCAGGCGCGAGGGCGCGAAATCCCGCCTCGGACAACGCTTTCAGCTGCCGGTGCCAGATATACCCCGTGTGCGGGAAGCCGTGACAGAACACCACGGGGTACCCCTGCCCCTGCTCGGTGACGTGCATCCTGACGTCGCCCGTGTCGAGGAATCCACTCTCCACTACCGCCTCCAATTTCTAGAACGTGTTCCTATTTGACGGTAGTGTCCGGAGGCCATGAGCGGAACAGCCAAAATTCTCGCGGGACACGTCGCGGTCGTGACCGGCGCCAGTCGCGGCATCGGCAAGGGAATCGCCATGGAACTCGGCGCGGCCGGGGCGACCGTGTACGTCACCGGGCGCACCACCGAGCCCGGAAGGCTGCCCGGCACCGTGCAGGAAACCGCCGATTCGGTCACCGAACTCGGCGGACACGGCATCGCGGCGGTCTGCGACCATCGAGACGACGACACGGTCGAGAAGCTGTTCGCCAGAATCCGCGACGAGCACGGCCGCCTCGACGTGCTGGTCAACAACGTCTACAACTCCCCCGCCGCCGCCCGCTGGCTCGGTCGCAAGTTCTGGGATGTCCCCGCGAAGGCATGGGACGAGACCTTCGACATCGGCGTCCGATCCCATTACGTGGCAAGCGTTTTCGCCGCACCCCTGCTGATCGAATCGGCGGGACTCATCGTGAATGTGTCGTCACCGGGCGCGCACCGGTACATGCACAACGCCGTCTACGGCGTGGGCAAAACCGCGCTGGACCGCCTCACCGCCGACCTCGCCCACGACCTGGACGGCACCGGCGCGACCGCGGTGTCGATCTGGCCCGGCATCGTGAATACCGAACTGCTGCAGATGGTTCCAGCCGACGAGCACGGACGACGCCAGGTCACCCTGCCCGGCGAGGACACCTACGACCTCGACACCGCCGAAACCCCGCGCTTCGCCGGACGCGCGGTGGTGGCACTGACCACCGCCCCCGACAGATCCACGCGGGCAGGCAAAGCCTGGAAGGTCGCCGATCTCGCGCACGACTACGGCTTCACCGACATCGACGGCCGCATCCCACGCGCCGATTGACATTCACCCTAGAAATACCTGGAACAGTGCGTTACATTTACATTGAGGATTCGCCCGCTCGATGGCGATCCAGGTGACGACGGAGAGCACAATGACGTACTCGAAAACCGCGGCTGCCGAATACGCCGAGACCCTGCGCACCCTGTCGGAGGGTTCGGTCCACCGACGGTTCGACCCCTTCCTCGACATCGACTGGGACGCACCAGAACTCGCGATCGACCGCGACGACCCCCGCTGGGTCCTGTCCCCCGTGCTCGACCCGCTGGGCGCCACGAGCTGGTATCAGAACCTGCCGCTGGAACGTCGCATCGAGATCGGGCGGTGGCGGCAGGCCAACGCGGCCAAGGTCGGCCTGGCGTTCGAATCCATCCTGATCCGCGGGATGATGCAATACGCGATGACCCTGCCCAACGGTTCGCCCGAATTCCGGTACTGCCTCCACGAGATGACCGAGGAGTGCAACCACATCCAGATGTTCCAGGAACTGGTGAACCGGATCGGCGACGACGTGCCGGGGATGCGGCCGATGTTCCGGGTGATGTCACCGTTCATCGGCGTCGCGGGTGGCTATTTCTGGGCGATTCTGTTCATCGGCATTCTCGGCGGCGAAGAACCGATCGACCACTATCAAAAGGCGCTGATCCGCTCCGACAACGACACCCAGCCCACGCTGCTGCGGATCATGCAGATCCACATCGCCGAAGAGGCGCGGCACATCTCGTTCGCCAACGAGTTCCTGCGCACCCACATCGCCCGAATGGGACCGGTGCGCACCACGGTGTGCGCGGTGGCGTTCCCGATCGCGATGCGCTGGCTGGCCGATGAGCTGGTCAAACCGCCGAAATCGTTCGCCACCAAGTTCGACATCCCCGACGAGGTCTTTCGCGACGCTTTCTGGCGCAGCCCCACCTCCCGCAAGCTGCTGAGCGGGTTCTTCGGCGACATCCGCACCCTGGTCGACGAACTGGGCATGATGAACCCGGTGACCAGGCACCTGTGGAAAGCGCTGAAAGTCGACGGCGGCTACACGCGCTACCGCGGTGAGCCACAACGCCGCGCGAGCTGAACCGCACCGGTCCCGAACGAATTACCCGCGCCACCATCTACTAGGCTCGGCGACGGTAATTCACGGCACCCGAACGAATAGGACCCCCATGGCGCGCAAAGTCGTTGTCACACTTGTCGATGATTTCGATGGCACCTCTGCTGCCGACGCGACTGTCACATTCGGAATCGACGGCGCTGCCTACGAAATCGACCTGTCCGATGCCAATGCGGCGCAGCTGCGTGAGGTTTTCGAGCAGTGGGTTCCGTTCGCACGCCGCACCGGCCGGGCGAAGGCAGGCGTGGCACGTCGCGCAGGCACCGCACCGGCCGCCGAGTCCACCCGTCGCAACGACCTGACCGAGATCCGGGCATGGGCCTCGCAGAACGGACACACCGTGTCCAGCCGCGGCCGCATCTCCGCGGAGGTCATCTCGGCCTACGAGCAGGCGTCGGCGTAAGGCTGACCAGTTCGCACTGAAACAGCATGGCCCGCAATCCGATTGCGGGCCATGCTGGTTTTCGCGCTAGTTCGGCAGTGGGATATCCGCCTTGAATCGCGGACCCGGCGGCAGGCCGCGCAGCACGGCACTGGTCCATGCCACCGCGGGCGGCCAGCCCGCGACGGCGTTGACGAGGTGTTCGGGCAGCGGCATCGTGTAGAAACGCATGTCCGCGCCGCGGTTCCAGTAGTCGTTCACGGTCGGCAGGACCGCCGACGCGGGGATCAGTTCGTCCCAGATGCCATGCCACCAGAAGATCGGGCTGTCGGGAATATGGTGTCCGATGCTCTGTTCGGCGAGCAGTTCCATGACTCCGGGTTCGGTTTCCAGGGATCGTCCCGGCAGGAAATATTCGCTGATCGGCCGGTACACGCCCGCGGCGGCGATCGTGTACACGCAGCGGCTTTGCATATCCGCCACCAGCGCCTGGCCTTCCGGGGTCAGCATTTCCTTCGCGTCGAACAGGTCGGGGAATTCCCGTGACAACGCGGCGAACCCGAGCCACATGGTGAAGTTGCTGGTGCCTTCCAGGCCAGGCTGTCGGGCGATCGCGTAGCGGGCCTGGGTGCGCAGGTCGGCGGGAAAACCACCGACCGCGGTGCCGAGCAGGCGAATGTCGGGGGCATAGGTTTCGCGCAGTTCGGCCGCGCGAATCGACCCGGAGCCGCCGCCGGAATAGCCGTACAGCGCGATCCCGGAATCGGTCAGGCCCAGACTCGAGTTCTTCATGGCGCGCAGACTGTCCAGCACCATTTTGCCTTCGTCATAGGTGTTGAAGGTGTTGAACTTGCCGTCGAAGTCGGGCACGTTGATCGCGAAACCCTGCGCGAGCCAATAGACCGCCAGCGCAGCCTCTTTCATCGTCCCGGTCTGCAACGTGTAGGACGGGTTGCACGCGGAGTCGGTCGAATCGATCGCCTCCTGGAACGACACCACCGGGCGCGGGCTACCCGACCACGGGATGCCGGGGACGATCACCGAGGTGGCGGTCGCGATCGGATTGTCGTGCACGTCGTTGCTGCGGTACAGAAACTGTTCGGTGTGCACCGGGAAAGGCAAGCCGAGCAGGCGGGTCTGCACCGTGCGGGAGCGGATGATCTGGCCGGGAGCAAAGGAATTCAGATCCGCCGGATCGTTGTACCAGGGATCTTCGGCGGGCACCGGAATCGGCAGCATGTCGTAGAGCTGGGGTTCAGTGGGCAGTTGCGGGAGCTGGTTCTGATCCGGCGGAAAACTCGGATACGGATCGCCGGAGGCGCCACCCGTGCCCGACACCGCCAGGCAGATCGCGGCCAGTGGCACCGCCGCCCACCTGGCCCGCGACATTGCCTTCCTCGCCGAACGCGATCTGGCGCCCGGGCGGGCGGTAGCGGCCGTGCTGCGCTGCATGGCTTCTCCTTCAGTAGGTGACGCCGATTACAACACGACTCCTTGTTTCAAACAAGAGTGCTTGTTCACAATGCGGCACTGCCTCGCCGCTGTGAGCGTGGCACCCGACGTTGTCATTTTTCCTGCGGTGACCGCGTTTTCGTGCGCGCAGCCGGGGCGGCGAACGTTTAGCCTGGTCCAGCTCGGGCCGTCACCATTCGATCGTTCGAAGGTGTTGTCATGTCCTTTTGGGAAGTTTTGTTGCGGCTGGGAGCCGGTGTCGGGCTCGGTGCGTTGATCGGGGTCGAGCGGCAGTATCGGGCTCGGATGGCCGGGTTGCGCACCAATGCGTTGGTTGCCGCCGGTGCCGCGCTGTTTGTTCTGTTGTCCGCCAACGGTTTCGAAGGTGCCACCGCTGATCCGACGCGGGTCGCGGCGCAGATCGTGTCCGGTATCGGCTTTCTCGGCGCGGGTGTGATCATCCGCGACGGGGTCAATGTTCGCGGGTTGAACACCGCGGCCACCCTGTGGTGCGCGGCGGCGGTCGGGGCGCTGGCCGGGGCGGGAATGTATTCCGTGGCGGCGGCGGGCACGGTGGCCGTCGTGCTGGTCAACGTCGCCTTGCGCGCCGCCGGGCACGCCGTGGATCGGGTGCCCGTCTCCGGCACCGAGCAGTCCGTTCGCTACGTATTCCTCGCCCACACCGACGATGCCAACGAGGCGCACGTACGAGCACTACTGGTGCAAGCGTTGACGCGCACCGACTTTCGGTTGACCTCGATCGCGAGCGCGAATACCGAGACACCGGGGCGAGTCGAGGTCCGGGCGGAGTTGATCGGCGACGAACGCGATGACCGGCAGATGGAATCGGCGGTGAGCCGGTTGAGCCTGGAACCGTCTGTGACCAGCGTGGGCTGGGACGCGGTGGAGGTCGACACGGAGGTCTGAGGACCCGCTCACAGGGTGCCGACACCGAGAATCACCGGCACCGCCGCGACCAGTGTCAGCACGGCCGGAACCGGGCTGCCCGCAACATCTTTGACGCGCAGATGCGACAGCACCGCGCCGAGGAAGTACAGCGTCACACCGATTCCGGCCGCGATGCCGAGCGGGCGGTAGACGATGCCGGCCAGCAGGCCGAGTGCGCCCGCGATTTCCAGCCCGGCCAGGACCGGGAACCAGGACAGCGGCACGCCCAGACGGACCATCGTCGAAGTGACCTCCTCCTCCTTGACGAGTTTGGCGTACGCGGAGAACACCAACACGAACGACAGCAGGACCGCTACGACGACATAGGCGGTGAACATGGGTTCCTCCATCAGGGGCGGGAGCAGGGGTACAAGAAGTAAAGTACAACGTGCATTGCACCTTGTAAAGTGTGCGTTGCACTTCGACGAGGAGGGACCATGACCAGCACGGACCGACGGGGTGGGCGCCCGCGCAAAGGCACGCTCGACAAACGATCGGACGTCCTCGCGGCCGCACGCCGGGTGTTCGGGCGAGTGGGCTACGTCGGGGCGAGCATCGACATGATCGCCACCGAGGCCGAAGTGTCGACCCGCACCATCTACAACCATTTCACCAACAAGGAACAGCTGTTCGCCGTCGCGTTGACCGAGAGTTCGCAGCAGGTCGCCGCCGCGCACGAGGCCATCATCGACCGGAATCTGCCCGGCGATCTCGCGGCCCCGAATCTCGAATCAGCCTTGATCGAACTCGCGACCCAATGGCGAAAGCCCGATAATGCCACCGCCGAACACTTCGCGGTCGTGCGCCGAATCCAGGCCGGCGGCGAGGACTTCCCCGCCGACCTCGTCGACGCCTGGCAGGAGGCGGGCCCCCGGCGAGTTCGCCGCACCCTCGCCGAGCACTTCGCCGCCCTCGGAACCCGCGGCCTGCTCCACATCGACGATCCCGCCATTGCCGCCCGGCACTACATCGCGCTCATCACCACCGACTGGAACAGCGACGCAGAACTCGAGGAGTCGGTCAGTACCGGCGTGCGCACATTCCTGTACGGACACCTGCCCCGCCCCGCCACGGGTTGACCTTGACGCTGCGTCAGGGTTGCACGCTTGTCGCATGACGGACACCAACATTTCCTCGACTCAGATCACCCCGCCGGTCGGCGGGTTTCACGACATCGATGGCCGCCGGATTTTCGCGCATCGGTTGGGCAGCGGTGGGCCCGCGGTTGTATTCCTGCCGGGTGCCAGTGCGGTCGGACTCGATTATTTCTTTGTGCAGCAGGCGGTTTCGCACTTCACCACCGCTGTGGTGTATGACCGTGCCGGTACCGGCTACAGCGATCCGGTGGCGTTGCCGCGCACCGGCGAAGCTGTCGCGGTGGAGCTGCGTGCGCTGTTGCGGGCCGAAAACATCGACGGCCCTTGTGTTCTCGTGGGGCACTCGCTGGGCTGCCTGTACGCGCATCGGTTCGCGCAGCTGTACCCGGAGCAGGTCGCGGGGTTGGTGTGGATGGATGGGCTGCATCGTGACTGGGACCGGTACATGCCCGCGGCGATGAGTCTGGGGGCGGCCGCGCAGCCCGAACCCGATCGGGAACAGCTCGTGCGGTTGGGCGCGGATATGCGGGCGATGCGCACCCTGTTGTTGGCGGATTACCCGGAGCAGGTGCGGCGGGCGCTGGTGGATGCCAAGGCCAGTGACGCATGGATTCGGGCGGGCTTCGCCGAGCGCCACGGGCTGCCCGAACTTGCCGCTGAACTGCGCGGTGGTGCCGACGTTCCTGATGTTGCGCTGATAGCCCTGAGCGTGCTGGGTGCCGATCCCGGCCGGTCGCGTGCAGCGCTCACCGCGATGCACGATGGCCGAAGGCGAATGGACGCGGCGCTGGTGGCCGGGGTGTCCCGAGGTGAACAGCGCGTGCTCACCGACACCGTGCACCACCGGCTGTGCTTCGACCGTCCCGATGCGGTGGTGGAGGCGATCGGCGATGTCGTCGATCAGGTTCGTCGCGCCTAGAATCGGCGCGGTGCTAACCATCGGCCAACTCGCGGCGACAGCCGGCGTGACCGTGCGCACCGTGCGCCACTACCACCAGGTCGGCCTGCTACCCGAGCCCGAACGCGACGCCTCCGGCTACCGTCGCTACCCCGCCCAGGCCGCGGTGGATCTCATCCGGATCAGGACCCTGGCCGACGCCGGTGTGCCGCTGTCGCGGATCGACGTGATGTTGCACGCGCAACCGACCGAATTCGCTTCCGCCATCAGCGATATCGATGCCGAACTGCAGCGCAAGATCGACCAGCTCACCCAGTACCGACACCGGATCGCCGAACTGGCCGGTGGCGAAAGCCTTTTCGTCCCAACCGAAGTGGTCGCGATCTTGAACCGGATGCGCGATCTGGGCGTGGGTGAACAGCGGGTTCGGCTGGAGCGAGATGCCTGGATTCTGTTGCAGGCGTTGGACTCCGCGGCGGTGGCACAGCGGGTTCGCGAGAAGAATGCCGAACTCGACGACCCCGAGACCACCCGCTTGTACCTCGCGGTAGACGAATCGGTGGACTGGGATCCGCGTGATCCGCGCCTGGACCGGCTCATCGATGAGCTCGACGCCTGGGAGATCGCACACCGACGAGCCGGCGGCCAGTCGACGAAATTGGTCGCGGCGCGGATCGCCGAGTCATCCCCGGCCTGGCAGCGCATCGTCACTGCGCTGACCTACCGCGCCGAGCGGCGAACCGCGTCCTACGAGAAGACGTAGTCGCTGAGCGGGAAATGCCCACTGCGCCAAGCCGCTTCGACGGTGGACGTGGGGCGCAGGGGAACGTCGCCGTGTTTGTCGAAGTAGTAGCTGTTGGCGGTGGCGCAGGATTCGTGCCAGAAGACCTGGCTGTCGCGGCGGGCCAGCATTTCGCGGAAGAAGCGGTCGTTGGCGTCTTCGGTGACCTCGATGCGGTGGGTGGCGGTGGTGCGGGCGTGCTGTAGGCAGCGCAGGATGTGGCGGGTCTGGTTTTCGATGAGGGTGAAGTAGGACGCGCCGTTGTAGCCGTAGGGGCCGATGATGGAGAAGAAGTTGGGGAAGCCGGGGACGCTGACGCCCTCATAGGCTTGTAGGCGGTTGTCGTCCCACCAGGTTTCCAGGTCGCGGCCGCCGACGCCGTGCAGGTCGTAGGTGGGCATATTGCCTGATTCCATGACTTTGAAGCCGGTGGCGAAGATCAGCACGTCGGCGGGGTGGTCGGTGGTGGCGCGTACGCCGGTGGGGGTGATTTCGCTGATGGGGGCGGTTTCCAGGGTGACGTTCGCGCGGTTGAAGGTTGACAGGTAGTCGTTGGAGAAGCTCGGGCGTTTGCAGCCGAGGGTGTATTTCGGGGTCAGTGCGGCGCGGACGGCGGGGTCTTTCACCTGGCGGCGCAGGTGCGCCAGGCCCGCGCGTTCGCCGATGGCTGCGGTGGGCAGAGAGCGGTAGTAATGGGCGGCGAGCGGGAAGGTGAACTCGACGTAGGTTTGGCTCACGAGGCGCGTGAGGGTCCGTCCGCCGGGGAGCTTCAAAGCCAGGCGCGCGGGCAGTGGCAGTGGGGCGTCGGGGCGGGGTAGGCACCAGATCGGGGTGCGTTGGAAGACCGTGAGGTGTTCTACCTGGTCGGCGATCTCCGGAATCACTTGCACCGCTGAGGCTCCCGTGCCGATGATCGCCACGCGCTTACCTCGCAGGTCTTGGCGATGATCCCAGCGGGAGGTGTGCATGGTGGCACCGGCGAAAGTTTCGACGCCGGGGATATCGGGCAGTTTGGGGCGGGTGAGCACGCCGGTCGCGCTGATCACGAAGCGGGCGGACAGGTCGCTGCCGTCCTCGGTGCGCAGTACCCAGCGGTCTGCGGGCTCGTCGAAGTCGGCGCTGATCACGGTGGTGCTGAAGCGAATTCGCGGGCGCAGGTTGTATTTGTCGACGCAGGATTCGGCATACGCTTTGAGTTCACGGCCGGGCGCGTAGACCCGTGACCAGTCGGTGCGCTGTTCGAAGGAGAACTGGTAGCTGAACGACGGAATGTCCACGGCCACACCGGGATAGGTGTTCCAGTGCCAGGTTCCGCCCACGCCGTCGGCATCGTCGACGATCAGGAAGTCGTCGAACCCGGCGTTGCGCAGGGCGATCGCCGCGCCGATTCCGGAGAAGCCGGCGCCGACGATGATGATCTCGTGGTCGATTTCGTTGGGGGTCAAGCGATCTCCTTCAGCAGTGCCGCGCCCGAGTGCAGTCGGCCCGGCGGGGCGAGCGTGCGGACGATGTGGTCCGCGTCGTCGGCGTAGACGATGATGTCCACTCGGTGTTCGATGCCGTCGACGGTACGCACACCCTGGGGTACGAGGCGGGCGATCGGCCAGGTCACCAGGGTGCAGTGCGGTTTCTGCAGGGCACGGTAGTAGCTGTTGTGGATCGCCACACCTGCGGTGTCGTCGGGCGCCAGTCGGTGGCGAAGCCATGAATCCCGCACCTGGACACGGAGATTGACGCGTGCGATCAGTCGCAGCAATCGTTGCGGTGCGCGGCGCAATACCGGCACGCTGGGCAGCGGTGCGCGCGGCAGAATCCACACCGCATCGGCCTGGAACACCGTCACCCGCGCTGCCTCGGCCGCGATGCCGGGCAACAGGCGGGCCGCCGCCGCCCCACTGCCGATGATCGCGACCCGCCGACCAGTGAATTCGTGCCGGGGCGAGAAGGCCAGGCAGTGGACATGGTCACCGGTGAAGGTCTCGGCGAAGCGGGGTGCGGTCATTTCGCCACCGGTTCGTAGGTGAGTTCGTTCGACCACGACGGCCTGCGACCCAACACCCGGATCGGAAAGCGGTCGATGCAGGCGTTGGAGACGTCGGCCAGCAACTGGAACGGCTGACGGCGGTTGATCGTGGCCTTTCCGTGCATCTTCACCACGTGATACAGCGGCACCCGCCGGATGGCCGGACTGCGCTGTCCCCGGTTCTCGAATCGACGGACCGCCTGCCACAGCTTCTGTTCGTCCAGGCCCAGCGCGATGATATTGGTCGACATCCGTGACAGCAGTGGCGCATACAGCAACGCACCGAGCACAAACGACGGCCGCACCGCGAAACCTGTTGTCTCGATGATCATTCGGCGCAGCGGACCAGCACCCAGTTGCTCGAGCACCTGGAAACCGACTGCCAGGTGCCGGGATTCGTCGTTGTTGATGTGCCGGAAGACCTCGTGGCAAACCGGGTCCTCGACCTCGTCGAGCAGGAACTTCACCAGCGCGCCGTCGAGGGCGGTTTCCAGTGAGGGGATGACCGTGCCGAGCACTGGCAGGGTCAGTTGGTCGGCGTAGCGGTCCAACCAGCTGATGACCAGGCGAATGTTGTTGTTGGGCAATGGCATAGAAGCACCGTTGGGCAGCATTCCCCAGCGGCGCATCAGGGCGAGTTCGGCATTGGCGTGCTTTTGTTCCTCGGCGTGGAAGTACCGGTAGATCTCGCGCAGCGGACCCGGTGGTGCCTGTTTGGTCAGGGCCGCGAAACCGCGCGCGCCCACGTGTTCGATCCACACCAGGTCCGCCATGAAGGTGGCAAGCCGCGGGCGTTGCTCATCAGTGATGGTGTCCGAACCCGGTGCGTCCCAATCGATGTCAGCCAGCGCCCATTGCTTGGCGCGAATGGTGTCGAGCATGTCGGAATAGGCGAACATCAGCGCACCACTCTTTCCAGCAGACCCGCCGAACGGGTGTAGGTCGCGGGCATCCAGCGTTTGGCCTGCCACAGCACTTTGGCTTCCAGCTGCGGCACCACATACAGTTCCCCGCGATCCACCGCGTCGAGAGTGGTGCGCGCGATGGCGGATGGTGCGCGGCCGGTCCACCGCAACAGCAGCGCGCCGAGGCGTTCGGCGGTGTCGTCCATCGGCGAATCCGCCTGCATGATATTGGTTTTCACGCCCGTGGGGCACAGCACGGTGACACCGACGCCGGTGCCCGCCAACTCGGCCGACATCGTTTCCGACAGCGCCAGCACGCCGGCTTTGCTCACGTTGTAGGCGGCCATGCGCGGTGCCGCGCCGAACGCCGCGGCCGAGGCGACGTTGACCAGTGACCCGCGCCCCGCTTCGCGCAGGATCGGCGCGAAGACGTGACAGCCGTGGATCACGCCCCAGAGGTTGACCCCGAGCGTGCGTTGCCAGTCATCCAAGGCGAAGTCGCCGACCGCCGGTCCGCCCGCCCCGATACCCGCGTTGTTGACCACGACGGTGGGCGCGCCACCGAACCAGTCCTGCGCGGTGGCGGCCAGCTGCTGCACGTCGGCGATGGCGGTGACGTCGCAGGCGGTGCCGATCGCCTTGCCGCCCGCGGCTTCGACCAGCTCGACGGTTTCCGCGGCGCGGTCGAGGTCGATGTCCGAGCACACCACCCGCCCGCTCCGGCGACCCAATTCGACGGCGAACGCGCGCCCGATTCCGCTGCCCGCGCCGGTCAGCACGGCATCGGCGGCGGTGGTCCGGCGGTGTCCGCCGAAGGGAAACAATCGCATGGCAACTCCCCTGAGTACCCGGCGAGACTACAACTGGTGGCATCTGCCACCACTGGCCGCACCTGACACCAATTAGGCGCGCACGGGTGTACTTTGTCAACCATGGATGTGCGCGCACCGGCACGGACCTGGGGCGGTCGGACCGCCGAACAGCGCAAGGCGCAGCGGCGGACCGCGCTGGTCGAGGCCGCGGTGGAAATCTGGCTCGACAGCGGCTGGGCGGCGGTGACCATGCGCGGGGTGTGTCAGCGGGCCGCGCTCAACGACCGGTACTTCTACGAACACTTCGCCGACCGGGACGAACTGCTCGCTCAGGTCTGGGACGAGGTGTGCGTGGAGGTGTTCGCCGAACTGGCAGGCGTGGTCGTCGAACAGACCGGGCGGCCACCACTGGAGATCGCCCGCGCCACCATCGCACGCGCGGTCGAACTACAAACCGACCTGCGCGGTCGCGCCAGGATTCTGCTCGCCGATCACGCGGGCAGCGCCGTGCTGGAACAGCGGCGCAAAACCATGCTCACCGACGCCACCGACGGGCTCATCGCGTTCGCCTGGCCATATCTGCGCCCCGACGTCGACGAAACCGCCATGCGCATGAGCACCCTGGCCGGGATCGGCGGGTTCGTGGAGTTGCTGTCGGCCTGGCGCACCGGCGTGCTCGATGTGGACGCGCAACGCCTGGTCGACCACACCAGCGCGATCGCGACCCAACTGGGCACGATGTTCCTGCCCGGCGAGATCATCGGCGAACCTGGCTGACTCAGCCCCGCGCGCGGCTCTTGCCCACGGCGATATCGGACAGGCGATCGAGCGATTCGCGATTGCGGGGCGTGAGCAGCAGGGTTTGCAGCACGTGTGGCAGGAAGCGGCCGGGGCCCCTGGTCGCGCGCTCCCCCATCACGACCTCGGTGGTCGCGGGGCCCACCTCACGCAGGTCCAACCGGACCACCGCCGCGCCGATCGGCCAGGCACGGGCGTCGAGTTCCAGGATGTAGGGCGGCTCGACGACCCGGACCGCGGTGGTGTCGGAAATGACCAGTGGCCACGGCCCCACACTGTGGTGGATGCGCGAACCGAGTGCGGGCCAGTCCTGGTCGACGCGTCGAATATGCGACGCGCCGACCACCCACCCCGCGTACGACCACCCGTCGGCCAGCACAGCGAACACGTCCTCGATCGAGGCAGGAACGGTGAGCCGAACTTCGACCAAGCATTTCCTGTTCACTGTTTCTACCCTCCGTGAGTCGGCAGATCAGTCGGCGTGCAGCCGCGATTCTACCGAGGCGATCGCGGTGTGACCGTCAGTTCACCGCGTACGGATACTGCGCCGCGCGACCCTGGAACGACAGGATCCGCGGATTCTGCACTCGACCGCCACGAATCTCGATGGAACGGCGAATCGTTTCGCTGCCGTCCCACGCATCGGGTCCGCCCAACACCACGGGCAGGTATTCCAGCAGCGCCTCGGAGTTCTCCCACGTGGCCGAATCCCACAGGAACGACGGGCTGTGGTCCACACCGTAGTAGTGCAGATCGTCGCCGACGCCGAACATCGGATCGGCGAACGACGTGGGCCGCGAGAATTCGAAACCCATGCCCTCATCGCACGACACATCCACGAAAAGCGTTCCGCGCGTGAACAGTTCGAGATCGTCGTTGGTCACGAACGTCAGCGGATCCTCGGTGTCTTGGAACATGCAGTTCACGATCACGTCGTAATTGGCCAGCATTTCCGCCAGCGGGCCCGGTTCGGGAGCCTTCAGCGCCAGCGTGCGGCCCGCCACGGCCGGATCACGCTGGAAGTGCTGCATGCGTACCGACGCGAACGGCGACGCCACCGACGACACACTGCGCTGGGTCAACACCGTCACATCGCTGATGCCCAGCGCCGACAGCGCGCGCACCGCACCACGCGCGGTGGCACCGAAACTGATCACCGCCGCGCGCATCCGTCGGCCGTAATCGCCTGTGACACCACGCAATTGCAGCGCGTGCATGACCGAGCAGTAGCCGGCCAGTTCGTTGTTCTTGTGGAAGACATGGACGTTGAACGCGCCCGATTTAGTCCAGTGGTTCATCGCTTCCCACGCGATCAGCGTCAGGTCGCGATCCACGGCCAGCTGGGTCATGCGCGCGTCCTGCACGCAGTGCGGCCAGCCCCACACGATGGTGCCCTCGCGCATCTGCTCGAGATCGTCGGCCAGGGGTTTGGCCAGCAGCAGCACATCGCATTCGGCGAACAGTTCTTCGCGCTTGCGAAACCCCGCTACCAGCGGAGCAAGGGCATCATCGGGGTAACCGAAACGGTCACCGTAGCCGTATTCGAGAAAGATCTGACCGCGCAGTGCTGGGTCGATGCGGTCGAAGTGAGCCGGGTGGATGGCCAGCCGGTGTTCGTTTTCCTTGCGAGAGGTCGCGACGACGCCGACGGTCAGGTTCTTCACAGTTGCTTCACCTGGTCAGTCTACCCGTTTTCGCAGGTCAGCTCTCCGCCTTGGTGGTGATCTCGTCCAGCGACTCGCCCATCGTCTCGGGCACCCGGCGGTAGCAGAACACCAGCGACAGCGCCGAGACCACCGCGAAGATGAAGAACATCGTGGATGCGCCCCACAGGTCGCCCAGCGGCGGGAACACCAGGGAGACAATGAAATTGCCCATCCAGATGATCAACGTGCAGATACTCATCGCGGTGGCGCGGATCGGCGCGGGGAAGATCTCCGCCAGCAGCAACCAGGTCGGCACACCCACACCGAGCTGGAACGCCGAGACATAGACCACCATCAACGCCAACAGCACGTAACCGGTGGCCGTGCTCTGGGTCAGCCGTTCGATCACGCCCATGCCCACCAGCGCCACGACCATGATCGCCAGGCCCACGAACATCAGCGGCCGCCTGCCGACCTTGTCGATCAAACTCATGCTGATGACCACGCCGATCACCGCGCCGATGCCGATACCGATCGACGAGGTCACCGCCGCGCTGTCGCCCATGCCCGCTTTGGTCAGGGTCGACGGTGCGTAGTAGATGACGGTATTGACGCCGACGAATTGCTGGATGATCGCCAAACCGACGCCGGTGTAGAACAGCGCGCGCACCTTCGGTTTGCGCAACTGGTTGCCCAAACTGTCCTTGACCGCCTCATCGGCCGCCTCGGTCTTTTTGATGTCGACGATCGTGGACTCGACATTTTCCGGGTAGTACGACTGCTCCAACACCTTTTTCGCGTCGGCGTCGCGACCCTGCTTCAGATACCACCGCGGTGAATCGGGCATGTAATACATGCCGATCACCAGCGCGGCCGCCGGAATGGCCGCCATCGCGAGCATGAGCCGCCAATTCCCGGTGGGAGCGAGCAGGGCGTTGACGATGTAGGCCAGCAACTGACCGCTGGCGATCATCAGCGAGTTCATCGAGACCAGCCGCCCGCGATAGGTCGGCGGGGAGATCTCGGAGACGTACATGGGCACCACCAGCGAGGCCGTACCGACCGCCACACCCAGGAACAGACGCGTGATGACCATGACCGTGGCATCGGGCGCCAGTGCCTGCGCGATCGCGCCGACGAAGAACAGGCCGCCGGCGAACAGCAGCGTCATCCGCCTGCCCCACCGGTCGGCCATCCAGCCGCCGGTGACCGAGCCGATCGCGGCACCGATGAGCAGCGAGCTGGTGATGATGCCGACCTGGGTCTGACTCAGGCCGAAGTCGGGCGTGAGGTAGACCAGCACGCCGGAGATCACGCCGGTGTCGTAACCGAACAGCGCACCGCCCAGCGCCGCGATGATGACGACGGTGAGGACGAACTTCTTGATCCGGGCCCGCATCGCCACCCGCTCAGGCGAGTCGGGTGGGGCATGGGTCGGCGGTTCGGTCACCGGGGACGACAGCACGCTCTCGGTGTCGTCCTGGACCGTGTTAGCCACCGCGCCACGCACGGGCTTGTCGGTGCTGGGCGGAATGACTCTGCCGTCCGGACCTTTCGCCGGTGGGACAGCGGGGTTCATGACGGCTCCGGGCCGCTCTGGTTCCTTATCGGTGGATCCGCGATGGGAATCGGTCATGTCCACACCTCCGCCGGATGAATCGAACGATTCCTGCACCTTAATCGAGCTCGGAACAACTGCGATAGCGCGAAAATCGCAAACAATTCGTTAGCAACCGCGGACAAGCGGCGATCGGGAAATGTTGTCCCACCCCCTGCGTGGGAAACATTGCCCGATCAGCGCGCCCTTACCGGAATTTCCGATCACCGCAATGCTGACCGTTTGCCGATCCGAGGAAAAGTATCGCGTAGTTATTCGACGCCGTCCATCCCTCAAACCGTGACCACCCAGCGTCCGATTTGCCGGTTTCGATCGCGGGACTAACGTCGATGCAGCGACCAGACGGTCACCGCACCCCACAGCACCAGGCGCGCAGCCGCCGCCATATAAAGGACATAGGCCAGCACGACCAGCACGGGGCCGTAGTTGCCCGCCCAGTCGCCCAGGCGCAGCGCGCCGGCCAGGCCCGCGCCGAGCAGGATCAGACCCAGGATCAAACCGGGCGTTGCCAACGGGGCGACCGGCGACTCGGCGGTCACGCGATGATGGCGGCTGGTAACTGCGAGGTTGCTGTTCGGTTCGAAGTAGATGCTGCTCATAGCACTGAGTTCCCTTCCGGACAGCCGTCCCGATACGGCAGATTGGTGCGTCACGCTCGGACTGGGCATCCCTGACGGCGGGTCCGCGTCGACCTTGCCGATGATCACAAACGGTTAACGTTCAGCAATTACGAGCTTGCCAGCTGGGATAGCTCCACAAAAGGTGGTGTGATCTGGGTCACAACGAACACCAGTTCGACACGAAATGATAACGGGCGTTACAGCCGCGAAGAACACGTACTGGAACTGGCAGAAGTCCAGCACAACTGGACATTTGCTCAAGATGACTACACGCGTGTCATTTATCGAACCGTTACGGCCCTGAAGTGCGAAAACGTGCCCTGACGCACACCGCGACACACTTGGTACGTCCCACAGTCCTCGACACGACACCGTGACTCGCCGCGCCCGCGAAACTCCCGCCGCGACATGTGCGCCCCGAGGCACCGATCCGCACACTCTCCGCTACTGTCCATCTAGTTTTTCGATGCTGCTGGATCGTTCGTGTCGCTTCGCCGCAATCACGTGTCGCGTGAAGGATCCACGCCCTCGTGCTTCGGCGACCCTCCCCAACGAAGGACGCCGGTCACCATGCCCGCACCCGTTATCCTCCACGGCCGCATCGCACGGCTGGAACCCCTTGCACCCCACCATGTTCCCGGTCTGGTTACCGCGGCGACCGCGCTGCACGGCCCGGCCGGGTTCACCGTGGTCCCCCACGGTGAACAGGAGGCGCACACCTATGTCTTCCAGGCGCAGGCCGCGCAGGCGGCAGGCACGGCGCTGGCCTTCGCGATCGTCACCGTCTCGGACAACTGTGTGGTCGGGGCGACGCGATTCACGCGCCTGGACTACTGGCAGGGCCCGCTGACCTGGCCGCTGTCCTCCGAGCCGGTCACCGCGTTGCCGGGCGGGGCCATCCCCGACGCCGTGGAGATCGGCAACACCTGGCTCACACCCGCGGTGCGGGGTGGTCAGGTCAATCTGGAATCCAAACTGATGCTGCTGACCCACGCGTTCGACAGTTGGGGTGTACGGCGGGTGAGCCTGCGCGCGGATGCCCGCAACGTGCGGTCACGGGCGGCGATCGAGCGGTTGGGTGCGGTGAGTGATGGTGTGCGCCGGGCACATTCGCGCGGACTGGACGGCGAGGTGCGCGACACCGCGTTCTATTCGATCCTGCACGAGGAATGGGCGGGCGTGCGGGGGCGCATTCACGAGCAGTTGGCCGCGCGTGCGATGCGGTGTGCTCCGTTGATCCCGGCGATCCCCGAGGCGTTGCGGCCGATGGCCTCGTCGCAGCCCGGCTGACCCGTTAGCGCGGCAGCGACTCGACGCGGTCGATGATCAGTTCGGCGAGTTCGCCCGGGCATTCCTCGGGGAGCCAGTGCGAACCGTCGAGCACCGCGAGGCGGTAGTCGCCGTCGACGTATTCGCCGGACAGGTCCGCGCCGCGGCGGGTCAGGAACGGGTCACCGGTGCTCCACACATGGGTCACCGGGACGCTGATCCGCGCCGACGCCATACTCCGCGGGGTGAAGGGCAGGGCGCGATACCAGTTCAGCGCGGTCGTGAGGGCTCCCGTGTCGATGACCTCGGTGTGCACGCGGGCGATCGCGTCGGTGCTCATGCCTGTTCTGGCCAGTGACTTGTCCATCCGGGTCGTCATCGTGCGCATCACGCGCTCGGGAAGCCACGGTAGCTGGAACAGGCCCATGTAGTACGAGCGCAGGAGCTGGCCGCTGCTGGTCATCGCGCGGAAGAAGGCGCCGGGGTGCGGTACCGATACGGCCACCATCGTGTGCACGAGCTCGGGACGGGTAGCGGCGAACGACCAGGCGACCGCGGCGCCCCAGTCGTGCCCGACCAGGTGGACCGGACCGCGGTCGATGGTCTCGATCAACGCGACCACGTCGTCGACCAGTTCGGGCATGCGGTAGGCCAGGCGACCCGGCGGCCGGGCGCGCGGTGAGTAGCCGCGCTGGTTCGGGGCGATGGTGCGGTAGCCACGGTCGTTGAGCACGCTGGTGAGGTCTCGCAGCGACGTCGCAGTTTGCGGAAAGCCGTGCAGCGCAACGATTACCGGGCCGTCTATCGGGCCGGAGTCGACGACATCGAACTCGAGTCCCGCCCTGGTGAACGTGGTCGATCGTGTACTCAACGTGCTCCCCGTTCGAAGAACTTACTTATCGGTAAGTTACGCCTGACTCGAGTCCGCCGTCAACCACGCTCACCTGCCCGTTCCGCCGTGCACCACCGCGACTTCGGCACCACCGAGATCGAAAGCACGGTGCAGGATTCGCACGGCTTCGTCGAGGTCGGTGTCTCGGACCAGCACCGAGATGCGGATTTCGGAGGTGGCGATCAGGTCGAGGTTGATGTTCGCGGCGGCCAGCGCTTCGCAGAAGGTGGCGGTGACGCCGGGGGTGTTGCGCATCCCCGCGCCGATCAGCGAGACCTTGCCGACGCGGTCGTCGTAGCGGACGTCGGTGAAGCCGATCTCGGTGCGGCGTTGGCGCAGCATCGCCACCGCGCGGGCGCCGTCGGCGGCGGGCAGGGTGAAGGTGATGTCGGTGCGACCGGTGCCGGTGTTCTGCACGACCATGTCGATGCCGATCTCGGCGTCGGCCACCGCGCGGAACACCTGGGCGGCGTAGCCGGGCTCGTCGGGCAGGCCGACCACGGTGATCTTGGCTTCGTTGCGGTCGTGCGCGACACCGGTGAGCACCGCCTGATCGGCGGGGATGTCGGCCATCGAGCCGAACACGGTGGTGCCGATCGCGTCGGTGTACGACGAGCGCACGTGCACGGGCACCTGGTAGCGGCGGGCGTACTCCACGCAGCGCAGCATGAGCACCTTCGAACCGCAGGCCGCCATTTCCAGCATCTCCTCGTAGGAGACCTGGTCCAGTTTCTGGGCGTCGGCCACGATGCGCGGGTCGGCGGTGAACACGCCGTCGACGTCGGTGTAGATCTCGCAGACATCGGCGCCCAAGGCCGCGGCCAGTGCGACGGCGGTGGTGTCGGAGCCGCCGCGGCCCAGGGTCGTGACGTCCTGACTGTCCTGACTCACGCCCTGAAACCCGGCGACCAACACCACCTCGCCGTCGTCGAGCGCGCGACGCACCCGACCCGGATCGACTTCGATGATCTTGGCGCGGCCGTGCGCGCCGGTGGTGATCACGCCGGCCTGCGATCCCGTCAACGATCGCGCGTCCGCGCCCAGCGCGTGAATGGCCATGGCTACCAACGCATTCGAGATCCGCTCGCCCGAGGTGAGCAGCATGTCCATCTCGCGCGGAGGAGGAGCCGGCGCGACCTGACCCGCCAGTTCCAGCAGCTCATCGGTGGTGTCGCCCATCGCCGAACACACCACCACCACGTCGTGACCCTGCTTCCTGGTCTCCACGATCCGCTGCGCGACCAGGCGAATCCGCTCCGCGGTGGCAACCGATGAACCGCCGAATTTCTGCACAACCAGGGCCATACCGTCGTCCTCTCCCCTGCCCCCCACACGCGATCGGCGAGGTGACACCTTCGAGTATCCAGGCAATCCGGGCACGGTCGTACCAATTCGGCAACGAAAACGATTGCCGCCGAATCGTTTCGCGTCAGCCCTGCTCGGTCGGGACGACGACGAGCTCGGCCAGGTTCACCCGCCGCGGGACCGACACGGCGTAGGCGATGGCATCGGCGATGTCCTCGGGGACAAGCACTTCCAGCCCACCGCGCCACTGCTCGAGCTCCGCACGCCGGTCGCCGTCGCGCATGCCGGCGCCGAGTTCGGTGCCCACGAAGCCCGGTTCGATGTTCTTGACGCGAACCCCACGCGGCCCGAACTCCGCTCGCAGAGTGCGGGTCAGATGCGCTACCGCCGCCTTGGTCGCGCAGTAGACGCCGTAATTAGGGAACGTGAGGTGACCGGCGACGGAACCGACGAACACCAGGTCCGCGGTGCGGCCGGTATTCGCGGCGGCGAGCAGATCATCGATGAAAGCTCTTGCGGTGTAGAGCAATCCGTTGACGTTGGTCCCCACCATCTGGTCCCATTCGTCGATCTCGGCGTGCTCGAAGGAGGCGCCGAGCATGACGCCTGCGTTCGCCACGACCAGATCGACGGGGCCGAACGCGGCACGCACCTGCGCTGCGGCATCCAGTACCGACTGCCGCACGCTCACGTCGACGGTCACCACGAGGGTGTCCGTGCCGATGCTGTGCGCCAGTTCCTCGAGCCGATCTTTGCGCCGACCCAGCAGTGCGACCTTCATGCCCTCCGCTGCCAGTGCCCGTGCGGTGGCGGCGCCGATCCCGCTGGATGCGCCGGTGACTACTGCGACTCTGCGTTCGTTGTTGTGTGTCATGACGACAACGCTGGTCTCGACCGTCACGGTGTGCCAGGTCGGAAACTTCCTGGTAGCGGCAGGGCCACCCAGCCGCCTCTGAGCGCGCCTACCCTCGAACACATGGATTCCGACAATCGTCTCGGCGCGTTTCTGCGGGCCCGGCGCCAGCAAGTGAGCCCCGAGGAGTTCGGGATGGCCGGTGGCGGTCAGCGCCGGGTGGCCGGACTGCGGCGCGAGGAAGTGGCGATGTTGGCGGGAATGAGCGCCGATTACTACGTTCGGCTCGAGCAGGGGCGTGACAAGCATCCGTCGGATCAGATCGTGGCGGCGTTGGCGCGGGTGTTCGCCCTCGACGAGGACGGCGTCGCGCATCTGCGGGAGCTGGCGCGGCCCGCGCCGCGACGGACCCGCGCGCCGCGACGACCCGAGCGGGTCACGCCGAGTCTGCTGCGGCTGATGCGTACCTGGTCGGCTACGCCGGCGCTGGTGTACGGGCGGCATATGGACGTGCTGGCCGCGACGCCGCTGGCCGTCGCGCTGAATGCCTGTTCGGTGCCGGGAGTCAATCAGGTCAGGATGGTGTTCCTGAATCCCGAGGCGCGCAACGTTTTTCCGGATTGGCCGACCATCGCCGCGGAAACGCTGGCCGCGCTGCGGGTCAGCGCGGGCACCGATCTCGACGACCCGCGCCTGACCGAACTGGTCGGCGAGCTGTCGTTGAAGAGTGAGGACTTCCGTCGGCTCTGGGCCAAGCACGAGGTGCGCGCGAAAACCGCTGGGGAGAAGCGGTTCGCGCATCCGCTGGTGGGTGAGCTCGCGTTGTCCTACGAGACGTTCACGGTCAACGGGGCGCCGGGGCAGACGCTCGTCGTCTATCACGCCGAGCCGGGCTCCGATGCCGAGCAGTCACTGGCACTGCTCGGCACCATCGACACCGCACCCGCGAGCGCCACGGCGGCGCACTGATCTACAGGCTGAACGCCACCGAGCGCAGGATCAGCACGGCGATGAACACCGCGGTGAACGCCAGGTCGAGCCCGAAATCACCGATGCGAATGGGCTTCAACACTTTTCGCACCGGGGCGATCACCGGTTCGGTCGCGGCATGGGTCACCTCCCGCGCCTTGCGTGCCCACTGCGGGCCGTTGCCCAGCGCATCGATCCAGTCGACCACCATCCTGGCGATCAACAGCACCAAGAACACCGTCAACGCGTAGCCGACCAGGGTTCCGACAAGACTCATGACGCACTCCTCGCGGAGGCCACAGGGGACCTCTTACCGCTCTCAACGTGCCCGACATTGCCAAGGTGTCCACCATCGGGTGGTTCTCAGTCGATTATCAGGCCTGCGGGAGTGTTCTTCGGGGTGATCGCGGACGTGGCGGGCGTCGGCTACTCGCCGTGGCGGGCGTCTGTCGGTTCGTAGCGGCGGGTGAAGTCGAGGATGCGGGAGGTCACCACGCCGGGGATCTGATAGAGGATGCCGTGGCCGATGTTCGGGAAGATCTCGGTTTCGCAAGTGGCGATGTTGTCGCGTAGACGTTGTGTAGCCAGCTCGGCGTCCACGATCTGGGAATCCGCACCGAAAAGACCAAGGGTCGGGACCGTGATCTCGGCCAATCTCTCGTCGGAGAACATGCGTGGGTAGCCGATGGCGGGGGAGAACTTCAGCGCTGCCTTCACACCGGCGAATTCCGCATCGGAGAGGGCAACCCCGGGATTGAGCCACTCCTGCATCTTGCGCAGATTCTTGTCGGTCGGCCGAGCGCCGACCTTGATCATCGTCCACAGCACGCTCCACGAGAGCTTGGTCAGCGTGCCGCCGGGCTCCGAGATCGTCAGGCTCGCCAACCGCCGCCGCTCCCCCGCGGCGATCGCCATCGCCAGCCACGCACCCTGCGAATATCCGACCAGATGTACCTTCTCGACACCGAGACCGTCGAGTACTTCACCAAGCCAGGCACCGAATTCGAACTCGTCGATCGGCGCGGTCTGCACGCTGAGCCCCGGTGCGCCGATCATCTCCGGCGCGTACACCACGCGGTCTCGCGCGAGATCGGCGATCATGTGACTCCACATGAGGCTGTTGCCACCGAGCGAGTGCATCATCAGGATCGGAACACCTTGTCCGACACCCGATTTGCGCACCTTCGTCGAACCGAAGGAGGTGGGGACGTCGTGCATGGTAGAGGGAACCGGCCACTGCTTTTCCAGTTCTCGATAGGTCCGCATGTACTCCTCGCGAGCCTTGTCGTTCTTGAATCGTCCGAGCTTGGCCATGACCACCCCTGTTCCTCGTTGGTGATATCACCGTACCACAAAGGTGGTATGGGCGTACCATGAAAACCTGCCGGGACAGAAGGAGGCGACGTGCCACGTTTGGCCGATCACGAAGAACGGCGCAGGTCGATCACCAGTGCCGCGCGGCGGGTCATCGCGAGGGGCGGGCTCGAAGCCGCGACCTTTCAATCCGTTGCCGCCGAGGCCGGGGTCTCGGTGCGGTCGGTGCAGTACTACTTCGGCACCAAACGGGAGTTCCTGCTCGCCACCCACCGGGCTGTCGTCGAGGCTTCGGGTGCGCGGATGACGCAGGCGTTCGCGACACTGGGACCCGACGCGGGACCGCGCGATATCGTCCGCATCATCGCGCTCTCGCTGCTGCCACTGGACGAGCCGAGCCGCCAGGACGCGATCATCCTCGGCATCTTCCACGCGGCGGCGCTAGCCGGTCCCGACATCGACTCCACCGATACCGTGGGCGCGCCCAACTACATCGTCGACGCGATCGCCGGCCAGCTGCGGCAGTTGCGCGGGACCGATACCGACGACAAGGCGCTGATCACCGATGCCGAGGTGATCCTGCTCGCGGTCGGCGGGCTGGCGCAGGGCATGCTCACCAACGACGACTATGCCTCGCGCGCAACACAATTGGTCGATCACCTACTGGACCGCGTGCTCGACGCCTGAAAGACGAACAGCCCCGGCGGAATTCGCCGGGGCTGTGTCGTACACGCACGAATTACTTCTTGCGTTCCTTCTTTTCGCGCACGCGCACCGAGATGCGCACCGGCGAGCCGTCGAAGCCGAACTCTTCACGCAGGCGACGTTCGAGGAAGCGGCGGTAACCCGCCTCGAGGAAGCCGGTGGTGAACAGCACGAACGTCGGCGGGCGGGTGCTGGCCTGGGTGGCGAACATGACGCGGGGCTGGCGGCCGCCGCGCATCGGCGGCGGGGTGGCCGCGATGACCTCTTTGAGCCAGGTGTTCAGGCGGCCGGTGGAGATGCGCTTGTCCCAGGACTCGAGCGCGGTTTCCATCTGCGGCACCAGCTTGGCCACGGCGCGGCCGGTGTGCGCGGAGATGTTGACGCGCTGCGCCCACGGCACGCGCACGAGATCGCGGTCGATCTCGCGTTCGAGCATGTAGCGGCGGTCCTCGTCGACCAGGTCCCACTTGTTGAACGCCAGCACCAGCGCGCGACCGGAGTCCGCGACCAGGCTGATCACGCGCAGGTCCTGCTCGGTCATCGGCACCGAGGCGTCGATGAGCATGATCGCGACCTCGGAGGCTTCCAGCGCCGACTTCGTGCGCAGCGAGGCGTAGAACTCGGTGCCGGTGGCGTTGGAGACCTTGCGGCGCAGGCCTGCGGTGTCGACGAACTTCCAGGTCTTGCCACCCAACTCGACCAGCGAGTCGACCGGGTCGACGGTGGTGCCCGCGACATCGTGCACGACCGAACGCTCGTCGCCCGCCAGCTTGTTGAGCAGGCTGGACTTGCCGACGTTGGGCTTGCCGACCAGGGCCACGCGACGCGGACCCGCGACGGCGGTGCCTTCGCGCGGGGTCTCGGGCAGCGCGCCGAGCACGTCGTCGAGCAGGTCACCGGTGCCACGACCGTGCGCGGCCGAGACCATGCGCGGTTCGCCCAGACCCAGCGACCACAGCGAGGCAGCCTCGAGTTCGACCTTCTGGTCGTCGACCTTGTTGGCCACCAGGATCACCGGGATCTTGGAGCGGCGCAGCTTGCGCACCGCGGCCTCGTCGGTGGTGGTCGCCCCGACGGTGGCGTCGACCACGAGCAGGATCGCGTCGGCGGTTTCCATGGCCACCTCGGCCTGGCGCGCGACGTGCGCCTGCAGGCCCTTGGCGTCGGGTTCCCAACCGCCGGTGTCCTGCACCATGAAACGGCGTCCGGCCCAGTTGGCCTCGTACGAAATGCGGTCACGGGTCACACCCGGAACGTCCTCGACGACGGCTTCACGTCGGCCGAGAATGCGGTTGACCAGGGTCGACTTGCCCACGTTCGGGCGCCCGACCACGGCAAGCGTCGGCATAGCGACGAACTGCTCGCCCTCGCCGTCGCCGTCGAGTTCCAGGCCTTCCCATTCGGACTCGTCGGTCCAGGTTCCGTCGCCTGCGATTACCTCTTCGATCATCGCGGACCTCCTGTCGTGGCCGAAAGCTGCTGAGCCACCACGCGATACAGCTGTTCGATGGTCTGTGCCATCGTCAGGTCGCTGGTGTCGACCTGCACCGCGTCGGCGGCGGGGCGCAAGGGCGACAGGGTGCGGGTGGAGTCGAGATTGTCGCGGCGTTGCACGTCGGCCAGCACGGCCGAGTAGTCGTCGCCGCGACCCTCGCGGATGTTCTGCGCGTTGCGTCGTTGCGCGCGAGCCTGCGCCGACGCGGTGAGGTAGATCTTGACGTCGGCGCCGGTGAGCACGACGGTGCCGATGTCGCGGCCTTCGACCACGATGCGTCCGGACATCGCCGTGATCTCGCGCTGCAGCGCGACCAGCTGCTCGCGCACCGGGCCCACCGCCGACACCGCGGACACGGCCTTGGTGACGGCCTCGCCGCGGATCTCGCTCGACACGTCCTCACCGTCGAGTTCGATCACCTCGCGGCTGGGATCGGTGCCGATCGAAAGCGGTAGTGCCGCAACGGTTTCCGCGATCGCGTCGGTGTCGGCCAGGTCGACGCCAGCACGCAGCACGCACAGGGTCGCGACCCGGTACATCGCACCGGTGTCGAGGTAGCGGGCACCAAGACGCGTGGCAAGACGTCGTGACACGCTGGATTTGCCGGTACCCGAAGGACCGTCCATCGCGACCACGAGCGTCGCGTCACCGGTCATCGCGTCGCCTGCGAATTCCAAGGGGAAATCCACACCGTTCACAGCTGTACCGCCTCGTAGAGTTTGCCGATCTCGTCGCGGCCGAGCACCCGCAACGTGCCGGGACGCTGATCACCCAGCGCCACGGGGCCCAGGTGGGTGCGAACCAGCCGGATCACCGGGTGGCCGACCTCGTCCAGGAGCCTACGCACGATGTGCTTGCGGCCCTCGTGCAACACGAGCTTGACCAGCGAACGACCCTGGTACGCCTCGAGCAGGATGAACTTGTCGACCTTGGCGGGCCCGTCCTCGAGCTCGACACCTTCGCGCAGGCGCTTGCTGACCAAGCGGTAGTTCACCTCGCCGTCGACGGTGGCCAGGTAGGTCTTGGGCACCTCGAACGAGGGGTGCATCAGTCGATGCGCCATCTCGCCGTCGTTGGTGACCAGCAGCAGGCCCTCGGTGTCGGCGTCGAGGCGTCCGACGTGGAACAGGCGCTGACCGGCGGCGATCCGCTCGGCGATGATGTCGCCCACGCAGGGACGGCCCAGATCGTCGGACATGGTGGACTGCCAGCCCTTGGGCTTGTTCAGCACCAGGTGCACCAGTTCGTCACGGACCACGACACGGGTGCCGTCGACGCGCACGACCGCGTTCTCGGCGTCGATGCGCAGACCCTGCTCACGCACGATCTTGCCGTCGACCTCGACACGCCCGGCGGCGATCATCTCCTCGGCGGCGCGACGCGAAGCCACACCGGCCTTGGCGAGAACCTTCTGCAGGCGTTCGCCTTCGCCCCACGGAAGCTTCTTGGGGCCCTCGGTGACGTCGGAGTGCTGGTGACGCGCGGGCTTGGCGTTGTTCAGGATCGTCGGGGCGACGACCTTCTTCTGCGGCTTCGTGGACTTCTTGCGAGCCGCGAAGGCCTGGGTGCCTGCCGAGGCGCCGCTGCGCTGACCGGCCGTGCCGCCACGCTGGACGTCGCCACCACGCGGGTAGCCGCCGGTGCTGCGACGTTCCTCGCGCTGGCCCGCGCCGGCAGGGGCACCGCGACGATCGTCACGCTGGTAACCACCGGCGGACGCCCCGCGACCGGCCGGAGCGCCACGACGGTCGTCACGCTGGTACCCGCCACCGGACGCACCGCGACCGGCCGGGGCACCCCGTCGATCATCACGCTGGTAACCGCCGGGCGCACTGCCACGACGGTCGTCACGCTGGTACCCACCACCGGTGGAGGAGCCACGGCGACCGCCGGACTCCGCATCACGCTGGTAGCTACCCGCGGACCGGGCTGCTGTTTGATTGCCGCGCTGGAAGCCACCCGCGCCGGTGCCGCGGCGGGCCGGTGCCTCGCCTCGGGAGCCACCCTGCCCGGTGCGCGCACTGTCGCCGCGGTTGCCCGCGGTTCGATTCGCGCCACTACGTGGCTGGTCGCTGCGATTTCGTCGATCCGGTGTGCCATCTCGGCGAGCGGAATTATTCATCTGTCCTGTCAATCGTCGGTGCCGAGATCCATATCGGACTCGGCGGGTTTCTTCAGTCTGAGCAACCGTGGATCGGTTTCCAGACTCTCGCTGATCTCGTCGATCAGATCGACGCCGGGAAGCAGCGGCGCCAGCGGTGGCAGGTCGCCCAGCGAGGCGAGCCCGATCCGTTCGAGGAACAACTCGGTGGTGCGGTACATCGTGCCGTTGGTTTCGGGGTCTTGACCCGCTTCCGCGATCAAGCCTCTGGCCAGCAGCGTGCGCATCACTCCGTCGACGTTCACCCCTCGGACCGCGCTGACCCGCATGCGGGTCACCGGCTGGCGGTAGGCCACTACCGCCAAGGTTTCCAAGGCGGCCCGGGTCAGTTTGGTCCGGGCCCCGTCGAGCAGTACACGCTCGACGTAGGGCGCGTACTCCTGTCGAGTATAGAAGCGCCATCCGTCACCGACGAAACGCAGGTCGATGCCGCTGCCCCGTTCGGTCAGTTCGGCCGCCATCGCGCGCAGGACCTTTTCGACGCGTTCAGTCGTGTCGTCCAGGGCCGCTGCCAGCTGTTCTGTGGGTGCGGGGGCGTCGACGACGAGCAGCATCGCCTCGAGCGCGGACCGCACTTCGAGGTCGTCGAGTGGCTCGGAGGTGAATTCCACCACTGCTTCAGTCACCCGTAATCCTCCTCGAAAGTCAACGCCGCCGCTTCGGCTTCAGGGTCCAGTTCACCGAGCCAGCTCACGGCCAACGGCCCGAGCGGATCGGGTTGGTCGAACGCGATGGTCTTGCCGCGATACAGCTCCAACAACGCCAGGAACCGCGCGACGATTTCCACCGGGATTGTGCAGTCCACCACCAGTTCGGCGAAAGTCGTCCACCCGCCTGGCCCGCGTTGCTTCAACAGGGCAAGCACCAGTTCGGCCTGTTCGGCGACCGAAATGGTGTGCATGTGCAGGTGTCCCAGGCCCACTTCGGCGATCGGGCGTGGCCGGAAAGCCGCGGCGGCGATCTGGGCGAACGCGGCGATATCGACGCCGAGGGTGACATCGGGCAGCAGCCCTTCGAACTGTTCCTCGAGCGCCACCGAACGCGGATACCGGCGCAGCGCTGCGGCTTCCAGCTCGGCCAGCAGCTCCGCGACCTGCTTGAACGCGCGGTATTGCAGCAGTCGCGCGAACAGCAGGTCGCGAGCGTCGAGCAGTTCCAGGTCGTCGGCGTCGGTCATCTCGCCCGAAGGCAGCAGCCGTGCCGCCTTGAGATCGAGCAAAGTGGCGGCCACGACCAGGAATTCGGTGGTCTGATCCAGAATCTTGTCCGCGCGCAGTTTGGTGTTTCCGGCCAGCTCCGCGGTCAATGCCTTGGTGTAGGCGATGAATTCGTCGGTGACCTGGTGCAACGCGATTTCGGTGACATCGAGTTTGCGCGAGCTGATCAAATTCAGCAGCAGATCGAACGGGCCCTCGAAATTGGTCAGGCGGAGATGAAATCCGGGTTTCTGCGCGGCCGGCACCGCGTCTTCGGGTACTGCTTGCACCGCAGGTATAGCTCCGATCACCGGCCAGACCGGTGAATGACTTCACGTGCCATCGCCCGATACGATTCCGCGCCGCCCGATTTCGGCGACCAGGTGGTGATCGGTTCGCCGGCCACGCTGGCATCGGGGAAGCGCACGGTGCGCGAGATGGCGGTGTCGTAGACCAGATCGCCGAACACCTCGACCACGCGCGACATCACCTGACGCGAATGCAGCAGGCGCGCATCGAACATGGTGACCACGATGCCGTACAGGCTCAGTCGCGGGTTGAGACGGTCGCGCACTTTCTCGACGGTGTCGTTGAGCAGTGCCAGACCGCGCAGCGAAAAGTATTCGCATTCCATCGGAATGATCACACCGTCCGAGCAGGCCAGCGCGTTCACCGTGAGCAGGCCCAGCGAGGGCTGGCAGTCGATGAGGATGTAGTCGTAGCGATCACGCACCGCGTGCAGGGCGCGTCCCAGCGACTGTTCGCGGCCGACCTCGTTGACCAGTTGGATCTCCGCGGCGGAAAGATCGATGTTGCTGGGTAACAGGTCCATGCCGTCGACCTTGGTGGTCTGCAGCACATCGTCGACCTTGGCCTTGCCGCCGATCAACAAGTCGTGCACGGTGAGGTCGAGATCATGGTGTGCCACACCGAGTCCGGCCGACAGCGCACCCTGCGGGTCGAGGTCGACCAGCAACACGCGGCGTCCGTATTCGGCAAGTGCCGCACCGAGATTGATGGTCGACGTCGTTTTTCCGACGCCGCCCTTCTGATTGCACATGGCCACAACCAGTGCGTCGCCGTGTCGTTGAATCTGCGGTGGATCGGGCACCAGACGCAGCGGTCGGCCGGTCGGGCCCATCTCGACGGGCTCGGTGACCTGCTCCGGTCCACCGTCCCACGGTGTTTCCGCTGTCGTCACGATCCGCTGCTCCTTATACGTTTTCCTTGCCGGTAACCCCTGTCGAGGGTAGCGAGGCCGATTCGGAACCGGTTCGCTTTCGTTCGGTCCAGCTGTGGGTAGACGCTACCGCTCCCACCGGTGAGGTACGGCATGGCAACGCCGGGCGTGTTCGCACGATACCCGCTTCTGCCACACCGGTGCTCGCGGTTCATGTCGCGCGCGGATGGGCGGTGGCCCACACTTCGCGCAGCGTACTCACCGTGACCAGCGTGTAGATCTGGGTCGTGGTCACCGACGCGTGGCCCAGCAGCTCCTGCACCACACGGACATCCGCGCCACCGTCGAGCAAGTGCGTGGCGAACGAATGGCGCAGGGTGTGCGGCGAGACCGTCGCCCCGATTCCCGCGCGTTCGGCGGCGGTCTGTAGGACCTGCCATGCGCTCTGCCGTGAAAGTCTGCCGCCGCGCACGTTGAGGAAAAGTGCTCCGCCGCAGCCTTTTCCGTTCGCTGCGAGAACAGGTCGACCGCGCACCAGATAGGCGTCGACGGCGGCAAGTGCCGGACGGCCGATGGGGACAAGGCGTTGCTTTCCGCCTTTGCCGTGCAGGACCACGCAGCGTTGTTCGGCATCGATATCGTCGACATCGAGGCCGACCATTTCCGAAATACGGGCGCCCGTGGAGTACAGCAATTCCAGTAGCGCGCGGTCGCGCAGCCCGCGCGGTCCCCCATCCGAACCCGCGGCCTCGCCACCTGCCGCCTCGAGAAGTTGCAGAACCTGGTCGTACGGCAACGCTTTCGGAAGTCGTCGACCCGGTGCCGGAGGTTTGACCGCGTGCGCCACATCGGTATCGGTGATGCCCTCGGCAGCGGCGAAGCGATGCAGGCCACGTACCGCGATCAACGCCCTGGCCACCGAACTCGCTGCCAGCGCAGGATGATCGGCGGTGCCCGCGCGCAACACCATGGTGAATTCCGCGACATCGCCCTGCGCCACCGCGCGCACACTGTCGACGCCGCGGCCGGTCAGGAAATTTCGGTACCGGGCCAGGTCGCGACGGTAAGCGCCCAGGGTGTTGCGCGCGGCTCCGCGCTCGACCGCCAAGTGGTCGAGGTAGGCGGCTATCTCACGCTCGAGCACTGCGGTCTAGTTCCCGCCGACCGCTGAGGTCACGCCTGGTTACCGCGTGCCGCCGCTTCCGCGACTTTTCGCCGCAGAAACTTCGTCGGTTGACCCGGCCACGGCGCGTCGGCCTGCCGCAACGGCACACCGCTGGCTTCGGCTGCGGCGTACGCCAGCACCCCGGCGACAGCGGTCGCGTTCACGATCTCCCCCGCCAACGCCGCGCGCACCGCTTCTTGCAGCGGCATCCGCACCAGTTCCAGGTCGGCTTCCTCGTGCTCGGGATCGGGCCGGTCGGTGGCGCTGAGACCGGTCGCGAAGAACACCCGCAGCGCCTCGTCGGTGAACCCCGGCGACAACGCCACATCCACCAGCACCGACCACTGCTGCGCGGCCAGACCGGTCTCCTCGGCCAGCTCGCGCTTGGCCGCGGTGAGCGGATCCTCGCCATCGATATCGAGCAACCCGGCGGGCAATTCCAACAACCTGGTGCCGATCGGATGCCGGTACTGGCGGATCAACACGACATTGCCGTCGTCGTCGAGCGCGAGCACGGCCACCGCACCGTGATGCTCGATCACCTCACGCTCGGCGACCCGCCCGTCCGGCATCCGCACCTGATCCTGGCGCAGGGCCAGGATCGCGCCGCTATAGAGCACCCGGCTCGACACCGTCTCGAAATCGTGCCTGCCGGGCTCGCTCATATGCCTGCTCCTAGATCTCCGCTGCCTGCTCCGCGAGCTCTTCCTCCGGGAAGTCTACGGGAAGCCGTTCGGCCAGTTTATATTTCAACGCCGCGTTGATCAGCGCCGCGAACAGCGGATGCGGCCGGGTCGGACGGCTCTTGAGCTCCGGGTGCGCCTGCGTGGCCACGAAGAACGGGTGCACCGACGCCGGGTATTCCACGAACTCCACCAGGTGCCCGTCGGGCGAGGTGCCCGAGAACACCAGACCGCTCTTGGCGATCGCGTCACGGTAGGAGTTGTTCACCTCGAACCGGTGCCGGTGCCGCTCGGACACGTTCTCGGTGCCGTACGCCTGCGCGACCACCGAGCCCTTCTTCAAGGTCGCCGGGTACGCGCCCAGACGCATGGTGCCGCCCAGATCGGCCTCACCGGCGATGACGTCTTCCTGATCGGCCATGGTCGAGATGACCGGGTTCTTGGTGTCGGGATCGAACTCCGCGGAGTTCGCGTCCTCGATACCCACCGAGCGCGCCGCCTCGACAACCACACACTGCAGACCCAGACACAGACCCAGCAGCGGGATACCGCGATGACGGGCGTAACTGATCGCGCCGAGCTTGCCCTCGATGCCACGAATACCGAACCCACCGGGAATCAGCACCGCGTCCACATCACGCAACGCCGCCTGCGCGCCGGCCTCGGTCTCACACTCGTCCGACGGCACCCAGCGGATGTTCACCTTGGCACGATGCGCGAAACCACCCGCACGCAGCGCCTCGGTCACCGACAGGTACGCATCCGGCAGGTCGACGTACTTGCCCACCAGCGCGACCTCGACGGTCTCCCGCGGGGCATGCACACGATCGAGCAGATCGCCCCACACGGTCCAATCCACGTCGCGGAACGGCAACCCCAGCTTGCGCACCACATACGCATCGAGGCCCTCGGCGTGCAGCACCTTCGGAATGTCGTAGATCGACGGGGCGTCCGGCGTGGAAATGCACGCCTCCACATCGACGTCACACATCAGCGCGATCTTGTTCTTCAGACCCTGCGGCACCTCACGGTCACACCGCAGAATCAACGCATCGGGCTGGATACCGATATTGCGCAACGCCGCCACCGAATGCTGCGTCGGCTTGGTCTTGAGCTCACCCGACGGCGCCAGATACGGCACCAACGACACATGCAGGAAGAACACGTTGTCGCGACCCACATCGTGACGCACCTGACGCGCCGCCTCGAGGAACGGCTGCGACTCGATGTCACCCACGGTGCCACCGATCTCGGTGATCACCACATCCGGCACATGACCCTCGAGATCAGGACCCTGCATCGCCAGGATGCGGTTCTTGATCTCATCGGTGATATGCGGGATGACCTGCACCGTATCGCCCAGATACTCGCCGCGACGCTCCTTGGCGATCACCGTCGAATAGATCTGCCCGGTCGTCACGTTCGCGTCCGCGGTCAGATCACGATCCAGGAAACGCTCGTAATGACCCACATCCAGATCGGTCTCGGCACCATCCTCGGTGACGAACACCTCGCCGTGCTGGAACGGGTTCATGGTGCCCGGATCCACGTTCAGATACGGGTCGAGCTTCTGCATCGTCACCCGCATACCGCGCGCGGTCAGAAGCTGACCGAGGCTGGAGGCGGTGAGACCCTTACCCAAAGAGGAGGCGACGCCACCGCTCACGAAGATGTGCTTGGTGGCATTCTTAGCCTGATTCCGTTGATGACCCACGGACCACCACTGTACCGCTAGTCCGCCTCTCCGCGTATTTTGCCGGTCGTTTGCGGGCGGCGTGTTGGTCTCGCGGGCCGGCGGAGAGGCGCGGGGAGACGTCTGGGCGTACCCGGTGAGTTACCGATGTTCTTGCGTGATCAGTTGTTACGTCGTTTACGCGAGTCGCGGGAGCTCGGTGTGGGTAGGTGGTGAGGTTCTCAATCGGTGGGGCGCGGCTACCAGTGGCGGCGGCGATAGGATCGCGGGGATGAGATCGCTATCGAAGGCGCCGGGCGGCGAGGCGGGGGCTGATACCCGTCAGCGGATTCTCGCTGCGGCGGTGGAGATGGCGGAGACCACCGGGCTGCGCAAGGTGGCGATGGAGGAGATCGCGCGGCGGGCCCGGGTCGGTCGGGCCACGCTCTATCTGCATTTCTCCGGTCGCGACGATCTGATCTCGGCCATGATCGACGACCAGTTGGCGCGGTTCTTCGCCGACGTGCAGACCGTTCTCGACCAGCACGACAACGGCGAGGACCAGCTGATCTACGGGTTCGCGCACGCGTTTCGGCTGTTGTTCGGCAACAAGGCGTTGAGCACCGTCCTCGCGGTCAATCCGGAGATCTTGCAACCGGCGATCATCGGCGAGAGCCGGGCGCTGCTGATGGGACGGGCGCTGGTCGAATCGGCGATGGGTACCCAAGACCTGCCCGCGGAGTCACGTTCGATGTTCGCCGAGCACGTCGCCCGGATGTTCCACACCTACATGCTGATCCCGACACACCTGGTCGATATGACGGCGCCGGGCGTCGCCGAGGACTTCGCGCGGCAATTCCTGCTCCCGGTACGCGATCATCTGCTCGCGCAGGCTCAGCGCACGGCGGCGCGGCGCCAACCCCCAAAAGGCCGCGGAAGCCCCAGCAGCCCCCGGAGGAGAAAAACCTTGGGAAAGGGGGCCACCCTAGCCCCTTTTTTCCCCTC
>NZ_JBHXRY010000011.1:166333-180708 GCF_042714895.1 Nocardia sp. NPDC058666
CCCTCCCGCCCCACCCCCCCCCCCCCTCTCCCCCCCCCCCCTCCCCACCCACCCTCCCCCCCCTATTCCCCCCCCCCCCCCAACCCCCCCCCCCCCCCGCCCCGGCATCACTCGGCGAGCAGACCCTTGGCGACGTGGGTCACCTGGATCTCGTTGCTGCCCGCGTAGATCATCAGCGACTTCGCGTCCCGCGCCAGCTGCTCGACGCGGTACTCGGCCATATAGCCGTTGCCGCCGAACAACTGCACCGCTTCCATCGCCACATCGGTCGCGGCCTTGGTCGAGTACAGCTTCATCGCCGAGGCCTGGGCCAAGGTCGGCATCTTGCCCGCCGCGAAGCTCTCCAACGCGTTGAACACCATGTTCTCGACATTGAGGCGCGCGATCTCCATCTCGGCCAGCTTCAGCTGAACCAGCTGGAACCGGCCGATCTCCTGACCCCACAGCTTGCGCGACTTGGCGTAGTCGATACAGAGCCGGTGGCATTCGTTGATGATGCCCATCGACAGGATCGCGCAGCCGACGCGTTCGACGATGAAGCTCGAGCGCGCGCTCTCGCGACCGTCGCCACCCTTGTGATCCTCGGTCCCACCGAGCAGCCGGTCCTTGGACAGGCGCACGTTGTCGAAGAAGAGTTCCCCCGTCGGTGAGGAGTGCATGCCCATCTTCTTGAACGGTTTGCCCTGGGTGAACCCTTCCATGCCCTTGTCGAGCACGAAGGTGAGCACCTTGCGCTCGCGCTTGTCGCCACCGTCGCCCTCGTCGAGCTTGGCGTAGACGACCACGGTGTCGGCGAACGGGCCGTTGGTGATGAAGGTCTTCTGGCCGTTGAGGATGTAGTCCTCGCCGTCGCGGCGGACGTAGGTCTTCATACCGCCGAAGGCGTCCGAGCCGGAATCGGGTTCGGTAATCGCCCACGCCGCAACCTTTTCCAAGGTGACGATGTCTTTGAGCCAGCGCTGCTTCTGCGCCAGGGTGCCGCGCGCGGCGATCGTCGCCGCACCGAGCCCGAGGCTCACCCCGACCGCGGCCACGCTGCCCAGGGTGACACCGGTCATTTCACTGACCACAACCGCGGCCATACTGCCCTGGGCGGCCAGGGGATTCGCGCCGGACTTCTTCTTGTCCGAGGACTTCTTCTCGGGTGCGGGTTCGCCCGCGGCGATCCGGTCGGCCTCGGCCTGTTCCTTGGCCAGCATCTTGTCGACCGCCTCACCGGCCATGACATCGATGCCGAAGTCGGCGAACAGCTTGCGCATGATGTCGTAGGGCGGCAGGTCGCCGTGCTCGAGCTCGTCGATGTGGGGACGAACTTCCTTGTCGATGAACGCGCGAACGGATTCGCGGATCATCTCATCGGTCTCGGACCATTCGAACATCGTTGTTTCTCCAAGATTCGTGGACCAGGGCAAGGCAGCGATGTCATGACATCCACCTCGATAGAAAGGTAGACACTTTTCAACTATCTGTCTTTCGTTCGACCGAAGTGTCTCGCCGCCTCGTTCGCGTCCCACGAGATGCTCTGCGAGTTACTCAGCGTCCAGGGCGGCATCCTCGACCATCAGCGGGCGGCGGCGATGAGGGCAGCGACCAGACGGCGACTGCGAGCGCTCATCTGCGCCGCGGTCTGCTCGGGATGACGCAACCACCACAGGACCAGTGAGGTGACCGCGCCCATCCAGATGTCGGTGAGAGCGGAAAGATCGGCGGGGTCGGCGAGCTCGACGGCGCCCAGCGCGCCTGCCACGCCGCGGGCAGCTTGCGCCGCGATGCGGCGCCGGGCCCGGCGAGCGGCGTCGGCGGCGGGGCCCTCCTCGGGATGGGACCGGTCGAACACAACGGTCCAGTCGTGTGGACGTGGCTCCAGTGCGACGAAGAGCGCGTCGAGGGTTCGTTGTGCCATCAGCAGGTCGTCACCCGCGGTGATCGCCGATTCGATCGCATCGCACAGGATGGCCTCGGCCCGTTCCACGCACGCGACATACACCAGGTCCTTGGACTGAAAATAGGTGTACACCAGCGGTTTCGATACCTCAGCACGCTGTGCGACGTCTGCCAGCGAGAGCCCGGCATAGCCGGTGCGGCCGATCTCGGCCACCGGCTTGCTGTCTACGTTGTGGGACCACATCAACAACCCGTTGCTCTATGCCGTCCCGGTCTTCTTCGTGTTGATCGGCATCGAGGCGATGAGCCTGCGTCACGCGGGCGAGGAATCCACCCCGCGCGCCTACTCCCCGATCGACACGCGAACCAGCCTCAGCATGGGCATGGGCGCGCTGGTGGCCATGCTGATCTTCAAGGCGCTGACGCTGCTGCTGTTCGTGGTCGTGTGGGTGGAGCTCGCGCCTTGGCATCTACCGACCGACGCGTGGTGGTACTGGCCGCTACTGCTGCTGGTCGTCGATATCGCCTGGTACTGCAATCACCGGTTCTCCCACCGCGTCCGGATCGGCTGGGCCGCACACCAAGCCCATCACTCGAGCGAGTACTTCAACCTCGGCACCGCGCTGCGACAGAAGTGGAACCCGTGGTCGGAGGCGATCTTCTGGCTCCCGTTGCCGTTACTGGGCTTCGCGCCGTGGACCATCTACGTCGCGTTCGCCCTCAACCTCATCTACCAGTTCTTCACCCACACCGAGACAATCGACAAGATGTGGCGCCCGATCGAATTCGTGTTCAACACGCCCTCACATCACCGCGTGCATCACGGCAGCGACCCGGTGTACCTGGACCGCAACTACGGCGGCATCCTGATTGTCTGGGACCGGATGTTCGGCACCTTCCAGCCCGAATTGCACACCCCCACTTACGGTCTCACCACCCCGGTCGGTACCTACAACGTGCTGAAACTGCAGTACCGCGAGTACGGCAACATCATCGGCGACGTTCGCCGGGCGAAGCGTTGGCGTGACCGGCTCGGCTACGTCTTCGCTCCGCCCGGCTGGCAGCCCGCCGCGCAGCGGACCAGCGGTGCCACGCTGGACAGGCAGTCCGCGTGAACGCCGTCGACACCGCCGCCCTGATCCTGCGCCTGACCCTCGGCGCGGTCGTCCTGGCCCACGGGGTGAACCACGCCTGGGGCGGCGGCAAACTGGCGGGCACAGCCGGCTGGTTCGCCTCGATCGGGCTGCGGCCAGGAAAGCTACACGCCGTGCTCGCCACGGTGACCGAGATCGCGTCGGGTCTGCTGCTCATCGTCGGACTGCTCACCCCGTTCGCCGCGGCCGCCGTTGTCTCGACGATGACGGTCGCCATGATCACCGCGCACCTGCGCAACGGGTTCTTCATCTTCCGGCCGGGTCAGGGGTGGGAGTACACGGCGGTTCTCGCCGCGACAGCCCTGGCGTCCGCCACGCTCGGACCTGGCCGTTGGTCGGCCGACCACCTTTTCGGCATCGAGATCGACGGTATGGCAGCGCTCGCGATCTCGGCGGTTCTCGGCATCGGGTCGGCAGCGCTGCTATTGGGCGCATGCTGGCGCCCAGCACCGCACGACGTCCACTGATCGACCCGGTCCCGTGCGCCTCGGCTTATCGCAGGATCAGCGGGGCATTGCCACCAGGGTCAGCGAGGTCGCTGAGGTGCCTGTTCCGTAGCGGCCCGCGCCGCCGGTGAGTTGTTCTGTCAGGGCGAGTGTTGTTGTCACCCGGCCTATTTCGCGATCGATGTTGTCGACCGTGGTGACCGTGGTCGCGAGGGGGGCCTGAGCTCGGACGTTGGCGATCGCGGCGTTGCCCTCGGCGGCGCCCGGCCGGCCGGCCAGGACTGTGCCCGCGGCGCGTGCCCGCAGGGCGGCGGTGAAGCGGGCGACCGTCGCCCCCTGGCCGGCGTCGGGTTCGACACCGTTGCCGGTGATCACGACCGCGAGTTGCGCTGGTCTCGTGGGGGGCTCGGTATAGGTGAGGAAGTTGCCGCCGCGGAGGGTTTCGAGGATGAGGGACAGTTCCTCGGGGGTGCTGCGGGGGCGGTTGGTGGTGGGGTCTTGGAGCAGGGACAGGCCCAGGAGGTCGCCTGCGAGACTGCCCTGGTCGACGGCGCCGGTGTTGAGCTGGGCGCCCGCGGGGACGATGTTGGTCAGGGTGGAGCGCATGCGGTCGCCCTCCCCCGCGTCGACGAAGGCGTCGGTGAGGGCGACGCGGCCGGTCACGGTCGCGCCTGCTGTGCGCAGGGAGTTGGTGACGCCGTCGATGTCGGCCGGGTCGGCGTCGGGGGTGGTGAGGACGACGACGGTGCGGTCGGCCAGGGTGCCGTTCAGGATGCGAGGGGCCGAGCCCGCGATGAACTGGTCGGCGGCATCGAGGCGGGCTGTCAGCAGGGCGTTCTGGGCGGTCAGCTCGTCTACCTGGGTGTTCAGGCCGGTTTTGTCCGAGCGCAGGCCCGAGATCATGTCACCGGCGAGAGTGTGCGAACCGAGAACCACCCCGATCGCCAGCGCGAGGAAGATCGCCGCGATCGAGATGGCGTGTTGACGCAGCGAGATCACAGCAGACCACGCACCCACAGGACGAAGCTGTTCCAGTACTCGATCGCCCAGTCCAGCACCTCGGTGCCGCTGCGTGAGGCCAGGATCACCACCACGATCGCCACCAGCGCGGCCAACACCACCAGGGCCACCGCGGCGCCGGCGGAACGATGCCGGTACAGGGTCGACACCGCGTTCGCGTCGACCAGCTTCGAACCGACCTTCAACCGGGTCAGGAAGGTGGCCGGGTTGCTGTCGCGGCGACCACGGTCGAAGAAGTCCTCGAGCGACGCGGGGGCACCCGCCAGCACGATCAGCGAGGCGCCGTGATGGTCGGCCAGCATCAGCGCGAGATCGGTCGGCGAACCCGACGAGGGGAACGTCGTGGCGCCGATGCCCAGATCCTGGATTCGTTCCAGACCCTTGGCGTGGCCGTCGGTGTCGGCGGGCAGGATCATCTCCGCGCCGGATTTCAGTGTCTCCGTGCTGATTTCGTCGGGATCGCCCACGATCAGGTCGGGGGTGTACTTGAGCTTGCGCAACGCGTCGGCGCCGCTGCCGACACCGATCAGGATCGGCGCGTACTCCTTGATGAACGGCTTGAGTTTGGTCAGTTCCTCGAGATGGCCGGAGCCGTCGGCTATCACGACCACGTGCCGATCGCGCATGTCCAACTCGATCTCGGGCACCCCGACCCCGTCGATCAGCAGCGCGCTCTCGGTGCGCACGAATTCGGTGGTGTTGCCCGCGAATGCGTCGAGGTGGTCGGCAAGGCCGTTGCGCGCCTCCAGCATTCGATCCGCGATGGCCGCCTCGTCGAACTCGATGCCCTCGACCAGGACCTCGGGTTCCTTCTTGGTCAGCTTGTCGGCGTAGACGATGCCGCCGTCGATGCGCACCTTGGCGCCGTCCTTGATCCGGCCGAACGCGTCCGAGGACACGGTATCCATGAGCACGATGCCGTTGGCCACCAAGACTTCCGGGCCCAGATTGGGATAGCGGCCCGAAATCGACGGCGAGGTATTGATCACCGCCAGCACGCCCGCCTCGACCAGTCGATCCGCGGTGTGACGGTCCAGGTCGGTTTGATCCAGGACAACCACGTCGCCCGCCCCGACCCGCCGCAACAATCGCCCGGTATCGCGATCCACCCGGGCGATCCCGGCGACACCGGGCAGCGTTTCCGTGTTCCGTGACAACAGCGCCGGCATCTTCATGTGGCCGATGATGAGCCCAAACCCTCAACCTTTGGTGGAGGCGCGCCGACTTCCCGCGACGACCGACGGCGCCCGATGCCCGCCCGGCCAGGTCCGAATGCGGCCGAGCGATACCCGTATGCTGCGGGTCACAGATACTTTCCGACAGGAGACACATTCATGCCACGCAGCATCGTCGAGACGGTTTTCGACGCACCTCGCGACATCGTCTACCGCCTCTTCACCGAGCGTGAAGCCGTCAGCCCGTACCTGCCGATCCAGGTCAAGCTCGTCAAGGCCGGCGACCCGACCACCGGCATCGGCGCCCAGCACCTGCTCGGCTTCGGCAAGGTCGGCGTCACCGAGGAGATCACCGCGCTGGTCCCCGGCGAACTGATGGAATACAAGATCGTCAAGGGTGCGCCGGTCAAGCAGCACGTGGGCAGCGTCACCTTCGCCGACACCGCCGAGGGCGGCACCCGCGTGGTGTACACGATGGACTCGCAGCCGTCGCTGCCCGTGCCCGCACCGGTGCTCGAATTCGGTCTGCGTCAGCTGACCAACCAGCTCATCGGCGGCGTGCGCAAAGCCCTGCGCTGATCTTCGACACGACGTCGCCTGCCGTTATCGGCGGGCGACGTCGCTGTTAGTCAGACAGGTAATCGCTCGGCGCGGGCGGTTTCCAGTAGTTCTTCCGCGTGGGCGCGGCCGGTCTCGGTGTCGTCCAGACCCGCGAGCATGCGAGCCAGTTCGATCACCCGTTCGTCGTCGGTCAGCGTGCGAACTCCGCTGTCCACCTTGCCTTTTCCGTCATCGGACTTGTTCACCACCAGGTGGGTGTCGGCGAAGGCGGCGACCTGGGGCAGGTGGGTGACCACGATGACCTGGTGGGTGCGGGCCAGACGCGCTAGGCGCTTGCCGATCTCCACCGCGGCGCGGCCGCCGACGCCGGCGTCGACCTCGTCGAACACCATGGTCGCGCCGTGATCGGAACCGGCGAGCACCACTTCCAGTGCCAGCATCACGCGCGAGAGTTCACCGCCGGATGCGCTTTTGCTCAGCGGCAGCGATTGCGCGCCGGAGTGCGCGGACAGCCGGAACTCCACTTCGTCGCAACCGTTGGACCCGGCGTGCAGCAGCACCCCGTCGATGTCCAGCGGCGCGGAGTCCTGGGCAGCGGCCTGCATCGGGCGGACCTGGACTTCCAGGCGCGCCTTTCCCATCGCCAGCCCGCCCAATTCGGTGCTCACCGCGCCGGCCAGCTTTCCGGCCGACTTGGCACGCGCGGCACTGAGCTTGCGGGCCGCTTCGCGCACCTTGCCCGCGGCGATCTCGACTTCACCCGCGAGTTTGGCCAGGGTTTCCTCGGACACGTCGAGCGAGTCCAGGCGTGCGCGCGATTCGTCGGCCCAGGCGATCACGCCGTCGATATCGGGGGCGTATTTGCGGGTCAGCGACTTGAGTTCGGCCTGACGAGTCAGCATCGAGTCCAGCGCGCTGGGATCCGACGGCAGTTCTGACAAGTAACTGCTGAGTTCGGTTGTCACGTCGACCACCACCGCGATCGCCTCACCCAAGTGCGGTGCAAGCGCGGCCAGGGCCGGGTCGTCGGCGGATTCCAGGCGGGCGCGGGCGCCACCGAGCAGGTCGAGCACGCCACCGCCGTCGGCCGGTGCGTCGCTGGGACCCGACAGGGACTCGTGCGCGGCGACGGCAGCTTCACGCAGCGAATCGAGGTCGCTGAGCCTGCGGATCTCCGCGGTCAGGTGCGTGTCCTCGCCGGGTTCGGGGGCGATGCCGTCGATCTCGTTGAGTGAGTACTTCAGCCGGTCGGCTTCGAGCGCCAATTCCCTACTGCGCGCGGTGCGTTCGAGCAGTTCCGTGCGGGCGTCGAGCCAGGACCTGCGATGCACCTGGTACTTGCGCAGCAGTGCGGCGACACCGTCACCGGCGAACTGGTCCAGCGCGGACAGTTGCTGTTCGGGGCGTTGCAGTCGCAACTGGTCGTTCTGGCCGTGCACGGTCAGCAGTCGGGAGGTGAACTCCCCCAGCACCGCGGCGGGCACCCCGCGCCCACCCAGGTGCGCGCGCGAACGCCCGTCGCTGTTGACCGTGCGGACCGCGATCACGCTGCCGTCCTCATCGGCTTCGGCACCGGCGGATTCCAGCACTTCCCCGACCGCAGCGCGCGCCGCCTCGTTCACATCATCGACGACGAAACGACCCTCCACCACGGCTTTCGCCGCGCCCAGACGCACGCGTCCCGCGTCCGCGCGCGCACCGCTGAGCAGGTGCAAGCTGGTCACGACCATGGTCTTGCCCGCACCGGTCTCGCCGGTGAGCACGGTCAAACCCGCGTGGAACTGGGCGGTGGCCGTGGAGATGACGCCGAGTCCGTCAATCCTGATCTCTGTCAGCATCAGTGCTCTTCCGTTCGCTGTCTGCCCCGCCAGCCGGTGACCGGCAGCTGGAACTTACGCACCATCCGGTCGGCGAACGGCGCCGAATCCAGGCGCACCCACCGCACCGATTGTTGTCCGCGCACCACTTCGGCACGCCCGCCCCGCGGCAACGCGAGGGTGCGTCTGCCGTCGAGGAACACGATCGCGTCGTGACCGGTGGCCACGGTCTCCACTGCGATCAACGATTCCGGACTGGTCACCAGTGGTCGCGCGAACAACGCGTGCGCGTTGCTCGGGATCACCAGCATGGCCTCGAGTTCGGGCCACACCACCGGACCGCCCGCCGAGAAGGCGTACGCGGTCGAACCGGTCGGGGTGGAGATGAGAATGCCGTCGCAGCCGAACGACGAGACCGGGCGGCCGTCGACTTCGAGCACCACCTCCAGCACGCCCATTCGCTGCGCGTTCTCGATGCTGGCCTCGTTCAACGCCCAGCCACGTTCGACGACCGTGTCGTCCACGCGCACGGTGACGTCGATGGTCATCCGGTTTTCCACCTGGTAGTCACGATCGACCACCTGCGACAGCGCCTCGTCCAGGTTCTCCGCCTCAGCTTCGGTGAGAAAACCGATGCGGCCCAGGTTGATTCCCAGCACCGGCACGCCCGCGGGCCTGCCGAGTTCGGCCGCGCGCAGGAACGTGCCGTCGCCGCCGAGGGCGAGCACCATCTCACAGCCTTGCGCGGCGGACGGGCTGTGCGGCACCACCCGCACCGGGTAGCCGGCTTCGTCCTCGAAACGGGTGCTGTCGGCTTCGTCGGCCAGCACCCGCAAGCAAATGCCCGCTTCGGCGAAGATCTTCGCCACCCGGTGCGCGGTCTCGATGATCTCCGCGCGACCGGGATGGGCGACGAGCAGGATCTCCCTGCCGTCGGCGTGCGTGCTCACTGCGGACCCTCCTCGACAGCGGTGGCGACCAGCGCCCGCACCTGCTCGGCGTCGTAGTCGAACGGGCCGACCTTGCGCAACCACAGGAAATACTCGACATTGCCCGACGGTCCCGGCAGCGGACTGGCCACCACGCCGAGGGTGCGCAGGCCGAGCGCGGCCGCGGCCGTGGCCACATCGCACACCACCTCGATCCGCAGCGCGGGATCGCGCACGACCCCGCCCGAACCGACCCGGTCCTTGCCGACCTCGAACTGCGGCTTCACCATCGGCAGCAGGTCCGCACCGTCGGCCGCGCAGGCGGCAAGCGCGGGCAGTACCAGCGCCAGCGAGATGAACGACAGGTCACCGACGACGATATCGACTGTGCCGCTGATGGATTCGGGGGTGATGTTGCGCACGTTGGTGCGATCGAACACCTGGACCCGGTCGTCGTTCTGCAGTCGCCAGATCAGTTGGCCGTAGCCGACATCGACCGCGACCACCTCCCGCGCGCCCTTGTTGAGCAGCACATCGGTGAACCCACCGGTCGACGCGCCCGCATCCAGACACCGTTTACCCGCGACGCTGACGCCCTCGGGTTCGAAGGCCTCGAGCGCGCCCAGCAGCTTGTGCGCACCGCGCGAGGCCCACGACACCTCGTCGGGTTCCTCCCGCACGATCAGCGGGGTTCCCGTCTCCACGGCCGTGGCCGGTTTCACCGCCACCGTGCCGGCGATCAGGACACGGCCCGCGCTGATCAGCTCGACCGCGTGTTCTCGCGATCGCGCCAATCCGCGCCGAACCAGTTCGGCGTCCACCCGCGCTCGTCTGGCCACCTCAGATCTTGTCCACGGTCGCCAGCGCGTCGACGAGAACGTCGTGCGCCTGCTCGAGGATGCGGGCACGACGGGTGATGTCGGCGCCGGTCTCCGTGTTCTCCGCCGGGCTCGCGGCAGGCCGCGGACCCAGCTCGGCCAGCAACTGGTCGACCTCGGCCGTGATCCGGCTCGGGTCGGCCGGTTCCGGCTGCGCGCCGGAAAGGTGAGCGCCCGGCACCGGAATTCCGGGCCGGGGTGGCTGTGACGCGCCGTTCGGCGGTGAACTCGCAGTACTCATCGTGGCGTCAACGCTATCGGATTTCCGAATCGGCCGCGCGCACCCGTATCGCTCGCCCCGGGTTCGCCCGCAACAGTTCCGCGATGTCCGCGGGTGCGGCCGGTTCGGCCAGCGGGGGGTGGTTGAGCGCGTCGAGGGTGGCGGCGATGTAGGTCGGGACCCGGGCGGCGGGGGCGATGATCACCTCATCCAGGGTGCTGACGCCGGTCAGCACGAGCAGCGAGTCCAGGCTCATGCCGTTGGCGCCCTCGATATCGGTGTCGAGACGGTCGCCAACGACCAAGGCATTGCGGGTGCCCGCGCGTTCGATCGCGTCTTCCATCAGCGGGGCATAGGGCTTGCCCGCGACCAGCGGCTCACGATCGGAGGCGGTGGACAGCGCTGCGATCATCGAGCCGTTGCCGGGGGCGAGGCCGCGTTCGTTGGGCAGGGTGCGGTCGGCGTTGGCGGCGATCCACAGCGCGCCCGTGCGCAGGGCGTAGGCCGCTTCGGCCAGGTCCGGCCAGGCGGTGGTGGGTGAGTGACCTTGCACGACCGCCGCCGGTGGGGTGTCGCCGAATCGGCGGATGGGGTCGAGGCCGACGGCTTTCACCTCGGCGACCAGGTCGTCGGTGCCAACGACCAGGACCTTGTCGCCGGGGTTCAGACGTTGCGCGAGCATGCGGGCGGCGGCTTGCGCGCTGGTCACCACGTCGTCGGCGGTGGCGGGGTAGCCCAGCTCGTCCAGGTGGTGCGCCACCGAACCAGGTCCGCGCGCGGCGTTATTGGTGACGTACACCAATCGCTGCGCCGAAACACCGTCCGGGGCAAGCGCTTTCGGCGCACCCTCGATCACCTCGGGCCCGCGGTACAGCGTTCCGTCCAGGTCGAGCAACAAAGCGTCATATCGGTCGCGTAGCCGGTTCATCCACCCTCACTCCGTTGTCACTGCCGGGTCGAGCACATCTGCGACCCTAGGCGAAGGCACCGACAGCTTTCGATCGCTGCGCTGTCGAATAGTCCTCGCACCGTTCATGATCGAGCATGGGGGCCGTGTTCGTGCACGGTGTGCGCGGAAACGTACTGCTCCCCCAGCGCGCCGCGGACCGCACCGCCCACGCAAAAAGGCCGCAGGCCAGGAACTCGGAAGTTCCCGGCCTGCGGCCTCGGTGTTGCTACTACTGCGCGTCGCCGGTGAGTTCGGTTGCCCGCTCCTCGGCGTCGGTTTCGTCGTCGAGATCGGCTGCTGCGGCGTTGAGGAACCACTGCAGGCCCTCATCGGTGCGGCCTGCCGCGACCAGCGCGTCGGCGTAGGCGTAGAACAGGCGCGCGGCCGGCGAACCGGTGCGAGACGGGTCCAGATCGCAGGCCTGCAGGGTCACCACGGCCTGGTCGAACTGACCCAGATCCATCCTGGCGCCCGCGACGACCATCCGCAGCTCGGCGGCTTCGTCGCCTTCCAGCGTCTGCGCTTCCTCACTGCGACCGAGCTCGATGGCCCGTTCCGGCCTGCCCAGACCACGCTCACAGTCCGCCATGACCGCGAGCAGCCCGGCACCACCGGACATGCGTCGCGCGGTCCGCAGCTCCGACAGCGCCTCGGCCCACTCCTCGGCGTGGTAGGCCACCACACCGGCGGTCTCACGAACCACCGCGATGCGACCGGCCCGCTGACGGGCGGCCCGGGCGTGCGACAGGGCCAGACGCGGGTCGTCTTCGAGCAGTTCGACAGCCATCACCATGTGTCGGGCCACCGAATCGGCGTTGTTCTTGTCCAGGCTCAGCAGGTCGCGGCGCACGGCCGGATCCAGATCGGAGGCCACCACGTCCTCGGGCAGATCCGGCTCCTCGGGACGAGCCGCCCGACGATCGTCAGGACGTCCACCCGTGGTCCGAGCACCTTCGCCACCACGACGACGATCATCGCCACCGAAGTCACCCGAACGCGGACCGGACTCCGAGCCGCCGCGCGACCGGTCGTCACGGGCACGAACACCGCGATCGGCGAATCCACGCCGCTCGCCACGATCAGCATCGCCACGGGGGCGATCGTCACGGTCGGTGCTACGCGGGGCTGCGAAACGCGCCGAATCGCCGCGATCGTCACGCGGGGTGTCGTCACGGTCCGAGGCAGCTGCGGTGCCGGACTGGTTCTCGCGATCGGAATCGCGATCCGCAGAACGAGTCCCGTTGTCGAGATCGGCAGCCGAGCTGTCGCCCGACTCGTCACGGGGACGATCCGCACTGCGAGGACGGTCGTTCTCGCTGCTGTCCGCACCCGCATCAGCGGTTGCGGGCTTGTCCGTGTCGGCTACCCGAGCCGCGGGCGGCTGCAGGGAGTCCTCGGACTGCTCAGTGGACGCTGCCGATACGGGCTTGTCGCCGACTGCTGCGGACGTGTTGTCCGAAGCGCCCGACGAGGCCGGGCTGTCGTTGTTGGCCGACTCGTCGGTGTCGTAGTCCGCTGCCGAGACCACACCGAGCACATCGCTTTCGCGCTCGGCGCGCTTCTCCCGGTAGGTGCCGTTGAGCGGCTTGCCGTCTTCGCCGACGAAGCGGCCCTGACCGGCGGTGCGGGCGTCACGCTTGAACCCGCTGCCACGATCGTCGTCACGCTTGGGGCCGCGATCGTTGTCGTCGCGCTTCTGATAGCCGCCCTTGTTGTCGTCACGACGCGGGTATCCACCCTTGTCGTCACGCTTGGGGTAGCCACTCTTATTGTCGTCGCGCCTGGGGTAGCTGCTCTTGTTGTCGTCGCGACGCTGGTAGCCGCCACGATCCGAGCTGCCGCCACGATCGCTTCCGCGATCCGAGCTGCCGCGCGAACGGTCGTCGCCTTCGTTGCGACGGAAGCCGCCACCCGAGCCACCACGGGAGCTGTCGTTGTTGCCGCGGTATCCACCGCGGTCGCCGCCGCTGTAACCGCCCGAGGGACGATCACTGCCGCCGTCATTGCGTCGGAAACCACCGCGATCGCCCGAGCCACCACGGCTGGCGTCGTCACGGCGCTGGTAGCCGCCGCGGTCGCCACTGTCGCTGCGCTTGAACCCGCCGCGATCATTGTCGTCACGCTTCTGGTAGCCACCGCGATCGTTGTCATCGCGCTTCTGGTAGCCGCCGCGACCTGCGTCATCGCGCTTGGGGTAGCTGCTCTTGTTGTCGTCGCGACGCTGGTAGCCGCCACGATCGGACGAGCCGCCACGATCCGAGCCACCACGACGGTCATCGTTGTTGCCGCGGTAACCACCGCGATCGCCGCCACCATAACCGCCCGAGGGACGATCACTGCCGCCGTCGTTACGTCGGAAACCACCACGGTCACCGGAGCCACCACGACCGGCGTCATCGCGGCGCTGGTAGCCGCCGCGGTCGCCACTGTCGCTGCGCTTGAATCCGCCGCGATCGTTGTCGTCACGCTTCTGGTAACCGCCGCGACCCGCGTCATCGCGCTTGGGGTAGCCGCTCTTGTTGTCGTCGCGACGCTGGTAACCACCACGATCGGACGAGACGCCGCGATCGGAACCACCACGGGAACTGTCGCTGTTGCCGCGGTATCCACCACGATCGCCGCCGCCGTAACCGCCCGAAGGACGATCACTGCCGCCGTCGTTGCGTCGGAAACCACCGCGGTCACCGGAGCCACCGCGATCGCTGGAACCGCCACGACCGGCGTCGTCACGGCGCTGGTAGCCGCCGCGGTCGCCACTGTCATTGCGCTTGAATCCACCGCGGTCGGAGCTGCCGCCGCGGTCGTCACGGTTGTATCCGCCACGCTGGCCCTCGGAACGGCTGGAGCCGCCGGTGCCGCGATTGTCGTCATTGCGACGGAATCCGCCCCGGTCGGAGCTACCACGATCGGAGCTGCCGCCACGGCCGGCGTCGTCGCGCTTGGGGTAGCCGCCGCCTTCGCCACGGCCGGAGCCGCGATTGTCACCGTGTCCGCCACGGGGGCGATCGGTCGGCCGACCGAAACCGGGGGCGTCTCCGTCCCGGCGGAAAGGCTTCCGTCCGTCGTTGTGTTCCGACACGGCGATCCCTCTCTAGGTTCCCCGTCCTCCGGGGAGTGATGTCATGGCCCCGCCACTAAGAATTCAACCACGGACGAAGGACGGGGCATCGTCCGCCTGGCGTACCGAACTCGTATCGAGTCCACAAACGCCGATAGGGGACCCAAATAAGGGTCCCCTATCGCGAAGGATGTTCCGGCAGTGTCCTACTCTCCCACACCCTGTCGAGTGCAGTACCATCGGCGCAGGTGGCCTTAGCTTCCGGGTTCGGAATGGGACCGGGC